>DATLRD010000082.1:0-41075 GCA_035534855.1 Allostellaceae bacterium | reverse complement strand
TTGACCGGCGGGCTCGGCGTTGATCATTCGTTCGAGGCGGTGGGCAACGCCAAATTGTGCCGCCAGGCGATCGAGAGCCTGGCGATCCGCGGCACCGCGACGATCGTCGGCGTGTTGCCGCCCGATGCGATGATCGAGTTTCCGTGGATGGCGATCCGCCCCGAATGCAAGGTGCAGACCTCGCGCATGGGCTCAAACCGCTTCCGCAGCGACATTCCGCACTACCTCGAATTCTACAAGCAGGGCCGGCTCGATCTCGACGCGATGGTCACGAAGCAAGGCCGGCTCGACGACATCAACGAAGCCTTCCGCGCGATGAAGGCCGGCGAGGTGGCACGGACCGTGCTGAAGTTCGACTGATCCCGCGGATTTCGGGGCGGCGGGCGGGCAGGCGCATGGGGGCCAGTCGCGAGGATACGGCCGCCGATACCCAACGGGTGATCGAGGATTTGCGACGCGAGCGGGAGGAGTCGTTGGCCCGCGAGGCGGCGATGGCCGAGGTGCTGCGGATCATCAACGCCTCGCCGGGTGATCTCGCCCCGGTCTTCGAAGCGATCCTGGACAAGGCGCATCGCCTGTGCGGCGCCACGCAAGGCACATTGCAGCTCTACGACGGCACGAATTTCCACGCCGTCGCGACGCACGGCCTCCGGCCCGACTGGGCCGAGGCCCAATACCGCCCGCGTCCGCCGACAAACGTCGCCGACGATGAACTGCTGGCCGGCGCGCGCCTCGTCCACTACCCCGATCTGGCCGCGCTGGTCGCGCAAAACCCGAACGATGAGCGGATGCGGTCCGCCGTGGCGAGCGGCGTTCGCACCATCCTGCGGGTGCCGCTTCGCCGCGATGGGATGCTCCTCGGCTACATGTCCGCCTATCGCGAGGAGGTGAAGCCGTTCTCCGAACAGGAGATCGCGCTCCTCGAAAGTTTCGTGCAGCAGGCCGTCATCGCGATGGAAAACGCGCGGCTCCTGACGGAGACGCGCCAGCGTACGACTGAATTGCAGGAAGCGCTCGCGTACCAGACCGCGACCGGCGAGGTGTTGCGCATCGTCGCGAGCTCGCCCGACCGGCTGGCGCCGGTCTTCGACGCGATCCTCGACCGTGCGATGGAACTCTGCGACGTCAAGGCGAGCAATCTGTATCTACACGAGGACGGAACGTTCACCGCAGTCGCGGCCCGCCATCCGGACCCGCAATACGCGGCCGAGATGCTGAGCAATCCGCTGCGTCCGGGCTCGGGGACGGCGATCTTTCGCGCGTTCACGACCAGAATGCCGGTGCATATCCGGGACATCGCCGACGACAATGCCTACGGGGCGGGCAATCCGTTCCGGAAGCGCATGGTCGAGCTCGGGGTTCGCGCGGTGCTGATCGTGCCGCTCGTCCGCGGCGACGAGGCGATCGGGGCGATAACGATCTATCGCCCGGTGCCGGAACCGTACAGCGAGGCGCAGATCGAGCTGGTCCGCACCTTTGCCGATCAGGCGGTGATTGCGATCGAGAATGCGCGGTTGTTCGGCGAATTGCGCGCGGCCCGGGACGCCGCCGAGGCGGCCTATCGGGATTTGCAGGCGGCGCAGTCGAGCCTCGTGCAGGCGCAGAAGATGGCGGCGCTGGGCCAGCTCACTGCCGGGATCGCGCACGAGATCAAGAACCCGCTCAACTTCGTCAACAATTTCGCCGGGCTGTCGACCGAGCTTTTGGACGAGCTGCGGGAGGATTTGGGGCCGGCGCTGGCGGCGCTCGACGGCGACAAGCGCGAGGCGATCGACGAGACGATCGCGATGCTGACCGGCAACCTCGGCAAGATCGCCGAGCATGGCCAGCGTGCCGACAACATCGTCAAGAGCATGCTGGAGCACTCGCGCGGGGTGTCGGGCGAAAAGCGCGTCGTGGACCTCAACGCGCTGATCGACGAGGCGCTGAACCTTGCCTATCACGGCGCGCGTGCCCAGAATCAGTGCTTCAACGTCACCCTCGAACGCGACTATGCAGGCGTGCTAGCGCCCGTCGAGCTCGCGCCGCAGGAGATGACGCGGGTCTTCCTCAATCTCTTCGGCAACGGCTTCTACGCCGCGCACAAACGCGCCCAGGCAAGTGGCGACGGCGCCTACCGCCCGACCCTCCGCGTCGCCACCCGCGACGCCGGCAACGCCGTCGAGATCGCCATCCGCGACAACGGCACCGGCATCCCGGCCGATATCCGCGACAGGCTGTTTCAACCCTTCTTCACGACCAAGCCGACCGGCGAAGGGACCGGCCTCGGCCTCTCGATCAGCTACGACATCATCACCCAACAGCATGGCGGCACGATCGCCGTCGCCAGCGAGGAAGGGTCATTCACCGAGTTCACGATCCGCTTGCCGCGGCAGTAGCAGAGAGCACTGGATCAACTCTCGCTCGTCACCCCGGCGAAGGCCGGGCCCCACTTTTCAGCCGCTCGCGCGTCGGATTGGTGGATACCGGCCTTCGCCGGCACGACGGATGAGGGGTACAATCCGGCATGATCCATCCCCGACCCGGAGGAACGCGCCATGCTGAAAACCACCCGCGACATGATCATGCCGACGGCGATCACCGGGTCGTATCCGCGGCCGCTTTGGTATGACGTGAGCCTCAATGGGCGGTCGTTCAAATCGGCGATGGGGGACTCGCTGTTCCGCGAGCAGTACCTCGACGCCGTGGCGGCCGTCATCAATGCGCAGGAGGCGGCGGGGCTCGACATCGTCACCGACGGCGACGCGCGGTTCGACCTCGCGGTCGGCGGCAAGAGCTGGTTCTTCTATCCGATCGAACGCCTCGGCGGAATCGAGGGGCACCGCTCGACGAGCCAGGGCTGGATGGGCCGGCATGGGCTGCGGCCGGGCCACATCCTTTGGGAGGTTCAGGAGGCGTATCAGCCGAGCATCGTGCGCGACAGGCTCACCCGCGGTCCGCTCGAATACGCCGCGCTCTGGCAGGTGGCGCAGCGGCTTTGCGACAAGCCGGTCAAGTTCGGCGCGATCTGCGCGCCGGGCATCGCCAGCATGCTGTGGGACGAGCATTACCACGACGACAAGGCGCTGATCTTCGACCTGTGCGATATCATGAACGCCGAGTTCAAGGAGCTGGCCGCCGCCGGCTGCCCGGTGATCCAGGTCGAAGAGCCGCGCCATCACGGCCTGACCACGCGGCCCGACTGCACCGACAAGGAGCTCGAATTCCAGACCGAGGCGTTCAACCGCCAGCTCGTCGGGGTCGATGCCGAAATCTGGGTGCACACCTGCTGGGGTAACCCCAACCAGCAGCGCGTCTACTGGCAGGTGCCGAGCTATGAACGCGCGCTGCCGCATCTGTTGCAGCTCGATTGCGACGTGCTGACGATCGAATGCTGCAGCAGCGACGGCAAGGATCTGGCGCTGTTCTCGAAATACAAGACCGACAAGAAGATCGGCATCGGCGTGGTCAATCACTGCAACACCGTGGTCGAGCCGCCCGAGGCGGTTGCCGCGCTGATCCGCAGGGCGCTGGAGCACATCCCGCCCGAGCAGTTGGTGGTCACCACCGATTGCGGCTTCGGCCGCGAGGGGTTGTCGCGCCGCATTGCCTATTATAAATGCGTCAGCCTTGTCGAAGGCACCAACATCGTCCGCCGCGAACTCGGCCTGCCCGAGGCGCATGTCCGCGCCAGCGATCCGAGCCTCTATTTCGCCGGGGTGGAGCAGAGGTAGCGCCGCGGCGAACGCTTGCCGGATAAAGGCTCGCGGTCCAGCACGCGCCTGAGCACGTGCTTGCGGCTGCGTGCCGGCCCGGCGCATGCTGACGCAAAGCGAATAGAACGGGAGGGAGGCGATGAAGACCAGCACCGACCGGATTCTGACGACCCATGTCGGCAGCCTGCCGCGGCCGTCGGCATTGCGTGCGCTGCTGGTCGCGAAGGACAAGGGTGACGCCTACGACAAGGCGGAGCTTGACCGGCTGACGCGCGAGGCGGTGTTCGACATCGTGCGCCGCCAGGTTGCGGTCGGCGTCGACATCGTCAACGACGGTGAGATGTCAAAGCCGGGTTATTCGACCTATGTCGCCGACCGGCTTTCCGGGTTTGCCGGGCACGATCCGGCCAAGCCCCGGCTCGATACCGGCCCCTACCCGAACTTCAACGCCGCCTATGCACGGATGACCGGCGAGAATGCGGCGCGCCGCGCGGTCTGCGTCGGCCCGATCGCGGTCAAGGACCGCGAGCCGCTGGCCCACGACATCGCCAACCTCAAGGCGGCGCTCGACGGCGCCGGCGCGACCGAAGGGTTCATGACTGCGGCTTCGCCGGGTCTCGTGCCGGTGTTCCAGAACAACCGCCACTACCCGTCGCACGAGGCCTATGTCGAGGCGATCGCCGCGGCGATGCAGGAGGAATACGAGGCGATCGTTGCCGCCGGGTTCGTCTTGCAGCTCGATTGCCCCGACCTCGCGATGGCGCACCACACCTCGTTCCAGGAGTTGAGCGAAGCCGATTTCCTCAAGCGCGCGGCGTTTCACGTCGAGACGCTGAACCACGCGACGCGCAACATCGCGCCCGACCGCATGCGCATCCACATCTGCTGGGGCAATTACGAAGGGCCGCACGACCACGACATCGATTTCCGCAAGGTCGCGCCGATCCTCGTGAAGGCCCGGCCGCAGGCCTTCGTCGTCGAGGCGGCCAACCCGCGCCACGCTCACGAATGGGCGGTGTGGCGGGAAACCAAATTGCCCGACGACAAAATCCTGATCCCCGGCGTGCTCGACACCTCGACCAATTACGTCGAGCACCCCGAACTGGTCGCCGAGCGGCTGTGCCGGTTTGCCGATCTCGTCGGGCGCGAGCGGGTGGTCGCCGGCAGCGATTGCGGCTTTGGCACGTTCGCCGGATATGGCAAGCTCGATCCCGAGATCTCGTTCAAGAAATTGAAGGCGATGGCTGAGGGCGCCGCCATCGCCTCGAAGCGGTTGTGGCATTAGGAGGAGATACCTATGTCGACCAACGGCCAGCGCTACAATGTCGGCGGGGTGATGCTCGACCGGCCATTTAAGATCCGGCGGCTCGGCCATTTCGGCTTTAATGTCGACCGGATGGAGGAATGCCGCGAATTCTACGGCGACCTTCTCGGCTTCATCCAGTCCGACAAGGCCGATTTCTCGCGGGCGCCGTGGTATCCGAAAGGGCTGGGCAACGGCGCCGACGGCTATTTCATGCGCTACGGAACCGACCACCACGCGATGGTGCTGTTCTCGAAGCAGGTCATGGACCACCGCTCCGACCGCAAATTCGAGCCGGGCGTGACGATCAACCAGATCACCTGGCAGTGCGGCAGCCTCAAGGAGATCGTCGACGCGCACGGCTATTTCGAAGAGCACCAGGTGCGCATCCAGCGGGTTGGCCGCGACATGCCGGGCAGCAATTGGCACACTTATGTCTATGACCCCGACGGCCATACCACCGAACTCTATTACGGTATCGAGCAGGTCGGCTGGAACCAGCGCTCAAAGCCGCGCGAGATGTACTATCGCGGCTTTGCGCAAAAGCCCGACCTGCCGCAGGTGTCGGAGGCGGCCGAGCTTGCCGAGGCCGGCGACAAGGGCATCGACGTCTATTCCGGACACCTGCCGCCGCGCCCGAACGGCGAGACCTTCGATGTTGATGGTGTACTGCTGCCGCGCCCGTTCAAGATTACCAAGATCGGCCCGGTGCGCCTGTTCGTCGCCGATGTCGACAAGGCCGAGGCGTTCTATCGCCGGCATCTCGGGTTTGCGGTCAGCGAAGAGGTGACCTATCGCGGCGCGCGCTGCGTGTTTCTGCGCTGCGGCGCCGAGCACCACGCGATCGCGCTTTACCCCCGGGAACTGCGTGCGATGCTGGGTCTCAGCGAGCACACCAGCTGCCTGTCGTTTGGCGTCGAGCTGGCGAATTACGCGCAACTACGTGCATCTGTCGAATTCCTCAAGGCCCATGGCGTACAATTTATAGATGTCCCACCTGAACTGTATCCCGGCACCGATTACGCTGCGTTCGCCCTCGATCCCGACGGTCATTGCATCCAGCTCTATTATTATATGGAGCAGGTCGGTTGGGACGGGCGGGTGCGCAGCGCGGCCGAGCGACGGAAGGTGTCGCGCGACTGGCCGGCGGCGCTGGAGCCGCTGTCGGACACCTATGTCGACCAGGTGTTCCAAGGGCCATTTGGCTGATTTCAGGGAGGCGAAAATGGATCGTACCAGGTTCGAGTCGGAGTTGAAGGCGGGCGGTTATGAGCCGGTCGAACGCCGGATGGACGCCAACCAGTTCAATCCCGAGCATATGCACGAATTCGACGCGCGAGTGATGCTGCTCGACGGCGAGATGACGATCACCCGTAACGGTATGTCGCAGGTGTTCGGTCCCGGCGATGTCTGCGAGATCGCCGCCGGCACGCCGCATACCGAGGAATGCGGCCCGGCCGGTGCGCATTACCTCGCCGGGCGGCGGTTCAAGTAACCCTCAGCGCGGCGCGATCAGCCCCTGCTTTTCCAGGGTCGGGTAGACCCCGCCGCCGAGCATCATGTCGAGCAGCGTCTGCGGCACCGGCTGTGCCTGCAGGACCGCGCCGGTGTCGCGGTTGCGCACGGTGAAATCGGCGACCGACACCTCGCAGACCTGACCTTCGGCGAAGGCGGCGTGCACGCCCGGGCATTCGATTGCGAGCAACCCGAAATTGACCGCGTTGCGGAAAAAGAGGCCGTTGATCGACTCGGCGAGCAGCGCGGCGATCCCGCAATTGCGCAAGGACCGGGCGGCCGGGCGGCTCGACCCCATGCCGTAATTCAGCCCGCCGACGATGATGTCGCCGGCCTGCACCTGATCGACCCAGCCTGGCCGGTTGGCGGCAAACACCGCGCGCATCTGCTCGGCCTCGGAGGCCAGCAGCAGCGCCCCCGGCAGCATCAGGTCGGTGTTGATGTTGTCGCCGAATTTCCAGGTCTTGCCGGCGATCATGCCCGTCCTCCGTCTGCTTGGCCTCCGATGATATCGCCGGCATCGGCGATGTGCCCGGCGATCGCCGATGCTGCGACGGTCGCCGGCGAAGCCATGAAGATGCGCGCGCTGGGGTCGCCCATGCGGCCCTTGAAGTTGCGGGTGCTGGCGGTGATGCAAGTCTCGCCCGGCCCGAGCACCCCCATATGCCCGCCGAAACAGGCGCCGCAGGTCGCCGAGGTCACCACCGCGCCGGCCTCGACCAGCGTCTCGACATAGCCCGCTTTCAGCGCCGCGGTGTAGACCACCTGGGTGTTCGGCGTAACGATCAGGCGTACGCCCGGCGCCACCTTGCGGCCCTTGACGACTCGCGCCGCCTCGGCGAGGTCGGACAGCGTGCCGTTGGCGCACGAGCCGATATAGGCCTGGTTGATCCGCTCGCCGGCAACCTCGGCGACCGGCACCGAATTGCGGATAACCGCGTCGGGCAGCGCGACGAGCGGGGTCATCGCGGCGAGGTCGATGGCGCGCCGCTCGGCATAGGCGGCGTCGGGGTCGGGCGCCTGCGGCGAAAACGGCGCGGGGTTGCGCGCCGTGACGTACTCGACCAGCGCGTCGTCGCACTCGAACGTGGCGAATTCGGCGGAAAGCTCGGCACCCATCGCGGCGATCGTGCGGCGCGCGTCGATCGACAGGCTGGCGAGGCCGGGCCCGCCGAACTCGACATTCTGGTTGGTGTGGTGGCCGTAGGTGCCGGCGAGGTGCAGGAACAGATCCTTGGCCGAAACGCCCGGCCGCAGCGCGCCGGAGAGGTCGTAGCGGACCGTCTCACCGACCCGGTACCAGGTCTTTCCGGTGGTGATCGCGGCGACCAGATCCGGCCCGCCGATGCCGCGTGCCGCGCAGTTGAACGCGCCCGAGGCGCAGGTGTGCGAATCGCTGCATACCAGCACGCTGCCGGGCAGCGCATAGGCGCGGTCGGCGACGATTGCATGGCTGACGCCCTGGTCGGGGCCGACATCGTGCAGCCGCGCGATGCCAAAGCGGCGGGCGAACTCGCGGCCATAGGCGTGCGCCTCGGCGGCATCCTTGTCGGGCGCCGGCACCATGTGGTCGTAGGCGATCACGATCCGCTCGGGGTCGAACACCTTGAGGATGTCGCGGCGCTGGTTCTTGTGAAAGCTCATGTCGATCATCACCGCGCAATCGACATCGACGACGACCAGATCGCCCGGCGCCACCCGCGCCTGCCCGCTCGCCCGCGCGAAAATCTTTTCGACGATCGTCATGCCCATCAAATGGCTCCCTTACACGACCCCTTCCGCCCGCAATGCCGCGATCTCGTCGGCCGGGTAGCCCAGGCTCGCCAGGATCTCGTCGGTGTGCTCGCCGATCAGCGGCGCGCGGCGGCGATAGGTGCCTGGCGTCTCCGACAAATCGATCGGGGTCGGGGCCAGCGGCAGCGTGCGGTCGAGCCCGGGAAACTCGCGCTCTTCGAGCAGGTGCGCGGCGCGGATATGCGCATCGTCGAGCGCCTGCTGCGGCGAATACACCTGGCCGGCGACGATATTGGCCTTTTCGAGGTCGGCGAGTGCCTCGGCGCAACTGCGCTCGCCGCACCACGCGCTCATCCGCGCCGAGATCGCCGCACCGTTATCGGCGCGCGACTGGTCGTCCGTGAAGCGCGGGTCGCCGAGCCAATGGTCTTCGCCGATCATCCGGCACCAGCGGCGGAACATCGGCTCGCCGATCACCGTGGTGACGATCCACCCGTCGGTGCAGCGAAAGATGTCGCCCGGCGCGTTGTTGAAGCCGCGGTTGACCGTCGCCTCCCGGTCGACGCCGGTCAGCGCCTGCTCGATCAGCATCGCGTTGCTGATCGCGGTCGCAGTGCGCAGCAGCGCGCCTTCGACCTTCTGGCCGTGCCCGGTCTTGCCGCGCTCCATCAGCGCTGCCAGCGTGCCAAAGGCGGAGAGGAACGCGGTGCCGAAATCGACCCACGGCACCTTCAGCATGATCGGCTGCTCGGGCGTGCCCGACAGGTAGACCGCGCCGCTCATCGCCTGACCGATCCCGTCAAACCCGTGCTTGTGCGACAGCGGCCCGCCGGCGCCAAAGCCGGTGACGGTGGTCAGGATGATGTCGGGCCTGGTCGCGCGCAGGCTGTCGAGGTCGAGCGCCAGCGAGCGCAGCACCGAAGGCGGCAGGTTGGCGACCACGACATCGGCGGTGGCGACCAGTTTCCTGACGACCTCGCGGCCCTTCGGCGAGGCAGGGTCGAGCGTCATGCCGAGCTTGTTGCGGTTCATCGCCAGAAACATCGCGCCGCCGCCGTCAGGCCCGGTGCCAACTGGGATCATCCCGCGATCCTCGCCGCCGCCGCGGCGCTCGATGCGGATCACCTCGGCGCCGAGGTCGCCGAGCAGCGCCGCGCAGAACGGGCCGGCGATGTAGCGCCCGAAATCGAGTACCCGGATGCCGTCGAGAACGCCTGCCACGCTCACCCTCCCGCCGGGACCGGCCGGCTCCAGTCAATGTCCGCGCCGGGATCGGCGAGGAACTCGGGGCCGCAGCGCCACGCGACGTCGGAATGCGGCACCAGCGATCGCTCGACCCGGTAGCGCGGTGAGAGTAGCGCGGCGCGCGCCGGATCGGCAGAGGCCAAATGCCGGGCGATTGCCTCGCCGACAGCGCGCGACATCTCGCCGGTCTGGCGGTCGAGATACACCACACGCAGCGCGCCCGGCCGCACTGGCTCGGCGGCGAAGCGATCGCCGAGCCAGCGCTCGATCGCCGCGAGGTCGCGATAGGGGTCGCCGAGCGCCGGGTCGTTTCCGTACAGCCCATCGAACAGGTGCAATTCGTCGGGCATCGGGCCTTCGCCGTCGAGCAGTCCGACCGCCGGCATCACCCCGCCCGAATGCGCCGTCACGATCAGTCGGTCGAGCGCGAGGCCCGCCCGCAAGCAGGCGAGGCCGTATTCGACCAGCGCCGCGAATCCGCCGCCGTTGAGCGCCGGAAAATCGTACCAGTTGCGGCGGATGAAATTGCCGCGCGGGATCAGCGCCAGCGTCGGGCGGCTGCGGCCCGACAGCTCGATTCCGCTGCGCGCCACCTTTTCCGCCAGCGCCATCGCGCCGCCCCGCTGCGAAAACCCGTGCAGGTGGACGACCACGTCGATCGCCGCGGCCGTGGCCGGAAGGCGATTCCACCGCAGGAACAGGTCGGGCTGGGTCCCGGCATGAGCGTGCAGCACCGGCGTGTCGGTGAGATACGCCTCGCCGGGGGCGACGGTTTCCTCGGTCGCAGTGAGCGTAAAGTCAGCCATGCTCCGCGCCGCTCGTTTGGTTCCGATCTTGCCGCAGCGAGCCGCGACATTCATCCTTTGTCACCCTACGATATAGGAGAACCCCGATGGCTCGGCTTTCCTCGATCACCAAGAAAGACCAGGTGGCGGCCAAGGATCAGGCCACGTTTGACGCGATCGTCGCCAGCCGCGGCGCCGTGCAGGGGCCGTTCACGATGTTCATGCACTCGCCCGAAGTGTCGGGCCGCGTCGCGCATCTCGGCGCCTATGTGCGGTTCGAGGGCTCGCTCGACATGAAGGTGCGGGTGTTGGCGGCGATGACCGTCGCCCGCGAGTCCGAGGCGATGTACGTATGGGGTGCGCAGACCGGCGGGGCGCGCCGGCTCGGCGTGCCGGAAGCGACGATCACCGCGATCCGCGAAAACCATTCGCGCGGCATCCCGCCCGAGGATGCGCAGATCGTCGAGTTCACCCACCAATTGCTGCGCCAGCATCGGGTCGACGAGGCGCTGTTCAAGGCGGTGCAGGCGCGGTTCGGCAACGACGAGTTGATCCAGCTGACCACCGCGATCGGCTATTACAGCCTTCTGTCGATGACCGTGAATGCGTGCGGATTGGAGCCCGCCGCCGGCGCCGAGGTGCTGAAGGTCTAGGGCGCCGTCCCGCCCGATTGATCTGGCTCAATGCGGCGCACGGCCGGTGGCGCGAAGCTGTCGGCCAGCGATGCAAGGGGCAACGAGATGCACGAGAACTGGCCGGAACTGGCTGCCGGTATGACCCCCGCGCTCAAGGAATTGCGCGCCGGCGTGCCGGAGGTGATGAAGGGTTTCTCGGCGATCGCCCGGGCGGCGCTCGACGGCGCCGCGCTCGACGCCAAAACCAAAGAACTGATCGCGCTGGCGATCGGCGTTGCGGTCCGCTGCGACGCGTGCATCGCGTTTCATGCCGAGTCGGCGCTGAAGCGCGGCGCGTCGCGGGCCGAAATCATGGAGGCGATGGGGATGACGATTTACATGGGCGCCGGCCCATCGGTCATGTACGCCGCCCAGGCGATCGAAGCCTACGACCAGTTTGCCGCTCGGGGCGGGAGCGGCCGGGGATAACGCCGACAACCCGGTCGCGCCTGCTCCCGGCGCCAGCTATCGCATCCGCGAACCGGGATCCATGCCGAGATAGACCCGCCCGCCGATCGGATACCATTCGGGGGCGATCGTCACGGTCTGGCCGACGACGTGCAGGTCGCGCCAGCACTCGGCGAGACGGCTCTCGCGCTTGAACGACGTGCTGCCGCCAAAGCGGTACACCAAATCCATCGCCTGGCGCGCGCTGTCGGCGGCATAGACCGAGGCGAGGCGGCAGCGGGCGCGTTGTTCGAGCGTGGTCTCCTTGCCGGCGGCGACGGTGGCCCACAGCTCGGCGATCATCGCATCGCGATAGACGCGCCCGGCGTTGAGGATCGCGTCGGCACGGCCGACCGCCTCCTGTACCTGCGGGTTCTCGCGCAAGAGCCCGGCGGGCCGGCCGCGCGGCTGCTTGCCGCCGGCAAGTTCGATCAGCGCGTCGATGCCGGCGCGCGCGATGCCGGTGATCACCGCGCTGTGATGCGGCCCGACCCAGGCCTGAGCCGGCAGCGCATAGGTGACGCCCGGCCAGCGGTTCCACTGGTTGTCGAGCGGGGCGCCGAGATGCGGCATCACCCGCCGCTCGGGCAGGAAGACGTTGTCGACCGTCCAGTCGAAGCTGCCGGTGCCGCGCAACCCGGCGACGTCCCAGCTGCCGGGAAGGATCTCGGCCTCCGAGCGCCTGAAGATGCCGCGCCAGAAAAGCGGCCGACCCTCGGGGCTCGTGCGCGGCTTGCCGTCGTCGACGATCTGGAAGCTGCCGAGCATCCAGGCGGCCTCGTTGCAGCCGCTGCCGAATTGCCAGCGCCCGCTGACGCGATAGCCTCCATCGACCGGCACGCCCTGGCCGCCGCCCTGCACTGCGGTGCCGGCAAGGTTCGCGGGGCCGTTGCCGTATAGCTCGTCGGTGCCTTCCGGGGGCAGCCCCAGCGTCACCAGCTGGCCGATGCTGTTGTTGGCGAGGTTCCAGCCGACCGAGCCGCAGCCCTCGGCCAGCAGCTCGACGGCCCGCAGATAGGTCAGCGGATCGACCTCCAGCCCGCCCAGCGCGCGCGGGATCACCATCCGGTAGCAGCCGGCGGCATGAAGCTGCTCGACCAGCGCCTGGGGTAGACGCTGGTCGCGCTCGATCGCCTCGCGGAAGGTGCGCAATACCGGCCGCAGCGCGGCCGCGGCCTTGACCACGGGCTGCGCGTCGATCTCGTCGGGCAGTTGCGTGTGTTCGGCCAACGTATCCATAAGCTCCTCCTCCCGCCGCCGGTGCGTTGCGCTCGCGGCGGCCTTCGATCAGCTTAGCGGCGTGCCCGCTTGCCGCGCCATCTTTTGATTGGCGCGGCCCGGCGGCGAGTCCAAACTTGTTGCGCGAGAGCATGGGAGGGTTGCCGCAATGTCGGATGCCGGCGCGAGCACACCCGGACGGCTGACAACCGGGCCGGGCGAGATGATGGGGAATGCCGGTCCGGGCATGCTCGCCGGGCTGCGCGTCGTCGAGATCGCCGACGAGCGGGCCGAGTATTGCGGGCTGCTGCTCGCCGGGCTCGGCGCCGAGGTGATCAAGATCGAGCCGCCCGAAGGCAATGCGACGCGGCGGATCGGCCCGTTTCTCGACGACGAGGCGGGGCTCGAACGGTCGCTCTATTTCTGGCACTACAACCGCAACAAGAAATCGGTCGCGTTCGACCTGCAGACGCCCGTGGGGCGCGAGCACCTCCTGCGCCTGCTCGGCGGCGCCGACATCCTGCTCGACGCGAGCTGCGGTGCGCTCAACACGGCGCTCGGGCTCGACCGCGCCGCGCTCGCCGCGCGCTTCCCGGCGCTGGTCACGGCGCGGATGACGCCGTTTGGCGACGACGGGCCGTGGGCCGAATTCAAGGGCTCGGACCTCGTTCACCTCGCGCTCGGCGGGGTGATGATGAATTGCGGCTACGATCCCGACCCCAACCTCGAATACGACACGCCGCCGATCGCGCCGCAGATCTGGCACGCCTATCACATCGCCGGCGAGCAGATGGCGACCGGGATCATCGCCGCGCTCTACCACCGCGAGCGGACCGGCGAAGGGCAGGACGTGTCAGTCGCGGTGCACGAGGCGGTGTCCAAGAACCCGGAGCAGGACCTGATGTACTGGGTCATGCGGCGGGTGCCGCTGTGGCGCCTGACCTGCCGCCACGCCTCCGAAGGCCCGAACCATAGCCCCAGCATCAGCCACACCAAGGACGGGCGCTGGTTCATCACCCACGGCATGGGCGCGCGCGATTTGAACAACCTGGTGCCGCTGCTCTCCGAATACGGCGCTCAGGCCGATCTGCAGCCGCCGCCGCCCGATACGGATTTGAAGGCGCGTCAGGTACCGGGCACGGCCGGGACCGACGAGGCGCGGGCGCATATGCTCGACGTTGTCCAGCGCTTTATTCGCGCCTGGACCTACAAGGACATGCCGTGGCGCGAGGCGCAGGATGCCGGGCTGTTGTGGGCCCCGCTGAGGAAGCCGCACGAAAATGCGCTCGACGAACACTGGCTGGCGCGCAAGACCTTTGCTGACATAGAGCACCCGGAACTGGGGCGCAGCTTTCGCTATCCGACCTCGAAATGGCTCAGCAACAAGACAAGCTGGCAGGTCGGGCGGCGCGCGCCGCTATTGGGCGAGGATACCGATGCGGTGCTCGGCGAGGGGACAAGGCGGCCGCGCGTGCCGGCCGCGCCGCGCCGCCCGGAAAACCCGCGCCTGTCGGCGCTGCACAACAAACCCTTCCCGCTGCAGGGAATCCGGATTTTCGACTTCGCCTGGTTTCTTGCCTCGGCCGGCGGCACGCGGTTTCTCGCCGCGCTCGGCGCCGAAAGCTTCAAGGTAGAGTGGAAAGACAATCCCGATACGCGGCTGGCGGCGATGGCGCCGGTCGGCGGACGCGCCGCGCGCGAGGCGGCGACCGGGCCGCTGCCCGGGGTCAAGGACCCGGACATGGGCGGCAATTTCCTCAACAAGAACTCGGGCAAGCGCGGCATCTCGCTCAACATCCGCCACCCTAAGGGGCTGCAGATCGCCAAGGACATGATCCGCATCTGCGATGTCGTCGCCGAGGGGTTTTCGCCCGGTGTGTTACAGAGGCTCGGCCTCGGATATGATGTGCTGAAGTCGATCCGGCCCGACATCATCTACATCCAGCAATCGGGCATGGGGGCGCACGGCACCTATGGCCGGATGCGTACAGTCGGCCCGGTGGCTGGTGCCTTTGCCGGGCAGGCCGATATGTCCGGGCTGCCGGAGCCGGCGATGCCGGTGAGCTTCGGCTATTCCTTTCTCGACTGGATGGGGGCCTATGGCTACGCACTGGCGCTCTTGGGTGCGATCTACCATCGCGAGCGCACTGGCGAGGGGCAGTGGATCGATTCCTCGCAATGCGAAAGCGGCATCTTTCTGACCGGCGCGACGATCCTCGACTGGTCGGCCAACGAGCGCGCGTTCCGCCGCTATGGCAACCGCTCGCCGTACAAGCCGGCCGCGCCGCACGGCGCCTATCGCTGCGACGGCAAGGACCGCTGGGTCGCGATCGCCTGTTTCAGCGATGCCGAGTGGCAGGCGCTGGCGCGCGTCGCCGAGCGCGGCGACTGGCTCGACGATCGGCGCTTTTCAACGCTCGAAAACCGGCTCCAGCACCAGGATTCGCTCGATGCCGCGGTCGAATCGTGGACCCGGACGCAGGACCGCTACGACTGCATGATGAAATTGCAGAAGGCGGGCGTGCCGGCCGGGGTGTGCCAGAACGCCGAGGACCGGGTCGATTATGACCCGCAGCTCGGTCACCTCAAATGGCTGACCGAGGTCAGGGGCACCAAGATAGGCACTTGGCCGATCTATGAAATTCCGATGAAGCTGTCAAAAACGCCCGGCCATGTCGGTGGCCCGATCAATCGCGGCGCGCCGTGCTATGGCGAAGACAATTTCTATGTACTGACCGAACTGCTCGGCCGCACCCCGCAAGAGGTCGAGCGGCTCGCCGAGGAGGGCGTGATCTGAACCCGATCACAGCGACCCGTGCAGTTTACATCAAGCTGGGGCGGGAAAACCGTTGGGCGCAGGTTGCGTTTAGCAGCAACACGTTGCGCTTTGGCTTCGGTGACATCCCACACGAACAAGCTATCGCGGCCATCGGAACGAAGGATTTCGCCTCAATCGTGAAGCCTTTCTATGAGAAACGGAATGTTTCGCCGGGCACCGCAACTCGTTACGCGAATGAAATTCGGGAGTTTTATACTGCCGGCTCCGACGTCCTTTGGATCACGTTTGCCGACCGGCGTTTGTGGTGGTGTTTCGCAGAACCGGAAGTGATCCCGCTCGCCGGCGGTGACGCCGAGACAACCGGGTCGCGATATCGAAAAGTCATCGGCAGCTGGAGCGATAAGGACCTTGAAGGCAAGCCGTTGTATATGAATGAACTACGCGGCTCCCTCACGACGGTGGCAGGGTTTAGAGGCACGCTCTGTCGGGTTCGCGAGTTCGATTATCTTTTGCGCCGATTGAATGGAGAAGAAACTCCCGCAACGAAAGTCGCACGTGACGCTCGTCTGGCCTTGGTGAAAGCTCTGATACCGCTAATAGCTGGACTACATTGGAAAGATTTTGAGCTATTGGTCGAACTGGTATTTACCCAAGGCGGCTGGCGTCGAGTAAGCGCAACGGGCGGTGTCCAGGATATGGTGGATTTGCAGGTAGAGCTTCCGCTAACAGGCGAACAAGCGCTTGTGCAAGTCAAATCAAAGATTGATCACGGCGGAGCAAATGATGCCGCTATCCGACTGGCGGAAGCGGCTGCTGGACGCCGTGGCTTTCTCGTCTATCACACCGGTCCAGCTGAATTGACCATCAGTGCAGAGAATGTGGATCTTATCCGTCCGGAGGCGCTCGCCGAGCGTGCCGTCGATGTTGGTTTGACCAGTTGGATCATGGCAAAGGTTGGCTGAGGCCCCGAGGAGGATACAGATGACCAAGCCCGAAACCGTCGGCATGTCGTCGGCGCGGCTTAAGCGCCTCGACGAGGTCATGACGCGCCGCTATGTCGATGGCGGCTATCTGCCCGGCATCCTGACCTATGTCTACCGCAAGGGGCAGCTCGTCCACACCGGGCTTGCCGGGCAGATGGATATGGCGCGCGGCAAGGCGATGCGCGAGGACGCGATCTTTCGCATCTATTCGATGTCGAAGCCGATCACCGCGGTCGCGCTGATGATGCTGGTCGAGGAAGGCCTGATCGGGCTCGACGATGCGGTTCACACGCATATCCCCGAATGGAAGGACCTTGCCGTCTACGCCAGCGGCACGCCGTCGCTGCTGCCGACCGCCGCGCCGACCTACATGACGATTCCAGTTGAGCGGCCGATGAAAGTGATCGATCTGGCGACCCACACCTCGGGCCTTACCTACGGCTTTATGATGCGCACCGCGGTCGACGCGGCGTATCGCCGGGCCAAGGTGGTCGATCGTCAGACGCCGGCCGGGCTGCAGGGCATGATTGAGCAGTTGGCGCAAATCCCGCTCGATTTCTCGCCAGGAACGGCGTGGAACTACTCGGTCGCGATCGACGTGATAGGCTATCTGGTCGAAAAACTGTCGGGGATGCGCTTTGGCGAGTTTCTCCGCACCCGGCTGTTCGAGCCGCTCGGCATGAACGACACCGCATTTCATGTCACCCCGGACAGGGTCGAGCGGTTTTCGTCGTGTTACCAGCCCGCGGGTACGAGAGGGCTGGCGCTGCAGGATGATGCGCGCGAAAGTACTTATGCCTCGCCGCCGCTCCTCGAATCCGGCGGCGGCGGGCTGGTGTCGACCGCGCACGATTACCTGCGCTTCTGCCGCATGCTGTTGCACGGCGGCACGCTCGACGGCGTGCAGATCCTCAGCCCGAAAACCGTCGCGCTGTTCAGCCTCAATTTCCTGCCGGGCGGGCGCGAGGTGGCGGACATGGCCTTCCCCGGCATGTTCAGCGAAAGCGGCTATTCCGGCGTCGGCTTTTCGCTCGGCTGCGGGGTCAATGTCGATGTCGCGAAGACCCGGCTGCCCGGCTCGCTCGGCGAATTTTTCTGGGGCGGCGCGGCATCGACAGCGTTCTGGATCGACCCCACGGAAGCGCTGACGGTCGTATTCATGACCCAGGTGATCGGCAGCCCGGCACGCCTCACGCTGCGGCGGGACTTGCGTACCCTGGTCTATTCGGCGATGACCGAATCCTTCGCTTAGGGAGGCGGTTGATGGAACTTCGCGGTGCGGTGGCGCTGGTGACCGGCGGCAATGGCGGTCTGGGTCAGCGCATCTGTCACCATTTGGCGCGAGAGGGCGTGCATATCGCGGTGATGTACGCGCAGAGCCGCGACGAGGCCGAGGGGGTCGCCCGCGATCTCGCCTCGCGCCATCAGGTCAATGCCGCCGCCTTCGCGTGCGATATCACCGATGGCGCAGCGGTCGAGCGGCTCGTCGCCGATGTGACAGGGCGCTTCGGCCGCCTCGACATCCTTGTCAACGACGCCGCCTATAACAAGGCGGTGCCGTTCGCCGATCTCGACGGGCTGACGATGGAGGTGTGGGACAAGATCATCGCGGTCAACCTCACCGGGCCGATGCGCCTCATCAAGGCGGTGGCGCCGGTGATGAAGGCGCAACAACAGGGCCGCATCGTCAACATCTCCTCGGTCGCGGGCATCGGGCCGACCGGCTCGTCGATCGCCTATTCGGTGTCGAAGGCGGGTCTCATTCACTTGACGAAATGCATGGCGGTGGCGCTGGCACCCGAGACGCTGGTCAATTGCGTCGCGCCGGGCATGCTCGAAGGCACGCGCGCGACCGCCAACCTGCGCCGCGAGCAGATCGACCACGCGGCCGCCACCGCAATCCTTAAGAAACCCGCCGACAAGGACGATTGCGCCGTGATGGTCGTCACCGTCTGCCGCAGCGAAACGATGACCGGGCAGACGGTGTTGATCGATTCGGGGCGATACTTTCACTGAGCGGCTGAAAGGCTTTCGCGCATGGACATTTCCGGCAAGACCGCCATCGTCACCGGCGCCGCCTCGGGCATCGGGCTCGGCATCGCTACCGCGCTCGCCGAAAGCGGCGCTAACGTCGTGATGGCCGACATTCAGAAAGACGCGGTGGAACAGGCGGCGCACGCGCTCTCCGGCACCAACAAGCAGGTGATGCCGGTGCGCATCGACGTGACGACCGAGCAATCGGTGGTCGATGCGCTGGCCGAGGCGGAGCGCAAATTCGGCAAGCTCCATATCGCCTGCAACAATGCCGGCGTGCCGATGCACGGCGCGAAGCTCACTGAGGTGTCGCTGGCCGATTGGCAGTTCGTCGTCGGCGTCAACATCTGGGGCGTGATTCACGGCATCCGCCACTTTGTGCCGGCGATCCTCAAGCACGGCGAGGAAGGGCACGTCGTCAACACCGCCTCGGTCGCCGGCTTTCAGAACCGGCGCGCCACCAACCAGGGGCCGTATTCGATGAGCAAATACGCCGTGCTGTCGCTGACCGAGGCGCTCGAGCACGAGCTCGACGGCAGCAATGTCGGCGTCTCGGTGCTGTGCCCCGGCCCGATCAACACCAATATCGCGCGCGGCGCGCGCAACCGGCCGGATCACCTCGGCGGGTCGCACGTTCGGGAGAGCGACGAGAGGGTGCTCGCCGAACGTCTCGCGACCACCGGCCTCGACCCCAAAAAAGTCGGTGAACGCGTCGTCGATGCGATCCGCACCAAGACGTTCTACGCCTTTGTCAGCGCGGTGCCGGCCGACATCATCCGCGCGCGCCACCGGCGCATCGAAGAAGCGCTCAACACCCCGTGGGTCACGCACTACTGAAGGAGGTCAACGATGGCCGAAGCCAGCCTTGCCCCCAACCTGCCGCAATGGATGGTCGAACACGCCAACCGCTACATTTCGAGCGGCGGCGCCGACGGTCACCTGTACGAAATAAGCCAGCCGGGGCGGCCGCAGATCACCGTGCCGTCGCTGCTGCTGACGACGACCGGCCGCAAATCGGGCGGGAAATACATCTTTCCGCTGTTCTACGGCGACACCGGCGATGGCGGCTACATCATCGTCGCCTCAAAGGGCGGCGCGCCCAAGCACCCGCAATGGTACCTCAACCTCGTCGCCAGCCCCGAGGTCGAGGTGCAGGTCGGCACCACGAAGATGACGGCGCGCGCCCGCACCGCAACCGGCGCCGAGCGCGCGCGGCTGTGGGAAAAGGCGCTCGAATTCTGGCCGCCCTATGCCGAGTACCAGACCAAGACCGACCGCGAAATTCCGGTCGTCGTGCTGGAGCCGGTAGAGTAGGCGGTCAGCGCACCCGCACGAATTTGTCGACGCCGCGGTCCTGCGTGAGGCCGGCATAGATGTCGCCGCGGGAATCGACGCCGATGCCGTGGACATGGCGGCTCTCCATCTTGGCGACCACGGTGCCGTCCGGCGCACGGACCGTGCAATAGGCCGGGTTGCCGTCGGCCTCCTGCTCGGCGATGTAGTAGTTGCCGTCCTTGCCGCGGCTGATGTCGTTGGGCCCGCCCATCCCGGTCCATTCGCGCAGATACTGCCCCTCGGGGGTGAAGATCTGGATGCGCCGGTTCGAGCGGTCGGCGACGAGCAGATTGCCGGCATCGTCGAGCGCGATCGAATGCGGCAGGTGAAATTGGCCCGGAGCGTGGCCCGGCGCGCCCCACGAGGTCTTGAGCCGCCCGTCGGCCGCAAAGCGGTGGACGCGCGCGTTGCGGTAGCCGTCGGTGACGTAGAGGTCGCCGTTCGGGTGCGGCAGCATCTCGGTCGGGTGGTTGAACGGTCCGGCGGCATGCTCCACAAGCCAGTTGGTCACCTTGCCGGTGTCGGAATGCTGCCCCGTCGTGCCAAGCCGCAGTTTCACCTTGCCGTCGAGCGTGAAGGATTTGGCGACTGAGTCAGACCGGTCGGTGGTGTAGACCGTGTCGCCGATCACCTTCAGCCCGTGCGGGTCGGTGACCTCGCCGGCGCCCCACGAGGCGAGATGCTTGCCGTTGCGGTCGAACACGACGACCGGCGGGTCGCGGCGCTGAAAGACATAGATGCGATCCTCGTCGTCGGATCCGACCCGGCTGATCAGCCCGAACGGCTCGCCGTCCGGCGATTTGAAGAAATCGCGGATCACCTCGTAGCGGTAATCTCCGGTGCCGATTTGGGGCATGGTCTCTCCTCCCTTGATGCGTTTTGACCTTGATGCGTTTTGATCGTCGTCCCGGCGAAGGCCGGGATCCAGGCCCGCCGAGGTTTCAGGCGGCTGAACTGTGGGTCCCGGCCTGTGCCGGGACGACGAGCAGGGTTACAAGCCGTGCTGTCCACTGCCTCAGTGAAAAATCTAATAAGGCTCTTTGACGAAAATGAATGTCGTGCCGGTGACGATCGGGGCGCTGGCGCCGACAAAGCTGACGTTGACGTCCTTCACCTGCCGGGTGCCGGCGCGGCCCGAGGCCTGCAATGCGCCTTCGATGATGTGCCACAGCCCGTGGATGCGGCCGGTGCCGAGGCTGCCGCCAAAGGTGTTGAGCGGCAATTCGCCGTCGAGTTCAATGCGGCCGTCCTGGATGAAGTCGAGCGCCTCGCCCTCTTTGCAGAACCCGTAGCTTTCGAGCCCATAGATCACCGAGGCGGAAAATCCGTCATAGATCTGCGCGACATCGACATCCTTTGGCGAAAACCCGGAGCGCTCCCAGGTCAGTTTGGCCGAACTGCTGCCGCCCAGCATGTAATCGCTGAGGCTGCCAATGCGGCCGGCTACCTCGAAATGCAGGCGCTCTCCGTAACCGGCGAGGTAGGCCGGGGTGGGCTTCAAATCGCGCGCGCGGTCGGCGGTGGTCAAGACGATCGCGACCGCGCCCTGCACCGGGATGTCGCAATCGAACAGGCAGAACGGGTAGGCGACCATGCGCGAGGCGAGATAGTCCTCGCGCGTCAGTTCGGTACCGTAGAAATAGGCGTGCGGGTTGTGCTGGGTGTGCTTGCGCTGGGTCACCGCGAGCGTCGCCATCTTCTCGCGGTTCTGGCCGTTCCGCTCGAGCCACCGCGTATAGGCGACCGCCATGCCCTGGCCCGGCCCACCGAAACCATAGGGCGCGGTGAATTGCGCGGCGCCGGCCGCCATGCCGCTCGGCAGGTTCTGATAGGTGCCGCGCGGGTTGTGCATCGCCCGCCACACGACCGCGTATTTGCACACCCCTGCCAAAAGCGCGTTGACCGCCTGTTGCACGGCGCCGCCGATATTCACCGAGCCGACCTGGATGTGCCAGGCGAGGTTCGGCAGTTTCAGCATCGCCATCATGCAGTTGACCGAGACGACCGAGATGCCGTCGATTTCGGCATGCCCGGTGGCCGGCAATTCGGGATAGGTGGCGAGGCCGTCGATGTCATCCATCGTGAGGCCGCTATCGGCGACCGCTTCCTTGACCGCGATCAGCGCATGCGCGGCGAGCGGAATATCGGCCGCGCGCGACACCTTCGAATAGCCGACGCCACTCACCGCGACCTTGCACCGATTTTCCCACATGGGAGTTCTCCTCAGCGCGCCAAACGGAACTGCGGCAGGGTGATGTCGTCGTTGAGCTTCTCGAACACCACCTCGACGCGGCGGCCGACCTTGGCTTCGCTGTATTCGGCGTCGAGGAGGTTGCCGGCCATCAGCGCGCCGGGCGCGTCGTCCAATTCGACGATGATGCTGGCATAGGGCACCGCCGAGGCGAAGCGCTTGTCGCCGGTGTGGTACATGATCGTATAGGCATAGATCGTGCCCTGGCCGCGCACCGGCTCGAATTTGAGGTCGGTGCCGACGCATTGGGTGCAGGTCGCATAGGGCGGGTGCTGGAAATGCCCGCAACTCTGGCAGCGCTGCAATTCGAGCGCGCCGCGCCTGGCGGCGTCCCAGAACGGGCGGGTCCACTCGTTGGGCACCGGGATCGGCCGCGTCACCTGGCTCCAATCGCTCATTCCGTTCGTCCTTTGAGGCCCGCGACCTCGGCGATGATTGCGAAGGATCGCTTGCGCTTGTCGTGGTCGAAGATGTTGGCCGTCACCATCAGCTCGTCGGCACCGGTGCGGATGATGAAATCGTCGAGGCCGCGTCGCACCGTCTCCGGTCCGCCGACGATCGCGGCGCCGAGCGCCTCGGCGAGCACGGCGCGGGCGAACGGGTCGAGGCTCGCCATGAAATCCGCGACCGGCGGCGGCACCCGGCTCGGCCGGCCGATGCGGTTGTTGAGCATCGATTGCTGCAACGACGAAAACAGGAACGCCGCCTCGTCGTCGGTCTCGGCGGCGACGACAGTGGCGCCGAGCATCATGTGCGGCGCGGCAAGCTGGGCCGACGGCCGGAAACGCTCGCGGTAGATCGCGATCGCCTCCATCAGCGCGGCCGGCGCGAAATGCGAGGCAAAGGCAAAGGGCAGGCCGAGATAGGCGGCAAGCTGGGCACCGAACAGGCTCGACCCGAGGATCCAGATCGGCACGTCGAGCCCGGCGCCAGGCACCGCCTGCACCGCCTGGTTCGGCTCGGCCGGCTGGAAATAGCCCATCAATTCGATGACGTCCTGCGGAAACTGCTCGGCGCCGGCAAGCAGGTTGCGCCGCATCGCCCGGGCCGTCACCTGGTCTGAGCCGGGGGCGCGGCCGAGCCCCAATTCGACCCGCCCGGGGTACAGCGCGGCGAGCGTGCCGAACTGCTCGGCGATCACCAGCGGTGCGTGGTTGGGCAGCATGATGCCGCCGGCGCCGATCTTGATGTGGCTGGTGCCGCCGGCGACATGGGCGAGCGCGACTGCGGTCGCGGCGCTGGCGATACCCGGCAAATTGTGGTGCTCGGCCATCCAGAAGCGGCGAAAGCCGAGCGCCTCGACATGCCGGGCCAGGTCGAGCGAGTTGCGCAGCGACTGTCCGGCGTCACCGCCCTCGGTGATCGGCGACAGGTCGAGGACGGATAGCGGAACCATACGCTAATCCCAAGGCCGCTCGGCGGTGGCGTTGCGTCCCGAGACGCGGCCAAAGGCCAGGCATTCGCCGATATTTCCGGTGCCCTGGTAGAGATAGGAATAGATCGAGCCGAGTTCCCCGGCGCTGTAGAGGCGGGGGATCGGGGTGCCGTTGGGCCGCACGATCTGGCCCTTCTCGTTGCGCCGCGGGCCGCCCTGGGTGTTGAGCATCGAAGGCGACAGCTCGACCGCATAAAACGGCCCGTCGGCAATCGGCTCCAGCATGAGTGTACGGCCGAATTCGGCGTCGTGGCGGGCGTCGCAGGCGCGATTCCAGCGCGCGACCGTATCGGCGAGAGCCGCCGGGTCGATCCCGATGAGCGCCGCAATGCCGGCGAGGCTGTCGGCCGCTTTGATCCAGCCTTTGGCGAGTTCGGCGCGGTTGTCCGCGCTCCACTCGTAGCGCTCGATGATCTGCGTCCACCCGTGGCTCGGGTGCTCGTCGTAGAGCGGGCCGGCGGAAAACAGCGTGCGGTCGAAGATCATGAACATCGGGCACGGCACCGGCAGCGGCAGCCAGCGCCCGTTGACCGGGATCTTACCGTGGCGGGTCTTGTATTTCTCGTCGCAGAAGCGCCGCCCATCGGGGCCGACGACGATCATCCCGCCCGGCATCTGTTTGCTGTAATGCAGCGCCTGCATCGAAAAACTGGTGCGCACTTCGGGCACCTTCAGCGCCATCGACGGCCCGGCGTAATTGTTCATGTGCCACAGATCGGCGCCGACCGACATCGCCATCGTGATGCCGTCGCCTTCGTTGTGCGGGCTGCCCGAGGTGTAGCAACAGGGGATTCCGGGCAGGTAGTTGCGGATCATCTCCTGGTTGTTCTCGAACCCGCCGCAGGTCAGCACCACGCCGCGGCGCGCCTTGACCGCGATCGTTTCGCCGCCGCGGCTGGCCCGCACGCCGAGGATTTCCTTGGTGCTGTCGTGCTCGACCAGCTCCCGCGCCGGGGTCTCGTACAGCACCTGAATCGGCCGCTGCTTGACCAGGCTCTCGAACCGCTGCCACGTGTAGGAATAGCCGTAGGTCGGCCCGTCATGGAATTTGTGGACGCAACCCGCGCCGGGCAGGTCGGGGAATTCGATGCCGACGGGCGGGTGCTGATGCTCCTGCGGGTCGCCGCCGAGGCCGGCGAGCCAGTCGTTGTTGCGGCACATCTCGTCGGCCCAGACCCGCACCATCGCCTCCGGCACGGCATAGGGGCCGCATAGCGCGGTGAGATAGGCCGCGGCCTGCTCGGCCGACGACGTGTTGAGGTAGCCCTGGCCGGCGACCCTTGTATTGCCGCCGTGCTCGCCTTCGGGCGCCTTTTCGAGGATGACCACCGTGGCCCCGAGCTCATGGGCGGTGACCGCGGCGGCGACGCCGGCCGCGCCGAACCCGACGATCACGACATCGGCTTCGACATCCCAGCGCTGCGGCACTGACCCCTGCTGCTGCTCCATACCCGACCCGCTAAACGTTGCGCTTTCCCGGCTACTTTGACAGCGATCCCAACCCCGTGGAACGCTATAGTTCGCGACAAGACCAGCAAGGGGGGGAGCCGGTCTGCCGATGTCGAGCAAGCGCGCCTTGGTCATGGCTGCTGCGTCCGTGGCGTTGCTGTATGGCTGTGCGGGCTATCAGCCGAAACCCCTATCCCCCGCCGACAATGCGCGCCGGCTCGACAGCCGGACCCTCGCCGACCCGCGCCTGCGGCACTTCGTCCGCGCGACGCTCGACCCCCAAGCCGCGCCGGCCCCCGCGCCGGGCTGGAACCTGACGACGCTGACGTTGGCAGCGCTCTATTTCCATCCCGACATCCGGATCGCTCAGGCCAAACTGGCGGGCGCTGAGGCCGCGGTGATTACCGCCCGCGAGCGGCCCAATCCGGTGCTCAACCTGACCAACATCGTCAGCACGGCGGCCGTGGCGGGCGCGATTTCGCCAGGCGCCGCCCCGGTCACGGTTGGCCCAGTGATCGATCTCGTGCTCGAAACCGCCGGCAAGCGTGCGGCGCGCACCGCGCGGGCGAAGCACCTCGCCGCGGCGGCGCGCTGGGATATCGCAACGGCGGAATGGCAGGTGCGTGCCGGCGTGCGCGACGCGCTTCTCGATTTGTGGGCGGCGCAGCGGGGTGTGGCCCTGCTGCGCCGGCAGCTGGCGCTGCAAGACCAGCTGGTCTTGCTGCTCGACCATCGATTTGCCCAGGGCGCAGCCTCGGGTCTCGACGTCTCGCGCGAGCGGATCGACCGTGCGCGCGTGACGCTGGCGCTCGGCGATCTCGACCGGAAGGCCGCCGAGGCGCGGGTGGCGCTGGCCACCGCGATCGGTATCCCGGCGCGCGGGCTCGACGGGATCGCGCCAAACCTCGCCGGCTTCGACCATCCGCCGGCGATTGCCGCGACCGCCGAGTTACAGGCATGGCGCCGCCGGGCACTGACCGGGCGCAGCGACGTGCAGGCGAGCCTTGCGGACTACGACGCCACCCAGTCTGCGCTGCGGCTCGCCGTCGCCGGGCAGTACCCGAACATCACGCTGGGGCCCGGCTACAATTACGATCTCGGGGTCAACCGCTATATCCTCAACCTGGGCGGGACGCTGCCGGTGTTTCACCAGAACCGGGGCCCGATCGCCGAAGCGCTCGCGCAGCGGGGAGCGGCTGCCGCGGCGTTCACCGCGTTGCAGGCGCGGATCATCGGCGCGATCGACGCGGCTGAAACTGCCTACAGAAAGGCGAGCGAATCCCTCGCCGCCACCGATGCGCTGCTCGCCGACGAGACGCGCCGGGCGCAGCGCGTCGATGCGGCGTTTCGCGCCGGCCAGGTCGATCGCCCGACGCTGGTCGCCGCGCAACTCGCGGTCGCGACGACCGCACTGTCGCGGCTCGACGCCGTGGTCGGAGAGCGCCGGGCGCTCGGTGCGCTCGAGGATGCGCTGCAGCGCCCGCTGTTTGAGCCTGGCGCCGCCCTGCCGCCGCCTTCGGAGCTGTCGTCGTGAGCGGCGGCGGGCGCCTCGCCTGGCGGCGCTTTGCGGGGCTGGCGATCGCCCTGCTCGTCACCGCGGTGGTCACGCTGGGGGTTCTTGCCACGCCGGGCAGAGGCGACGACGACGATGCCGAAGGCGTCGTCCATGCGCCGATGCGCGTGACCGTCAAGAACGGGGTCACTGTCCTCACCCTCAGCGCCGCCGACCAGCACAATGACGGCATCATGACCGGCAAGCCGGTGGCGGCGCCGGCGCAAACCGAGACCGAGGGATACGGCAGCGTGCTCGACGCGGCCGGGCTGACCGGGCTGAGCAACCGCTACCTCGTCGCCGAGAGCGCGGTGCAGACCGCCGAGGCCAAGCTCGCGGTGTCGCGTGCCGCCTATCAGCGCGCCAAAATCCTGCACGGCGACCGCCAGAACATCTCGACCGCCGAGCTGCAAGCTGCCGCAGGGGCATTTGCCGTGGACAAGGCGGAGCTGGCGGCGGCGCACTCACGGCTCGCCACGGTCGCGGCCAGCGCCCGGCAGGATTGGGGCAACGTCATCGGCGGCGCCCTGGCTGATCACGCGCCGCTGGTCGCCGACCTCGTCGAGCGGCAGGCGTATCTCGTCAAGGTGACGCTGCCGCCGGGCATCAGCATCGCCGCGCCGGCGACCGCGACCACGCGCATCGACGGGGGCCCGGAAATCCGGCTCGATTTCGTCTCGCCAGCGACGAGCATCGATCCGCGGCTGCAGGGGGTGAGCTATTTCTATAGGGCCGCGGCGGGCGACGGCATGCTGCCTGGTCTGCGCCTCGACGTGTCGCTGAAGACCAGGCCGGCCGAACGCGGCGTGATCGTGCCGGAGGGGGCGGTCGTGTGGCTTCAGGGCAGGGCGTGGACCTATCTGCGCACCGGCCCGACCCGGTTCGAGCGGCGGGGGATCGCGACAGACCGTCCGGGCCTCGGCGGCGGCTACATCGTAACCGGCCTGCCGCCGGACGCCGAAATTGTCGTACGCGGCACGCAGATGCTGCTGTCCGAGGAGTTTCGCTCGCAAGCCCCGATCGAGGACTAGGCGGGGGTGCGCGTCACCGGTCTGCAAGCCGCGATCATTCGCCTTGCGCTGCGGTTGCGCGGCATAGTCGTTGTGCTGTTCGGCCTGCTCGTCGCTTATGGCGCCTACAGCCTCGAATACGCCAGCTACGACGCGTTCCCCGAATTCGCGCCGCCCCAGGTCGACGTGCAGACCGAGGCGCCGGGGTTTTCCTCTGAGCAGGTCGAAGCCCTGGTCACCCGCCCGGTGGAGGCGGCGATCAACGGCGTCACCCATCTGCGCCGGACCGCGTCCAACTCGATCCCCGGCCTGTCCGACATCAAGGTGTATTTCGACCCATCGACCGATCCCTTCCGCGCCCGGCAGCTCGTCGCCGAGCGCCTGGCGAGCGTCGCCAGCCAGCTGCCGAGCGGGGTGCTGTCGCCGACGATGACGCCGCTGACCTCGTCGATGGCCACGGTGATGGTGATCGGGCTGACCTCGCCGACTCTGTCGCAGATGCAGTTGCGCACGATCGCCAACTGGACGGTCCGCCCGCGGTTGCTCGCGGTGCCGGGGGTGGCCGGAGCCGAGATTTTCGGTGGCGATGAGCAGTCGACCCAGATCCGCGTCCATCCGCGGCAACTTATCCGCTTCGGGCTGGGGCTCGACGATGTACTGGCCGCGGCGCGGCGCGCGGTCGGGGTGCGCGGTGCCGGGTTCCTCAGCACGCCGAACCAGCGCATCACGCTGCAGAGCGAGCAGCCGACCGGCCCGGCCGATATCGCGCGCGTCGTGGTGGCGCACCGGCCCGGCGGCGACGTCACGCTTGGCGATGTCGCCGATGTCGTCGAGGCCCCTATGCCGGCGATCGGTGGCGCCGCGATCATGGGCCTGCCCGGCGTGGTGATGAACATCGACGAGCAGTACGGCGCCAACACGCTCGAAGTGACGCATGCGATCGACCGGGCGCTGGCCGATCTGCAGCCGATCCTCCAGAAAGAGGGCGCGGTGCTTCACGACAGCCTGTTCCGCCCGGCCAAGTTCATCACGGTGGCGACCGACAATCTGCGCTCGTCGCTGATCATCGGCGCGGTGCTGGTGATCGCCGTGCTGTTCCTGTTTCTGTTCGACCTGCGCGCTGCGGCGATCTGCTGCACGGCGATCCCGATCTCGCTGCTCGCGGCGATCGTCGTGGTGCAGCATTTCGGCATCACGCTCAACACGATGACCCTCGGCGGGCTCGCGATCGCGCTCGGCGAGGTGGCCGACGACGCGGTCATCGGCATCGAGAACATCACCCGCCGGTTGCGCGAGAATCGGCGCAGGCCGAACCCGCGGCCGGACGCCAGAGTGGTGCTCGAAGCCACGTTCGAGGTGCGCAGCGCCGTCGTCTACGCGACGTTTGCGGTGATCCTGGTGTTCCTGCCCGTGGTCACCCTGTCGGGGGTCGCCGGGCGCCTCTTCGCGCCGCTCGGCATCACCTACATCCTGGCGGTTCTCGCTTCGCTGGTCGTCGCGCTGACCGTGACCCCGGCGCTGTCGCTGCTGCTGCTGCCGCACCACACGCCCGAGCGCGAACCGCCGCTGGTGAGGTGGACCCGCCGCCATTACGAAGCCTTGCTTCACCGGGCGGTGCGGTTGCCGCGCGTCGCGCTCGCCGCCGCGCTGATGCTGACCGCCGGCGGGGTGGCGCTGCTGCCGCTGTTCGGCGCGAACTTTCTGCCGGAACTGCAGGAAGGCCATTTCATCGTGCACATGAGCGCGATCCCCGGCACCACGGTTGTCGAATCGCTGCGCATGGGCGCGCGGGTGACGGCGGCGCTAGCCCGGCTGCCGATCGTGCGCTCGGTGGCGCAGCGCGCTGGGCGCGCCGAACTGGCCGCCGCCGGCGACACGCACGGGCCGCACCAGAGCGAATTCGAGGTCGATCTGCGGCGGCTGTCGTCCAACGAGGCGCGCAACGCCAAGGCCGAGATCCTGCACCGGCTGGCGAACTTCCCGGGGGTCAACATCTCGGCCAACACGTTTCTTGCCGAGCGCGTCGACGAGACGTTTTCCGGCTACACGACGCCGGTCGCGGTCAACGTCTATGGCAACGATCTGCACCGGATCGAGGTCACCGCGCAAAAGATCGCAACGGTGCTGCGCGATGTGCGCGGTGCTGCTTCGGTCGAATTGCAGTCGCCCTCGGGCCTGCCGCAGCTGACGATAACGCTGCGCCCGGCCGACCTGCAGCACTGGGGTTTTGACCCGGTGCAGGTCCTCGACGCGATCCGCACCGCTTATCAGGGCGATGTGGTCGGTCAGACCTATCGCGGCAACCAAGTGTTTGATGTCGTGGTGACGCTGGCGCCGCCGCGCGAGGATGTCGTCGCGGCGGTCGGATCGCTGCCGCTGCGCGCGCCCGACGGGACCTATGTCGCGCTGCGCCGGATCGCCGACGTGCGCGAAACGACCGGACTCTATGAAATCCACCACCAGGGAGGGCGCCGGCTGCAATCGGTGACGCTCGACGTCCAGGGCCGTGACCTCGCCTCGTTCGTCAAGGACGCGCGGCGCCAGATCGCGGCAAAGATCAGTCTGCCGCGCGGGACCTATGTCGAGTTTTCCGGAGCGGCCGAGGCGCAGGCCAGCGCACAGCGCGACCTGATCCTCAAGTCGCTGCTGGCCGGCATCGGCATCGTGCTCTTGCTGTCGGTGGTCACGCGGAACTGGCGCAACCTGCTGATCACGATGGTCAACCTGCCGTTTGCCCTGGTCGGCGGCGTGGTCGCGGCGCTGTTGTCGGGCGGCGTGCTGTCGCTCGGCACGCTGGTCGGGTTTGTCACGCTGTTCGGGATCACGCTGCGCAACACGATGATGATGATCTCGCATTACGAGCATCTGGTCGAGGTCGACGGCCTGGAGTGGTCGCGCGAGACCGCGGTGCGTGGCGCCGCCGATCGCCTTGCCGCGGTGCTGATGACCTCGCTCGTCACCGGGCTCGGGCTGTTGCCGCTGGCGATCGGGATGAACACGCCCGGTCGCGAGATTGAGGGGCCGATGGCGCTGGTGATCCTCGGCGGGCTGTTCACCTCGGCCGCGCTCAACCTGTTGATCCTGCCGGCGCTGGCGGCGCGCTACGGCAGGTTTGCCCCGCGGGTGGGCGACGATCTCGGCGACCCCGCGCCGGCCGACCCGCCGGTGGCAGCCTAATGCGGCGGGTGGAGAACGGTCGGACCTATTGCGCCTTCCGCGGGGTCACCCCTGCGGCAGGGTCAATCGCGTCGCGAACCAGGCCAGCATCCGGCGCCCGAGCGTGCCCGAAAGGCCGACGATGACCGCCGCGACCCCGAAGTTCCAGATCAGGATCAAGATGCTGGAATCGAAATTATGGATCAGGGACATAATGGCCGCGGTGATCGCCGACACCGCAAGCCCGGCAGTCACCGTCACCAAGCTCGGACGCAGCAGCGCGGCATAGCGCAGCATGACGAGAATGGCGAGCGACAACGGGAGGCTCGCCAGCACCAGGGTCGCAAAACAGCGCGCAGTCTCGCCCCAGCGCATCCCGTCCGGGTCGAAGGCGATCCAATTCGTCAGGCACTGATAGCCGATCGTCGAAAGCCACAGCGCCAGTGACGGAAGGGGCAACAGCGCCCACCCGCGGGACCGGTCGGGCAGGCTGAGCATGAAGGCGGCGGTCGCGCTGCAGACCCCGGTCAGCACCGCCGCAGCCAGCCCGATAAGGAACCCCGGGTCCGCCAAGCTCTGCCGGAAATCGGGCCTGATGCCTTGTCCGGCGATCAATAGCCCGGCGATGATCGATGCCAGCACCAGCCAGCCGGCGGCGCGCATCGCCGGCCGGCGCAGCCGCCGTACCGGAGTCACGCCCGAAGCAAGACGATCGATCAGGTCGGGCGTGGTCATCGTGTCTCGCCGTTCCGGCCCGACAGCAGCTTGCGCAGCGCCGCAAGCCCGCGATGGGTGGCGACCTTGAGCGACGCGATCGAGGTGCCGGTAGCCGTCGCCGCCTCCTTCAACGACATCTCCTCCAGCTTCAAGAGCCGGATCGCCTGACGCTGAGCCGCCGGCAGCCGCTCGATGGCCGAGGCCAGCGCCCGCCGCTCCAACGTCCGTTCTGAAAGGTTCGCCCCCGGGGCGGCAAAGGTTTCATGTTCGTGCGTCAGCGGCGTCTCCCGTGCCTGCCGGCGCCCGCTGCGGCGGAGCCGGTCCACGATCCGCCGGTTGGCGATCGCGGTGAGCCAGGGGCCGAACGGCCGCGTGGGGTCGTAGGTGTGGCGGATCGCATGCACCGTCATCAGCACGTCCTGAACCGCATCCTCGGTTTCACCCGGATCACGGCACCAGCGTGCCGCCATGCTACGCAGGTAGGGCGTGATCTCGCGGAGTAGCCGGCGGTAGGCGTCGCCGTTTCCGGCTTGTACGTGCGCCATCAATATCGACCAGTCGACCTCGCGGGCAGCCGTCTCCGGGCCGCTGACGGGGCTTGCGGCGGCGGACCTCGATCCGCCATCGACGACGGCGAGCCGCCGGCTCCGGCTGGCGAAATGTTGCGACACGCGCGTCGTGCATCCTGTGTGCGGACGGCAACCTGAATGACCTCTACACCCGCGTTGCCGCCGCGCAACGTCCAAAATTTTTGTCGCCGCCGGTAACCGAATGCGCTGGTCGGGCGAACCGGGTCGTTCGACATCGCCTCGGTGCCGGCCCGCAACATTGGGCGTAACCTTTCGCGCATTGCGGCCGAACCTCCCCTCGTCACTATCGTCACCGATGAGGAGCATCGCCAAATGCATCGCCGCAATCTCGCCGCTACCGCCCTGTCGACCGCGCTCGGACTCGCCATGGCCGTTCCCGTCGGCACGGCCGCTGCCGCGCAGAGCATGTCGAACGTGCCGCCGATCGTTAAGCAGAACAGGGAGCGGATGGCGCAGCAGCACCTTCAAAAGTGTTACGGCATCAACGCGATCGGAAAGAACGATTGTGCCGAGGGCGCGCATTCCTGCGCTGGTCAGGCGACGATGGCACGCGACCCCAAATCGTTCGTGCTGTTGCCGATGGGCGATTGCAGCAAGATCGCCGGCGGCAACACCACGGCGAGCTGACCGCGGCGCGGCGGATGTCGCCCCATTCTGCCGCACCGTGCGCGACACGCGGCCCGATCCCGGCTCAGGCGGGGATCGGGCTGCGCTTCCAGCACCATCAGGCGGTCGTAGACACGCGGCCCGATATCGCCTGGTTCGAGGTTCACACCGAGAACTACATGGGCGGCGGCACGCCGCTGCGCTATCTTGAGGCGATCCGACGCGACTACCCGATCGCCTGCCACGGGGTCGGATTATCGCTCGGCAGCGCCGAGTGCCTCGACCCTGGCCATCTGGCGCGCCTGCGCGGGGTGGTCGAGCGCATCGAGCCGGCCCTCGTCTCCGAGCACCTGTCGTGGACCGTGGTCGGCGGCCGGTATCTCGCCGACCTGTTGCCGCTGCCGCTGACCGACGAAGCGTTCGATCTCGTTCGCCGGCATGTCGACCAGGTGCAAGCGGTTCTCGGCCGTCGCATCCTGGTCGAAAACCCGTCCACCTACCTGCAGTTCCGTCACTCGACGATCCCGGAGTGGGAGTTTCTCGCGGCACTGGCCGCACGCACCGGCTGCGGCGTGTTGTGCGATGTCAACAACATCCATGTCAGCGCGTGCAATCATGGCTGGGACAGCGCAGCCTATCTTGCCGGCCTGGACCCCGCTTCGATCGGCGAAATTCATCTTGCCGGCCACAGCGTGCGCCAGCTCGAGGACGGCGTGACGCTGCACATCGACGATCACGGATCGCGTGTCTGCCCCGAGGTCTGGCAGCTTTACGCCGCGGCCGTGGCGTGTTTCGGGCCGGTCCCGACGCTGATCGAGTGGGACAACAATATCCCGCCGCTCGAAACGCTGCTCGACGAGGCGGCGGAGGCCGCGTCCCTGCTTTCCCGGCCTGCCGGCGGAGGCGCCGATGCCGTCGCTGCTTGAGTTGCAACAAGCGATGTACCGCAGCCTGGTGGGCGGCGACGATGCGGCCGCCGCCGCGCACGTCGTCGCCAACGGGTTGGCCCCCGGAGCCCGGCTCCAGGTCTACCGCAACACCGCTCTCGTTACGCTGACGACCGCGCTGCGGCTGTGCTACCCGGCGGTTCAGCGCCTGGTCGGCGACGAATTCTTCGACGGGGCGGCGATGCTCTTCATCGCGGCACAACCGCCGCAGAGCGCCTATCTCGACGCCTATGGCGAGGCTTTCGCCGAATTCCTGGCAGATTTCCCGCCGGCGGCCTCGCTCCGATACCTGCCGGGCGTCGCGCGCCTTGAATGGGCAGTCAACAGGGCGCTTCACGCGCCCGATATTGCGCCGCTCGATCTGCTGCGGCTTGCTGCGATCGACCCGGCCAATCATCCGCAGGTCGTCCTGACCCCGCACCCCGCCGTCGGTCTCGTGCACGACGCCGCGCCGGTCGATGCCATCTGGCGCGCTGTGCTGGCGCAGGACGACGCGGCGATGGCCGCCATCGACCTCGACGCGGGTCCCGTCTGGCTTCTCGTCGAGCGCGGCCGGCTCGGGATCGAAGTCGAGCGGATCGAGGCCGAGGCGTGGCAGTTCACCGCGGCGCTGTTTGCCGGACGTTCGATCGATGACGCCGTCGCGGCCTTCCCCGGCGCCGAGCCGGTACAGTTGATCGCCGGGCATCTGGCGGCGGAGCGCTTCATCGGTTTTGAACACGCGATACCGCGCCGTCTTCGCGCCGCATCGCCGGAGCCGCAATCATGAGCACGAATCGGCCGATGAGCGTCACCGCCCCGCGCCGCGGCGCTACCGGCGCTGTTGCTGCCGCGATCGGGTGGCTCGACCGGGTACCGTATACTTTCCTTGCGCTACCCTTGCGGCTGGCCGTGGCAACCGTGTTCTGGAACTCGGCCATGGCCCATCTCGCGAATTGGCAGACGACGCTCTACCTGTTCGAGACCGACTACCGGCTGCCGTTTCTGCCGCCGATGCCTGCCGCATATCTCGCGGTGACCATCGAACTGGTCACCCCGGTGCTGCTCGTGTCGGGGCTGTTCACCCGCTTCGCAGCCCTCATTCTGCTCGGCATGACGACGGTCATCGAGGTCTTCGTGTACCCGCTCGCCTGGCCGACCCATATCCAGTGGGCGGCGATGATGCTGGTGCTGCTGTGCCGCGGCGGCGGTGCGCTGTCGCTCGACCACGTCGTCAAGCGCTGGCTGCTGCGTCAGGCCCCGGCCCGGCGTTGACCGCCTGTCGAACGCCGCCGCCGGCCACGCAACGGCAGACTACGGCCGCCAATCGGAAATCGGATCGCTGGCGGCGATCGGGCCTGGCCACAATGCCGAAATTCCGGTGCCCCGCAGCCCGGTCAACACCCGCACTGCGCAGGGGAATTCGATATGCCGCCGCTCTCGACGATCGCTCGCTGCTGCGTGTCGGACGGTATTCCGCGGCGCTCGCTCGGGGTTGCGCTGATCGTCGGGACCATTCTCAATCTGATCAACCAGGGCGACGCGCTCGTCACCGGCCGGTCGCTCGACTTTGCAAAGCTGCTGCTCACCTACCTGGTGCCGTATTGCGTCAGCACCTACGGTGCCGTCTCCTATCGCCTGCACGCCGAAAAGCGCCCGGCGGCGCTGCCCAACTCGGAGCTTTCCTGACCCCGCGTTCGGACTGTTGGGATGACAGCGGGCGTCAGGAAACGACAGACGCCGCCGACATGGGTGCGGATTCCTGCGCGATCGCGTCGTAAAGGTGACAGGCAACCCGGCGTCCGTCGAGATCGGCGAGAAGTGGCTCCTCTTCTGCGCATTTTGCCATGGCGTGAGGGCAGCGCGGATGGAAACGGCAGCCGGCCGGCGGGTTGAGCGGGCTTGGCACCTCACCCGACAGGATCACCTCGTCACGCCGGTCGTCGGGGTGGCTTGGCAGGGCGGCGGAAAACAGGGCCTCGGTATAAGGGTGCTTTGGCGCCAGTGCGAGCGCGCGCGCCGGGCCGCTTTCGACGATCTTGCCGAGATACATGACGACGATCGTGTGGCTCATATGCGCGACGGCAGCCAAGTCGTGCGCAATGAACAGATAGGACAGGCCCAGCCGCGCCTGGAGATCGCGCAACAGGTTGAGGATCTGCGCGCGGATCGACACGTCGAGCGCGGAAACCGGTTCGTCGAGCACGATGAGTTTGGGAGACAGCACCAAAGCCCTCGCGATCGCGATGCGCTGCCGCTGTCCGCCGGAGAACTCGTGCGGGAACAGATCGGCGGCGCGCGCCGGCAGTCCGACCAGATCGAGCAGCTCCAGCACGCGCTGTCGCACCGTCTCGGCCGGCAGACGCTCGTTGGTGGTGAGCGGCTCGGCAATGATCTGGCCGACGCGCATGCGCGGATTGAGCGATGCATACGGGTCCTGAAACACCGCCTGCACCGATCGGCGGTAGGCGCGACGGCCGGCGGCATCGAGCGTCTGGAGGTCGCGCCCCTCGAAGCGGATATGCCCAGCGCTGGGCTCCTCGAGCCCGAGCACAAGCTTGGCGGTCGTGGTCTTGCCACAACCGGACTCGCCGACGATGCCCAGGGTTTCGCCTTGCTCGATCTGGAACGAGATGCCGTCAACCGCGCGGACCACGCCGCGGCTGCCTCCCATCAGGCCCCGGTTGGCCTGAAAATGCTTAATAAGCCTATCGGCCTCGAGTACGACCATCAGACCGGTTCCGCCGCAACGCTGCCGACATCCAGTTTTGTCTGCGCGGAAGGCGCCAGCCAGCAGCGCGCGGTGCGGCGCGGGCTGGGCTTGAATTCGGGCGGCGCCTCATTGCGGCAGCGGTCGAATACCTCGGCGCAGCGCGCCGCAAAGGAGCAACCTTGCGGCAGCGACGCAAGGTCCGGCGGCTGGCCCTCGATCGCGGTCAGCCTCTGATCTTCCTTGGTCAGGCGCGGAATCGAGTTGAGCAGCGCTTTGGTGTAGGGGTGCACTGGCGTGTTGAAGATTTGCGAAACCGGCCCCGACTCGACGACCCGGCCGGCGTACATCACGGCGAGCTGATCGCACATTTTTGCGACGATCCCGAGATTGTGCGTGATGAAGATCAGTGCCAGCCCGTGCTCGCGCTGCAGCTCGCGCATCAGGTTGAGGTATTGCGCCTGAATGGTCAGGTCGAGACTGGTGGTCGGCTCGTCGGCGATCAGCAGGCGCGGCTCGCAGGAAATGCCGATGGCCCCGACGATGCGCTGCCGCATGCCGCCCGACATCTCGTGCGGGTACTGCCTGACCCGCGTCTCGGGCGAGGGAATGCGGACCGCCTTGAGCAGGTCGCATGCGCGGCTCCACGCGCTTGCACGCGAGGCACCCTCGTGCACGCGGATCGGCTCAGCGACCTGATCGCCGATTGTGAAGAGCGGGTTGAGCGAAGCCATCGGATCCTGCAGCACCATCGCGATGCGCTTGCCGCGGATCCCGCGCATTTCCGCTTCCGTCTTCTGGACGAGATCCTCGCCCTCGAAGAGCATCCGCCCGCTGACAATCCGCGCAGCGGCGGGCAAGACCCGAAGCAGGGTCAGCGCGAGCGTGCTCTTTCCCGAACCCGATTCGCCAACGATGCCGAGGGTTTCGCCCGCGTTCATCCGCAGCGAAACCTCGTCGACCGCGCGAACCACTCGGGTGCCGCCGCCGGCAATGTAATGCGTCGACAGCCGGTCGAGTTCAAGCAGGGGGGTGCCAGCCATGGCTTAGAGCTGGCGCAACTGGGGGTCGAGCTTGACGCGCAGCCAATCCCCGATGAGGTTGGCCGAAAGCACCATCAGCATGATGCAGCAGCCGGGGAACACGGTCAGCCACCAATAGCCGACCATCAACCCCTGCTTGCCGTCGGAAAGCATCAGCCCCCAGGCGGGCTCTGGCGGCGGCACGCCGACACCGAGGAATGACAACGAAGCCTCGGCGATGATAACGACACCAAGCATCAATGATCCCAGGACGACCGCGGTGTTGATGACATTGGGTAACAGGTGGCGCCGCATGATCGTCCATTTGGAGCAGCCGGCGACGATCGCCAGCTTGACGAAATCGCGCTCCTTCAATGACAGCACCTCGCCGCGGATGACCCGCGCGTATCGGGTCCAATAGGTCAGGCCGAGGATGATCACGATATTCCACATGCTTGGCCCGACGATCGCGGCAAGGAAGATCGCGAAGGTCAAAGCGGGAAGCGCAAGCCAAGTGTCGGTGATCCGCATGATCACCTGGTCGGCCCAACTGCCGAGATAACCCGAGATGATGCCGAGCGCGGTGCCGATCACACCCGCGAAGATCACCGCGGTAAAGCCGACGACCAGTGAAATCCGCGCCCCGAAAATCAGCCGAGACAGGACGTCGCGTCCAAGCTGGTCGGTGCCGAGCAGGTATTCGGTGCTTCCCTTGGCCATCCAGAAGGGCGGCCGGAACCGGGCGACGAGGCTGCCGACTTCAGGATTATGCGGCGCCAGCTGATTGGCGAAAATCGCGACGAACGTGATCACGCCGAGGATCAGGGTCGGGATCAGCGGGAACTGCGCGCGGCGCAGACTGCTCCAAAAGGTAGATCGGGGCGCCCGCGCGGGCAGGCTGATGACGTCTGCCGGGGTGCTCATCGATTATTTCTCCAACCGGATGCGGGGGTCGATCACGGCATACAGGATGTCAACCAGCAGATTGACGACCACGATCATTGCGCCGCCCATCAGGACGACGCCCTGGACGACCGGGAAATCGCGGAAGGCGATGCCTTCGTAGAGCAGCCGCCCAATGCCCGGCCAGGCAAAGACCGTCTCCACCACCACGGCAACGTTGACCATGATCACCAGGTTGATCCCGGCCAGCGTCAGCACCGGGATAAGCGCATTCTTGAAGGCATGCTTGGCGATCACCAGCGACTGCGGCAGGCCTTTGAGCCGTGCGAGCTTGATGTATTCCGAGCCCAGCACTTCGAGCATCGACGAGCGGGTCAGTCGCATGTGCGAGGCGGCGAAGTACCAGCCGAGTGCGAAAGCCGGCATGATCAAATGCAGCGGCGTGCCGGCGCCGGACGATGGCAGCCATCCGAGATAAACCGAAAAGACCAGGATCAGCACCAGCCCCACCCAGAACGATGGGAGAGAGAGGCCGAGAAGCGAGAAAACCTTGCCGAAACTGTCCCAGAACCTGCCGACATGCACCGAGGCGAGGATGCCGCTCGGAATGCCGATCAGCAGCGACAAGCCCATGGCTACCGCCGCGAGCAGCAGAGAGTTGGGGAGGCGGCTCAGGTAAAGCTGGAGAACCGGAACCTGATAGTAGAACGATTGTCCGAAATCTCCGTGAAATAGGTTGACCATAAACAGCCAGTATTGCACCAAGAGAGGCCTATCGAGGCCGAACTGGTGGTGAATCGCCGCGATATCTGCCCGGCTGGCACCGGGCTCCACGAGCAGGGTGGCCGGATCGCCGGTGACGCGAACGAAAAAGAAGATCGTCAACGACAACAGGAACAGCGATAGGGCGCAGTACCCTGCACGACGGAGGATGTATCTTTTCATGGCCTCCTCGCTCGTCGGCGCCGCTTCGATGGCGCGCCGGGTTTGTTAGGCTTTGATCGTAATGTCCTCGAAGGGCGCCGTATAGGCGAAGCCGGGGATCTGGCCAAACGACGATTCTCCGACCCGCGGCCCGATCCCGTTGAGGAAGGCGAGCTGCCAGATCGGCACGTACATCGCCTTTTCGTAGACGAGCTGCTGCATCTTATCGAGCAGCGCGGCCCGCTTCTTCGGATCGGTCTCGTCGGCCTGCTGCGGATAGAGCGCGTCGATATCGGGATAGCTGCCGTAGCAGAAGGCACCGCCCTTGGCCACGAACGAGGCCATGCGGGTCGCGGCGTTGCCAAACGCTGCGCTGGCGCCTTGTATCACGCCCTTCGCATATTTCTTGTTGGAATAGCCGGCAAAGAACCCGGCCCGCTCGACCGGTTGCAGCTTGATGGTGATGCCGATCGCCGTGAGGTTGTCGACCGATACCTCGGCCATGTTCGCGTAAGAGCTGTCGCAATACATCAGCCCGGCGTCGAAGCCGTTGGGGTAGCCTGCTTCGGCCAGCAGCTTCTTGGCCTTCTCCGGGTCGTGCTCTGCGGCGGGCGGCTGCCAGTAATATTCAAACGTGTAGGGCACGACGGCGTTATTGGTGACTTTGCAATAGCCGAGAAACAGCGCCTTGCTCATGCCCTCGCGGTCGATCGCGAGATTGGCCGCCTGCCGGACCTTGAGCTTGCTCCATGGTGATTTCGGATCCCATTGCTCCGGGAAATAAAGCCAGTTCGGCCCTTGCAGCACGACCGGCTTCAGCGCCAGGCCCGGGGTTTTCCGCAGGTCCTCGGCCAGCTCGCCACGGATCGAATAGGCGATGTCGACTTCGCCCTGTTTGAGCGCTGCCAGACGCGTGGTCTCATCCGGGATCATCTTCATCACCAGACGCTTGACGGCCGGTGTCTTGCGCCAGTATCCGTCGAACGCTTCGAGGACGAGCTCGATCCCCGGCTTGAACGAGACGAATTTGTAGGGGCCTGCGCCGATCGGCGCCTTCTTGAAACCCTCGTCGCCGACTTTCTCGACGTATTTCTTGGGTACGATCCAGCCCGCGCCGGAAGCGCTCGAATAGAACGTCAGGAAATCCGGCCAGGGCTTCTTTAACTTGAAGGTGACATGTTGCGGATCAGGGGTCTCGATCTCCGCAACCTGACTCTGCATCAGCGCATGCGCCGCGCCCTTGTAGCGCTGAAACGAGAACTTGACGTCCTCTGCCGTCACCGGGTCGCCGTTGTGGAACTTGGCTTCCTTGCGGATGACGAACGAATAGCTGAGCCCGTCCTCCGAGGCGATCCACGATTCGGCCAGGCTCGGGCTTTGGAGCTTGCCCGGCATCGGCTTCACCATCGCATCGTGCAGCGCGTAAAGCACCATGTACGGGGTGATAAGCCCCAAAGTCTCGGCCGGGTCGAACCAGGTCGGGGTCAGGGACACATGAATGCCCCAGGTGAGTTGCCCAGCCGGCGCAGCCGCCCTGGCTATCGTCGGCGCTCCCGCGACGGCTCCCAAAGCAGCCAACGCAAGCACATCGCGTCGCGACAACCGGTTACTACCCAAACTCGCACTTTGCGGCTGCACAATGTGCATTGCTTCCTCCCGTCCATGACGCCCTTTGTCACAGGGCTTTCATCCACTCTAGCAGAGCTTTTGCTTAAATCAACCTGACGAACGCCATCCCTATCCGGAACACCGATTCCGCATTTTCCCCGGGACCCGTGGGGGGCCGCAGCTCGGCGCCCGACCAGGTGCGCAGGATGGCGCCGCGAAATGCGTTCCGCCCGGCCACGGCATGTGTTGATTTCCCCCGCGCCTACGGCTAGACCCTTGGCCGCACAGGCCGGCCGGTCCCCATCGTCTAGAGGCCTAGGACACCGCCCTTTCACGGCGGTAACAGGGGTTCGAATCCCCTTGGGGACGCCAGCGATTTCAGTGTATTGAGAAGTCGACCTCTAAAGTCTCGGGAATACGCGGAGCCGTACACATGCGCTCCTCCCCGGACGATGACGGACCAGAATTT
>DATLRD010000081.1:0-7920 GCA_035534855.1 Allostellaceae bacterium | reverse complement strand
TTGAGGCAGCCGGGAGAAGCGGGAGTTACGTCCATGATGGGACTCCTTGTCGGTCAGTAGCTCGGCTTTGATCCGTAGGGGGTCAGCTGCAACTCGTGCGTCCAGCACGACCGGTCCTGCGTGTGCAGGTAATAATAGGCTTCCGCGATCTTCACCGGATTGATCACCAGGTCGCGGCGGTTCTGGTTGCGCGGCAAGGCGCGGCTGCCCGGCGAGTCGATCGAGCCGTCGATGACGATGTTGGCGACGTGCACGCCGTGCTCGGAATAATCCTCGGTCAGCACCTGCGCCAAGGTGCGCATCAAGACCCGCGGGTAGTACAGCGATTGCCCGGTCATCCGCTTTTTGCCGCGCAGCGACGATGAATTGTTGGAGAAGAAGAACGAACCGGCGCCCTTCTTGCGCATCGCCGGCAGCACTTCCTGGGCAACGAGAAACGGCCCGCGAGCGGAGATATGCAGCCCGGTGTCGAGCATCTCGACCGGCACGTATTCGAGCAATTCCTTGTCGGCCGGCAGGTCGCGGCCTTCGAGATAGCCGGCGTTGTAGATCAGCACGTCGGGGTCGCCCGCCTCGCTGCGGATTTTGGCAAAAGCCGTCGAGATCGATTCCTGCGAGACGAGATCGAGTTCGACGATCATGCACTCGCCGCCCTGCTCGCGGATCGCCGACGCCAGACGCGAGGCATTGGCTTCCTGGCGCGTTGTCAGCACGGTGAAGAAGCCCTCCTGCGCGAATTTCTGCGCAACGGCGCCGCCGACGCCCCAGCGCACGCCGACCTCGACCTCGCTGTCGTCCACCGGCCGGCCGTGCGCCAGCAAGGTGTTACGGCCTTCGGCCTGCCATTTCGACGTCGCGCCGATCACGACGCAGACCGGCTTGCCCTTGGTGTTGGTTTTCATCCCGAACTTCCCTCTCAGCTTGCACCGTTCGGGCCGATGGTGACCTCGTAGGGCGGATAAGCAAAGCGTAATCCGCCATCGGCATCGGCGGAAGGGGCGCGCGGTGGGGAGGTTCGCAGGACTTGAATTGGACTATTTTTCGGTCCAATTTATCGAGAGAGGCAATCGGAGGAGAAGTCAATTGCGCATATCGGTTACCGACGCCAAGGCACAACTGACCGAACTGGTACGTCGCGCCGAAAATGGAGACGACGTCATCCTGACCCGGCATGGCCATGCGGCGGCGCGGCTGGTTCCGGTCAAGGCGGCGCTCGACAGGAAAGCCCGCCGGGCGCTGCTGGAAGAGCTTCGCGATTCCGGCCGAGCCAAAGCGACACCTGGACCGAGCGCCGCGCGGAGCCAGGATTTTCTTTATGGGGATGATGGTCTCCCCCGGTGATCGCCGTCGACACCTCCGCATTGATGGCGATCGTGCGCGGCGAGCCGCAGGCTGATGCCTGCATTGCCGCCCTTGATGCCGAGGATGAAATCTTGATTTCCGCCGGCACCCTCGCCGAAGCGCTGATTGTGTCGGCGCGGCGCAATCTCGGCGCTGAGATGGCTCGGCTGATCGATGGGCTCGGCTGCGAGATCGTCGCCATCACGCCGGCCGCGGCGCGGCGGATCGCCGAGGCCTATCGCCGGTGGGGAAGAGGGCTGCACCCGGCCGCGCTTAATTTCGGCGATTGCTTCGCCTACGAGGTGGCAACGGAACATGCCTGCCGCCTGCTCTATGTCGGCGGCGATTTCGCAAAAACCGATATCGAAAGTGTGCTTTGAGAACAAAGCCTGTAGGGCGCAGGCCGATCTGAGGCGGCACATCGCGCCAACCAGCGTGTCGCCGGACTGCGAGATTACCGGTCCCAGCCCCACCAGGCGCACAGCGCTTCGCCCATCACGAGGTCGAGGTCGCGACCCTTCAGCCAGGGCAGTTCCTCGGTGAACATCGTCACGCATTGCCGCCACGAGCACGGCATCTTGGTGATGTCGGTGCCCCAGAACATGCGGTCGGGGCCGAACGCGTCGTAGGTTTGGCGCAGATAGGTGTGCAGCGCCGGAAACGGATAGGCCTGGCCGGAATAATGCGGCACGCCGGTCGCCTTGACCGCGACATTCGGGAACTTCGCCAGGGCCAGCAGCGCCGGCATGTGGGTCATCGCGGCGGCGTCCCTCAGCGTCGATGTACCGCCGCGGCCGCCGAGATGATCGATCGTCAGCTTGAGGCCGGGGTGGCGCTCGGCGATGCCGCCGATCTCGGCCAACGAGTCGGTCGCCAGCATGGCGATCGGCACGCCGGCCTTCTCCGCTTCCGCCCATAGCCAGTCGAGCGTGCCGTCGGCCAGCCAGCGCCGCGGCGGATCGCTGAGGAAGCCATAGCGCAGACCGAGCATGCCCGGCTGCCGGCGCCAGGTCGCGATGCGGTCGCGCGATTGCGGCCGGTCGAGGGGCAGGGCGCCCATGATGGCGAAGCGGCCAGGGTAGTCCTGCACCGCCTGCAGCGCCATCTCGGTCGATCCCGGGTCCCAGCCCGGCGGATGAATGATTGCGGCATCGACGCCGCCCTCGTCCATCAGGGCGATCGCCTCCGCGGGGGTGAAATGCCTCACCTGGCGATGCGACTGGTTGCTCGGCAGGCCGGTGCCCCAGGTGTGGATCTGGGCGTCGACAATCGGCATCGCATCCTCCCCAATCTCAATCAAGCGCCGCGTCGAGCGGCGGCGCGGCGGCCGCCACGCGGCCGGCGATGTAGCCCTGGCAGGCGGCGCGGGCAAGCCCGTGCTGGCTGAAGCCGCCGGCCGACTCGCCGCCGCAATAGAGGCCAGCAATGATCTCGCCATTGAGGTCGATGACCTGGCATTTGCCGTTGATGCGCAGCCCGGCGCGGGTGTCATGCACGACCGGGGTGGCCCAGGCGGCATAAAAGGGTGGCCGGGCGATCTTGTAGAGCGGCGCGGGCTTGCCGAAATCGGCATCGACCCCGGCATCGACAAAGGAATTGTAGCGCGCCACGGTTTCTTGCAGGGCCGGGGGCGGCATCGCGATGCGCTGGTATTTCATGACGATCTTCTCGGCCAGATCGGCCAGCCGGTTGGCGCTGAAAAAGAAGCCGGCGGCGATGTCGACATGGGGCGGCGTCGGCTGCCAGCCCTCGCGCTCCACGGCGTCGCTGTCGAATATGGCCCAGATCGGGCCGCCGCCATTGTGGCCGTCGTCGATCCCGGCGAGCGCCGCGTTGAGGAAATTGCTCGGATTGAATTTGGCGTTCTTGGCGTTGAGATAGCTGCCCTGCACATAGGGCTCGATCGAATTGTGGTTGTTGGCGATGTACTGCCCGCCGGTCTCGTCATAAAAGCGCCGGCCCAGCATGTTGACCAGGATGAGGTTCTGCCAGTTCGCCACCTTGAGGCCACAGGCACGGGCGCGCTCGAAGACGCGGCTGCCGGGCATCCACTGGAGATTTCGGTAATTGTACTGGCAGCCGATCGAGCCCGGCTTGGTGACGTTGGCGCCGAATTCGCCGGTCTGGTTGAAAAACCCCCACAGCGAGGCGCCGACCGCCATCGCCGCGAGCTCGCCGCTGGCGTCCTGGTCGGACCACGGCATGCCGGCGAGGCCGCAATATTCTTCGGTCAGGCGCGGGTCGAACATGCGGCGGAAGTTGACGTTGCCGGTCGAGCCGCCGGTGCCGATGATGACCGCCTTGTGCGCGCGAATGCTCAACCTGGCGCCCTTATGGTCGACCGCGATGCCGAGTACCGGGCCGCCATTCGGCCGCTGGCGGTGGATCGCGGTCATCCGGTGCTCGAGCAGGATCTCGACGCCGGCCTTGCGGGCCGCGACCTCGAGCGGCCGCATCAGGCCATTGCCGGAGGAACGGGTCTTCTGCACGGCCGGCTCGGCCGGCTTGCCGGTCTGCACCGTCGGCCAGTCCCCGACCATGCAGTGCATCTCGCGCGGCACCGAGTTGCCGACCGAGTTGCCGCCGACCGCGTCGGGCGCCTTGTCGACAAAAACGACGCGATGCGCCAGCAGCCATTCAAAGGCAGGCGCGCTGTTGTCGGCGAAGGCGCGGATGATTTCACGATCGTTGTAGCGATAATCGGGAAAGCCGTTGGGCCCGACCACCGACCAGTCGGTGAGATCGCGGAACAACAGGTCAGGGGAATCCTCGATGCCATACTGCTGCTGCACGCTGGTGCCGCCGCCCAGAGGCACGTTGCCGCCGCTGGTGATGGCATGGCCGCCGATATCGGCTTCGGCCTCGACCACGATCACCGAGCAGCCGGCCTCGCGCGCGACGATCGCCGCCGGGAGCCCGGTCGCCCCCGCGCCGATCACGACAATATCGGCCGCGCGGTCCCATGCGACCGCCGGCCCCTCCCACCCATCCGCCATCTTGAGTCCCCTGTCGCTTTTGTGCGTCGTGCCCGCGATCCGCGCGCGCCGGTAGTGCTCGCCGGTCAGCCGATTTTCACCAGCTTTTGCAGGCTCCTGAGGCCCGGCGGCAGGTCTTCGCCCTTGGCGCGGACGCGGCGGCCCCAATTGGTGAACGAGACTTCGCCGACATAGATGTCGCCGTGCGAGTCGACGCAAATGCCGTGCGGCGAGATGAACTGGCCGGTGGCGAGCCCGGCATGCGGGTGGCCGAGCCGCGCCAACAGTTCGCCCTTGTGGCTGTAGATGCTGACCCGCGGCCCGCAATTCGGGATGTCGATGTTGACCGGCATGTCCGGGCCGATCTCGCCGATAAAGAAGCGCGGCGTCCGCGTGCCGCCCTCCATGTAGAGGCCCGAGGGGCGGTGCATGTTGACCCATTGCGCTTCGTACCGGCCGTTGCCGTCGAACACCTGGACGCGGTGGTTTTCGCGGTCGGCGACATAGACCCAGCCGTCGGGATCGCAGCAGATGTTGTGGGCGACGTTGAACTGGCCCGCGTCGGTGCCGGATTCGCCCCACGAGAAGAGGCGGCGGCCGTCGGCGGTGTATTTGTGGACGCGCGCGTTGCCGTAGCCGTCGGAGATGTAGAGATCGCCCTGCGGCGACATCGCGGTGTGGGTGCAGCGGTGGAACGGCTCGCCCGACATGAAGGGCGCCGGCTTGCCGGGGATGCCGATGGTCAGCAGCACCTTGCCGTCGAGGGTGCACCGGCGCACCGTGTGGTCGCCGTCATCGGTCAGCCAGATCGTGTCGTCGGGCGCCATGAAGACGCCGTGCGGCCGCAGGAACACCCCTTCGCCCCAGGAGCGCAGGAAGTTGCCGTCGCGGTCGAAGACGCACATCGGGTGCTGACCGCGGTTGAAGGCATAGACGTTGTCGTGGCGGTCGACCCCGACGGCGGCGACATCGGCGTTGAACTCATAGCCGGGCGGCAGCTTGGCCCAGTGATCGTCAACCGCGTAGCGGTACCCGTCCGCGCCCAACACGACCGACCCCGATCCGACCGACCCCAATCCGACCGACCCCAATCCGACCGACATGGCGCATTCTCTCCCTCGTGTGGTTTGTCCGATTATAGAGGCCGCGCCGGTGGACTCAACGCAAGCCGCGGCTCACTCGATCAGTTCGAGATGCTGGCGGATGCCGCGCACCGACCACAACCCCAGCAGGGTCACGACGGCCAGGTAGTAGCTCAGGTAGATCGGGTCGTAATAGGTCTGGATGCGATTGCCCAGCAGCCCGGCGCGGATCATCTCGTAGGCGTGCAGCGAGGGCATCACCGCCAGCGCGACATGGCGGATCGGCGTCGGTAGCCAGGCCGCGAGAAACCAGAACCCGGAGACCGGCAGGTACATGTACGAGAGCACCGGCCAGACGTGCTCGACGATATCGGTGCGTTCGCACGTGGCTGCGACCAGCAGCGCGACCGCCAGGGCCCACCAGGCCATAAAGAGATTGCCGGCGATGAACAGCGGCACATTCGCCGGCCAGTCGAGGAACCCCAGGAAATAAAGAATAAAGAACGACGACGCCACCGCGCCAAGGTTGCCAATCGTCTCCAGCCCGCAACGCCCGATGATGATGTCGAGCGGCGTGACGGAGCGGTGATACAACAGGGCGGAATTGGTGCGCACCACATAAAGCGCGTTGCCGGTGACATGGCGAAAGACCAAAAGCGGCAAGTAGCCGCTCCAGATCAACGGCATCAGCGGGATGCCATGCACGATCGGCGAGCGAATCAGCGACCACATGCCGATCACCGGAAACGCGAACACCAGCGGCTCGGCAAAAAGCCAGCCGAACCCCAGGTTGCGCCGGCCCCAGCGGGTCTGGATTTCACGCATCATGATGGCGCCCCAGACACGCCGCTGGATGGCCCACGACTGCGACAGCATCAACCCTCTTTCCCTCGGCGTCGGCGAAAACCCGGTATCGCCCCGCGCTGTCGGCGATCATAGCAATCCGCTGTGCCCAGCGCAAAAACCCATCACCCTGGCGGCGCGCCGCAGCCGGCGGTATAGCTTTTGCCCATGACGGGAGGAATGCCTGATGATCTGCGACGTCCACGCCCACTACATTCCGAAAGCCTTCAGCGACTTCATGGGCGAGCGCTTTGGGCCGCGGGTCGGGGTGCCGGTCAAGACCGGGATCGCCAGGCATCCGGTGTCGGATTCGATCGACGACATTACCGGCCGGCTCGAACTGATGGATGCCGCCGGGGTCGAAAAGCAGGTGCTGTCGCCGCACCGCCCGCCCTATCTGCCGGACGAGGCCGAGGGGGTGCGGGCCGTGCAGCTGCTCAATGACGGCTACGCCGACCTTGCGCATCGCCATCCCGGCCGGATCGCCTCCTACGTGATGCTGCCGTTGCCGCATATCGACGCGGCGCTGCGCGAGATGGAACGCGGCCTCGACCAGCTGGGCTGCGTCGGGGTCAACATGAACATCTCATGCCTCAACCGTTCGGTCGCCGAAGCCGAGTTCGAGCCGATCTATGCCGAGATGAACCGGCGCGGCGCGGTGTTGTTCGTCCACCCGGCGGTCACCGGCATCTGCTCGCCGTTCATCAACGACTACAAATTCACCGCCGCGGTCGGCACCTCGCTCGAAGATGCGACCTTTGTCCTGCACCTGATCGCGCGGCAGATCCCGCACCGCTATCCCAACATCCGCTTCATCGTGCCGCATCTGGGCGGCCCCATTCCGATGCTGCTCAACCGGCTCGACCAGCAGGGCCAGCGCGACCACCCGAACCTCGCCGAGGCGCCGAGCGTCACCGCCCGCAAGGTCTATTACGACACGGTGTGCTACGGCTCGAAGGCGGCATTCATGTGCGCCTACGAAGCCTTCGGCGCGGACCACCTCGTGACCGGCAGCGATTATCCGGTGTTGCAGGATTACGAGACCTATGGCGAGACCTTTGCCTATATCGAGCGGCTCGGCCTGCCGCCGGCCGATTGCGACAGGATCCTCCACCACAACGCCCAGGCGCTGTTCGGCTTTCAGCACTGACCCCTTGCGGTCGCCGGCGCCGTTGGTCCCCTTAGGGCGGCGTCGCGTCGGCTTCCTGGCGCAGCCAGTCGCGGAACGCCCTGACCTTGGGCCGGTCGAGGGCGCCGGGTGCGGTCACGATGTAATAGGCGAACAGGTCGGGCAGCGCCAACGAGAAGAGGCGCACGAGGCGCCCGGCGGCGAGGTCGGCGGCGGCGATCGTGCTGTAGGCGAGCACCACGCCGTGGCCGGCGATCGCCGCGTCCAATGCCATGTAGCCGACGCTGAAGGTGAGGCCCGGCGCGGTCGGGGCGCCGGTGACGCCGGCCGCCTTCAGCCACATCGTCCAGGTCGGCGCCAGCGGGTCGCGGTCGACCGCCTGATCGTGGATCAGCGCATGATGGCGCAGATCCTCGGGCGTGTGCAGCGGCGGCCCGGCCTCCAATAGCCGCGGGCTGCACGCCGGGAAAACCTCGTTCTTCAGCAGCAACTCGACCTCGATCCCTGGATAGCGCCCGCTGCCATAGCGGATCGCGAGGTCGAAATCGCC
>DATLRD010000080.1:0-22176 GCA_035534855.1 Allostellaceae bacterium | reverse complement strand
CACGGCATCTTGGTGATGTCGGTGCCCCAGAACATGCGGTGCGGGCCGAAGGCGTCGTAAATCTGCCGCAGATAGCCCTGCATCGTCTTGTAGGGGTAGGGCTCGGCGGAATAGCCCGGCGCGCCGGTCGCCTTGACCGCGACGTTGGGGAATTTGGCCAGCGCCACCAGCTGCGGGATGTGGGTCATCGCCGCGTGGTCCTTCAGCGTCGTCAGCCCGCCGCGGCCGCCGAGATGGTCGATCGTCAGCCGCAGGCCGGGATGGCGCTCGGCGACGCGGCCGAGATAGTCCAGCGAGTCGGTGGCCAGCGTGGCGATCGGCACGCCGGCTTTTTCCGCCTCGGCGAACAGCCACTCATAGGCGCCGTCATGCAGGCGCTGCCGGGCGGGGTCGTGCAGAAACGTGTAGCGCAGGCCGAGCATGCCGGGCTGCGACCGCCAGCCTGCGATGCGCCCCTTTGATTCCGGCTGGTCGAGCGGCAGCGACCCCATGATCGCAAAGCGCCCGGGATAGGCGCGCACCGCGCCGAACGCCATCTCGGTCGCGTTCGGGTCCCAGCCCGGCGGGTGGATCACCGCGCCGTCGACCCCGCCCTCGTCCATCAGCGCGATCGCCTCGGCGGGCGTGAAATGCGTCACCTGGATATGCGACTGATTGCTCGGCAGCCCGCTGCCCCAGGTGTGGATTTGCGCGTCGATGATCGGCATGCCTTCTCGCGCTCCCTCGCTACGCAGCGGGCCGTGCGGCGCCGCGCCTAACCCGTTTCGCGAATGCTAGCGGCAATGGTGGCGGCTGTCAGCCGGCAGCCGGCGCTGCCCTGTCGCCGCCCGTCTGCTATAAGCGCTAATCCGCCGCGCGCGAACCAGGGAGCCGATACGATGCCAGCAGCCCGGCCCAACATCCTGTTTATCGTCGTCGACGATTGCGGCTATGCCGATCTCGGCTGCAGCGGCCAGACCGACTACGCGACGCCGGTGCTCGACCGGCTGGCCACCGAGGGCATCCGCTTCACGCAGGCCTATGCCAACTCGGCGCTGTGCACCAACACGCGGGTCGCGCTGATCACCGGCCGCTACCAGTACCGGCTGCCGCTCGGCCTTGTAGAGCCGTTGCGCTGGACCGACCGCGAGCAGCCCGACATGGGCATCCCGCCGGAGCATCCGACGCTGCCGGGCATGCTGCACGGTGCCGGCTATCGCACCGCGCTGATCGGCAAATGGCACCTCGGTTACCTGCCGCTCTACAGCCCGCTGAAGAGCGGCTATGACGAATTCTTCGGCATCATGGGCGGCTTCACCGGGTATTACACACACCGCGGCGACGGCGGCGAGCACGACCTCTACGAGGGCGAAACTCCGGTCGAGAAGCACGGCTACGTCACCGATCTGTTGAGCGACCGGGCCGCCGCATGGGTGGAAACGGCCTCCGCGGCGCCGCAGCCCTATTTCCTCAGCCTGCATTACACCGCGCCGCACTGGCCGTGGTCGGCACCCTCGGTCGAGGCGGCGGCGCGGGAGCGCGAGCTGGTGCGCACCGAGATCACCGAAGGCGGCTCGACCCGCATCTACGGCGAGATGATGCAGATCCTCGACGCCGGGATCGGCCGGGTGATCGAGGCGGTGCGCCGCGCGCCCGGCGGCCGCGACACGTTCGTCGTGTTCACCAGCGACAACGGCGGCGAGCGGTTCTCGAAAATCTGGCCGTTTGTCGGCCGCAAATTCGACCTGCTCGAAGGCGGGCTCCGGGTGCCGCAGATCTGCTGGTGGCCGGGCCGCATCGCGCCCGGACGGGTCACCGACCAGGTGGGCATCACCATGGACTTGACCGCGACCTGCCTCGCCGCCGCCGGCGTCGCCGCGGCGCCCTCCCATCCGCTCGAAGGCGTCGACCTCTTGCCGGTGCTGACCGGATCGGCGCCAGAATTCGAGCGCACGCTTTATTGGCGCATGGGCAACCGGCAGCAGCGCGCGGTGCGCCGCGGCGGCTGGAAATACCTCAAGATGGCCGAACGCGAATTCCTCTTCGACATCGACTACGACTCGCGAGAGCGCGGTGACCTGTCGGCCAAGCAGCCAGCCCTGCTTGCCGAACTGCGCGGGCTGTGGGAGGCATGGAACCGCGATATGCTCCCGGTGCCTGAATATCTGACACCGCCAATGTCCAACCTCACCACGATGCCGTGGTAGGCGGGCCGCTTCCCGCGCCGGCGCCGAAGGATCGACTGCCGTGGATTTCCAGCTCACCCCGGATCAGCAGCTTCTGCAGCGGCAATGCCGGGAGCTGGCGGCGGATTTCGCGGTGCGCGCCGCCGCACACGATCGCGAGGCGAGCCACCCGGTCGAGAACTATCAGCGGCTGCGCGAAGAGGGGTTTCTGGCGCTGACCGTCGCCACCGAGTGGGGCGGTGCCGGCCATTCGCTGCTCGATCACACGATCGCCTATGAGGCGCTGGCGCGGGGCTGCCCGTCGACCGCGCTCGCCTTTAACATGCACGCATCGGTGGTGATGCCGCTGTTGGAAAGCCCCGAAGTGTTGCCCGAGGTGAAGCGCCGGGTCGCCGACCTCGTGGTGCGCGAGCGGCGGCTGATCGCCGGCAATTTCTCCGAGCCCGTCACCACCTCGCTGATCGGCGAACGGCCGCTGAAAACCCGGGCGCGGCGGGTCGAGGGCGGTTACAGCGTGACCGGCCGCAAGATGTTCGCCTCGATGATCGAGGCGGCGGATTATGTGCTGGTGATGGCCTATCCCGACGACGCGACGAGCCCGTCGGCCGGGATGATCCTGCTGCTGCCGCGGGTCGCGGCCGGGCGCCGCGTCGATCCGAACTGGGACGTGCTCGGCATGCGCGCGACGCGCAGCGACGCGCTGATCCTCGACGATTGCCGGCTGGCGGACAGCGCGGTGCTGTTCCGCTCCGACGACATGCGCAGCTTTCGCCACACCTATCTCAACTGGTTCTGGGGCTCGTACACGCCGGTCTATCTCGGCGTCGCGCAGGCGGCGTTCGACGAGTTGCGCCGGGTGGTCCATGACCGCCGGCCGGAGGGCTATGCCCAGCCGCTCGCCTATCATCCCGATGTGCGCCGCCATGTCGCCGAACTCAGCGCCCAACTGGACGCGGCCCGGCTCGTCACCTACCGCTCGGCCTGGCTCAGCGACCGCGACGGCGCGACGGAAGAGACCACCGCCGCGCTCTATCGCGCCAAATACCTGGTCGGCGAGGCGGTCAGCCATGTCACGCGCACGGCGCTGACGCTCGGGGGCGCGCACGGCATCTTCAAATCGTCGCGGCTCGAACAATTGTTTCGCGACGGCGCGCTCGGCCCGCTGCACCCGCCGCCGGCGGATTTCTGCCTCTATCACATGGGGCTTTACGAATTGGGCCTCGACGAGGCCGAGGTGCTGCCGCCGCTGAAGCCGGCGTGAGCCGGCGCTCAGCCGCCGAGCCGCAGTCGCGACGGGTCGAGCGGCGGCAGGCGGGCCGGGTCGAACGGGCCGCCGGCGCTCTACAGCGCCGCCATCGACCGGGCGACAGGCATTAAAGCGTGAATCTCCGGCGATCGTCCGCCCGCTGCCGGTCAGTCACGCGGCGAGCCGGAAAGCGAAATGGCACAGCACCTTAGGGGATCGCGTTAATCAATTATAAACTATGTCAAAAAAAGATAAAATTTTAACGCCATTTATTCTTGCTTGTAGGGACCGAGTTTCGTTACCACTGTAGTGCCGAGTTTGGCGAGAAGCAGTGACATAGTCAAATTCTGACGACAATTCCTCCCGTTGTTCTTGTGAACAAGGGAAGGACAGTAATGTCACTAGAGCCCTGGGCGGCGGGCAGCGCCGTAAAGACGGATAGTGTGCGAGGCGATGATGAACGGGAAGGGCCATTCGGTGCATGCGGATTATTGTCGCGACGCCGCGTCGGCTGAGCCCGACCGGTTTGCATTTGAGGCGGTGATCGACGAAATCTGCCGGCTGCGCTGGGAGGTGTTGACCGCCGCCGAGCTGATGCAGATCGCCAAGGCGTACTACTACTTCTCGATCCAGTTCCGCGAAAATCTCGAAATCGCCTGCCGGCTCCATCCGGCCGACCCGCAGCTGCAGAGGCTGCGCGAGGGCGAATGCGACACTGACAATCTGTCGCCGTGGCCCGGCGTCACCGAGATCCGCGAGAAGCTCGACCACGACGAGTTCATGCGGCGTCTGCTGGCGTTTCAGACGATCGCCCGCGACGATGAGTTGAGCGGGGTCGGGCAGTCCTATCTGGCGCTGGCCCGCAGCCTCGACGATGCTGTCCGCGCGGCCAGCATCGCGAGCTACGAGGATGGCGGGCTGACCCGGGTGTTCAACGCCATCCTGCGGGTCACGGAATGGCGAGGCGCCGGCCCGGGCGCGTTCAAATTCTTTCTCGAGCAGCACATCCGGTTCGACTCGGATGACGGTGAGGGGCACGGCGCGCTGGCCCGCCACCTGACGCCCGACGACAGGATTCTGCCGTTGTGGGCGGCGTTTCGCGATATGCTGGCGGTCGCGGCCCCAGCGCTTTTGCCTGAGGGATCGCGCGTCGCGGGGCGGCTGATCGCCGATGCCGCGGATTAACCAAGACGGGAAATCCAAGATTAACTGCCGCGGCGGAGAATGCCGGTGCGGCGGCTTCCGGGCCGGCGGAAAGGGTTGATACGGAGAGGGCATCTGGTGCGAAACGAAACGATCGCGGTGCACGGCGGGTACGAGGCTGATCCGACGACCAAGGCGGTCGCCGTTCCGATCTATCAGACCGTCGCCTACGCCTTCGACAGTGCCGAGCATGGCGCCGCCCTGTTCAACCTGGAAACGCCGGGCTTTCGCTATACCCGGATCAACAATCCGACGACCGACGTGCTCGACAAGCGCGTCGCGGCGCTTGAGGGCGGCCTGGAGGCGCTGTGCGTCGCCTCGGGGCAGGCGGCGCTGCACTATGCGGTGCTCAACCTGACCCGGATGGGCCGTAACATCGTCTCGGTGCCGCAGCTTTACGGCACCACGCACACACTGTTCGGCCACCTGCTGCCGAGCTTCGGCATCTCGGTGCGCTTTGCCACATCGGACCAGCCCGCCGACATCGCCGCGCTGATCGATGGCGAGACCTGCGGTGTGTTCTGCGAGAGCGTCGGCAACCCGGCCGGCAACATCTGCGATATCGAGGCGATCGCCGAGGTGGCGCACAGCGCCGGCGTGCCGCTCCTCGTCGATAATACGGTGGCGACGCCGATCCTGCTGCGGCCGTTCGACTACGGCGCCGACATCGTCGTGCACTCGCTGACCAAGTTCATGGGCGGCCACGGCACGACGCTGGGTGGCGCGATCGTCGACAGCGGCCGGTTTCCGTGGGCTCGGTATGCCGAGCGCTTTCCGATGTTCAGCCAGCCCGACGAGTCCTACCACGGCCTCGTCTATAACGAGCATTTCGGGGCGACGGCCTATATCGCCCGCTGCCGCAGCCTTTACCAGCGCACCACCGGCGCCGTGCTGGCGCCGATGAGCGCGTTTCTGCTGCTGCAAGGCATCGAAACGATTGCCCTGCGGATCGAGCGGCATGTCGAGAATGCGCGGCGCGTCGCCGAGTTTCTGCGCGGCGACAAGCGCGTCGAGTGGGTCAATTACGTCGGCTTTCCGGACAACCCGTATCATCCGCTGGCGCAGAAATATCTCGGCGGCCGCGCCTGCTCGCTGCTGACCTTCGGCACCGCCGGCGGCTATGACGGCAGCGTGCGCTTCTACAACGCGCTCAAGCTCGTCAAGCGGCTGGTCAACCTCGGCGACGCCAAGTCGCTGGCCTGCCACCCGGCGTCGACGACGCATCGCCAGATGCCGGCGGCCGAGCAGCGCAAGGCCGGCGTGACGCCCGAGATGATCCGGATGAGTGTCGGCATCGAACACGTCGACGACATTATCGCTGACCTCGATCAGGCACTGGGAACGATGATGGCGGGCAGCGCGATTATGGTTGTCGAGTAGTGGCGGTGGCGCGGCCGGGAGTGCGCGATGTGTGCGCAGTTGTTTGAGCCGAATAGGCGCAAGGTTCTGCTGTCCGACCTGGCGCGGCCGATCGCGGTCGGGCTCATCAACAACATGCCCGATGCCGCGCTGAAGAGCACCGAACGCCAGTTCCGCGAGCTGCTGCAGAGCGCCGCCGGCAACCGGCCGCTCAGCCTGCGGGTGTTTTCGATACCCGGGCTGGAGCGCTCCGATGCCGCCCGGCGGCACGTCGATGAGAACCACGAGGACATCGCCGGGTTGTGGGACGCCGCGCTCGACGGCCTGATCGTTACCGGGGCCGAGCCGCGCGCGGCCAATCTCGACGACGAGCCCTACTGGCCGACCCTGGCGCGGCTGATCGACTGGGCGGCCGAGCACACCACGGCGACGGTATGGTCGTGCCTCGCGGCGCATGCCGCGGTGTATCATCTCGACCGGATCGAGCGGTGCCCGCGCGGCGCCAAGCTCTCCGGTGTCTTCGACTGCGTGCGCGTCGCCGAGCATCCGCTGGTCACGCTTGGCACGGCGCGGTGGCGGACCCCGCATTCCCGCTTTAACGGCCTGTCGGAAGAGGCGCTGGTCGCGCGCGGCTATCGGATCCTGTCGCGCGCCGCCGGTGCCGGCGCCGACATCTTCATCAAGCGCCAGAAAAGTCTCTTTGTGTTTCTGCAAGGCCACCCGGAATACGATGCCGGGGCGCTGCTGCGCGAATACCGCCGCGATGTCGGCCGCTACCTCGCCGGCGAGCGCGACGACTACCCGGATATGCCGACCGGCTATTTCGATGCGGCGACCGCCGATGCGCTGCTGGGCTTTCGCGAGCAGGCGATGCGTCAGCGCGACGCCGAGCTGCTGCCCGGTTTCCAGCTGTTGATGGCCGAGCAGACCGTGTCGGACCCGTGGCGGCCGGCCGCGGTCCGGCTGTTTGCGAATTGGCTGTCGCTGCTCGCCGAGGGCCGGTCCGCCCCGCTTGGATCGGCGGCTCCGCTCGTGCGCGGCCGTCGGTCGAGGGATGCTCGCGCCTATGGCTGACGGTACTGTCGCGCCGCAGGACCCCGCGGACCTCGCGCCCGACCCGGCGCTGTTTCCGTCGCGCGCCGCACGCGAGCGATGGGATGACGCGTTGACGCAGCGCCTGCTCGCGGCCGGCGATCGCGTCGCCGCCGGCGCGGTGACGCCGACGCTCGATCTTGCCGCCTTGCGCCATGACCTGGCGGAATGCGATTTCGCGGCGCCGCGCCCGGCCGAAGAGTTGTTCGCGTGGGTCGTCGCCCAGCTTGAGCGCGGCGTCACCCATATGACGCATCCGCGCTATTTCGGGCTGTTCAACCCGGCGCCGACCTACCCGGCACAGGCCGCCGACCGCATCGTCTCGGTGTTCAACCCGCAGCTCGCTACCTCGACGACCTCGCCGGCCGCCGTCGAGATCGAGGCGCACACGATCCGCGCGGTGGCCCGGCGCGCCGGGTTTCCGGGCGAGACGACCGGGCATTTCACGACCGGCGGCGCGGAGGCCAACTGCACCGCGCTGATCTGCGCGCTGACCCGCGCCCACCCCGATTTCGCGACAAGGGGAGCGCGCGCCTTTGCCGGCGACCCGGTGTTTTACGTGTCGCGCGAAAGCCATCTCGCCTGGTTCAAGATCGCGCACCAGGCCGGCATCGGGCGCGACGCGGTGCGATTGATCGCGACCGACGGCACCGGCCGGATGGAGGCGGCAGCGCTCTCCGAGGCGATCGTCGCCGACCGGGCGGCCGGCTGCGCTCCGGTGATGGTCGTCGCCACTGCCGGAACCACCAATGCCGGGATGGTCGATCCGCTCGCGGAGTGTGCGGCGATCGCCGGTGATGCGGAAACCTGGTTTCACGTCGATGCTGCCTGGGGCGGCGGGCTGATCGCATCGGACACGCTGCGCGGCGTGCTGAATGGCATCGAGACGGCCGACTCGGCGACGATCGACGCGCACAAATGGTTTGCGACGACGATGGGCTGCGGCATGTTCCTCACCCGACACCCCGACCTGCTGTCGGCCGCGTTCCGGGTGTCGACCGGCTACATGCCGTCAAATATCGGCGGCGTCGACCCGTACGTTACCTCGGTGCAGTGGTCGCGGCGGTTTCTCGGACTGCGCCTGTTCATGTCGCTGGCGGCGGCGGGCTGGGCCGGCCACGCGCGGCACGTCGAGCGCGCGGTCGCGCTGGCCGCCGAGCTTGAGGCGGCTCTGCGCAGCCGCGGCTGGACGATCGCCAACCGGTCGCCGATGGCCGTGGTGTGCGCCGAGCCGCCGCGCGGCTCTGCCGATGTCCGCGTGCTGGTTGGTCGGGTTCTTGCGTCTGGCGCGGCCTGGGTGTCGGTGGCGATGTTCGAAGGGCGGCCGGTGGTTCGCGCGTGTGTGACCCATGGCGAAACCGGCCTCGGCGACGTCGCCGGGCTCGTCGAGGCGCTCGATGCGGCGCGGCGTTGAGGCGCCCATTGACCGGAGGTTAAGACCTGATCGACACAGTGGAGTACGTGATTTCCGTGGAGTACGTGATTTCCGGCGGGTGCCGGATTCGCGAAAATCGGCAGCAATGAGGGAGCGGTGGGTCTGACCGTAGAAATGGCGTCGTTGGGCGGCACCCCGGCACAGGACGATAAGACGGCGACAAATGGCCAGTCGCCGCAGGAAGCGGCGGCCCGCCTGTTTCGCAGCGTGCGCGCCGGGCGCTCGTGGTTGCGCGCCCAGGGTGCGGCGGCCCTGTCGGCCGGCGCCTGCGTGCCGATGCGGCCCGGAAACGACGAGCCGCCCGTATTCATGCTGCCCGGAGCTCCGGGCAGCATCCTGCAGCTCGGGCCGATCGCCAGTGCGGTGCCCGGCACGATGCCGGTCTACGCGATCAAGCCGCGCGGCCTGGGGGGCGACGAGGCGCCGTGCGACAGCATCCGCGAGATGGCCGAATACAGCATCGCCATCATCCGGGAGGTTCGCCCCGCCGGCCCCTACCTGCTCGTCGGCTACTCCGCCGGCGGTCTGGTAGCGCTGGAGATGGCCCAGGTGTTGACCGCGGCGGGGCACCAGGTGCCGCTCGTCGTGCTGATGGACACCTATCCGAGCCGCCAGACCTGGCCGCTGCGCTGTCACGTCGAAGTCCTTGGCCGGCAGGTGTTCCGGGCACTGTGGGCGCTGCGGCGCTATTCGCTCGCCGGCGCATGGCGCGAGGCGGTCCGCCGGTTGCGCAGCCTGTCGGATTACCTCGCGGCGAGCGGCGTCAAGGCGCTGCCGCCGCCGCCGGTCCTCATCGAAGGTTCGAGCGCGGCGTCGCGCCGCCTCTACCTCGCGACCTACAACGCCGGTGAGGCATATCGCCCGGCCCGCTATGGCGGAAAGGTCGTCTTTATTCAGCCCGACGAGGTGCCGAACCTCGAACCGCGCTCGCCCTGGCTTGTCTGGCGGCAGTTCCTCACCGACATGGAGGTGCGCCGGGTTCCCGGCACCACGCATCTCGGCATGGTCGACGTGGGGGCGGCGGCGACCGCGGCGGCGATCGGCGAGTGCCTGGCGCGGGCGGGTTTTGCTTCACAATCGATGTAGGGATCGTAACCATGTCAGTAAAGTCAACCATTCTGGCCGAATTCGAACAGGTCGCGCGCGAGCAGAGCAAGACGCTGGCCCCGCTGGCCGACGACACGATGCTGCTCGATTCCGGCCTCGATTCGCTGTGCTTTGCGGTCATCGTCGCGCGGCTCGAAGATGCTCTGGGCTGCGACCCGTTCCAGGGCGACAGCGATGAGAATTTTCCGGTGACGATCGGCGCGTTCGTGAAGCTCTATGAGGCGGCGGCGCGTGAGCATAACGCCGAGTGACAATTCGCTGTGGTGCCTGATCGCGCGCGGACAGGACCTTCCGGCGCGCTTTCTGCACGGCGCCGGCCATAGCGTCGCGCTCGGCGACCTGGCCGGCGGGTCGAGCCTCGATTGCGATCCCGACGCGCTGTCCGGCGCCGCGGTCATGGTCGCGACCGCCGATCAGCTCACCGCCGCGCTCGCGGCCATCGAGCTCGACGGGCTCGCGCGCCGTTTGGTGCTGTCGCCGCCCGACGTGACGGCGGCGCATCTCGCGCATGTCATCGAAACCGCCGCGATCGATACAATCGTCTCGGACGGGATCGTCACCCGATCCGCACTGCCCGACCGGGTGCGGTTGGTGACGTGCAGCCCTCTGGTCACCTCCGGCGCAGCGGTGCGCACGCCGCGCTGCGACAGCGAGTGGGTGCTGTTGACATCGGGCACGACCGGGGTGCCGAAACTGGTCGCGCACACGCTGGCGAGCCTCGTCGGCGCGATCCAGCCCAACAGCGACACGCCGACCGACCGCGCGGTGTGGAGCACGTTTTACGACATCCGCCGCTATGGCGGCCTGCAGGTGTTTTTCCGCGGCGTACTCGGCGGCGGATCGCTGGTGCTGTCGAACGCCGGCGAGCCGGTCGGCGATTTCCTGGCACGCGCCGGCCGCCACGGCGTCACCTACATCTCGGGCACCCCGTCGCACTGGCGGCGGGCGCTGATGAGCCCGGCGGCCGGAAGCATCACGCCGAAATACGTGCGGCTGTCGGGCGAGATCGCCGATCAGGCAATCCTCGACGACCTCAAGGAATTTTACCGCGGCGCCGGCGTCGCGCATGCCTTCGCGACGACCGAGGCCGGGGTCGGGTTCGCGGTCAATGACGGTCTCGCCGGGTTTCCCGCCACGCTGATCGGCCAGCGCGGCGACGTCGAGATCAAGATCGAGGACCATTCGCTGCGCATCCGCTCGCCGCGCACCGCGAGCCGCTATCTTGGCGACGCGGAGCAGGCGCTGCGCGACGCCGACGGCTTCGTCGACACCGGCGACATCATCGAGGAGCGCGACGGCCGCTGCCATTTCATGGGCCGGCGCGGCGGGATTATCAATGTCGGCGGGCTGAAGGTGCATCCCGAAGAGGTCGAGGCGGTGATCAACCGTCACCCGGCGGTGCAGATGTCGCTCGTGCAGGCGCGGAAAAACCCGTTCACCGGCGCGGTCGTCGTTGCCGAGGTGGTGGTGCGGAAGCAACCCGGCAGTGCTGCGACCGCGGCGCTGCAGCACGAGATCATCGCCGCGTGCCGCCGCGATCTGGCGGCGCACAAGGTGCCGGCGGCGATCCGCTTCGTCGACGGGCTGAACGTCGGCAGCGCCGGCAAACTGGCGCGCCACGGTGCGTAGCGTCATCGTCACCGGCGGCAGCCGCGGCCTCGGCCTCGGCATCGCTAAAACCCTGTGCGCCGCCGGCTATCGGGTGATCGCAATCGCCCGCACGCAAAGCGCGGCGCTGGACGCGGCGATCGCCGAGGCGCCCGAAGCGCTGTGCTTTAAGCCGTTCGATCTGGCACAGACCGCGGAAATTTCCCGGTTCGTTTCCGGCCTCCGCAAGGAATTCGGGCCGATCTATGGCCTGGTCAACAATGCCGGGCTCGGCACCAGCGGGGTGTTGGCGACGATGCCCGACGCCGAGATCGAGCGCCTCGTCGCGCTCAATACGCTGTCGCCGATCGTGCTCGCCAAATACGCGGTGCGCTCGATGATGGCGCATGGCGGCGGCCGCATCGTCAACATCGCCTCGATCGTCGGTTCGACCGGGTACACGGGGCTGGCCGCCTACAGCGCGACCAAGGCCTCGCTGCTCGGCTTCACCCGCTCGCTGGCGCGCGAGGTCGGGCCGCTCGGCATCACCGTCAACGCGGTCGCGCCGGGGTTTATCGACACCGAGATGACCCACACTCTCGATGCTGCGCAGCGCGCCCGGATCGCGCGGCGCAGCGCGCTTCACCGCCTCGCCGAGATCGACGACGTGGCCAATGCGGTCGAATTCCTGATCGGCGACAAGGCGCGCAACATCACCGGCACGGTGCTTACGGTGGATGCGGGGAATACCGCCTGATGCCCCGGCCCTGCCGCAGCAGCGCCGCAAGGCGAATAAGCGGGCCGGCGATGCTCAGCAGCACGAACGGCGCGTATTCGAGCGGGTGGCTGACGCCGGTTTCGAGCGGCAGCACGACGAAATCGTACAGGAACAGCGCGGCGATGTACTCCATCCCCAGGGTGCGGAACACGCGCCCGGTTCTGGTGGCGAACACAGCGCCGAAGCGCGGCACCGAAAACAGCGTCAGCACATAGGCCCACAGCGCGCCGAGGCCGAACGTCGCGATCACCGCGTCGCCGACCGGCGGTTTCGCAGCCACCACGAACAGCCAGCCGACCATCGCGAGATGCACCGCGAGCGCGCCGGCAAAGGCCAGGCCGCATTCGCGGCCGTGCCGCGCCAGCCGGGCCAGGGCCGGCAACGCGACCAGCCGGCTCAGCGCACCAGCGGTATAGGCCGGAAAGAACGCGACGAACGCGACCCGCGCCACCAGGATCACGCCGAGCTGGACGCCGGTCTCGCCGGTGCCTCTCAGGCTCAGCGCCGCCACCGCCGCCGACAGCCCGGCGGCAAAGCCCAGCGCAAGCCAGAGCGGCGTGCGGCGCGGCCCGGCGGTCACAGCCTGACCTCGCCGGCGATGATGCGGAGGTGCAACGCCGGGTCGATCCGCACAAATGCTCCCGCCGCGCGGTCGTCGATATAGATGGCATCGCCGGTGGCGGCGGGATCGAACCCCTCGCGCACCAGATCCTGCTTTTTCTGCTTGAAGGTTTCGGTGACATCGAGCGCCGCGCGCACCCGCACGAAAACCGGCCGGGCGTACTCGGGCAGCGCCGCGGCCAGGTGCCGCCGCAGCGCGGCAAAATCGAACCCGTCGCCGGCGACGATCGTCGCCATGCCGGCGCGGCCATCGGCGCCGGGCACGGCGACGCCGTAAACCACCGCCTCGCTCACACCGGGGCAGGCGGTGATCGCCTCGGCGACCTCGCCGGTCGAGACGTTCTCGCCTTTCCAGCGGAACGTGTCGCCGATGCGATCGACAAAGTAATAGAAGCCGCGCGCGTCCTTGCGCATCAAATCGCCGGAGCGGAACCAGGCATCGCCCGGCTCGAACACGTCGCGCAGCACCTTTCTTGCCGAGGCGCCGCGATCGGTATAGCCCTCGAACGGGCTGCCGCCATTGGCCCCGCGATCGGTGATCCGGCTGATCGCCTCGCCGGTCTCGTCTGGCGCGCAGCGCATGCAAAGCCCATCCCGGTTGCGCACCGGCTCACCGGTTTCGACATCAAACCTGACCAGCGCCACCGGGAAACGGTGCGACAGAAACGGCGGGATGCGGCCGATCGAGCCGGGCTCGTCCTCACCGTTGAACAGCGAGAAATTGGCCTCGGTCGCGGCGTAGAACTCGAGGTTGCGCGGGATCGCAAAGCGGCGGCGGAATTCGCCCCACACATCGGCGCGCAGCCCGTTGCCGCAGGAGAGGCGCAGGCGGTGCGCATGCTCGCGCGGGTGCGGCGGGGCGTTGACCAGATAGCGGCACAATTCGCCGATATACTGAAACACGGTACACTCGCTCGCCGCGATGTCGTCCCAGAAACGGCTCGCCGAGAACCGTTCGCGGATCACCACCGAGCCGCCGCTGACCAGCATCGCCCCGGTCGCCACCACGCCGCCGACGCTGTGATACATCGGCAGGCAGTTGTACATCCGGTCGCTCGGCTGCGCGTCCATCATCCCGGCAAACCACCGGCTCCACTGCATCACCCGGAAGTGGCTGACATTCGCCGCTTTCGGCAGGCCGGTGGTGCCCGAGGTGTAGATGCACAGCGCGCGGTCGGCAAGGGTGGGCGCCGGGTACCCGGCGGCACTGCCGCTGGGCTGCTTGTGTTCGTCGATCTCGCGCTCGATGCGACGGGCGCCGGCGTGATCCGCGCCGTGGGTCCAGATCGCCGGGGCGCTGCGCAGCGCCGGCCGCACCGCCATGACGGGCTCGGCGAGCCCGGCGCCGGCGATCAGGTGCTTGGGCGCGACGGTGTCGATCGCATGGGTCAGCGCGGCGCCGGTCTGGTGCGTGTTGAGCAGCGCAACAACCCCGCCGACGCGGCTGATGCCGAGCCATATCGCCAGGTATTCCGGGCAGTTGTGCATCACCAGGCAGACCATGTCGCCGCGCCCGATGCCGTGGCGCAGCGCCCAGCCGGCATAGGCGTCGATACCCGCGGCGAGTTGCCGGTAGCTCAGTGCGGCCGTTTCGCCGATGAGCGCCGGGGCGTCGGGGGATGCCGCCGCGATCCGCTCGATGACGACCGGCAGGGTGAGCGTCGGGCTGTCGCCAAGCGCCGCGGTCGCCTGCAGCGCGCGGAGCCAGGCGTTCCGCGCCAGTCTGTCGCTTGGGTTCGCTCGATCGGGCATCGGCCGCCTCCGCGCCTGCGTCGCCGCCCGTCGGGGTGCGGCGGCCAAAGCTACCCGACCGCGGCTTACCCGATCGTCAACGCCGCCAGGGAAAAACGCCGGGTTGTTCCGCGCCGGGGCCGCCGGTATCCTAGCGCCGCGCGCGTCCCCGTAGCTCAGCCGGATAGAGCATCGGTTTCCTAAGCCCATTTTGGGGTGCCCCACCTTGCCTCGGCGTGCACTATCGTGCCAACGTAACTCTCTGATATTGCGGTAACTTCTCCTAAATGTGATGCTCGCAGTGGCATACGCTGCTGCGCTGCTACCCAGGCCATTCCTGTAGCCCGGCTGTAGCCCAAGGAGGAGAGGGTGCCTGTCATTACGCTCACCGATCTGGCGCTGAGGAACCTGAAGACGGAGGGTCGCGCCACCTACTTCGACGCAGCTCTTAGGGGCTTCGCCGTTCGCGTCACCTCCAACGGCGCTAAAACCTTCGTCATCGTCCACGGCAAGGAACGCGACCGCAAATGGGAGTCGATCGGCCGCTACGACCCCAACCACCTCACGCTCGCCAAAGCCCGCAAGGTTGCCGGCGATCGGCTCGCCCAGATCAGGCTCGGGTTACGCGATGACGCGCCGAGCCTCACCTTTGAGGAAGCGTTCGCGCTGTTCAAACAGACGCACACGAGCCAGAAAAACCGAGTGCGGACGGCCAGGGATACCGAACGGCTCATCCTGAAGCACCTGGTTCCGAAGCTGGGCCGCAAAGGGATTTCCGAGATCGCAACCCATGACGTGATGCAGCTTATCGACAAGCTCTTGCCGACTCCTGGAACCTGCATTCACGTCTTTGCCGCGGCTCGGCTCATGTTCCGCTGGGCAGCTCAGCGACGGATCGTCGCGCGCAGCCCGCTTGATGGCGTTCCACCCCCTGCACATGCGACCGCGCGCGAACGGACGCTTACCGATAACGAATTGCGCGAAGTGCTGACCAAGACGATTGCCGATGGCTCGACATTCGCCAAGATCGTACAGCTCCTCATCATAACGGGACAGCGCCGGTCACAGATCGCCGCGCTGCGCGGCGAGTACGTTCAGACCGATGTCCTTCATTGGCCGACCGACGCGATGAAGAAGCGTCAGCACTCAATACCCCTCACGCCTATGGCGCAGGCACTTCTGGTGGAAGCGCCGAAGGAGGGATATGTATTCCTCGCTCGCGGCAGCGACTCGCCGTTCAACGGTTTCTCCAAATGCAAGATAGCCTTCGACAAGCAGCTTGATGGCGTAGCGCCGTGGACGCTTCACGATCTCCGGAGGACGTTCTCGACAGGCCTCGCCAGGCTTCGCGTACCCCCGCACATCAAAGAGATGCTGCTGTCGCATGCTTCAGCGAAGGATCCTGTAGAGGCGATCTACGATCGCTACAACTACATGGAAGAGCAGCGTGAGGCTTTGCTCAAATGGGAAGCCAAGCTACAAACCCTCCTATCGAAACCGGAGGACTGAAATGGCTGACACATTCCGGGAGTTCATAACGCGCGAACGCGAACGGCTTCATGCCGAACGCGAATCCATATTTAACAAACAGCAACAACTCGAAGCCGATCTCGCGGAGATCAATCGCGAGCTGTCGGCGATCGACGCCTACGAAGCCGTGAAGACCGGCAAGGCCGCGCCGCCGCGACAAGCCGCGACCGGGCGCGGCCAACCGCGGGCCCGCCGCGGCAGCAAGCGCGAGCAGATTCTGGAAGTCATCCGCGCCAGTGACGGCCTATCTCGCAGCGAGATCCTCGAAAAGATGGGACTCAAAGGCGACAAAGCGGGTGAGATGTCGGTATCGAACGCGCTCACCGCGCTCATCAAGGCCAATCAAGTTGCCCGCAGGGACGGCCGCTATATTGCCGCATAGCGCGCATTTGGCGTAGCGTTGTGGCTCCCGGGTTTCCTGGGGCCATCGCGGTGGCTCGCTCATGCGAGGGAGTAATCGTGATGGATGGGTTCTATACGGTAAAGGAGGTCTGCACGCTCCTCAACGTCAGCCGGGAAACACTCCGGCGCTGGGAAAAGGACGGCTGGTTCCCGAAGCGCATTCGCTTTTCGCGGCACGCTCGCGGACGGGTCGGGTTTCTCAGGTCGGAGATCCACGGCTGGATCGAGGCGCGGAAGACCGCCGCGTAAGACCCGCCGCACCCCCTCATTGGGGGAGCAAGAGAGCCGGGGTCCAACCCGGCTCTCTTTTTGTCGTTGACTCTCACCTTGTGGTTGCGCTGCAATTCTCCCTGTAACTCGTCACGATAAAAAAATCGGGGAGTAATGCCATGCGCTACCTGGTTGCCCTGTTTTTCCCGTGGATCTCCTTTTTCACGATCGGAAAGATTGGCCAGGGTTTCATTTGCCTGCTTCTGCAGTTGACCGTGATCGGCTGGCTGCCCGCGACGATCTGGGCGATGGTGTCGGTCGGCAGCTACAACGCGGACAAGCGTACCGACCGGATCGTCAACGCGATGAACCAGTCGTCGCAGCCCTCGCCGATGGACCCGCGCCGCATCTAAACCGTGCGCGTCTCGATCCGGCACCGCCAAGCAGACGGGCTCCTCCCGAACAAGAAGCTCCATTACGTCGATTGCACCGTCCTCTTTTCCGAAGAAGAGAAGGCGATCATCGAGGAGCGCGGGCTCGGCCGGCACTATATCGTCACCGACTCCGAGGTGCCGCCGCCCTCCGGGTCGCAGCGCACGCTCTCGACGCTGTTGAAGGCTCTGGCGCCGTTGGTGTTGCTCGGCGGATGCGTCGCCGGGCTCGGCATGACGCTCGGCGGCAACGGCCATGGCGGCGATTTCGTAAGCGGCACGTCGCTCTTCGCCGCACTGGCGATGTTCCTCGCCGGCATCGCCTTGAAGCGGCATGTCCGCGTCGCCGAACAACCGCAGCAGACGATCACGCTGGCTCGACTGCTGACCAACCCCTCGTTCTCGGCCTACGCGCTCGACAACGCCCGCGCGAAAGTGCTCGACGAGGAACTGCGCACCACGCTCGGCCGCCTCAAGGACGGGCTGCTCGTCAATCGCGACATCAAGGAGGCGGAGACGTTCGAGCTATGAAGTCGCACATGCCGCGCTGGCCGACCGGATCACCCGATCCTCTGGTCAACATCCTGGCCACCGGCGCACTCGTCGTCATGGCGATCTTCGCCCTCGCGACGAGCTTTCTGCTGCTCGTCCCGATCGCGATCGGTTTCGGCGTTATCGGTGCGCTGCGCTGGTACCACTACCGGCCGCCGCCTTACTCGAACCCGGCGATCGCGGCCTCCGTCGAGCAGCACACGATCGCCGCCAACTTCCCCGATACCGAGACCTTCGCGGACTCCTACGCGCAGCGCCTGGTCGATGCCTGGCACCCGCGCGTGCCGGTGCTGCCGGTCTTGCTCGGTATCGTCAACGTCGCCGCCGATTTCTACGAGATGGAAGCCTTCAACAATCCGGTCGCCCCTCTTCCCACCGATCCGATCGAACAAGGCCGCTGGCGCGACGAACTGCGCATCCATTCGCTGAAGATGCACGACGCGCCGCGCACGCTCGGCATCTTCACCGAGGCTTTGACGCGCTCCCTTGCCGCCTTCCGCAACGCATTGCCCGACGCCGTGCTGGCGACCAAGGACGAGCTTGCGCAAGCGGGCAATCACCCGCCGGCGCTCAGCGTCACCGCGCGCGACCTGATGCCCGACCCCGATCAATTGATCCCCGACCTCGCCGCGCCGCTCTCCGGCCAGGAGATCACCGATCTGCGCCTCTTCCGTGACGTGCGCGTTCCGCTGGCCCAGAGCGATATCCGTGCCACGCCATTCCACCAGCTCTTCGAGATCGATGTGCCGTTCGCCCTGCCCGACGAGGCGCGCTTTGCCGGGCATTGGATCGTCTCGCCGCCCGGCCGGGGCAAGACGACGCTGCTGCACGCGATGGTCATGCAGGACATCCAACGCCCCGGCGCGTCGCTGATCCTGATGGACAGCAAGGGCGACCTGATCGACCCGATCCGTGGCCTCAGCGAGATCCAGGACCGCCTCGTCATCATCGACCCCGACCCGCAGAACCCGGTCGCGATCAACCCGCTCGACATCGGCCAAACCGACCTCGCACAGAGCGTCGACCTCCTCGAATACCTCTTTGCCTCGCTCCTCGAATTCAAGATGACGGCGATGCAGACAACGTTGTTTCGCAGCGTGCTGCGCGCGCTGGTCGTCGCCTTTCCGAACCCGACCTTGGAAACCTTCCGCGACCTCCTGACCAACGGCTACGACAAGTACAAAGACCACATCGCCAACCTGCCCCCAGACCTCCAGGATTTCTTCTACCGGGACTTCAACGAGAAGAACTATGTCGACCGCCGCCGCGAGGTGTTGCAACGCCTGCGCCTGTTGCTCGACAACGAGACAATGCGGGCGATGCTGACTGCCGCGAGCACGCGCTTCCGCATTAGCGAGGTGATGGATACCGGCAAGATCGTGATCATCAACAACTCGAAGGCCCGGCTCGGCGACCAGGGCGCCGAGTTCTTCGGTCGCTTCTTCATCGCCCAGGTGCTGGCCGCGGCGCAGCAGCGCTCGACGCGACGCCGAACCGAGAAGCCGCCAGTCTTTTTCTACATCGACGAGTGCCAGAACGTGATCGCGCGGGACGAGAAGATCCCCACCATCCTCGACGAATGCCGCAGCCAGAACATCGCGCTGATCATGGCGCATCAGCGCACCAAGCAAATCAGCTCCGACAACGTACTCGACGCGCTCTCGAACTGCGCGATCCGCTTTGCCAATAGCGACGAGGAGGCGCGCTACCTCGCGCCCCGGCTGCGCACGTCGCCGGATTTTCTGCAATATCTCGGTCGCGGCAAATTTGCGGCATTCGTCCGTGACGTGACGCCCGAGGCCGTCGCCGTCTCGGTCCACCGGGTGGAGTTTGGTGAGCACGGCGCGCTCTCCCCTGCCGAACGCAACGCGTTGGCCGAACGGATGCGTGCGCAATACGGAACCCCGCGGCAGACCGCGGCAGATTCTCCACCGGCGGCGAGCGCAGGTGACCAGCGCGGCGACCCGACCGGCGATGCACCGGCGAGCGAACCCGCTGCCGAGCCGATCCTCAACCTGCACCATCCCGATCTTCCGTGGCGGCTGGAGGACGGGCCGAAACCCAATTCGGAGACGGACGATCCGCAGCCGCCTCCGCCGCCAAAGCCTCGCCCGCAGCGCCGCGGCAGTCCGAAGAAGGACGACAGCAAGACCGAGGGCGCATCCGACTGGCGATAGTGGCCGCCGCGCGACCGGCTGCAACAATTTGTGATCGTGCGACACCGCGGCCTGCCGCGACCACCCGCGACACGCCGCGCCAGATAGCGAACTTTGACAGCGACACCCCGATGCAGTGAATCGACAGCCATCCGCTTCAGGAGGGCTCGCGATGAGACAGGCATCTTTGGGTTTTCTCGCCGGCATGGTGGTCATGGCGGCGATCGTCATGCTCGAACTCTGGAGCCTGGCGCCCCAGCAACCGCATGCCGGTACCGAGTACGGCACCGGCATCGCGACCGCTCTATGCGATTGCTGAGGGGGCGGCGATGTTCTTCGCTCCCGGCCAGAACGATGCGCAGCAGCGCCGCAAGCGTTGCTCCTATCAATGCACCTGCGGCAGCCAGTGGACGGTGACGCTTGAGGTCGGCGACCGCAAGCTCCGACGGCGCTGCTTTCGCTGCAAAGAACCCTGCTACCCGGCGGCAACGACCTACACGGTGCCGTCGAAACGCGCCTCACGGCCCCGGTGATTCCGGCGATGCGCTCCCTTGACCAAGAACCCGCGGGCTGCGGCGCACCGGCGCCGTTTCCGATGCAGTCGGACAATTCGCCGAGGCGCAACTCACGCTGGAGCGAGACGCCCGTCCTGGATCGGAACAGAAAGCCCAAAGCTGCCTGTCCCACCGAGCGCGACATCGACGGCATCTTCGCGCCGCTGACCCGGTATCGCTACTTGCCGGCAGATTACATGCACGCCTTCGCCGGCGGCAGCCTCGACTATCTGGTCAACCGCCTCAATCTCCTCTCCCGCCAGCCCAACCGGTATGTCGCGCGCCCGCCGCAGCAGCGCGCCAATGCCGCCGCCAACCACCGCCGCCTCATATACGAACTCGCCGACAAGGGCTGGGCGGTGATGCACGAACGCGGCGTCATGCACGAACGCTCGCGCGCGCCATCGAACTTCGCGCACGAGTTGATGACCTGCCAGCTGCTGGCGTCATTCGAACTCGGCGTGCGCGAGACCGCCAATCGCCTGATCGCCTGGTCCGACATCCTGCAAAGCCAGAACCTGCCGGATGCGACGCGGCACTCGCCAAAGCCGTACTTGATCCCGGTCACCGTGTCGATCGACGGCGCGATGATCGCAACCCATGTCGCCGCCGACGGCGCGCCGTTCGGCATCGGCCGCTCGCGAGGCGGCGATACCGCCTTTTTCTTCTGCCCGGGAGTCGAGGCGGATTGCGGCACCGAGCCGATCGACACGTCCGATTTTCAGCGTTCGTCGCTGTTCAAGAAATTCCTGCTCTACCTCACGGTCGAAGCCCAGGGCATCCACCGAGCGCATTTCGGGTTTCCGAACCTGTACGTCCCGTTCGTTACGACGAACGCCACGCGGATGTCCTCGATGATGAAACTGCTGGAGCGCATCACCCGCGGCGCAGGCTCGCGGACGCTGCTGTTCAAGACCTTCCCCGCATTCACCTCGCCCGGAAAACCACCCCCGCCCTCAGGACACATGCTGACCGAAGACTGGCAGCGCGTCGGCCACCCGCCGTTCAACTTCCTCAAATCCTGATCGGATCAGCGATGCCCGGAAAACCGCCCGGCGTTGATATTCTCGCAGTGCGCGAGCACGCGATCACGTCGCGCCGCACTCGCGTCCACGTCATTGTTTGCCACGACCTGGACGCTCGGTCGCACTCCCTCTACGAGATGTTACGCTTTGCCGATCGGGTGTCCCCCGAGGTCCTGGAGGGACTGACGCGCGAGCTCGCCGACGATATGATACGCGACGCCGACATGCTGATCGCCGACTTGCAGAGGATCAAAGATTTCGCGCAGCGCCAATTGGCGAAGCTGCCCACGCGGGAGTAGCTCCTCCGGTTGGTGGGGATAACCGGCGAGAGCAGCGACAAGTCGCGGTATCATCCGAGGTGATGACCGACGACCAGCCGCGGCCTGCCGCGACAAGCCCCGACAGCGAGTATTCCCTGTCGATCGAAGACGCCGCCGCCATGTATGAGCGCGCGGGACTTCCCCGGACGCTTCGCACGATCCAGCGCTACTGCGCCAAAAACCATATCGACAGCCACCGCATCGAGACCGCCTACGGCGAGAAGTACCTGATCACGCCAGCCTCGGTGCTGAAGCACATCGCCTACATCGAGGAGGTGCGACAGGCCACGGCCGGCCGCGACGAGCCGCGGCCGGCCGCGACACGTCGCGACAATCCACAAACCCCAGAACAGGAGCAGCGACAACCCCCGACCAGCCGCGACGAGCCGCGACAGGCCGCGGCAGACGACGAGATGATGTCGCGCTATGTCGCCCACCTTGAAGGGGAGAACACCTACCTTCGCGAACAGAACACCACCAAAGACGGGCAGATCAAAGACCTCACCGAACGGGCGCGCGAGACCAACCACCTGATCGCCGGCTTGCAGAAAATGCTGACGCCGCTGTTGGGCCGCCCGTCGCCAGACAACCGCGCGCGCGACTATCCAATCGACGCCGCCACAACCGAGCCGCTATCGGGCAATGCGGCAGGGGAATAGCCCCGCTGCGTTT
>DATLRD010000079.1:0-30828 GCA_035534855.1 Allostellaceae bacterium | reverse complement strand
CCGATCGGGCCATAGTTGGCGGCGACAGGCAAGGAGGCGATTGATGCCACGCAACGTTGCCGTCGGCGTCGGGCTGATGGAGTTCCCGTTTTCCGGCGCCGATGCCTATTGGCGCTGGGTCGATCTGTGCGAACAGGGCGGGATCGATTCGATCTGGCAAACCGATCGGCTGGTCAGCCCGACCCCGTTCCTCGAATGCATGAGCGTGATGGCGGCGCTGGCCGGGCGCACGCGGCGCATCAAGTTCGGCGTCAACGTCTTGTCGCTGGCGATGCGCGACGCGGTGCTGGTGGCGCGGCAATGCGCGACGATCGACTTTCTGTCGAACGGGCGCCTGTTGCCGGCGTTCGGCATCGGCAGCCCGCTCGGCCCGGAATGGAAGACCCTCAACCTCGACAGCAAGACCCGCGGCCGCAAGACCGATGAGGGGCTCGAGGTGATCCGCCGGCTGTGGAGCGAGGACAAGGTCGATTTCCACGGCGTGCACTATCACCTGACGGGCGCGCAATGCCTGCCGAAGCCGATGCAGTCCGATCTGCCGATGTGGATCGGCGGCTCGTCGGAGGCGGCGATCCGGCGCACCGCGCGCTTCGGCACCGGCTGGCAGGCCGGGCCGGAAACGCCGGCCCAGGCGCGCGAGGCCGTCGCGGCGATCCGGGCGGCGGCGGCCGAGCAGGGCAGGGCGATCGACGACGACCATTACGGCGCCGGCATCCCGTTCCGCTTTGGGCCGGCCGACGAGCCGGGCCTGCAGCCGCTGTTCGACGCCTATAGGAAGCGCACCGGGCGCGACCCCAAGGATTATTTCGCGATCGGCGATGGTGCGGCGATCGCCGATAGGATCGCCGCCTATGTCGAGGCCGGAATCTCCAAATTCATCCTGCGCCCGGCGGCCAAGGGCGACGATGACATCATGGCGCAGACAAAGCGGCTGATCGAAGAGGTCGTGCCGCTGGTCGCGACGCGCTGGCCCCGGCCGAAAAAGCGGCTGGCGGCGGAGTGAGCGCCATGTCGCTGTCTGGCATTCGCGCCTGCCTGTTCGACGCCTACGGCACGGTGTTCGACTTTGCGTCCGCGGCGGCGGGCTGTGCCGACGTGCTCGGGGCGGACGCGGCGCGGCTGACCGCGCTGTGGCGCGACAAGCAGCTCGCCTATTCGTGGCTGCGGACGATTCAGGGCCGCCACGCCGATTTCTGGCAAGTGACCGGCGACGCGCTCGATTTTGCGCTCACCGCAATCGGGCGCACCGACCCGGGCCTGCGGGCGCGGCTGATGCGGCTCTACGAGACGCTGGCGCCGTTTCCTGAGGTGGCGGAGACGCTGCGCCGCCTGCGGGCAGGCGGGATGGCGACGGCGATCCTGTCCAACGGCTCGCCGGCGATGCTGGCCTCGGCGATCGACGGCAACGGGCTCGGCGATCTGTTCGACGCCGTGCTGTCGATCGAGGCGGTCGGCGCCTACAAGCCCGACCGGCGGGTCTACCAGCTCGCCGTCGACCGGCTCGGCGTCGCGGCGGGGGAGATCGTGTTCCTGTCGTCGAACGGCTGGGACGCGTGGGCCGCGTCGGCCTTCGGGATGCGCGTCGCGTGGTGCAACCGCACCGACCAGCCGCGCGAAATCCTGCCCGGCGCGCCCGACCACGAAATCCGCTCGCTCGCCGAACTGCCGGGGCTGCTCAGCCTGTAATCCGTGCGATCAGCGCCTGCGCCGCCGCCGGGGCGCGCACCTTGGCGCCGTTGATGAAATAGACAAAGCAGTCGCGGCCTTCGGCGGCGTGCGCCGTGAAACGCTCGGCGATCTGGGCGAGCGCGTCGGGGGAATAGCCGGTCGGCTCGTCCTCGCTGCATTGGCGCAGCCTTGCATAGACGAAATCGCTCGTCACCGTCTCGATCAGCGGCACCTTGGCGTCCTCGACCCAGGCGATCGCCGTTTCGTGCCGCTCCATCAGCCGGGCAAAGGCCGGGTCCTTGAAGCTGCTGCTGCGCACTTCCAGCACGTGGCGCAGTGTGCGATTGCCGAGGGTGCGGGGCAGCGCGTCGAGAAAGGCCGCGACATTGGCCTCGTCGAATTTGAGTGCGGGGGTGAACTGCCACAGGATCGGGCCGAGCTTGGGTCCCAGCTCGGCCAGGCCGCTGTCGAAAAACCGCGCCAGAAACGGCGCCGCGGTCGCCAAATCGTTGCGGTGGGTGATGAAGCGCGGCCCTTTGAGCGAAAACACGAAATCGTCGGGCGTTTCGTCGTGCCAGCGGCGATAGCTGGCGGCGTTCTGCAGCCGGTAGAACGTGCCGTTGATCTCGATCGCGGTCACGTGGCGGCTGGCAAAGCCCAGCTCGTCGGCCTGTCGCAGCCCCGCGGGATAGAAGGTGCCGCGCCACGGCGGGAAGACCCAGCCGCCGATACCGACGCGGATCGTGCCGAGGCCGACGCTCATCGCTTCCACCTAGGCGCTGGGCGCGGTTTGCGCAAGCACGATGGCGCACGCGATTGCGCCGGGCCGCCGAGGTTGCCTATGCTGTCCGGCGAATTCAAGCGGCCGCAGCGGCCGCCTTCAACAGGAGGGAAAGCCATGCCCGTAAAAGCAGGTGTCATCCGCGCCGGAGAGCGCCAGACCCGCCGCGGCGCTGCCGAAACCTTTACCGGAATCGTGTTCCAGGATCCGGTGATCACTGCCAACGCGCCGTCGCGGCTCGGTGGGTCGGTGGTCACGTTCACGCCCGGCGCGCGCACCGCGTGGCACGCCCATCCGGTCGGGCAGACGCTTTATTGCCTGTCAGGGGTCGGGCGCATCTGTTTCGCGGGCGAGAAGCCGCAGGTGCTGAACCCCGGCGACACCGTCAACATCCCGCCCAACACCCAGCACTGGCACGGTGCCTCGCCCGATCGGCTGTTTGCCCACCTGGCGCTGTCGGAAGCCGGCGAGCAGGGACAGGGCACGGCCTGGGGCCAGCACGTCACCGACGCCGAGTACAGCGAGCCGGCGGCCGGCGGCTGATGCTCGGGATGGCCGGCGGATAGCCGGACGACGGGCTTTTCGCAGCGTAACGGGTCGGTGGGGTGCGAATGCTGGATGCATCGGCCCGACCGAGCCGGCGCCGCCCAATAGCTTTCGTCCAAATAGCTATCTGACGACCTTTTCGACTGCCTTTCTGGCTGCCTTTCCTCAATTTTCTCGATCGCCGACCACCGTGGCCGGGCGCTGGCGCGGGCTTCTCTCTATTGCCCGGCGATCGATACCTTGGAATTTCTGCTGCGCCGCCCCGTTAGTTGGCAATCTGCTGCGCCGCCCCGTTCGTTGGCAATAAGCCCCGCGGAGTCGGCCTGCGTACTTGGAGCAGGGAGTAAGAGCTATGGATATGCGTACTGCGGGATTGCTCGGTGCGGTAGCCGGTATCGCCACGATGGGTTCCGCGCAGGCTGCCACCGAGCCGGCGCTTGCGCCGCCGGCCTCCTATGCCGATCTTCTGGCGCCGATCCCGAATGCCGCAGCTCTCGTCGAGGCGCTGGATGCGGCGCGCGCCCAGAAACCGGCGCCGGTGGAAGTCGCGCAGTACTACGAGCATCATCATCATCACCACCATCATCATCACCACCACCACAATCGCTGGTGGTACGGTGGCGGCTATTACGGGCCGTCGTGCTACTGGACCTGGGGGCGGCCGTACTGGAACGGGTTCCGCTGGGTGCGGCCGCGCGTCCGCGTCTGCCGGTAGGCATTCCGCCCACCTACTCCGTTTCCGGAAGGTGAGCAGAGCATCCCCCACCTTGCGCCGCAGGGTGGGGCCCGGCTTCAAGGCGTGCCGATGATGTTGAGCACGTTCGAGGCGGGCAGCTCCTTTGCGGCAGTATGCAGCGCGAGAAGCTGCTTGGTGAGGTCGAGCACGCGCATCGTCCACCCGGCGATCTGCGGCGATTGCGGTATCGTGTAGGTCTTGTCGTCGTATTCGACCGCTAGCGGGCCGGGAACTCCGGGCTTGTCCTCGACCACAAACAGGTTCTCGCAGCGGAACCCGTCGCCGAGGTCGAAGGTCTTGCCGCCGTTCACCCGGTCGTCGCAGGGGGTCTCGGGGTACGGCAGATAGGGCACGCCGATCTTGACCTGGATGGTCCGCGGCCGATCGAACTGGGGCTGCAGGCGCCGCCGGATCACCGCGCCGAGGTAATGCATGATCCCCTCGGTGGTGCGCATGTAGAGGCGGAACTGCAGGTGCGTGCCCGGTAGTGGATCCTTGAGGTTGGCGAGCTGGGCGGCGATGCCGGTGCGGCCGGAGGCGCGTGCCGCCGCGATTGCACGCTCTCTTATCACCGCAAGCCGCTGGATCAGCGCCGTGGCGTCAAACCCGCCGTGCCGCACCAGCGGGTCGTCGACGGCGCTGGCGGCATTTGACCCGCAGAGCAGCGAAGGGTCGACCTGCGTGCGCCGGTCGGGCGGGGCGGCCAGGCATGGTCGATAGAACGCGACTTGCTTGGTCGCCTCGTAACGCACTGCCCCGGCGGTCTCGCGGCGGCGCGGCGCCTTTGCGCCCGGCCTGGGTGCCGTGCCGGTGGCTTCCTCTTGTTCGCGCCGGACCTGGGCAACCGGCAGAACCTGCAGCCCGGCGTTGGCCGCCGCGGCGATGTCGCGCAGCGTGCCGATCCCTGCCGCGGTCAGCGGCGGGCCGACCTCGCGCTGCAGCTTGACCTGCTCGACCGTCAGTCCGAACCCAAGCAGGTAGTCGGCGACGGCGGCGAAGCGGTCGAAGTCGAAATCGTCGCCGGTATAATTGATGTACGAGTACTTCTCCTCACCGGCGCCGCGCTGCCCCGCGACCGTCAGTTCGATGCGGTCGACGAACAGGTACAGCAGCATCGCCGAGGTGTAGCCCTGGTCGAGGAAGAACTGGTATTCCTGCCCGGTCAGCGGCTTGAGGATGCCCTGATAGAATTCCTGGGTATCGAGCACGGGGACGGTGAAGGTCGGGCCGCCGCTGACCGAGCCGGTGAGGCCAAAAACATCCGGCGTGCCGACCGTCTTGGGCCGATGATAGGCGGGTCCAAACGGGAGGGTCAGGCTGCTGCTGCCGGAGCTCGACGCACTGCCCGTTACCGTCGACAGGGTGGTGAACTGCATCGGCCGACCCAGACTGGCGCGGACGATATTCAGCAACAACCCGCTGTTTTGCGCGATTTCCGCCTGGCGATTGAAATCGACCGCGCGCGGCGAAAACCTGTCGACAAACGAGCAGCTACTCAGCGTTGCTGCGACGGCGGTGCACAGCACCATAAGCCTGAAGGTTCGCACGGGCACCGCCCTCTGGTGTGCCGAATTTTCTGGCCGGTAACCAAAGGTAGATGACGTACCGCCTTATTGTCGAGGGCGTCACCCTGGCGGCGGAGAGTGGGGCGTTCTAGCGGTGCGCGGCGTTGTAGCGGGCGAGGGGGTCGAGCCCGGGGCATAGCTCGCTTTCGCCCAGTCCGTTAAGCGGCGCTTCCACTGTGTCGAGGAAGTGGTGCAGGTCGCCGTGGTCGGGTTCGACGAACAACAGGCCGGTCACCACCTCGCCCGCGGCATGGCGCTGCTGCAGGTAGGTCATCGCCGAGACCCGGTCGGTCGGGTCGTATTCCGGCGCCAGCTTTCTGAGGCGGATCGCCGAGCCGTCGTGCTGCACCACGGTCTCTACCGTGCCGGGCGCGTAATCGGCGGTGATCGCCTCGCGCTCGACCATGAAATCGAGCTGGTTCACCGCCTCGTTATGGGCGCGCACGTACTCGAAACTCTTGGTCGACTCGGCATTGTTGTTGAACGCCACGCAAGGCGAGATCACGTCGAGGAACGCCGCGCCCTTGTGCTGCAGGGCGCCCTTGATCAGCGGCACGAGCTGGTGTTTGTCGCCCGAGAAACTGCGCGCGACATAGCTGGCGCCGAGCTGCAGCGCGAGGGCGACCAAGTCGATCGGTGAATCGGTGTTGGCCGGGCCGCGCCGGGTCTTGGAGCCCTTGTCGGCGGTGGCCGAAAACTGTCCCTTGGTCAGGCCGTACACCCCGTTGTTTTCGACGATGTACACCATGTCGACGCCGCGGCGGATGCAGTGGGCGAACTGGCCAAGCCCGATCGAGGCGCTATCGCCGTCGCCCGAGACGCCGAGATAGACGAGGTCGCGGTTGGCGAGGTTGGCGCCGGTAAGCACTGAGGGCATGCGCCCATGCACGCTGTTGAAGCCGTGCGAGCGGCCGAGAAAATAGGTCGGGGTCTTCGACGAGCAGCCGATGCCGGAAAGCTTGGCGATGCGGTGCGGCGGTAGCGCCAGCTCGAAACAGGCCTGAATGATTGCGGCACTGATCGAATCGTGGCCGCACCCGGCGCACAGGGTCGAGATCGACCCCTCGTAGTCGCGGTGCGTATAGCCGAGCGCGTTCTTCGGCAGGGCGGGATGACGAAAGCGGGGCTTGACGATGTATGTCATCGGGGCCTCAACGAGCTTTTATACAGAAGTGGCATCGCGTCTTATGCGCCGGCCTTGCGCAGCGGTGCGAGGGTGACGACGGCCAGCATGTCGGAGATTGCCTTGACGATGAACCGTGCGGTGACCGGCGTGCCGTCGTAATGCAGGATCGGGACGAGCCGGGCCGGATCGATCTCGCCCTCGGTGGTCAGCAGCGTGCGCAGTTGGGCGTCGCGGTTCTGTTCGATAACGAAGACGCGCTCGTGGTCATTGATGAAATCGAGCACGTCGTCGTGGAACGGGAATCCGCGCACCCGCATTACATCGAGATGGATGCCGCGCCCTTCGAGGATTTCGAGCGCCTCGTCCATCGCCGGCGTGGTCGAGCCGAAATAGATCGCGCCGAACCGCGTCGCCTCGCTCGCCGAGCGCTTGATCGGGCGTGGCAGCAGGCGCTTCGCCGTCTCGAACTTTTTCAAGAGGCGCTGCATGTTTTCGACGTAGTCGTGGCCTTCCTCGGAGTACCGCGCATAGCGGTCCTTGGTCGTGCCGCGGGTGAAATATGCGCCGCGCGACGGGTGCGTGCCGGGCAGCGTGCGATAGGGAACGCCGTCGCCGTCGACATCGAGATAGCGGCCGAACTCGACCCCTGCCTCGAGCTGGTCGTAGGTCATCACCTTGCCGCGGTCGTAGTGCCGGGCCGGGTCCCATTCGAGCGGCGGGACCAGCCAGTCGTTCATGCCGATATCGAGGTCGAGCATGACGAAGATCGGGGTCTGCAGCCGGTCGGCGAGGTCGAACGACAGCGCCGCAAACTCGAACGCCTCGTGCGGGTCCTGCGGGAACAACAGAACGTGCTTGGTGTCGCCGTGCGAGGCATAGGCGCACGACAGGATGTCGGCCTGCTGGGTGCGGGTCGGCATGCCGGTCGACGGGCTGCCGCGCTGGATGTCGAAGATCACCGCCGGGATTTCGGCAAAATAGGCGAGGCCGATAAATTCCTGCATCAGCGAGATGCCGGGGCCCGAGGTCGCGGTAAAAGCGCGCGCGCCGTTCCACCCGGCGCCGACCACCATGCCGATCGAGGCCAATTCGTCCTCGGCCTGGACGATCGCGAATTTGTGGCGCTTCGATTCGCCGTCGCGGCGATAGCGGTGGCAATGCGCCGAAAACGCTTCGGCGAGCGATGACGACGGGGTGATCGGATACCACGCGCACACCGTGGCGCCGCCGTAGACCGCGCCCAGCGCGGCAGTGTCGTTGCCGGAGACGAAGATGCGGTCGCCGACCTTGTCGCGCTTTTCGAGGCGCAACCCGATCGGGCAAGGGGTCGTGTCGAGCGCCCAGTCGCGGCCGAGGTGCAGCGCGTTGACATTGGGCTTGATCAGCGTGTCCTTGCCACGGAACTGCTCGCTGATCAGCGTCTCGATCGCCGGCACGTCCATGTCTAAGAGGGCCGACAGCACGCCGAGATAGATGATGTTCTTGAACAGCTGCCGCTGCCGCATGTCGGTATAGGTGCGGTTGCAGATCTCGGTCAGCGGCGCGCCGATCACGGTAATGTCGTCGCGAAACTTCGACGGCGGCATCGGCTTTGTCGAATCGTAGAGCAGATAGCCGCCAGGCTCGATTTCGGCGAGGTCCTGATCCCAGGTCTGCGGGTTCATCGCCACCATCATGTCGACGCCGCCGCGCCGCCCGAGATGGTCGCCCTCGTTGATCCGCACCTCGAACCAGGTCGGCAGACCCTGGATGTTCGACGGAAAGATGTTGCGCGAACTCGCCGGGATTCCCATGCGCAGGATCGACTTGGCGAACAGCGCGTTGGCACTGGCCGAGCCCGATCCGTTGACGTTGGCGAATTTGACGACGAAATCGTTGAGCGCTTCTAGCGGCTTCGGCATGCCGGTCCCGCCTGTGTGATGTCGATCAGGAATTTGCGCATGTCCCACGCACCGGTGGGGCAGCGCTCGGCGCAAAGGCCGCAATGCAGGCAGACATCCTCGTCCTTGACCATGATCCGCCCGGTCTTCAGCCCGTTGCCGATATATAGATCCTGGGTCAGGTTGGTCGAGGGCGCAGTGAGCCGCCCGCGCAGCTCTTCCTCGGTGCCGTCATCAGTAAAGGTGATGCAATCGACAGGGCAGATGTCGACGCAGGCATCGCATTCGATGCAAAGCGGCCCGGTGAACACCGTCTCGATGTCGCAATTGAGGCAGCGCTCGGCCTCGAGAAAGCCGAGCTTTTCGTCATAGCCGAGCTCGACCTCCATCCGGATGTCGGCGAGCGCGACGGCGGTCTCCTGCAACGGCACCTTGTAGCGGATGTCGTTGGAGATGTCGTTGTCGTAGCTCCACTCGTGGATGCCCATCTTCTGGCTGATAAGCGAGGTTCCCGGCGGCGGCCGGTCCTTGACGTCCTCGCCGTTGCAGAATTTGTCGATCGACACCGCGGCGTCGTGGCCATGCGCGACCGCCCAGATGATGTTTTTCGGCCCAAACGCGGCGTCGCCGCCGAAGAACACGTTGGGGATGGTTGACTGCATCGTGACCGGGTCGACCTTGGGCATGTTCCAGCGGTCGAACTCCATCCCGATGCCGCGCTCGATCCAGGGGAACGAGTTTTCCTGGCCGATCGCGACCAGCACGTCGTCGCACGGGATGTGGGTGTGCGGCTCACCGGTCGGCACCAGGTTGCGCCGGCCGCGCTCGTCATACTCGGCCTTGACCTTCTCGAAATTGACGCCGGTCAGGTGGCCGTCATCATGGGTGAACTCGACCGGAACCAGGAAGTTGAGGATCGGGATGCCTTCATGGCTGGCATCCTCCTTTTCCCAGGGACTCGCCTTCATCTCCTCGAAGCCGCTGCGAACGACGACCGTGACGCTCTCGCCACCGAGCCGGCGCGACGAGCGGCAGCAATCCATCGCCGTGTTGCCGCCGCCGAGCACGATGACGCGCTTGCCGATCTTGTCGACATGACCGAACGAGACGCTCGACAGCCAGTCGATGCCGATATGGATGTTGGCGGCGGCCTCCTGGCGGCCGGGAATTTCCAGTTCGCGGCCGCGCGGCGCGCCGCTGCCGACGAACACCGCGTCCCAGCCTTCCGTGAGCAATTCCTTGAGGCTGTCGACGAAATGCCCGAACCGGGTCTCGGCGCCCAAATTGATGATCTGTTCGCATTCCTCGTCGGTGACCGATTCGGGCAGGCGGAAGCGCGGGATCTGGCTCCGCATCATGCCGCCGCTCTTGGTGTCGCCGTCGAAGATCACGCATTCGTAGCCGAGCGGCAGCAGGTCTCGGGCGACCGTCAGCGAGGCCGGTCCGGCGCCGACCAGGGCGATGCGCTTGCCGTTTTTCTGCGCCGGGATTTTGGGCAGGAAGCGGCTGATGTCGCCCTTGTTGTCGGCGGCGACACGCTTCAGCCGGCAGATCGCGACAGGCTCCTTCTCGATCCGGCCGCGCCGGCAGGCCGGCTCGCACGGGCGGTCGCAGGTGCGGCCGAGGATGCCGGGAAAGACGTTCGACTCCCAGTTGATCGCCCAGGCCTCGCCATATTTCCGGTCGGCGATCAACCGAATGTACTCGGGCACCGGCGTGTGGGCCGGGCAGGCCCACTGACAGTCGACGACCTTATGAAAGTAGTCGGGATTTCGGATGTCGGTCGGTTGCAATAGTGTCTCCCGCCGGGTCGGACCGCATCCGCCCCCGGCTCACTCCTGTCCCGGCCGTTCGCTGCTGCCGGTGGTTTCGGCCCGGCCCGCGCAGCGCGGGGCCGCCGCGGTTCGGCGCCTTATACTCGTCCGCCTCGCGACCGTCACCATACCTCTTGTACCCGCCCGCAAGCCCGACGATCCCCAATGGGAATTTGCTACATCGTCGGGGCCGGCGCAACGCCCGCCACGCATGGCAGTGGCCCGCCGGTGATAGGGCTGAATCGTAGAAAACGCGATAACACACGAGGGCTTTCCGCCGTCACGAGGCGCCAGCGGCGCCCACTCGCGACGGCGGCATGTCCTGCGCCGCGAGCCGGGCGCCGAGATGGGCGACCCGCGGCATCACCTCGCGCGCCAGGAGCTCCATCGAGTGGTGCCACGCCTCTGGGGTCTCGCTGTAGTCGAAGCAGAACAGCAGCAGCGCTCCGAATCCGCCTACCTCGTCGTACATCCGCTCGATCTTCTCGACGACGGTCTTGGGCGAGCCGATCAGCCAATTGTGCCGGGCGCAGTATTCCGGGGTCACGTCGCTGTCGGCGACCTCGGGGTCGTGCTTCAGAAACTGGATGACACCGACGTCGGTCAGCAGCGGCAGGAAATATTCGCGCATCATCCGGCCCATCTGGGCATCGACCGAAAGCCGCCACGCTTCGGCGTCGCTGTCGGCGACGAAGATCTCGCGCACCAGGCGCCAGTCGCGCCGGCTTGGCGTGCGGCCACTACGCCGCCCACCTTCCTCGACCGAGGCCCAGTGGCTCGCGACATAGGTCTGGTTGAGGTTGAGACTCATCGGCAGGAACCCGTGCTCGCCGGCGAGCTTCAGGGTTTCCGAACCGGCGCTGACCCCGGCGACACCGATCGGCGGGTGCGGGCGCTGCAGCGGTTTGATGTGCGGGCGCAGCGTGCGGTACATCGGCTCGGGCAGGCTGACCTGCCAATACTTGCCGTTGTAGTCGAACGGTTCGTCGCTGCTCCACATCTTGAGGATGATGTCGAGCGCCTCGCGGGTCATCTCGCGGTGCTGACCGCTATTGCCGTCGACGTGGAACATCGCCCAGTCGCTCGGCAGACCGCTCGCGGCGACGCCGAAATTGAGCCTTCCGTCGGCGAGGTGGTCGAGCATCGCTACCCGGTTTGCCAGTTCGGCCGGGTGATGGTAGGGCAAAAGGAACCCGCCGGGCGCGAGGCGAATCCTGCTGGTCTCCATCAAGGCCTGGGCGATCAGCAGGTCGGGGGCAGGGTGCGGCTCCCACGGCGCGGTGTGGTGCTCGCCGATCCAGGCCTCGAAAAACCCGAGTTCGTCGGCCCAGCGCAGCGTTTGCAGGTCCCACCGGTGGCCGTCGTGCAGCGCGCGCTCCGGCGGGTGCGACGGCATCGTGAACAGGCCGTACTGCATGGGCGACCTCCCTGATCGATTTTGGCAACCCGGCAGCCTATCCCGACTTGCCGCGGAAGCGAAGCGGTCTGCGCGGGCATGCTCGCCGCGCGAGGCAAACGGGCGGGCAACACCAGCCGGCAGCAATCGAAGATGGCAAATGCGCCCAAAATACAGGCAAACAGCGCAATAATCCGGTCGTTCCGACAGCAAAACAGTTGCCAAGGAATCGAGGATCAATTACTTAACCCGCATCCGGGTCAAGGGTGTCGGGACTACCCCGTCGCGACGCCAGGGAGGGTTGAGATGACGGCAGAGCGCGCCCGCCAAGGGCATGTTGCCGAGAAGGCGACGATCGACCATCTCATCCGGTCGCTGTCGAGCGGCACTCGCGAGCCTCAGGGCCGCGTTCTGGCCGCTGTAACCGAGTCTGGGCTGACGATCGAGGACCAGGTCCGCAAGACCTGGAACCGGACGGTGATCGGACTGGCGATCTTCTGACACGCGGCGCCTCGGGCGCCGCGAAGTTTCTCTACCCAGGACGAAACCTCGCGCGGCGGGTGCGGGGGTGCTGTTGTTGCGCCGCACCATTGACGCCGCCGGCCGGGCTCCCTAGCTTTCGCGCGCACAGCTTATGTAAAGTGAAAGGACGCGGCGATGCAGCCCACCCGGCGGCCGGCCAACCCGTGCTTCTCGTCAGGTCCGTGCGCCAAGCGCCCCGGGTGGTCGCCGGGGGCGTTGTCGGCGGCGCTGGTCGGGCGCTCGCACCGCTCGCCCGTTGGCCTCGCGCAGTGCAAGGAGGTCATCGACCGGTCGCGCGCGCTGCTGCGCGTTCCGCACGACTATCGCGTCGCGATCGTGCCCGCCTCGGATACCGGAGCGGTGGAGATGGCGATGTGGTCGCTGCTCGGCGCGCGCGGCGTCGATCTCCTGTCGTGGGAGAATTTCGGCGAAACCTGGGTCGACGACGTCACTGCGCACCTCAAGCTGCCCGACATGCGGGTGCTGCACGCGCCTTACGGCAAACTGCCGGATCTGTCCGCGGTCGATTCCGAGCGTGATGCGGTGTTCGTGTGGAACGGCACGACCTCGGGCGTCCGGGTGCCCAACGGCGACTGGATCGCCGCCGACCGCAAAGGGCTGACGATCTGCGACGCGACCTCGGCGGCGTTTGCCATGCGGCTGCCGTGGGACAAGCTCGATGTCGTCACCTGGTCGTGGCAGAAGGCGCTGGGCGGCGAGGCGGGACACGGCATGATCGCGCTGGGGCCGCGCGCGGTCGAGCGGCTGGAGAGCTATACCCCGCCCTGGCCGCTCCCCAAGCTGTTCCGGATGACCGCCAAGGGCAAGCTGATCGAGGGTCTGTTCCGCGGCGAGACCATCAACACGCCGTCGATGCTGTGCATCGAGGACGCGCTCGATTCGCTGCGCTGGGCCGAAAGCATCGGCGGGATCGAGGGGTGTGTCGCCCGCGCCGAAGCCAATCTTGCGGTTGTCGAGGCGTGGGTTGCGCGGACGCCGTGGATCGAGTTTCTCGCCGAGGATCCGGCGACCCGCTCTTGCACCTCGCCGTGTCTGATGATCACCGACCGCTGGTTCCGCAGCCTGCCGCCGGAGGAGCGGTTCACAACTTCGCGGCGGATGCTGGCGCGGCTCGACAAGGAGGGGGTCGGCTACGATTTGGCGACCCACCGCGCCTCGCCGCCGGGCATCCGCATCTGGACCGGCGCGACGGTCGAACGCGACGATGTGGAGGCCCTGATGCCGTGGCTCGACTGGGCCTGGGAGCAGGAGCGCGACGCCGCCAAGGCGGCCTAGCCTCGCCGAAGCAACGAAGAGTAAAGGCGCGGCGCGCCATAATTCCACAATAGACCGGCGAGGCGGTGAGATCTGGGGTTTCTCATGGTCTCAACCCCTGACCGTCGCACCGTGGAGCTATTTTCGTGCTGGGTACGCTGCATTTCTAACTGGAGTACGGCATGCCGAAAGTGCTGATTGCCGACGCGCTGAGCCCCCGAGCGGTCGCCGTGTTTGCCGAGCGCGGGATCGAGACCGACTTCAAGGTCGGGATGAAGCCGGCCGAACTGGCGGCCTGCATCGGCGAGTATGACGGGCTGGCGGTGCGCTCGGCGACCAAGGTCACCGCCGCGCTGCTCGCCGCGGCCGGCCGGCTCAAGATCATCGGGCGTGCGGGGATCGGCGTCGACAACATCGACGTGCCGGCGGCGACGCAGCACGGCATTGTCGTGATGAACACGCCCTACGGCAACTCGATCACCACCGCCGAGCACACGATCGCGCTGCTGTTCGCGCTGGCGCGCGAGATTCCGGCGGCCGACCGCTCGACCCAGGCCGGCAAGTGGGAAAAGTCGCGCTTCATGGGCGTCGAGCTCTACGGCAAGACGCTCGGTATCATCGGGTGCGGCAATATCGGCTCGATCGTCGCCGACCGCGCGCAGGGCTTGCGCCTTAAGGTGGTCGCCTATGACCCGTTCCTGTCGGCCGAGCGGGCGGTCGAGCTGGGGGTCGAGCGGGTGAGCCTCGAAGACCTCCTCGCGCGCTCCGACTTCATTACGCTGCACACGCCGCTGACCGATGCCACCCGCAACCTGATCGACGCCGCCGCTTTCGCAAAGATGAAGCCGGGCGTGCGGCTGATAAATTGCGCGCGCGGCGGGCTGGTGGTCGAGGCTGATCTCGCCGCTGCGCTCGATTCGGGCAAGGTCGCAGGCGCCGCGATCGATGCCTTTGTCGAGGAGCCGGCGCCGCAATCCAACCCGCTGTTCGGCCGCGACAATGTCGTGGCGACGCCGCATCTCGGCGCGGCGACCAGCGAGGCGCAGGAAAACGTCGCGCTGCAGATCGCCGAGCAGATGTCGGACTTTCTGCTGACCGGGGCGACTGCCAACGCGGTCAATATGCCGTCGCTGACCGCCGAGGAGGCGGTGCGGCTCAAGCCCTACATGAAGCTGTCCGAACAGCTCGGCAGCTTTGCCGGACAGCTGACCGAGACCGGAATTTCCGCGGTCGACATCGCCTATGAAGGGGCGGTCGCCGGGCTCAACGTCAAGCCGCTTACCGCGATCGCGCTGACCGCGCTGCTGGCGCCGCAGCTGTCGACGATCAACATGGTCAACGCGCCGGCGATCTGCCGCGAGCGCAACATCCGGGTCAGCGAGACGCTGCGCGCCGACCCCGGCGACTATCAGACGCTGATCCGGGTCACGGTGACGTTCGAGGGCAAGGAGCGCGCGGTCGAGGGTACGCTGTTCGCCGGCGACAAGCCGCGCGTCGTCTCGGTCGCCGGAATTCCGCTCGAAGCCGAGCTCGGTCGCTATGTGCTTTACGTGCGCAACAACGACAAGCCCGGGTTCATCGGCGCGCTCGGCCGTAGCCTGGCCGCGGCCGAGATCAACATCGCGACGCTGCATCTCGGCCGCACCGGTCCCGGCGAGGATGCGATCCTGCTCGCCGGGGTCGACCAGGAATTGACCCCTGCGGTGATCGAGGCGGTGCGCAGCCTGCCAAACGTGATCCAGGTCAACGCGCTGCGGTTTTAGCGGTTTCGCCGGCGCTCCCGCCGAAATTTCAGAGTCGCCACGCGCCGCCGCGCATGCAATATCGCCTGCCATGAACGATGCCCCGCACCCCGCCCTGCTGCCGAGCGGGTTCTATGACCTGTTGCCGCCGGAGGCGCAGCTCGAGGCCGAAGTCACCGCGAAGCTGATGTCGGTGATGGCCTCGCACGGCTACGAGCGGGTCAAGCCGCCGCTGGTCGAGTTCGAGGAGACGCTGCTCGCCGGCGCCGGCGCGGTGACCGCCGGCGACGCGTTCCGCACCCTCGATCCGGCCTCGCACCGGATGATCGGGGTGCGCGCCGACATGACCCCGCAGGTGGCGCGCATCGCCGCGTCGCGGCTGGCGCACCGCGAGCGGCCGCTGCGGCTGAGCTATTCCGGGCAGGTGCTGCGGGTCAAAGGCTCGGAACTGCGGCCCGAGCGCCAGGTCGGCCAGGTCGGCGCCGAGCTGATCGGCGCCGCCGGCCCCGCCGCCGATGTCGAGGCGATTGCGGTGGCGGCCGAGGCGCTCGCGGCGGTCGCGGTGCCGCATCTGTCGGTCGATCTTACGCTGCCGACGCTGGTGCCGGCGATCGCCGAGGCCTATGGCATCGCCGGACCGCGCGCCGCGTCGCTGCGCGCCGCGCTCGACCACAAGGATGCCGCCGCGGTGGCGGCGCTGGCGGGCGAGGCCGGCGATCTGCTGGCGCGCCTGGTTGTGGTGGCGGGCGGCGCCGGTTCGGCGCGCCCCGCGCTCGACCGGCTTGACCTGCCGCCGCGGGCGCGCGACGAGCGCGACCGGCTCGGCGCGGTGCTCGACGGGCTCGCGGCGGCGATGCCAGGGCTTGGGATTACCGTCGATCCGGTCGAGAATCGCGGGTTCGAATATCACAGCGGCATCAGCTTCTCGTTTTTCGCCCGGCTCGCGCCAGAGCACGGCGCGCTCGGCGAGCTCGGCCGCGGCGGGCGCTATCTCGCGGGCGACCCGAGCGCCCCGGAACCGGCGACCGGGTTCACCCTCTATACCGATTCGATCCTGCGCACCCTGCCCGAGGCGCGGCCGGTGCGGCGCGTGCTGGTGCCGTATGGGACGGGTGCCGACAGCACGGTGCTGCGCGCCGCGGGGTGGGTGACCGTGGCGGCGTTGGCGCCGATGGCGGATTGGCATCGCGAGGCACGACGACTCGCCTGCGGGCACGTGCTGGAAGGCGGGACGCCGGTTCCCACCCGCAAATAGGCCGGGCGTCCGCCGGCAAAAGCCCCGGCGGGAAGCCGCGACGCCGCTGCGCGTACGGCCAAACCCGCCCGGATCCCATAAAAGGCGCGTTTAATCGTTTATGAACCCGGCGCGCGCGCTAACAATAGGCTGGGTTTTAGTGATCGGAGAGGCGGATGGGCAATGTCGCCGTTGTCGGCACCCAATGGGGCGACGAAGGCAAGGGCAAGATCGTCGACTGGCTGTCTGAGCGGGCCGAGATCGTCGTGCGCTTTCAGGGCGGCCACAATGCTGGCCACACGCTCGTCGTCGGCAATATCGAATACAAGCTGAGCCTGCTGCCGTCGGGGGTGGTTCGGCCCGGCAAGCTGTCGATCATCGGCAACGGCGTCGTCGTCGATCCGTGGGCGCTCATCGCCGAGATCGACACGATGCGCGGCAAGGGTCTCGACATCTCTCCCAAGACACTGAGGCTCGCTGACAACGCGGCGCTGATCCTGCCGTCGCACGGCGCGCTCGACCGCGCCCGCGAGGAATTGCGCGGCGACCGCAAGCTCGGCACCACCGGGCGCGGTATCGGCCCGGCTTACGAGGACAAGGTCGGCCGCCGCGCGGTGCGGGTGTGCGACCTCGCCGACCCGCGCGCGCTCGAAGAGCGGATCGACGACCTGCTGCTCAACCACAATGCACTGCTGCGCGGGCTCGGCGCCCCCGAGGTAGATCGCGGCGAACTGCTCGTCTCGCTCAACGAGATCGCACCGAAGATCCTGCCTTATGCCGATGCCTGCTGGCGCGTGCTCGACGAAGCGCGGCGCGGCGGGCGGCGCATCCTGTTCGAAGGCGCGCAGGCGGCGCTGCTCGATGTCGACCACGGCACCTATCCCTACGTCACTTCGTCCAACACGCTGGCCGGGCAGGCAGCAGCGGGCTCCGGCATCGCGGCGAGCGCGATCAATTACGTGCTGGGCATCACCAAGGCCTACACGACGCGGGTCGGCAGCGGCCCGTTTCCGACTGAGCTGACCGATGCGGTCGGCCAGGAACTCGGCGACCGCGGCCGCGAGTTCGGCACGGTCACCGGGCGCCGGCGGCGCTGCGGCTGGTTCGACGCGGTACTGGTGCGCCAAGCGTGCACGATCGGCGGCGTCGACGGCATCGCGCTGACCAAGCTCGACGTGCTCGACGGGTTCGACGAGATCAAGATCTGCACCGGCTATCGCCGCGGCGGCAAGACCTACGACTACCTGCCGGCCGGGGTGTCGGCTCAGGCCGAGATCGAACCGATCTACGAAACCGCCGAAGGCTGGCGTGAAAGCACCCGCGGCGCGCGCTCGTGGGCGGCGCTGCCGGCCGCCGCGGTCAAGTATGTGCGCCGGCTGGAAGAGCTGATCGGCGCCCCGGTCGCGCTGCTGTCGACGAGCCCCGAGCGCGAGGACACGGTGCTGGTGCGCGACCCGTTCGCGGATCGACCGATTTTGTCGTGACCTCTCCGGCTCAGAAGAGATAGGCTGGTCTTAGACTGGTCGATTCGAAAGGGCAGAAGATGAGCGCCGAGATCGGGGTTTACGAGGCAAAAACCCGGCTGACGAGCCTGCTCGATCGGGTCGAGCGCGGCGAGCACTTTACGATTACTCGGCACGGCCGCGTGATCGCCCGATTGATTCCGGCGAAACGGGGCGGCTCCGACCGGCGCGGCGAGGCGATCGAAAAGCTGAAGAAATTTGCTGAAGGACATACGCTCGGCCTGTCGGTCAAAGAACTCATCAATGAAGGCAGGATGTGACGGAAATCGTGGTCGACGCGTCCGTTGCGCTAGCTTGGTGCTTTAGAGATGAAGCGACCGATGGTACCCGCCGGCTGCTGGAGGAGTTGCAGACCGGAGCTGCCGTCGTTCCGGTGCTGTGGCATCTTGAGGTCGCCAATGTGCTCGGGCTCGCCGAGCGCCGCCATCGAATCACCGCTGCCGACAGCGCACAGTTAATCGACCTGATTAGCGCGCTGGAAATTCTCATCGATGAAGAGGCGCCGGGCCGGGCTTTCGCGCAGGTGCTTGACCTTGCACGCAGCGAGCGGCTTACGGCTTACGACGCCACGTACCTCGAATTGGCGATGCGGATTGGGCTGCCGCTGGCGACCAAGGACAACGATCTGGGCGCTGCCGCGCAACGGCTTGGCATCGAGCTTGTTGACGTCAATTGACCAAAATACTCGTTTTGAGCACAATACATCGATGAAATCGGCTCCGCGCAAACCCGAGACGGCGGAACTGCCGTTTCTCAACCCGTACCGGCACGGGTTTGTACGGGTCGCGGCGTGCGTGCCGCGCGTTGCAGTCGCCGAGCCGGCGAAGAACGCCGAGCAGGTGCGCGAGCTGCTCGCCGCCGGCGACGCCGCGCAGGTCGCGCTGATGGTGTTTCCGGAGCTGTCGCTGTCGGCCTATGCGATCGACGATCTGCTGTTTCAAAGTGCGGTGCTCGACGCGGTCGAGGCCGAGATCGGGCGGTTGATCGCAGCGAGCTGCGATGTTGCGCCGGTATTCGCGGTTGGCGCGCCGCTGCGCTGGCGCGGCGGGCTATACAACTGCGCGTTGGTGATCCATCGCGGGCAGCTACTCGGAATCGTACCCAAGATGTATCTGCCGAACTACCGCGAGTTCTACGAGCGACGCCATTTTACCGCGGGCGAGGCGGTGCGCGGTGAGACGATCGCGGTTGCCGGCCGCACCGCGCCGTTCGGCGTCGATCTGGTTTTTGCCGCTGGCGGGCCGGCCGGGTTCACCTTTCACGTCGAGATCTGCGAGGACGTGTGGGTGCCGCAGCCGCCGAGCAGCGCCGGCGCCGCCGCCGGGGCCGAGATCCTGCTCAACCTGTCGGCCAGCAACATCACGATCGGCAAGGCGCAGACGCGGCGCCTGTTGTGCGCGGCGCAGTCGCTGCGCTGCACTGCCGCCTATGCCTATTCCGCCGCCGGGCTCGGCGAATCGACGACCGACCTCGCCTGGGACGGGCAGGCCGGCATCTTCGAGCTGGGCAATGCCCTCGCCGAGACCGAGCGGTTCAGCGCCGAACCGGAGCTGGCGGTGGCCGATGTCGATGTCGGGCGCATCCGCCAGGAGCGCATGCGCACCAACACGTTCGGTGATTGCGCGCGGGTCATCCTGGCCGATCGTCCGGATTGGCGCACCGTCGCCTTCGATTTCGCGCCGCCGGGCGGCACGATTGCACTCCGCCGACGGGTCGAGCGCTTTCCGTTCGTGCCGGCCGATCCGGCGATGCTGCGCGACAATTGCTACGAGGCCTACAACATCCAGGTGCAGGGGCTGGCGCAGCGGCTGCGTGCCACCGGGCTCGAAAAGCTGGTGATCGGGGTCTCGGGCGGGCTCGATTCGACGCAGGCGCTGATCGTCTCGGCGCGCGTGATGGACCAGCTCGGCCTGCCGCGAAGCAACATTCTGGCGTTCACGCTGCCCGGTTTTGCGACCGGCAGCGAGACCAAGGCCAATGCCTGGCGGCTGATGAAGGCGCTGAGCGTCAGCGCGGCCGAGATCGACATCCGACCGGCGGCGCGGCAGATGCTTGGCGATATCGGTCACGCCCACGCCAAGGGCGAGGCTCTGTACGATGTCACGTTTGAAAACGTCCAGGCCGGGCTGCGCACCGATTATCTGTTTCGCCTTGCCAACCACCATCGCGGGCTGGTGGTCGGCACCGGCGACCTGTCGGAGCTGGGGCTCGGCTGGTGCACCTATGGGGTCGGCGATCACATGTCGCACTACAACCCCAATGCCTCGGTGTCGAAGACGCTGATCCAGCACCTGATCCGCTTTGTCGCAGCGAGCGGCGACGTCGCCGCAGAGACGGCCGCGGTGCTGGCCGATATCCTCGCGACCGAAATCTCGCCGGAACTGGTGCCGGCCGGCGCCGACGGCGTTATCCAATCGACCGAGAGCTTTGTCGGGCCCTATGCGTTGCAGGACTTCAACCTCTATTACGCGACACGGTTCGGCTTTGCCCCGTCGAAGATCGCCTTTCTTTCCTGGCACGCCTGGCACGATGCCGACGCCGGCGATTGGCCGGCCAATACGCCCGAGGCAGCGCGGCGCAGCTTCGACCTCGGCGAGGTCAAGCGCTGGCTCAGGGTGTTCCTTTACCGGTTTTTCGAGACCAGCCAGTTCAAGCGCTCGGCCCTGCCCAACGGGCCGAAAATCTCATCGGGGGGGTCACTGTCGCCGCGCGGCGACTGGCGCGCGCCGTCCGACGCGCACGCCGCGGTGTGGCTCGACGAACTCGACAGCAACGTCCCCGACGCGGTCTAAAGGGCGGCGTGCCGCGGCGCACCGGCCGGGCGGCCCGGCATGACCTGGGGCGGTGCGCTGCCATGGGTTCCGACCGCCGCGGCGACGGCGCTGGCGCTGGCGGCCTGCGCCGCCGCGGTGATGCTGCCGGAGCGCCCGGCGGCGCGCCGGGCCGGGCTTGCCGCGATGCTGCTGTGCGGGGTTGTCGCGGTTGGCGCGACGGTGTGGGTCGGGCGGCAGGAGCATCGCATGTTCGCCGCCCGGGAGGGCACGGCGCTCGGCAGCGCCGCAACTGAGCACGGCAGGGCCGCCGCGGCCCGCACGCATACGCTCGCCCGCCTGCACGCGGCGGTCGAGCGCCTCGGGACGATCGCCCAGCTTTTGCCGCCGGTCGGCGCCCCGCCGCCGGCCCGGTCGTTCGACAGCGTCGCGGCCGGGTTCGCCGCGCTCGGCGCGCAGAGCGACGATCTCGATGGTCGGGTCAAGGCGTTTCGCCGCGCCGCCAATGCGCGCACGATCGACGATGCCACGGCGGCGGCGATGGTCGCCTATCTGCGCCCGCTGGGGCCGCATCGCATCGTCGTGTCGTGCGCGCCGCACGATGTCGAGGCGTTCGACTATGCCAACCGCATCGCCACGATCCTGCAGCGGGCGGGGTGGGACGCCGAGGGGCCGGAGCCCACGGCGATCTTCGGCACCGGCTCGGCGATGGGGATCAGCCTTTACGTGCGCGGCAACGCCCCGCCGGACGGGGCGCATCAGCTACTCGCCGCCTTCGCCCGCTTCAACATACCCTACGAGGCCCGCATCGCCTCGAGCGGCGATATCCCCGACAACGAGACCGTCGAATTGTTTGTCGGCAAGAAGCCGTGACGAACCGCGTTCGTCCAGCGTGACCGGCGGATTTGGTCGAGGTTATGCTGATTGCCGACAAACCGGGGAGCGGCGGAACATGGCGGAAGCACGGATGCATCTGAGCGTCGACGAGGCGCGACGGCTGGGTGAGCGGGCGCTGCGCGGGATCGGCTACGACGACGAGGAGGCGCGCATCGTCACCGACCACGTGATCGATGCCGCGCTGTGCGGCTATGAGTATTCCGGCCTCGCCAAGCTGCTCAACATCCCCGAGCACCGGCGCTGGGCGCAGCCGCGCACGCCGGTGCGGCTGATGCACGAGACGCCGGTGTCGGCGCTCTACGACGGCGGCAACAATGTCGGCATGCTGGCGATGTACCGCGCCGCCGAGGCGACGATCGCCAAGGCCCAGGCGCACGGCATCGCCGTCGTCGGCGTCACCAACAGCTGGATGAGCGGGCGCAGCGCCTATTTCGTCGAGATGATCGCCAATTCCGGCCTCGTCGCGATCCACACCGCGGCGAGCGGCGGCGCGGTGGCGCCATTCGGCGGCGTCAAACCGGTGCTCGGCACCAACCCGATCGCCTTTGCGGTGCCGACCGCGGACGGGCCGCTGATCCTCGACATGGGCACCTCGGCGTTCATGGCGACCGAACTGGCGCTGCGCGTGCGGCTCAACCAGGAACTGCCGGAAGGGGTGGCGATCGACCCCGACGGCAACCCGACGCGCGATCCCGCCCAGGCCCGCGCCGGCGCGCTGTTGCCGTTCGGCGGGCGCGATGCGCACAAGGGGTTTGGGCTGGCGCTGATCGTGCAGGCGCTCGGCATCGTCGGCGGCGCCGGAACCGTCGGCACCGCCGAGGACGGCTATCTGTTCATCGCTTTCCGCCCCGACCTGCTGGTGCCGCTCGACCACGTCAAGCGTGAGGTCAGCGCGCTGATCGCCAAGGTCAAATCGGTGCCGCGCGCCGCCGGCGTCGCGGAAATCCGCATCCCCGGTGAAAACTCGGCGCGCAGCCGCGAGCGCCTGCGCCGCGAAGGCCTCGACATAGACGGGCTGGTCTACGAGTCGCTGGAGCGCTTGGCCGGTACCAACGCGCGGTAGGCGAGCCAGGATATCTTCTGCCCCGGCCGGATGCGGCAGGCTAATCGGAATTGCAATTCCACGCGCGCCGAAACCCTCACCGGCCTCAGGACTGCGCCCTTCGGCACCCGCTCCCGCATGCGGGAGAGGGAAGGGACCCGGCGCGTTAGCGGCGGGTGGGTGAGGGTTTGGCGGCTATGCCCAGTCTACCGGTTGCACTCGCTGCCGCGGATCTTGCACTGGCCCGAGAAGCGCTTCTGGCAATCCTGCAGCGCTGCGAGCTCGGCGGCCGCCTTGTTGCCGCGCCGCGCGCCGCCCCACACCTTGCCCTTGTCGCCGGTCGCCAGCGCGCCGCATTGGCGCGGGCCGGTGCGAAACACGATCTTGCAGCCGGCGCTGTTGCAGCCCTTTAGCGCGTCGGCGTCGGCACGTGCCTGGGTATCCTGGTTGTAGCTGTAGCCGAATTTGGTCGCGCCTTGGTCGTAGGCGAAGGCCCCGAACTTGGCGAAGGCCGGCGTACTCGCCAGCAGGGCGGTGGCGGCAAACCCGGCGGCGAGCAGCGTGATGCGGGGCATATCGGCGATCCTCCAACTCTCAGGGCGACGGATTAGGTATGATGCCGACGGGACCGGCGCAACCGCGCAACGGCAGGAGACGACGATGGAAGACGAGGCCGATCTACTGGCCCGCGCCGGCCGCTACAGTTTTGGCGGGCGGATGGACGCGAAGGGCGGGGAGGGCGGCATCGCCGGGCCGGTCTTCGTCTCGGGCAGCGGGTCGGAAATCGTCGACGTCACCGGCAAGCGCTATCTCGACTTCAACTCGGGCCAGATGTGCGCGGCGCTCGGCCACAACCACCCGACCGTGACGGCGGCGATCAAACGCGCCTGCGACACGCTGATCCACGCCCATTCGAGCCATTTCAACGTCGAGGAAATCCGCCTCGCCGAGCGGCTCGCTTCGGTCATGCCGGCCGGGCTCGACAAGAGCCTTTTCCTGCAATCGGGGTCGGAGGCCAACGAGGCGGCGGTGGCGATCGCCCGGCGCTATACCGGCGGGTATGAGGTGGCGAGCCCGCATGTCAGCTTTCACGGCCTGTCCGACACCGCGCGCTCGCTGACCTTCGCCGGCTGGCGCGGCGGCCAGGACGCGCTGGCCTCCGGCAGCTATGCGCTGATCGCGCCCTATTGCTACCGCTGTCCGCTGCGGCAGAGTTTTCCCGCCTGCAACTATGCCTGCCTCGACGCGAGCTTCGAGCTGTTCGACGCGCAATCGACCGGCCGGCCGGCGGCGGTGCTGACCGAGCCGCTGTTCAGCGCCGGCGGGGTCATCGAGCCGCCGCCCGGTTGGCTCAAGAAGCTGCACGCGATGTGCCGCGAGCGCGGCATGCTGCTGATCCTCGACGAAGAGCAGACCGGGCTCGGCAAGCTCGGCACGATGTTCGCCTGCGACGCCGAAGGGGTGGTGCCCGACATGATCACGGTCGCCAAGCATTTCGGCGGCGGGGTCGGGATCAGCGCGGTGACGACCACGGCCGAGATCGAGGGGACCGTCATCGGGCGCGGCTTTACCGTGACCCACTCGCACAGCAACGACCCGCTCGCCTGTGCTGCCGGCAGCGCCAGCCTCGAGGTCATCGAAAGCGAAAACGTGCCGGCGCGGGCGGCGGCGATCGGCGCCTGTTTCAAGGGCCATTTGGACGCGCTGGCGCAGCGCTGGGAGCAGATCGGCGACGTTCGCGGGCGTGGCATATTGCTCGGCGTCGAGCTGGTCGAAGACCGTCATTCGCTCGCACCCGCTGGGGCACTCGGGCGCGCCGTGCAGCGCTATTGCCTGGAGCGCGGGCTGATCTTCAGCGTTCGCCGCGACGGCAGCGTGCTGCGCTTTGTGCCGCCGGTCAGCACCAGCGAGGCCCAGCTCGACCGCGCCGCCGAGTTGCTCGACGCCGCCCTTGGCGCCGCGCTGGCGACGGGTGCGGGCTAGCCGGTCCCGACCTCGAAAGAAATCTGGCACGGGCGCGGCGCCGCGGTGCCGCATTGCAGCGGCTGGCCGCTCGCGTCGGTCAGCGACACGGTCCACCGGCCCGGGCTCAGCGTGTCCTTGCGCGCCCAGCTGTGCCACACGAAATGGCCGGTTCGCTGCACCTCGCCGGCCAGCACCGGGGCGAGATCGGGGCGGCCGACCGTCAGGTTGGTCACCGCGTCGGGTGCCCCGACGGCCGGGGTCTGGCTTGTCCAATGGATCTGGATCCCCAGCGGGGTTCCGCCTTGCAACTGGTCGACCGCCGCTTGTCCGCCGTCGAGCGTCAGCCAGATGTAGAGCGGCCCGCCCGTGACCGTGCTAGGGGAGGGCGGCGGCTCGGCCATGCCGCGCGGCGAATGCTGGCTGACCCCCCAGGCGGTGACCGCGATCGCGCCGGGCGACGCGGCCGCTGCGGCCGTTGCGCTCGCGGGTTGCGCCCCGGGTGCGGACGGAGCGGCGGTTGCGGGTTGCGCCGCGGCGCTCGGCTGCGGCGTAGCGGCGTGCGGCGGCGAGCGGTGCGGCTGCGGGGTGACCGGCGATAGCGGAGTGGCCGCGACCGGCGGGATCGTCGGCGCGCTCGGCGGCGGGGCCGCCGCCGCGGCGACCGGCAGCGCCAACGCCGCGGCGAAAAGTGCGGGCCATCGGATAAGGGTCCAGTTGGGCATGGCGTTCTCGTCTCGCAGCCAGCGATGCCCGAAAAACGCGCCGGGCGCCTCTTCGGCCCCAAAATTCTCGACCGCCTCGCCTATGATCACGCCGGCGCCGGCGCGACCGGCCAGCAAGGGTCGGCCACGCGATGATGCAGCCGCTCAGCGAATTCCCGATCGAGGCGCGCCGCCGCGTGCGCTTTGTGCTGACCGACGTCGACGACACGCTGACCACCGATGGGCGGCTCACGGCGGCGGCGTATGCCGCGCTGGAGCGGCTATCGGCGTCGGGCCGGCGGGTCGTCGCGGTGACCGGCCGCCCGGCGGGCTGGTGCGACATGATCGCCCGTTTCTGGCCGGTCGATGCGGTGGTCGGCGAGAACGGCGCGTTCTATTTCCGCTATGACCATGCGGCGCGGGCGATGACGCGGCGGCATTTCCTGCCCGAGGCGGCGCGCCGGGTGGCGCGCGAGCGGCTCGACCGGCTCGGCGCCGAGATGCTGGCGGCGGTGCCGGGTGCAAGGCTCGCCGCCGACCAGCCCTATCGGCTCGCCGATTTGGCGATCGACTACCGCGAGGATTGTGGCCCGCTTTCCCAAGCCGAGGTCGACCGCATCGTCGCGCTGTTCGCCGCGGCGGGGGCCACCGCGAAGGTCAGCTCGATCCACGTCAACGGCTGGTTCGGCGATTACGACAAGCTGGCGATGACCCGCCTGCTGTTTGGCGAGGCCTACGGGCTCGACCTCGACACGGCGCGCGACATGGTCGCGTTTATCGGCGATTCACCAAACGATGCGCCGATGTTCGGGTATTTTGAACATGCCGTCGCGGTCGCCAACATCCGTCCGTTTCTCTCGCGCCTCGCCACGCCGCCGGCCTATGTGACGGCGGCCGAGGCGGGGGCCGGGTTTGTCGAATTCGCCGAGGCGTTGCTGGCGTGAGCGAACATTTCGACCTCGCGGTGATCGGCGGCGGCATCAACGGCGTCGGTATCGCCCGCGACGCCGCCGGGCGCGGCCTGCGCGTGTTTCTGTGCGAGCGGGGCGACCTTGCCGGCGCGACCTCGTCGGCCTCGAGCAAGATGATCCACGGCGGGCTGCGCTATCTCGAGCAATATGCGTTTCGCCAGGTGCGCGAGTCGCTGCGCGAGCGCGCGATCCTGCTTAAGACGGCGCCGCATCTGGTGCGGCCGATGCGCTTTGTGCTGCCGCACGCGGCGGGGCTGCGGCCGCGCTGGATGGTGCGGGCCGGGCTGTTTCTCTACGACCATCTCGGCGGTACCGGGGCGCTGCCCGGCAGCGCGGCGATCGATCTGCGCCGCCACGAATTCGGGGCGGCGCTGAGCAGCACGGCGACTGCCGGTTTCGCCTATTCGGATTGCGTCGTCGATGATGCGCGGCTGACCGTGCTCGCCGCGCGCGACGCCGCCCTGCACGGCGCCGAGATCGCCACCCGCACTGCGCTGGTGTCGGCGCGGCGCGAGGCCGGCGCGTGGCGGCTCGGCCTCAGCGACGGAAGCGAGATCACCGCGCGCATTCTGGTCAACGCCGCCGGGCCGTGGGCGGACGAAGTCCGGCGCGTCGCCGGCATCGAGAGCCGGGCCGGGCTGCGCCTCGTCAAAGGCAGCCATATCGTCGTGCCGCGGCTTTATCCTGGCGATCATGCCTATCTGCTGCAAAACGACGACCGGCGGGTCGTGTTCGTCATTCCCTACGAGCGCGACTTCACGCTGATCGGCACCACCGAAAGTGCGGTCCCCGGCGATCCGGCCGCGATGGCCGCGACCGACGAGGATATCGCCTATCTGTGCCGCGCCGCCGGGCGCTGGCTGCGCGACGGGCCGACCCCGGCTGATGTGGTGTGGGCCTATGCCGGGATACGCCCGCTTTACGATGACGGCGCCGGCTCGGCGCATGCGGTCAGCCGCGAATATGTGCTCGAACTCGACGAGGCGGGGGCGCCGGCGCTGTCGGTGTTTGGCGGCAAACTGACGACGTTCCGCCATCTCGCCGAACAGGCGCTTGCGCGGCTCGCCCGCCACCTGCCGGGCGCCGGGCCGGCGTGGACCGCGACCGCGTTTCTGCCGGGCGGCGAGGGGTATTCGCCGGGCCTCGCCTCAGGGCTGGCGGCCGACTATCCGGCACTGGACGCCGCGACGGCTGAGCGGCTGGCGCGCAGCTATGGCAACGAGACGACGGCGCTGCTGGCCGGCGGACCCGGGCGCGACCTCGGCGCCGGCCTCACCGAGGCAGAGTTGCGCTGGCTCGTGGCAGAGGAATGGGCGCGCACGCCCGAGGACGTGCTGTGGCGCCGTACCAAGCTCGGCCTGCGCGCCGGGCCGGAGATGGTTGAAGCGGTGGGGGCGGCGATCGCGGCGCGGCTCAGCGCGCCGCACCCGGCGGCCGCAGCCAGGCTTCGAGCCGGGCAAACGCCATGTCGGTGACGATCGCGAACAGCGCGACCAGCACCGCGCCTTGCAACACCAGGGGCATCTTGTCGACCGCGAGCCCGTCGAAGATCGGGGTGCCGAGGGTCAGCGCGCCGACCGTCGAGCCGATCGTCGCGGTGCCGATGCCGATCGTCACCGACACGCGAACCCCGGCGAGGATCACCGGCGCGGCGAGCGGCAATTCGATGCGCCACAATACCTGCCGGGCCGACATGCCCATCCCGGCGGCGGCGTCGCGCACCGCGGCGGGGACCGCTTCGAGCCCGGCCACCGTGTTGCCGATGATCGGCAGCAATCCATAGAGATAAAGCGCGGCGATCGTCGGCCGCGCGCCGAAGCCGAACGCCGGCACCGCCAGTGCCAGCACCGCTGCCGGCGGAAAGGTCTGCCCGACGGTCGCCAGCGCCTCGACCAGCGCGCGGAAATCGCGGCCCGCCGGGCGGGTCACGAAGATCGCGAGGCCGATCCCGGTGACGCTCGCGGCGAGGCTCGCGGCGGCGACAATCCCGGCCTGCGACAGAAACAGCGCGAGGAAGCTGGCGCGGTCATAGACCGGCGGCTCGACCGCCGGGAACGCCCAGTGAAACACCGGTCCGGCGTGCGGCATCGCCAGCAGCAGGGCCAGAAAGAATACCCCAACCCACAGCACGGGCGCGGCGAGCAGCGCCGATCCTGCGCTGCGTCCTTCGAGACGCCGCGGCATGCTCACCTCACGAGGTCCGCCAGCGTGATGGCGCCGATCACTGCACCGGCGGCGTCGGCGACCGGCAGCGCGACCGCATGACGCCGGGTCATCAGGCTCAACGCCTCGCTGAGCGTCGCGTCGAGCGGCACCGGCTCGCCCTCGGCGGTCTCGCCGCGGCGCACCCGCTCGGCCACCTTGCGCACCGACAGGAGCTTGAGGCCGATGCCCTGGGTGCCGACAAAATCGCGCACGAAATCGCTCGCCGGCTGTTCGAGCAATTCGAGCGGGGCGGCGAATTGGGCGAGGCGGCCGCGGTCGAGGATCGCGATGTCGGTGGCGAGCCTCAGCGCCTCTTCGATGTCGTGAGTGACGAACAGGATGGTCTTGCCGGTCGCCTTGTGGATGCGGGCCAGCTCGCCCTGCAGCGCGTCGCGGGTGATCGGGTCGACCGCGCCGAACGGCTCGTCCATCAGCAACAGGTCGGGGTCGGCGGCCAGCGCGCGGGCGACGCCGACGCGCTGCTGCTCGCCGCCCGACAATTCATGCGGGTACTTGCTGCGATAGGTCTCGGGGTCGAGGCGGAACAGTTCGAGCAGCTCGGTGACCCGGTCTTGCATCCTTTGGCGCGACCAGCCGAGCAGGCGCGGCACGGTGGCGATGTTGTCTTCGACCCGCCAGTGCGGGAACAGCCCGCTCGACTGGATCGCATAGCCGATGCGCCGGCGCAGCGCATCCGCCGGCAGCGCGGTCACATCTTCGCCGTTGATGCGGATCGCCCCGGCATCGTGCGGCACCAGCCGGTTGATCATGCGCAGCGTCGTCGACTTGCCGCAGCCCGACGGGCCGAGCAGCACGCAAAATGACCCCGCCGCGACGCGCAGCGACAATTCGGCGACCACGGCGCGGCCGCCATAGGATTTGCTGACCCGGTCGAGCTCGATCATCGGCGGAGCGCCGCTGCCGCGATCTGCAGCAGGAAATCGGCCGCCAGGGCGAGGCCGATCGCCGGCAGCGCGCCGAGCAGCACCAGATCGGCGGCATCCTGGCCGAGGCCCTGGAACACGAAACTGCCGAGCCCGCCGGCGCCGATCAGCGCGGCGACGACGGCAAGCCCGATGGTTTGCACTGTCACGATGCGCAGCCCGGCGACGAGCACCGGGGCGGCGAGCGGCAGCTCGACCCGCCAGAACACCTGCCGCGCGGTCATCCCCATGCCGCGGGCGGCGTCGATCACCGCCGGGTCGATGCCGCCGAGCCCCGCCGCGGTGCTGCGCGCCACCGGGAGCAGCGCGTAGAGGATCAGCGCGATCACCGCCGGGGCCGGTCCGATCCCGCCGATTCCGAGCGCGGCGAGCGCCGGAACCGTGGTCGCCAGCGCCGAAAGCGGCACGATCAGCAGCCCGAACAGCGCGATCGACGGGATCGTCTGCAGCAGGTTGAGGATCGCGAAGGTCGCGCCGCGCAGCCGCTCGCGGCGCAGCGCGAGGATGCCGAGCGGCGCGCCGATCGCGATCGCCGGGGCGACTGATCCGGCCACCAGCGCGATGTGGCGCAGCAGCGCATCGAGGAACACGTTGCGCCTCGTGGCGAACTCATGCGCCAGCGACAGCGCGTCGAGCCGGCCGGCGAGGGCGAGGGCGGCGGCGGCGCCAAGGATCGCGGCGGCGACCAGCAGCCGCACGGTATAGCCGGCGCGCAGGCGCTGGAGCCCGTCGAGCACGGCGAGCACCGCGGCGGCGAACAGCGCCCAGAACCCCGGGCCGAGCGCGATCCGCGCCAGCGGCGGCGCACCGGCGGCGAGGCGCTGCGCCGCATCGCCGGCCGCGTAAAGCACGACGATCGCGACCACGGCGGCGGCGGCGGTCTGCACCACGATCGCGGCGGGCCGCGGCGGCGACACGGCAACGAGGGCAAGGGCGACGCCCAACGCCGCGATCACCGTGCCAATCGCCGGGCTTGCCGCATCCCACAGCGCGATCGGGTTGCCCGAGACCAGCCGGTTGGGGGCGAGCGAAACAAAGCCGCCGACGAGCGTCGCGGCAAGCCCGACCGCTACGAGGAACAGCAGTACCTGGTTGGCGCGGCGCAGCGCCGGCAAGGCGGCCGCCGGGCTCACGGCAACAGGTGCCTCGATTGGAGATAGAGCCGCGCCACCACCTTCGGGTCCTCGCCTTCGACCGCGATCCGCGCATTGAGCGTCTGCAAGGTTTTGAGCGTCAAGGTTGCGAAGATCGGGTTGAGCACGGCGGCGATCCCGGGATGCGCGTCGAGCACCGCCTGGCGCACCACCGGCGCCGGGGCGTAGACGATCTGCGCGCCCTTGTCGTCGCACAGTGCGACGAGCCCGAGCGCGGCGAGCGCGCCGTCGGTGCCGTAAGCCATCGCCGCGTCGACGCCGGAGATGCCTTCGGCGGCGGCGCGCAGCGTCGCGGCGGTGTTGCCGCCGGACAAGGTCAGCAATTGCTGCGCCTTGAGGTGAAACCCGTAGGTCTCTTCAAAGGCCGGCA
>DATLRD010000078.1:0-5701 GCA_035534855.1 Allostellaceae bacterium | reverse complement strand
TGGCGGGCGTCCTAGGGGTTCTCTGGGGCGTGTCGGCCGCCTTGCCCATGCGACGACCCTTCGCCACGGGCAGGGCGACGACGTTGCCGGCGGCGCCGGGGTTCACCAGCGTCTCGACGAAGTGCCCTAGCGCCTCCAGCGCCGCCTTGCGCTCGTTGAGGTATTGAAAACGATTGTACGTCGCCGCGACGCCGTGGATCGTGCCGGCCGAATGGTTCAGCACGCGATCGGCGACGTGTGGTGCCACGTTGAGCCGCGCCATTATCGTGGTCGCGGTGCGCCGCAGGTCGTGGATCACCCACGGCTCGACCTCCGCGTCGTGGCGTGCGGTCGCCTTGCGGAGCTGCGCCGTCATCGTCGCGTCGAGCCGCTCTTTGGCCTTGCCGAACCCGGCGATCTGGCGGCCGGTCCGGGTCGGGAAGACCAGATCACCGAGGCGCGGCAGGGCGGCGATGATCTCGGCCGCCGCGTCGCTGAGATGAACTACATGCCCGCGGTCGCTCTTGGTGCGCTCGCGCGGCAGGGTCCACAGCCGCTTATCGAGGTCCAGTTCGGCCCAGCGCATGCCCGCGACCTCGCTTTCGCGCTGCGCCGTCAACAGCAGCAGTCGGAAGATCGGCCCATACGGCCAGCCGGCTTGCTCGGCGGCGGCCCACAGCGAAACGATTTCGCTGTCCGTGAGCACGCGGTCGCGCGTGCGTTCCTGGACCCGCGGCGACACCCCGGCGGTCGGGTCGGAGTCGATCAGGTCGTTAGCCACGGCCCAGGCAAACAGCGTGCGCAGCCGTGTCAGAGTTCGGTTCGCCTGAGTCGCGGCGCCGCCCTCGGTGCCTTTGCGCGCCCGCTCCCGGCCCTTGGCCTTGGCGTCGAGCAGTTTGTTGACGTCGGGCTTGGTGATGCTGCGGATCGGCCGCTCCCCCCAAGCCGGCAACACGTCGTGATTTATGATGCGGCGAAACTCCGCGGCGTATTTCGGTGCCCAACCCTTAGCCGCGTCGCGCGCGGACAGGAACCGCTCGGCCACCGCGGCGAACCGTCCCTGGACCGCCTCGGCTGCCGCCGCCTCGGTCGCCGCCTTCTCCGCCTCGCGCCGCTCGCGCTCGGCCCTGCGGTCGTCGACCGGCCTGGCACCTGACCTCATCCTGAGCAACGCGACCCGCGCGAGGTCGCGCGCCTTGTCCACCTTCGGTATCTGCGCCAGCGTGCCGATGGTCTCCATGACGGCTTTCGGTCCCACGCGGCCCATCGCAACCCAGGTCTTGCGGCCCTCGCGGCTGCCCGGCCGCGGTGCCGAGACCCGCAACCCGAACCCCGGCAGGTTCTTGTCCCAGTAGACGACCCGGCCGCTCGGCGGTGGCCCGATGCGATCGACGGCTAGTTGCGTCAGGTTCGTTCGGTTCGGCATCGGCGATCCCTCATTCTCTGCTAGCCAAGCGGCGCGGATTTGCCGCTTCTTGGCGGTAGGCCGTCGCGGCTAGCGCCGGGCTAGCACCGATCGGGCTTATAGCCGCCCCGTTTTCTATCGTTTTATATCGTTGCTTTCCGCAGAAATGCTAGTAAAATGTGCTCGCCCTGTTAACGTGGCTAATCGGACCAAAATGGCCATTTCACCGCTTCGTAAGCGGTAGGCCGTTGGTTCAAATCCGACTCGGGGCACCATCCCTCCCGCTTTGAGGCGTCATGCCCCCATCCTCGTCCAAGCCGACCGTATCGGGCCTCGCCGCCGGGCTTGCGGCCGGTCGCACGACGAGCCGCGCGCTCGTCGAGGCTGCGCTGGCGCGGGTCGACGACCCGGCGGGCGAAGGCGCGCGGACCTTCACCAAGGTCTACCGCGCGGCGGCGCTCGCCGCGGCCGACGCGCAAGACGCGCTGCGCCGGTCCGGCTATGTCGCGTCGCCGCTCGCCGGGCTGCCTGTGTCGATCAAGGATTTGTTCGATGTCGCGGGCGAGGTGACGCTGGCCGGCTCGACCGCGCTCGACGATGCGCCGCCGGCCGTGCGCGATGCGCCGATCGTCGCCCGGCTGCGCGCCGCGGGGGCGGTGATCGTCGGCAAGACCAACATGACCGAGTTTGCCTTTTCCGGCGTCGGCATCAACCCGCATTACGGCACGCCCGGCAACCCGTTCGACCGCAGCCGCATTCCCGGCGGATCGTCGGCCGGCGCGCCGGTATCGGTCGCCGACGGCGCGGCGATCGTCGCGATCGGCACCGATACCGGCGGCTCGGTGCGCATCCCCGCCGCGCTGTGCGGCGTTGTCGGGTTCAAGCCGACCCAGTTCCGCGTGCCGCGCGATGGGGCGACGCCGCTGTCGACGACTCTTGACTCGATCGGCCCGCTTGCCAACAGCGTCGCGTGCTGCGCGATCGCCGACGCGGTGATGGCCGGCGAGCCGCCCGAGGCGCCGGAGGCGATGCCAGCCGGGCTGCTGCGCCTCGCGGTGCCGCAGACCTTTTTCCACGACCGGCTGTCGCCCGAGGTCGCGGCGGCCTTTGCCGACGCGTGCAGCGCGTTGTCCCGCGCCGGGGCCCGGATCGTCGATCTGCCGCTTACGGAGCTGGCCGAGTATGCCGGGCTGATGACGAAAGGCGGGTTCTCGGCGATCGAGGCCTACACCTGGCACAAATCGCTGATTGCACGGCGCGGCAATGAATATGACCCGCGCGTCCGCGAACGCATCGAGCGCGCACGCGACCTGAGCGCCGTCGAATATATCGAGCACGCCAATGCGCGCGCCGATCTGATGGCCCGCGTCACCCGGCATACCGCCGATTTCGACGCCTTTCTCGCCCCCACGGTGGCGATCACTGCCCCGCCGATCGCCGCCTTTGAGCGCGACGACGATTACTGGCGGCTCAATTCGCTGATCCTGCGCAACACCGCGATCATCAACTTTCTCGACCGCTGCGCGCTGACCTTGCCGATCCAGAAGCCGGGCCAGGCGCCGATCGGCCTGATGATCGTCGGCGAGCACGGCGCCGATCGCCGCCTGCTCGCCACCGCCCGCGGGATCGAGGCGGCGCTGGCCAAGGTTGGACAAGGCTGACGGGGGGGATCGAACGAGATGACCGGGGTGGTCGTTGCGGTCAGCCGCAGCGCGACGCACACGATGTCAAAGCCGAACGAGGGGTCGATCACCCTCGTCGAAGGGCTCGGCGTCGCCGGCGACGCGCATCAGGGCGCGACGGTAAAGCACCGCTCGCGCGTCGCAAAGGATCCGACAGTCCCCAACCTGCGCCAGGTTCACCTGATTCACGCCGAGCTGCACGACGAATTGCGCACCGCCGGCTTCACGCTGGCGTCTGGCGAGATGGGTGAAAACGTGACGACGCGGGGGGTCGATCTGCTCGGGCTGCCGACGGGTGCGCGACTGCGTCTCGGCACCGCCGCGGTGGTCGAAGTGACCGGGCTGCGTAACCCGTGCGGGCAGCTCAACGAGCTGCGCCCCGGGCTGATGGCCGCGACCCTCGACCGCGACGCTGATGGCAACCTGGTGCGCAAGGCCGGGATCATGGGGGTCGTCGTCAGCGGTGGCGAAATCCGGCCCGGGGATGCGATCTCGGTGGAACTCCCGCCGCGCCCGCATCGCCGGCTCGACGCGGTATAATCTTCAGCCGGGCCGCGGCAGCGTATAGAGGCCGGCAAACACCAACGCCGTTCCCACCCCCATCAACAGAAACGCATAGGGCGGGCGGATGCGGCCGCGGCGGTTGAGGTTGAGGCCGGTACCCATCAGGAAAAATCCGGCCAGCATCAGGATGTTCATGCCGAACACCAGGCCGTCGGTCAGGTGCGAATAGAGCGCGGAGGCAGTCATGCAATTCGGTTTCAACCTGCCGATCAGCGGGGCGTTGGCCGCACCCGAGATCATGACCCGCATCGCCCGCGAAGGCGAGACGCTGGGGTACGATTATTTGACCGTGACCGACCACCTGGTACTGCCCGACATGGCCGAGCCGGGCTATCCCTACTCGGAAAGCGGCGCGTTCTATTCGCTGGATACCGCCTATCGTCACGAGCAGCTGACCTGCATCGCCTATCTCGCCGCGATCACCGCGCGGATGCGGCTGGTGCTGGCGGTGATGGTGGTGCCGCACCGGCCGGCGGTCCTCGCTGCCAAGCAGCTGGCGACGATCGACGTGCTGTCGGGCGGACGGCTCGTTGTCGGGATCGGCGCCGGCTGGCTCAAGGCCGAGTTTGACGCGGTGGTTACGACGCCGTTTGCCGAGCGCGGCGCGGTCACCGACGAATACCTCGCGGGGTTCCGCCGGCTGTGGAGCGAAGACAAGCCGAAGATCTCCGGCAAGTATGTGCAGTTCAACGGGCTGGTGCTCGACCCGAAGCCGGCGCAGCGCCCGCTGCCGATCTGGGTCGGCGGCGAGAGCGGCCCGTCGCTGCGCCGCGCGGCCCGGTTTGGCGACGCGTGGTACCCGATCGGCAGCAACAACCAGCACCTGCTCGACAGCCTGCCGCGCTATCGCGCCGGAATCGCGCGGCTGCGCCAGTTCACCGAAGCGGCCGGGCGCGACTCCGATGCGGTGGCGCTGACCTATCGCGTCAAGCGCACCGGCGGCGCGCTGCCGCCGCGCGCCTCGGACGGCGAGCGCCGGCTGTTTTCCGGCAACGACGCGGACATAATCGGCGACATCCATGCGCTCCAGGATCTCGGCGTCACCGCGATCGACTTCGATTTCGAGCACCCGCAGGAGACCGAGGTGATCGCCGGGATGCGCGCGTTTCGCGAGCGGGTGCTGGCAAAGGTGTAGCGGGCAAAGCCAGGCATGTCCGGCGGCGCGTCCGCCGATCGGGTCGTACACCGCATCGGCCGCCACGACGTACCCGAAGACTGGTCGGTCGTCGGCGAGATCGCGGGCAGTTTCACGTCACGCCTGCGCAGCGGCTTTTTCGCCGCCTATATGGCCGGAGACGTGATCCTCGATGTCGGCTATCGCGGGTCGTTCGCCGAGGCGAAACCGATCTTTCCGCACGCAATCGGGGTCGATCTTGATTACCCGGGCTATGACGGCAGGGTCTTGCCGTTCGCCAATGATAGCGTCGACACCGTGTTTTCCAGTCACATGCTCGAACATGTCGCCGATTACGTCGGCGCGATCCGCGACTGGTACCGGGTGGTGCGCGCCGGCGGGTTTATTGTTTGCATCGTTCCGCACCAGTTTCTTTACGAAAAGCGATGGTCACTGCCGTCGCGCTGGAACGGCGATCACAAGCGATTTTATACGCCGGCCTCGCTACTGCGGGAATTCGAGGAGGCGCTCGAGCCCAACTGCTACCGGGTACGGCACCTGCGCGACAATGACGCGGATTACACCTATTCGATCGGACCCGATGAGCATGCGGGCGGGCGTTACGAAATCGAGTTGGTGATCGAAAAGCGTCCTGCACCGAGTTGGACGCTCGCAGGCGGGCCGCCCTCCCGGACGCTCGTGGTCAAGCCGTCGAGCTGGTCGATTGGAGATGTGAGCGCTTGCTGGTTCGACGCCGCCGTCATCGCCGCCGCCGAAGAGGCGTTGCGGCGACGTCCGAGCCTGCTGCGATCGGGGCTGGGTCGGCTCGCTCGCTTCCTGTCGCCGGGCAGGTCGGCGCGCGTTTGCGCCGAGGAGGCGCACGCCGCAAAACAATGGGCGCGCGCTGCTCGGTTCTACGCCGATGCGCTGATCGCCGAACCTGGGGCTGCCGATCTG
>DATLRD010000077.1:0-6469 GCA_035534855.1 Allostellaceae bacterium | reverse complement strand
AGTTGCCCCAAACCGGACTACCCGGTGTAATTGCAAAGCCAACGCAAATGGGGGCAAGCGGCCATTGATTGCGTCGGTTGCAAAGCGGGGTCCGTTGGGCGATCCTGACTGGGGGGAAACGAGAGAATGCCTGTCATGTCGCCGGTCCGGGTGCTCGCCGGCATAATCGCCGTTCTGATCGTCTTATGGATCGGCTGGGACGAGCTGCCGCCAGCCGACGGCAGTGCCGCCGGACCGGATCGGAATGCGGCGCCGGCGGGCACCTTTCGGCCAACTCAAGCGCAGTTGGCCGATTTGACGATTGAACCCGTGCGGTTCGTCACATTTCGCTCGGAGCGAACCGCCGAAGGTCAAATCGCTCTTGACAACAATCTGACGACCCCGGTCTTTTCCCCGTATTCCGGCCGTGTCGTGCGGCTGATCGCCCGGCTGGGTGATCAAGTCGAGCGCGGTGCGCCGCTCTTCGCGGTCGAGGCGAGCGAATACGTGCAGGCGGCAAACGATTTGATCACCGCCGTCGCGGCCGCGCAGACGGCACGCTCGCAGCTCGCCCAAGCGCAAATCAACGAAAAGCGCGCGCGTGATCTCTACCGCGCAAAGGGCGGCGCGCTGAAGGATTGGCAACAGAGCCGAACCGATCTGGCGGCGGCGCAGAACACGCTGCGAACGGCGGAGATCGCGCTCGCGGCGGTCCGCAACCGCATGCGTATTCTCGGCATCAGCGAGGCGCAGATCGCCGCGCTGGAAACCCAGCCGACGCAGAAACTCAATCCGGTCGCCGTTGTCGATTCGCCGATCGCCGGTGCGGTGACGCAACGCAAAATCGGCCTCGGTCAGTTCATCCAGAGCGGCGGCGACACGCCGGTCTACACGATCGGCGATCTGTCGACGGTGTGGCTCGTCGCCAATGTGCGCGAAGATGACGCGCCGTTGATGCGTGTCGGGGCCCCGGTCGCAGTGACCGTCCCCGCGTTCGCGGGCCGGGTGTTCGCTGCAAAGATTTCCTGGGTGGCGCCCGAACTCGACGAAAACACGCATCGGCTGCAGGTGCGGGCCGACGTTGCCAACCCGCAGGGCGCGCTGAAGCCGAATATGTTCGCGAATTTTACGATCATTACCGGCACTCCCTCCAGGATGCCGGCGGTGTCGCCTGAAGCGGTCGTCTACGAAGGCGATACCGCGCGCGTGTGGGTCGCACTGCCGGGCGGCACGCTTGCCGCGCGCTCGGTCACCATCGGGCGAACTCAGGACGGCCTGCTCGAAATCAAAAAGGGGCTGAAGCCGGGCGACAAGGTCGTCACCCGCGGTGCCTTGTTCATCGACCGCGCCGGCGGTGTCGGGTAACGGGCGGGCATGATCTGACCGTGGCGCCGCCCTGATGAACACCATCATCGCCGCAGCTCTGCGCCGGCGCGGCCTCACGCTGCTGCTGATGTTCTTCCTGTTCGCGGCCGGCATCCTGAGCATTGCCGCGCTCAACATCGAAGCGTATCCCGACCCGATCCCGCCCGTCGTCGAGGTCATCGCGCTCAATCCCGGCCAATCGGCGGCCGATATCGAACGTTACGTCACGATCCCGATCGAGATCGAGCTGGCCGGGATTCAGCACGAGACAAACCTGCAATCGACGTCGCTGTTCGGATTGTCGGACATCGTCGTGCAGTTCACCGACGAGCTTACCTACGAGGAGGCGCAGCAGCGGGTGCTTAACCGGTTGGCGCAGGTCGACGGCCTGCCCAACGGCGTGACGCCGCAGATTTCGCCGGAAAGCCCGATCGGCGAGATCTACCGTTACCGGGTGGTCGGGCCGCCCGGCTACACGCCAGAGCAGCTGAAGACGATCGAGGATTGGATTCTGGAGCGCCGATTCCGCGCCGTTCCGGGCGTCATCGACGTGAGCGGCTGGGGCGGCGAGACCAAGACCTATGACGTGTCGGTCGATGCCGACCGCCTGCGCGCCTACAATCTTGGGCTGGGTCAGGTGCTCGACGCGCTGAACAACGGCAACGGCGATGTCGGCGCCCAGACCATGAATTTCGGGCCGCAAGCGGCGGTGGTGCGCGGCATCGGACTCATCCGCTCAATGAGCCAAATCCGCGATACGCTGGTGAGCGCCAATCACGGCTCGCCGGTGCGGATCGGCGATGTTGCAACGGTGAGGGTCGGTCACGAGCCGCGGCTTGGCATCGCCGGCCAGGACAACGATAACGACGTTGTCGAGGGCATCGTGTTGATGCGCCACGGCGCCAAAAGTCTGCCAACCCTGCGGCGGGTCGAGGCCGAGGTACAGAAAATCAACGACTCGAACATTCTGCCGCCGGGCGTGAAGATCGTACCGATCTACGACCGCACGCAGTTGATCGATCTGACGACCCGCACGGTGCGCGACAACATGATCTTCGGCATCGTGCTGATCTTTGTCGTGCAGTGGCTGTTCCTCGGCGACCTGCGCAGCGCGATCGTGGTTGCGGCAACCATTCCGTTCGCACTCCTGTTCGCCGTCACGATCCTCGTGCTGCGCGGCGAATCGGCCAACCTCCTGTCCGTGGGGGCGGTCGATTTCGGGCTCGTCGTCGATGCGACCGTGATCATGGTGGAAAACATTTTCCGGCATCTGCGCGAGGGCGCGGCCGGCCGCACCTATGTCGCGCCCGACCTCGCTCGGCGACACGGACTGGCGGGGAGGCTGGCGACGATCTTCGGGGCCGCGGCCGAAGTCGATCAGGCGATTTTCTATTCCGCCGGCATCATCGTCGCTGGCTTTGTCCCGCTGTTCACGCTCGCCGGTCTCGAAGGCCACATCTTTGGACCGATGGCGCGCACCTATGCCTACGCGATCGCCGGTGGGTTGATCGCCGCCTTCACGATTTCGCCGGCGCTAAGTTCTTATCTGCTGCCGGACACGGTCGGCGAGGCCGAAACATGGCTAGTCCGTGGTCTGCACCGGCTCTACCGGCCGGTCCTTGCCTTCGCGCTCGCCAACCGCGCCGCGGTTCTCATCGGCGCCGGGCTGCTGTTCGGCCTCGCGGCGCTGACGGTGCCGAAGCTCGGTCTTGAATTTTTGCCCCACCTTGAAGAGGGCAATTTGTGGATCCGCGCAACCTTCCCGCAAGCGGTGTCGCTCCAGGAAGCCGAGCCCTACGTCAACCGGATACGGCACCTGATCGGGCGCTACCCGGAGGTCGCGACCGTCGTCTCGCAACTCGGCCGCCCCGACGACGGCACCGATCCGACCGGCTTTTTCAACACCGAATTCTACGTGCCGCTGAAGCCCCTCGATACTTGGCCCGGCGGCATGAACAAGGCGAAACTCGTCCATCAGTTCGACACCGAGCTCAAGGCAAAATTTCCGGGAATCGATTTCGAATTCTCGCAGAACATTGAGGACGCCATCAACGAGGTGCTGACCGGCGTCAAGGGTGAGAACGCGGTCAAGCTGTTCGGCCACAACCTCGCAACGCTGCAAACGACTGCGGAGAAGATCAGGGCGGTGCTGGCTACTGTACCGGGCATTACTGACCTGTCGGTCTACAGCACGGTCGGCCAACCGACGGTCGAAATTCGCGTCGATCGCCGCCTCGCCGCCCGCTACGGGCTGCAGCCGAGCGACATCAACGCCGTCGTGCAGACCGCACTCGGCGGCCAGGCCGCCGGCAATCTTTACGAAGAAGGCAGCGATCGTAACTTCCCGATCGTCGTGCGGCTTGCCCGCAAATACCGCGACAGTATTGATGCGATCCGCCACATCGCGGTCACCGCAACGGGGGCGAACGGCGACCCGGTGCAGGTCCCGCTCCAGGATGTCGCGAGCGTCAAGCTGGCCTCCGGCCCGGCCTTCATTTTCCGCGAAGGGGAGGCGCGCTACATTCCGATCAAGTTCAGCGTCCGCGGCCGCCCCCTCGGCAGCGTGGTGCTTGAGGCGCAGCGGAAGGTGGCAAAAGACGTTCGGCTGTCGTCGGGCTACGATCTCGTATGGGAGGGCGAGATCGGCGAACTCGAAAAGGCGATCAGACGGCTGGAATTTGTCGTGCCGGTCAGCCTTGGTCTGATCGGCGTCCTGCTCCTCGCCAATTTCGGGTCGCTGACCGACAGTCTGCTGGCGGCCAGCGTGATGCCGATGGCCCTGATCGGCGGGGTATTCGCTCTGCTGCTGACCGGCACGACGTTCAGCGTGTCGGCGGCGATCGGCTTTGTCGGATTGTTCGGCGTGTCGGTCATGGAGGGGATCATCATCCTGTCCTATTTCAACTCGCTGATCGACGCGCGTATGGAACGGACCGCGGCGATCGAGCGCGCCTGCCAAATCCGCCTGCGCCCGGTGATGATGACCTGTCTGGCGGCCTGCGTCGGCCTGCTGCCGGCGTCAGTCTCCACCGGCATCGGGGCGCAGGTGCAGAAGCCGCTGGCGATCGTCGTGGTCGGCGGCATCCTATTGGCGCCCCTGCTGATCCTGGTGGTCCTGCCGGTGCTGATCGAGCTGTTCTCGCGCCGCCGCCCGCCGCCCGCCGCGCCGCCAACCGCGACCGAGTAGCGGGCGATGGCGGGAGCGTGCAAATCGTTGCAGAGCGGCCTCGCGACGTTGTTGCTCCTGCTGCTTGCCGCCTGCGCCGTCGGACCCGATTTCAAGCGACCGCCGCCGCCGGCAATCGAACGCTTCACCGCCGATCCCCTGCCGGCCTTTACCGCGGCCGCTCGGGGTCCGGGTGGCGCGGCGCAGCGCCTCGACCTCGGCCGCGACATACCGGGCGAATGGTGGACCCTGTTTCGCTCGCCGGCGCTCGACGCGCTGATCAAGGAGGCTCTCCGACGCAGCCCCACGATCACGGCGGCCGTCGCCGCGCTACGCCAGGCCCATGAACTGACCCTTGCCGGGCAAGGTGCGTTCTTTCCGCTGGTGCAGGCCGAGTTCAACGCCAGCAGAAACAAGACGCCGGGGGTCTTGGGGCCGACGCCGCAGAGCAATGCGCTTTATTACAACTTGTATACGCCACAGCTCAGCGTCTCCTACACGCCCGATGTGTTCGGTGGCACGCGGCGGACGGTCGAAGCGCTCGCTGCACAGGAAGAAAACCAGCGCTTTCAGCTCGAAGCCGCCTACCTGACCTTGACCTCGGGCCTGGTGGCGGCGGTGATCGGCGAGGCGGAGCTGCGCGATCAGATCGCCGCGACCGAGAAGATCATCGCGATCGAGCGCGAATCGCTCGACATCCTGCGCCGGCAGCTGGCATTCGGCCAGGTGGCCGATGCCGATGTCGCTGCGCAGCGGGCCGCGCTGGCGCAGGCGCAGGCGACCCTGCCGCCGCTGCAGAAGCAAGTGGCGCAGGAGCGCGACTTGATTGCAGCGCTGGTGGGGCGCTATCCCCGCCAGGCCCCTGAGACGCGGTTCGATCTCGCGTCGCTGCGCCTGCCGCCCGACGTGCCGCTGAGCCTGCCGTCGCGGCTGGTCGAGCAGCGACCCGACATCCGCGCCGCAGCGGCCGATCTGCACGCGGCGAGCGCCGAAATTGGCGTCGCCATCGCCAATATGCTGCCCGATGTCAGCCTGAGCGCAAATGTCGGCAGCTCGGCGCTCACGCTCGCCAGCCTCTTTGGACCCGGCGCCGGATTCTGGACGGTCGTTGCCGACGCTACCCAGACCGTTTTCGATGCCGGCACGAACGTGCACAAGACGCGCGCCGCCAAAGCCGCCTTCGACCAGGCGGCGGCGCAATACAAAGAGACGGTAATCACCGCCTTCCAGAACGTCGCCGACAGTCTCGAAGCGCTGAAGTCCGACGCTGATGCGCTCAGCGCGGCAGTGGCTGCCGAAGCCGCTGCGAAAATCAGCCTCGACATCGCCCGGCGGCAGCTGGCGCTCGGGGCCGTCAGTTATCTGGCGATCCTGCAGGCCGAGCAGACCTACGAGCAGGCGCTGATCAATCGGGTGCAGGCCGAAGCCGCGCGGTTTGCCGACACGACGGCGCTGTTTCAGGCATTGGGCGGGGGCTGGTGGAATCGCACCGACGTACCGCCGGCCGAGACCGCCCGCAGCGTGCTGTCGCTGCCGGCTGCCCTGCTTCCATAACCGGCGGATATAGCGCCGTCGCCTGAATGCCTGCTGTGAGCTGCGCTCGACAGCCTGCCCGCAGCGGCGGGAACGCCGGCCGCTTTCGGCGCTAGGCCGTCGCCGCTGGGCGCTCCAGCGTAAGCGGTGTTCTGACCGCACGTTTTGACGGGCCGCGGCGGGCGCGATGATCTCTCGGTTTCGGGAGATCGATTTGTGCGTAGTTTCGAGCCTACATTCGAACCCAACGGGGTTGTCGGCGTCCGCCGGCTGGAGGTGATCATGGGCGTCGGCGGGCGAGGATCGTGGTCGCGCGACGACAAGGCCCGGATCGTCGCCGAGTCGTTTGCGGCGCGCGCCAACGTGTCGGCGGTGGCGCGGCGCTACGGACTACGGCCGCAGCAGGTCTATGCGTGGCGGCGACTG
>DATLRD010000076.1:0-3583 GCA_035534855.1 Allostellaceae bacterium | reverse complement strand
CGCCGAGTCGGAACTCTCCCGCCTTGCCAATGCCATTCGAACGCGCCGTATTGATCACGGATTCGAGGTCAGCCAACATGCGACGGATCTCGACCATCACGATGCTTCCGCCGGATGTTAGCCGAACCCCGGTGCGATGGCGTTCAAGGAGCGTCAATCCGAGCTCATCCTCAAGCGCAGCAATGCGTCTCGTGATTGTTGAGGCATTTACTCCAATTTTTGTAGCTGCCTTGGCGAAACTCCCTGCCTCTACCACCAAGATGAGATATCGGAGGGCGTTGAGTTGCATCCTACGTCACTCCTGCCGTCCCGATGGCACGGCAGCGCGTATCGAACGATCAGTCTGTGCCTTCGACGGCAGATTTGATGAGGCTCGGGGTATGAGCTTTGCGTCTGGCCGCGTATCACGCGCGATACGGCGGTATCGGGCGCCAAAACGCGTCCGTGCCCCGCGGAGGTTCCGCCGAGGCCCCTCCGGCCGATCCGTAAGCATCCGCCGAGGACCGCGGCGGGTTGAGCGTCAGGCGGCGACGGCCTGATCGTTGGACGTTTTCCAATGCCAGGGCAGCAGCTCGTGGAGCCGGGAGGCCGGGTGATCGGCGATGCGGCGCAGCACGTCGGCGAGCCAGGCCTGCGGGTTGATGTCGTTGAGCTTGGCTGTGGCAATCAGGGTGTACATGGCGGCAGCCCGCTCGCCACCGCGATCGGAACCGGCGAATAACCAGGCTCGGCGCCCGAGGGCAATTCCTCTTAATGCGCGTTCAGCGGCGTTGTTGCTTAGGCAGATGCGGCCGTCGTCGAGGAACCGGGTGAAGGCCGGCCAGCGCGTCAGCATGTAATCGATCGCCTTGGCCGTGACGGCGTGACGCGACAGGCGGGTGCGTTCCCTCCGCATCCATTTTTCCAGCTCGCCGACGAGCGGCACGATACGCCCCTGGCGTGCCGCCACACGCTCGCCGGCCGATCGGCCGTTGATCTCGCGCTCGATGGCGAAGATCGCGTCGATATGCCGGACCGCCTCGACCGCCAGCGGCGCCTTTCGCAAATCGGCCAGCTCGAAGAAGTGGCGCCTTCCATGGCTCCAGCACGCCGCCTCGATGATCGGACCGGGCTTGCGCCTGCCGTCGTAAAGATCGCCGAACCCCGCGTAAGCATCGGCCTGGAGGATCCCGGCGTACCCGGCAAGATGCTGGGCGGGGTGCTCGCCGTTTCGGTTGCGCGAGTAATAGAACACCGCCGCCGGCGGGTCCGGTCCGGCGAACGGCCGGTCATCGCGCACATACGTCCATAATCGAGCGGTGATCGTCTTGCCCCGGGCGAGCAGCGGCACCGTGGTGTCGTCGCCATGGACACGCTCGGCAGCGAACACGTGGCGGCGGATCAGTTCGTGCAGCGGGCTCAGGACAGCCGTGCAGGCACCGACATGGTCGGCCAGCGTCGAGACGTCGAGGTCGACGCCTTCGCGGGCATAGCTCTCGCTCTGCCGGTTCAAGGGCTGGTGTTCGCCGTACTTGGCATAGAGGATCATCGCCAACAGGCTCGGCCCGACGTGACCTCGTGGGATGACATGGAACGGCGCCGGCATCTGGGTGATTTTCTCGCACGACCGGCAGGTGAACTTCTCACGAACGGTCTGGATCACTTTCCACTGGCGCGGCACCACCTCCAGCGTCTCGGTGATCGTCTCGCCGAGCTTGGCGAGCCTGCCGCCACAACATGGGCAGGCCGTCGGACCGGGGACCATCACGCGCTCGCGCGGCAGATGCGCCGGAAAAGGCGCGCGCACCGGCTTCTTGCGGGTGAAGGGTCGTACCGTCGTGCCGTCGGCCGGTGCAGTGGCGGCCTCGTCTTCGGCTGCGCGCGCCGCCGCTTCCTCGAGTTGCAGTTCCAGCTGGTCGAGCAGCTTGCGGCCGCGCTCGGCGGATTGGCCGTACTGCTCGCGCCGGAGCTTGGCGATCAGCAGCTTGTAGTAGGCGACCAGCGCCTCGGCGCCGGAGGCGCGCGCCTCGGCCTCTTGTCGCGCCTCGCGTTCGGCGGCCAGCGCCACGGTCAGCGCTTCGATCGTTTCGATTGCGGTCACGAGCCGGATTGTCGCACGCCGGCAAGCTGCTGCCGTGCCCGCCGTCCGGGCTGAGTCGAAGGGTCGCAGCCCTCAGCCCGCCGCCTCCGGCCGCCAGGTCCGAACCGGGTTTCGCCAGTCAATTCCGTCAAGCATATAGGCCAGCTGCGCCGGGGTGATGGCGACCATGCCGTCAGCCGGCGACGGCCAGATGAAGCGGCCGCGCTCCAATCTTTTGGCGTAGAGCGACATGCCGATCCCGTCGTGCCAGAGAATCTTGATCAGGTGACCTCTTTTCCCCCGAAAGACGTAAAGATCGCCGGCATGTGGATCGCGTCCCAGCCCCTCCTGGACCTGCACCGCCAGGCTGTTCATGCCGCGCCGCATGTCGGTCTGGCCGACCGCCAGCCACACCCGCACCCCGGACGGAACCGGGATCATCGCCGCGACAACGCCTTGACGACCGCCGCCGCCAATGCCGCCGGAACCGAGCCCGGTATCCGCACCCGAGCCTTCCCAACCTCGACCTCGATCGCCGGCTCGGGGCAAGGCGCTACACCGTTCGCCGCAGCGCTCTCGGCCGGCGCGATCAGCACCTGGGCGAACCCGGCCGCACCGCGCAGTTCCTGCCGCCAGCGATAGATCTGGCCCGCGGAAATATCGGCGCGCCGCGCCACATCAGAAACCACGGCCCCCGTCGCAAAACTCTCCGCGACGATCGCCCGCTTCTGATCCTCGCTCCACCGGCGCCGACGCTCCGGGCCCGTGATCACCTCAAATCTCGCCATCGCACCGCCGTTAGCACCAGTGCAAGCACTGTCATTTGCACCGGTGCTACAACCTGCCTACTCCCCGCGATGGCGCAAGGCGGTCCTCAGCGGATGGTTACCCACAGGCTCTGCTGCCACCACATCGCGCCGATCAGCAGCCGGCTCGCCCACCGCATCACATGATGGAAGCGGCGCTGCTCGGGGCGCGTCGCGAAGACATAAAGGGCGATTACGCCGCCGGCCGCCAGCAGGCCGCAGAATACCGCATTCATCCGGCCCGGCTGGGTCACGAAGGCGACGACATCGGCGATGGGGTTGGGGTTCAATGCCTCGGCAGCTCCCGGCAACTCCCGGCGGCGCGACCGCCCCAAACCGGGCCAACACAGGGAGCGCCGCGTCAACGCACCACCGGTGCCGCTCCGACCCCGGTTGCGACCCGACCGGAACCCAAGTAGAGCAGAACGCTCACTACCGTCAACCACAGGAGCCAGGCGCAGCGCACCCGACCGGCACAGACGATCCGCCCGGTCAGAAAGATCAGCGGTAATGTGGCGAGGCCGCCGCGCCGCGTGCGAACCGTGGTTGCGTCGCTGCGCCGGCAATGACAAAACCGTCGTGGCGGGCGGAGAGGGCGCGATGATCGGCTGGAGGGCGAGGCTGGGGTTTCTGGTGCCGCCGGGCAATCCGACGGTCGAGGCGGAGATGATGGCGCTCGCGCCGGCCGGGGTGTCTTTGCATTTCCACCGGATGGCGG
>DATLRD010000075.1:0-58621 GCA_035534855.1 Allostellaceae bacterium | reverse complement strand
CCTGCCCCGGCACAAAGGCGCCGACCGTATCCGCCATGTTGTCAGCCATCCGCCGCTCCCGCCTTTCGCCGCCAGCCTGTTTGTCCTATCATCCGGGTCGTGCGGGTGTAGCTCAATGGTAGAGCAGAAGCTTCCCAAGCTTACGACGAGGGTTCGATTCCCTTCACCCGCTCCAGCGCTTAGCTGATTCCCTCCGGGGCGATTACGTCGATTTTGCACCAGGGGAATGCCGGCGCTCCGCGCACAAAGCGCCCGTCAGAAGCGGTCGGGCCATTTCCGGGCACCGTGCTGTACGGCGATGATCATCACCTGATTGTCGATCACAGTGTAGGCGACGATGTACGGCGTCCCGGCAACGACCAGCTCGCGCGTGTCCTCGACACGGCCGGGGCGCCCCAGGTTCGGCATGTCGGCGAGAGTTCGAACAGCGCCGAGGATTCTCTCGCACACCCGTTGCGCGGCAGCCGGGTTGTCCTGTGCAATGTATTCGCGGGCGCGTTCGAGGCTGTGGAGCGCTACCTCGAGCCAGACGATCTCCATCCGGCCTATGATTTTTTCGCCGTCGGCCGCGGCCGCTCATGATCCGAGCCCCATGAGCGCACCCACTTCTCCACCTCCTTGTGCGGCACGCCGGACGTGCCGGACCGGGCCTCCTCCAACCCCTTCTTGATCTCATCGACCTGCCACGCGTTGAGGTCGAGGTAGTTTTCGATCGCCTCGCTCGCGAGGTACGACTTGCTGCGCTTGGTATCGCGCGCGAGCGCCTCAAGCTTCTCGCTCACCTCCGGGGTCAGCCGGATGGTCATCATCGCGCTTTTCGCCATGTCCGCATGTTCCATTTCGTCTGGATCACATTGTATCACAGCCGAACCGGAAGCAAAAATCGGGCAGAGACCTGCCGGATACCCCCGCCGCGATCGGGGGCTCTCGCGGCCTCGATGCCGAAAGCTTACGACGAGGGTTCGATTCCCTTCACCCGCTCCACCGCGCGCCGCTCGACCAGAAGCGTCGGGGTAAAGGCCTGAACGGTCTCGTCGCGCTGGTTCAGTGTCGTCACCCGAACCTTGACGAGCCCGTGCCCGGGGCGCGAGCGCGACGACCGCACCTCCAGGATTTCCGCCACGACCCGCAGCGTGTCGCCGGGGCGCACCGGCGCCGGCCACGACAATTCGCCGCCGGCCCCGATGATGCCGCCGGCCGGGCGGAACTCCCCGGCGACCAGCAGCTTCATCATCATCGCCGCGGTGTGCCAGCCGCTCGCCGCCAGCCCGCCAAACAGGCTCGACCGCGCCGCGGCGTCGTCGAGGTGGAACGGCTGGGGGTCGTATTCCGCGGCGAACGCCTTGATCGCCGCGGCCTCGACGTCGAGCGTGCCGCTGCCAAAGCGCTGGCCGACCGCGAGGTCTTCGAAATACTGCACCGCAATCCCTCTCTGCGATCGTCTGCCGCTATTCGAGGATTACCGCGATGTCGCCCTCGGCGACCGCCTCGCCTTCGACAACAAGGATTTCGCGGACCACCCCGGCACGCGGCGCCAGCAGCGGGATCTCCATTTTCATCGACTCGAGGATGACGAGCGGATCGTCGGCCGCAACCCGGTCGCCGATTGTGACCTCGATCTTCCATACCGATCCGGCAATTTCGCTTTTCACCCTGATCTCGGCCATGCCGCTTGTCCCCGCGCCAATCCCGGGCGCATTTTGGCCCGGGCGTATTTTGGCGGTGGCGGCGGCGCGCCGCCACCCCCCGCGAGACGCCGACAAAAAAAGGAGGAAACGACCCGCTCAACCACGCCGCCTTGCCGCGCAACGCTGCGCAGCTCAAAGACCTCGGCGTCGGCTACACCAACTGCGCGCCGACCCCCGAGGCTCGGCTGATCAAATCGCTGACAGAGCAAGCCACCGAGGCGCGCCGGCTCCTCGGGTGACGCCGGTACGAGATTTGCCGCAAGTGCCTTACGGCTCGCCGATCCCGTCGAGCGTGTAGTCGTGGTCGTGGTACACGGTGCGGCGGGAGAAGCGCCAGCCGCCTGCCTCCCTGACCAGGTCGCAGTCGTAGCGCCCGGGCGGCAGCGTGTGGTGGCCGCCCTTGGCGGTGATCAGCACCAGAAGGTAGGCCGTGGCCCGCGCCCGGTCGCCGTCGATCGTCGTGGCGATGTTGGTCACCATGTGGCGGAACTGGGTGCCGGCGGCGCGCTGCGCGGCAAAGCGCCCAGCAAACGCGCGGATCGCCTCATGGCCCCTGATGTCGATGATCGGGCTCTTGAGCACGGCGTCCGCGGCAAAGCAGCCGACCACGGTCTCGACCTCGCCGCTGTCCAGCGCACAGCAATAGCGGGTGAACAGGTCGTGGATCGCCGCGCGATCTGCGATGTCCGGCACGATACGGGCCGCTACTCGATCGGGATGAACAGCGAGTGGCGGATCTTGTGCTCGATATGGTCGGACAGGTGGCCCTTGCCGGTGGTGTCTTCGACCAGAATCACCTCGCCGGCGGCGATGAAGCGGCTCTCGCCGTCGCTCGCGGTGAGCTTCACCCCGGCGTCGAGATTGACGATGTATTGCCGGCGCGGCGCCGGGTGCCAGTCGATGTTGTGCTCGGCCTCGGTCTCGCGAAAGATCACGCCGGTGGCCGGCAGCCGCTTCGATAATCTGCTGCCGCGCCGCTCTTCGACCCAATCGACCTCGATGTCGCGAAAATGCGATTCGCCGTTGGCGTCGGTATAGAGATTGTGGATGCGCATCGCTTTCCCCCCGCGGTATCCGTTTGGTGGCGCGTCGCTCGGCACGTTGTCGCGCAACCAATCGACCGCGCGCGCCGGCCGCCGCGGATTATCGGGGCGGCGGCCGGGCGCGACAAGCTTACGCCGCGTCGTCGGTGCCTTCGGCCGGCACCGCGCCGCCCTTGGCGACCCCGACCATCGCCGGGCGCAGCAGGCGGTCGTGCAGGACATAGCCGGGCTGCAGCACCTCGACGACCGTGCCGGCGGGCCGGCCGCTGCGTTCTGCCTCAAAGATCGCCTGGTGCAGATTGTGGTCGAAGCGCTCGCCCATCGGGTCGATACGCTTGAGCCCGTGGCGCTCGAACACCGCGAGCAATTCGCGCTCGGTCGCGGCGACGCCCTCGACCAGCGAGCGGGTCTTGTCGTCTGCCGGCTCGGCCCCGGCGACGCTGTCGAGTGCCCGCCGCAGGTTGTCGGCCGGGGCGAGCAGATCCTTGGCGAAGCCCGAGACTGCGTATTTCACAGTGTCGGCGCGCTCGCGCTCGGCGCGGCGGCGGATGTTGTCCGCCTCGGCCAGCGCCCGCAGCAGCCGGTCTCTGTTGTCGGCCAGCTCGGCTTCGAGCGCGGCGATGCGTGCCTCAAGGTTCTGTTCGCCGTCGCCCTCAATCTCGGCGTCGTCGTTGGTTGGCGGCGCCGCGTCGTCCCTGTCGTCCATGGTTCCTATCCGATAAGGCGCCCGATCACCTTGGCGGTATAATCCACCATCGGGATGATCCGGGCATAGTTGATCCGGGTGGGGCCGATGACCCCGATCGCGCCGACGATCTGCTCGCGGCTGTTCTGGTACGGGGCGATGATCATCGAGCAGCCGGCGACGCCGAACAGGTGGCTCTGCGCGCCGATAAAGATCTGCACCCCTTCGCCTTTGCGGCTCGCATCGAGCAGGCGCAGCATCGTCTCCTTGGTTTCGAGCATCCCGAACAGCGTGCGCAGCCGTTCAAGGTCGTCGAGCGCGGTCACGTCTTCGAGCAGGTTGGCCTGGCCGCGCACGATCAGTGCGCTGCCGGGGTCGCCGCCGGCCCAGCTCGCCAGCCCGGTCGCGACGAGGCGCGAGGTCAACTCGTCGAGCTGCGCCTGGTTCGACGCGATTTCCTTTTCGATCTCGGTCTTCGCTTCGTCGATCGTGCGGCCGACGAGCCGGGCGCTGAGATAGTTGCTGGCGGTGATCATCGCCGATGGCGGCAGGCCGAGCGGCACCTCGATGACCCGGTTCTCGACCAGGCCGTCCTCGGTGATCAGCACGACCAGCGCCCGGCCGGGGCCGAGATTGACGAATTCGAAATGCTTGAGCGGCCGGTCCTGCTTGGGCACCACGACGAGCCCCGCGCAATGCGACAGGCCCGACAGCGCCGCGGTCGCCTCTTCCAGCGCCTGCGCCAGGCTTTTGCCGCGCGTCGCGCACAGCGCCTCGATGCTGCGCCGCTCGTCCTCGCCAAGCCCGCCGACTTCGAGGATACCGTCGACGAAGAGCCGCATCCCGGCCTCGGTCGGCAGGCGTCCGGCCGAGGTGTGCGGCGCGTAGAGCAGCCCGGCATCTTCAAGGTCGGCCATCACGTTGCGAATCGTCGCCGGCGACAGGTTCTGCGCCAGCAGGCGCGACAGCGTGCGCGAGCCCATCGGCTCGCCGGTGGCGACGTAGCCATCGACGATGCGCCGAAAAATCTCGCGGCTGCGCTCGTTCAATTCGCCAATCGGCGACGGCGCAGCGACATTGTTCCCGCCCTTCATCGGCTTCGCATAACCCTGCCATCCAACTGCGGCGTGCGCGAAATCTAGGAATGCGACCCCTCAGCGTCAACCGACCGGGCCCGTCCTGTCGGGTCAGAAGGCGCGCTTGAAGATCGTCTCGTAGGTCTGCCCCCGCGGGATCATGAGGTGTCCGTCGAGGTCGGAATAGAAGGGGCTGAACGAGAACTGCGTGCCGTCGGAATTCTGGAATTTCAGCTCGCCGTGGCGGACGATCCCGGTGCCGTTGAGCACCCCGCCGCCGGCGGCGCTCGTCCCCATCGAGCCGAACACATAGACGATCGTCGCCAGCCCGTCGGGCGACACGTTCTCGACGATCAGCGCCGCGCAAAGCCGCGGCGTCCACGCCGCGTCGCTGAAAATGCCGACAAAATCGCGATAGGCCGCGGGAACGCTGTCGCGCGGCGCGAGCGTGAAGCTGACCCGCTGGTTGCAGAACACCCGGCCTTCCGGCGGCGCGGCGGCAGGCGGCACCGTACCCGGCGGCGCGGCGGCCGGTGGCGAGGGCGCACCCGGCATGGGCGCACCCGGCATGGGCGCATCCGGCATGGGCGCATCCGGCGCGGGCGCGGCAGCTTCCGGCGGTGGTGCGTCGGCCGCCGGGGCGAGCGGCTGCGGCGCCTGGATCGTCTGCGGCGGTTCTACGGGTACCGGTTCGGCGGATGGCGGCGCGCCAGGCGACTCCGGGCCCGACGGCAACAGCGGCGCCTGCGCCAGCGCCAGCGGTGGTGCGGCCGCCATCATGACGGCAGCGGCGGCTAGGAGTGCGCGGACCCGCATCACGCGTCGCTCAGTCGACCTTCAGCTCGCGCAGCTGCTTCACGTCGGCACGCCCGGCCGAGAGGATGTAGGCGATGTCCGACCCGCCGGTCAGATAGCGCATGCCGAGTTTGATGAGCCAGCTCTGGAATTCGAAATCCTGGCGCACGCCGCCCACCCCCATCGCCTTGCCGTGGCTACGCGCCGCCTTGGCCACGGTCTCGAACGCGGCGCGCATCCGCTCGTGCGTGTACTGGCCCGGAATGCCCATCTCGGTCGACAAATCGCTGGCGCCGATATGCACCACGTCAATCCCCTCGACGGCGGCGATCTCGTCGGCGTTGGCCACCGCCTCCGGCGTCTCGATCATCGCCATCAGCATGGTTTCGTCGTTGAGGATACGGCACACCTCGTCCTGCCGCAGCGCGGCATAGCCGAGCGCCGGCCCGCTGCCAAAGGCCGAGCGGTGCCCCTTTGGCGCATAGAGGCAGGCCTCGACAACCGCCTTCGCCTCCTTGGCGTTCTGCACATGCGGCACCATCACGCCCTGGGCGCCGCAATCGAGGATGCGGGTCGCGTCGTGCGGGTCGTGCGAGGTGACGCGGGCGATCGGGGTGATACCCATGCCGAGCGCGGCGACGCAAACCCCGGCGGCGGTTTCGAGCGATGTGGGGTTGTGCTCGAGGTCGATATACACCGCGTCGAACCCGCAGGAAGCCGCAATCATCGCAATGTTGGGCGTGCGCAGCTGGTTGACCCCCATGCACAGCACCAGCTCGCTGGCCTTCAGCATCCGCTTCGCGCGGTTTTCCCGGATCTGGGTGGGCATGGGCGCGCTCCTTCGCGAAACGGTCATGTTGCCGGGCTAGCATCCCGCGCTTCGCCCGCGCCTGCAACGACCCTATATCTTGTCCATGCTGACTTCCAAATACCCCCAGCCGCTATCCGGCATGGTCGTGCCGCGCTTCGGCGAGATCGCAACGTTCATGCGCCTGCCGATCGAGCGCGACCCGGCACGGCTCGATATCGCGCTGGTCGGCGTGCCGTGGGATGGCGGCACCACGTTCCGCCCCGGCGCGCGCCACGGCCCGCGCGAAATCCGCAGCATGTCGACGCTGATGCGCCGGGTACACCACGCCAGCAGGATTGCGCCCTATGAACTCTGCCGGGTCGGCGACCACGGGGACACCCCGGTCAACCCGATCGACCTTCAGGATTCGCTGGCGCGGATCGAGGCGTTTTTCGCCCGGGTGCACGCCGCCGGCGCGGTGCCGCTGTCGGCCGGCGGCGACCATCTGGTGACCCTGCCGATCCTGCGCGCGATCGCCCGCGAGCGGCCGGTCGGGATCGTCCATTTCGACGCCCATTCCGACACCGCCGACGAGTATTTCGGCGGGCAGAAATACACCCACGGCACGCCGTTCCGCCGGGCGATCGAGGAGGGGCTGATCGAGCCGAAGCGGATGATCCAGATCGGCATCCGCGGCTCGGTCTATACGGCCGACGAAACCGACTGGGCCGAGAGCGTCGGCGTCCGCATCGTCCATATCGAGGAATATTTCCGCCTCGGGCCCGAGGCGGTGATCGCCGAGGCGCGCCGGATCGTCGGCGATCGCCCGGTGTACGTGAGCTTCGATGTCGATGGGCTCGACCCGGTCTACGCGCCGGGCACCGGCACGCCCGAGATCGGCGGGTTTTCGACCGCCGAGGCACAGCGCATGATCCGCCTCTTGGCCGGGCTCGACCTCGTCGGCGGCGATGTCGTCGAGGTGTCGCCGCCGTTCGACCCGTCGGGCAACACCGCGCTGGTCGGCGCGACGCTGATGTTCGAGATTCTCTGCGTACTGGCCTCGGCGGTCAACCGGCGCAAGACGGTCGCGAATGCAGCGGTGGCGGCGGCAGCGGAAGGAAGTTGATCCGCGCGACGCCGACAATTCCCTTGTCATGCCGGCGAGCGCCGGTATCCACTTCCCGATCGCAAGATAAGGTTAAGCGTGGGTCCCGGCCCCGCCGGGATGACCAAAGGAGGAAGGCGCCATGCCCAACGACATCCTGACCGCGACCGCCTCGCCGGTCGTCGAGGTCGCCGCCGGCAAATTGCGCGGTGCGACGCGCGGCGGCATCCACGCCTTCAAGGGCATTCCCTACGGCGCCTCGACCGCCGGCGCCAACCGCTTCATGCCGCCGCAGGCGCCGGCGTCGTGGGCCGGGGTGCGTGACGCGCTCGAGTATCAGGGCCACGCGCCGCAATCGCCGGCCCGCGCCGAGAAGCGGCACGAGCTGGCGACGATCCTTGGCCCGGCCGACACCACGCCCGAGGGCGAGGATTGCCTGACGCTGCATGTGTGGACGCCGGGTCTCGACAACGCAAAGCGCCCGGTGATGGTGTGGCTGCACGGCGGCGCCTTTGCCTACGGCTCGGGCAACCGGGCGGTGACCGCCGGCGACAACCTGGCGCGGCGCGGCGATGCCGTCGTCGTCAGCGTCAACCACCGCCTCAACATCCTCGGCTTTCTGCATCTCGCCGAGGCCGGCGGCGACCGCTTCGCACATTCCGGCAATGCCGGGATGCTCGACCTCGTCGCGGCGCTGCGCTGGGTGCGCGACAACATCGCCGCGTTCGGCGGCGACCCGGGCAACGTCACGATCTTCGGCGAATCCGGTGGCGGCGGTAAGGTCAGCGTGCTGCTGGCAATGCCCGAGGCGCGCGGCCTGTTTCACCGCGCGGTGATCCAGAGCGGGGCGACGATCCGGGTCTCGACCCGCGAGCGCGCCACGGCGCTGGCCGACGCCGTGCTCAAGGAATTCGGCTTTGCGCGCGGCGACGGCGTGCGGCTGCAAGACGTGCCGTTCGCGCGCCTGCTGGCGGCAATCGCGCCGGCATCGCGCGCGGTCGGGCCGACGCGCTGGAAGCTGCTCGACCGCTACGATTTCGGCCCGGTGGTCGACGGCGCCGACCTGCCGGCGCAGCCGTTCGACCCGGCCGCGCCCGGCATCGCCGACGACATTCCGCTGCTGATCGGCGGCACGCGCGAGGAAGCGGCATTCTTTCTCGCCGATGACGACGAGGTGTGGCACGGCCGGATCAGCGAGGAGTCGCTGCGCCGGCGGGTTGCGGCCGTGGCCGGCGACCAGGTCGACCGCGTGCTTGCCGCCTACCTGCACGGAACGCCCGGCGACCGGCTGATCGCGGCGCTGACCGGCTCGAACTTCTGGATCCGCACGGTCATGCTCGCCGAGCGCAAGGCGGCGCGCGCTGGTCTTGGTGTCGGTAGGGCCCCCGTGTACATGTATTCGCTCGACTGGCAGTCGCCGGCGCATGGCGGACGCCTCAAGGCGCATCACGCGATGGACCTGCCGTTCGTGTTCGACAACACCGACGTGCCGGACACGACCAAAGGCGCCGCCGGGGCCGCCGAGCTGTCGGCGGTGATGTCGGCGGTGTGGGCGCAGTTTGCCCGCACCGGGAGCCCGCAGACCGCCGCGCTGCCCGCCTGGCCGGCCTATACCTCGGCCGAACGGGCGACGATGGTCTTCGACTCGGCGTGTTGCGTCGCACAAGACCCCGACCGCGATGCGCGCCTCGCCTGGGCGGGCGTTGTCGCCGCTTCCCCGTAGCGGCCGCGTCGGCACGCCGCAGCAAGCCGGTAAAATCCGCAGCATTGCAGCGAAAACCGGTAGCGCCCCCGCGTTTCAGACATGGCCCGATAGGTTGATCTCGCTGACCTATCGCCTTATGTCCATTCTGATATTGCAATGCAACATGAACTGCGGATAAAAGGTGCTACCCATGAGGAACAAGCTTATCGCCGCGGCTGTCGTGGTAGTGACCGCCGGCCTTCTGGCCTCGACTGCGATGGCCGACGGGCCGCGCGCCTCGTCCGAGGGGCATATCCCGAGCGATCCCGGGATAACCCAGACGAGCCAAGCCGGCGCCTACGAAGTGGGCCCGCGCGCCTCGAGCGGGGACTACATCCCGGCCACAAACCCGGCCACAAACCCGGCCGAGCAGTTCGGTGCGGCAGCAATGGGCCCGCGCGCGTCCGGCCACGGCTACATTCCCTCGCATTGATCCTTCGCCGAGGAGCACATCGCGCGGCCACTGGCCGCCCGCCTGTGATCCCTGGCAACCCTGAAGCGGCCCCGCCGCGCCCCGCGCGCCGCGGGGCCGCTTTTTTTGGCCGCCTGGCGCCGTATTCGGCTCGCCGCGGGGCGCCCCGGTGCCATCGTCCTGCGCCGCTGTGGCACACATTGTCGACGCGCCGCCTCGGGGGATTATATTCGGCGGCAGCGCAAAACCGGCGATAGCCTCGTGCCCGAGACCGAAAGCATTTCCCGTTTGCCGAAAACCGGTCGCCTGCGAGTGATCTCGGTTCATCTTTTACTGATCGCCGCTTATGTCGCGAGCGGCCGGCTGGGGCTGGAGCTGGCGGTGCCGCCCGGCTATGCCACCGCGATCTTTCCCCCTGCCGGGATTGCCGCCGCCGCCGCGCTGATCGGCGGGCCGACGATGCTGCCGTCGGTGTCTCTCGGCTCGCTGCTGCTGAACATCTGGGTCGCGCATACCGTCGCCGGGGCTGCGCTGCCGGCCGCGTTTGCCGCCGCTGCGGTGATCGCCACCGCCTCGACGCTGCAGGCGGCGATCGTCAGCGCCGCCCTGCGGCGGCTGATCGGCTATCCGATGGCGCTCGACAACGGCCACCACCTGCTGTGGTTTCTGGCCCTGGCGCCAGCCTGCTGCCTGACCAGCGCCACGCTGTCGCTGACCGGGCTGGTGGCGCTGGCGGCGGTGCCGCCATCGGCCGTGATGGTCAATTGGGTGACGTGGTGGGTCGGCGACACGCTCGGCGTTTTGGTGGTGTTGCCGCCGCTGATGGTATTGGCGGGCGAGCCGCGGGCCCTATGGCGCCGCCGGGCGGCCCCGATGGCGCTGCCGATGCTGGCGTTTTTCGTCTTTTTCGTCGCCGTCTTCATTCGCGTCAGCGCATGGGAAAACAATCAGGCGCTGCTCGAATTCAAGCTGCTGTCGCAGCAGGCGGCCGACCGGATTCGCACCCGCCTCGAAGAGCAGGAGATCGTGCTCGGCCAGCTGCAGAGCGCATTTGGCCATGCGGCGCCGGTTTCGCGCGACGTGTTTGCCGAGCTGGTGCATGGCGTGTTGCAGCGCTTTCCGGCGATCCGCGCGGTCGGCTGGGCGCCGCGGGTCACGGCCGCCGACCGCGGCTCGTTCGAGGCGGCACAGCGAGCCATCTCGCCGGCCTTCCGCATCGAATCGATCGCCCCCGCGGGGTCGCTCCAGCCGGCGGCATCGGAGCAGGAATACTACCCGGTCACGCTTGTCGAGCCGCGCCAGGCCAACCGGTGGGCCCTCGGGCTCGACCTGATGTCCGACGTCAAGCGGCACCCCGCCGTCGTCAAAGCGCTGGCGAGCGGCGCGGTGGTCGCCACCGCGCCGCTGCCGGTGACCCAGGAGCCCGGGGGGCCAGGCGGGTTGCTGTTGCTGCTGCCGGTCAGCAAAGGCGGTAACGGCCCGGGTCTGGTGCTCGTCAAGCTGTCGCTCGGCGCGCTGATCAGGTACGAGGCGCCGGCGCTGAGCGGCAGCCTGAGCCTGCGGCTTGTCGACCTCGCCTCCGGCGAAGCGCTTTACGACGGGTTTCCGACGCTGTCGCAGCGGGTCGACTATCGTCAGGAATTCGAATTCGGCCAGCGCCGCTATGAACTCCAGGCGGCGCCTTCGCCGACCTATCTGAAACAGCATCGCGGATGGCAGAGCTGGGCCTTGCTCGCCGTCGGGGTGCTCGGTACCGGGCTGCTGGGCGCGCTGCTGATGCTGGGCACCGGATATACCGACCGCATCGAGCGGCAGGTCGAGGCCCGCACCCGCGAGTTGGCTGCCGCCAACCGCCTGTTGCAAATCGAGATCGACGAGCGGCGCCAGGCCGAGGCGGCGTTGCGCCACGCCCAGCGGATGGAGGCGATCGGCCAGTTGACGGGCGGGATCGCCCACGATTTCAACAATCTGCTGACCATCATCAGCGCCAATGGCGAGTTGCTGCGCAACGCCGCGACCGACGAGGCGGGGCTGCGCCGGGCCAACGGCATCCTGCGCGCGGCCGAGCGCGGCGAACGCATGACCCGGCAACTGTTAGCGTTTTCCCGGCGCTCGACGCTGCGCCCCGAGGTGGTCGATCTGCGCCAGCGCACCGCCGAGATGGCCGACATGCTGGCGCAGTCGATGCGGGAAGACATCCGCGTCGTGGTCGAGCTGCCCGAGGATCTGTGGCAGGTCACGATCGACCCCGCCGAGTTCGAGCTCGCCGTGCTCAACATCGCGGTCAACGCCCGGGATGCCATGCCGCACGGCGGCCGCCTGCACGTAGCGGCGCGCAACGTGACCGCCGCGGCGAACGAACTCGCCGCCGGCGCCCCGGCCGGGGAATTTGTCGCACTGACCCTGGCGGATACCGGGACGGGGATGCCGCCCGAGGTGCTGGCACGCGCGTTCGAGCCGTATTTCACGACCAAGGAGGTCGGCGCGGGATCGGGGCTCGGCCTGTCGCAGGTCTATGGGTTCGCGACCCAGAGCGGCGGCCACGCGACGATCGCGAGCTGGCCGGATGCTGGCACCACGGTGACCCTCTACCTGCCGCGGGCGGTTGCCGCCGCATCGCCCGCGGCAGCCGCGGCAACCCCAGCGACCGGGCTCGCCATGGCTAAGCTCCTCGTCGTCGAGGACGAGGCCGAGATCGGCGATCTGACCGTTTCGATGCTGCGCGAGTTGGGCCACCAGGCCATGCATGTGCGCAACGTCGCCGCCGCGCTCGCCACTCTCGCCGAGGATGACCAGATCCGCATGGTCATTTCCGACATCGTGCTGCCCGGCGAGACGAACGGGCTCGACCTCGCCCGAATTGTGCGGGCGCAATATCCGGGCCTGCCGCTGTTGCTGGTCACCGGCTACAGCCGTTCCGCCCAGGAGGCGGCCAGCGAGGGCTTCGCGCTGCTCAGGAAGCCCTATCGCCGCGACTCGCTCAACGAAGCAATCCACGTGGCGGTCGACGGACGCGCGCAGCGCTCGTCCGACCGCAGCGACCCGGTGGCCGACTGAGCCGCTCGTGCGCGCGCCTATCCATCAGTTGAATTCGCCGGCAGTTGAATTCGCCGGCTGCCTTCGATAATCTCCGGCGGTCGATGCATTGCTGGTGACCTACCAAATAACCAGTAAAGCTGGACACCGGGGGAAAATCATCTGTGGTAAAACTGAAAATATTGACGGTGTAATTTTTGCGCTCGGATTTGCGCGGTAAAGCTGCGGCAAATCGCATACGGTACGGATGTTGCCTGAATATATCCTCGGAAACAGCCGGCGCAGGCTGGCCTGTAGGCCGGGAGCGGATGGGGGACAGGCTGGAACGGGATGCTTTGATGATGCATGGCGAACCGGGCGCGTTTACTGGAGGGTTCCGATCCGAGCCGACCGGCAGCCGCACGACCCGGCGGCGCCGCGGCACGCACCGCCGACGCGCGGGTGACCCAGCGCTTTACGCCGGAATTCTAGCCAATTCGACCCGCGGTGTGTAATGAGGGGGCCACTCCGGGTTTCCCGCCATCGCCGGGTTTTCAGTTCATTCGGCTAAGTTTGCACGAGCGCCATGAGTGACGGATCGATCGCGATTGTTGGTGCGTCGTGCCGATTTCCCGGTGCCGCTGACCTTGAGGCCTACTGGCAGCTTTTGGTCTCTGGGACCGATGCGATAACCAAGGTCGATCAGCAGCGCTGGTCGACGCGCCGCTTCTACCACCCGCAGCACGGCGAGCCGGGCAAGAGCTATACCTGGGCCGCCGGGTTGTTGACCGGTGTCGACCTGTTCGACCCGGCGTTCTTCGGGATCTCGCCGCGCGAGGCGGCGCAAATGGATCCGCAGCAGCGGTTGCTGCTCGAACTCGTGTGGCATGCCGCCGAGGATGCCGGCATTTCCGCTGCCAAGCTCGCCGGCAGCGCGGCGGGGGTGTTTATCGGCGCGTCATCGACCGATTACCGCGATATCCGGGTAGGCGACCCCTCGGGCAGCGACGGCTATTCGATGACCGGCGGCACGCTGAGCATCCTCGCCAACCGCGTTTCCTATGTCTTTGATCTGCGCGGGCCGAGCTTTACGGTCGACACCGCCTGCTCGTCGTCGCTGGTGGCGCTGCATCAGGCATGCGAGGCAATCCGGGCCGGCCATATCCCGGCGGCGATCGTCGGCGGTATCAACGTGCTGCTGTCGCCGTTTTCGTTTATCGGGTTCTGCCGCGCGTCGATGCTGTCCGAGCGCGGGCACTGTTTTGCGTTCGACGAGCGTGCCGACGGCTATGTGCGCAGCGAGGGCGGCGGCGTCATCATCCTGAAACCGCTGGCCCAGGCGGTGGCCGACGGCGATGCGATCCGCGCGGTGATCCGCGGCACAGGGGTCAATTCCGACGGCCGCACAATCGGGTTGTCGCTGCCGAGCGAGGCGGCGCAGGCCGAGCTGCTGCGCTCGCTCTATGCCCGCGCCGGGGTCGCCCCCGACGACCTCGCGTTCTTCGAGATGCACGGCACCGGCACGCCGGCCGGCGATCCGATAGAGGCGGCGGCGGTCGGCGGCGCGCTCGGCCGCGGCCGCCAGACCCCGCTGCCGATCGGCTCGGTCAAAAGCAATCTCGGCCATCTCGAGCCGGCCTCCGGCATGGCCGGGCTGATCAAGGCGGCGCTGGCGCTCGACCGCGGGACGATCCCGGCGACCCTGAATTGCGAGACCCCGAACCCGCGAATCCCTTTCGCCGAGTTGAACCTGAGGCTGCTGCATCAGGCCGAGCCGCTGGGAACGGCGGACCGCTGCTTTGCCGGGGTCAACTCGTTCGGCTTTGGCGGCACCAACGGCCACGCGATCCTGGCGCCGCCGCCGCGGGCCGCGGCTGCGTCAGAGCCCGTTGCGGCGGAGCCCGGCGGCCCCTTGCCGCCGCTGGTGATCTCGGCGCGCAGCGAGGCGGCCTTGCGCGCCCTGGCGGCGGAGTGGCGCACCGGTCTGGCGGCGGCGCCGGCCGAAGCGGTGCCGGCACGCCTGCGCGCCGCGGCGCGGCTGCGCGACCACCACGCGCATCGCCTCGTCGCGTTCGGCGACGCGCCGGAAGCGATCGCCGCAACTCTCGATGATTTTCTCGCCGGTCCCGCCCCTTCGGCCGCGATCAGCGGCACGGCGGTGCGCGGCGGCGGGCTGGCCTTTGCGTTTTCGGGCAACGGCGCACAGTTTCCGGGCATGGGGCGCGAGGCCTATCGCGCCAGCCCGGCGTTTCGCGAGGCGATCGCCGAGATCGACGCGCTGCTCCAGCCGATGCTCGGCTGGTCGGCCGCCGGGCTGATCGACGAGGGGATCGACGCGGCGCGGCTGGCGCGGGCCGATTACGCGCAGCCGCTGCTGTTCGCGATCCAGGTCGGCATCGTCACCGTGTTGCGGCGACTCGGCATCGAAGCGTCCGGGCATATCGGCCACAGCGTCGGCGAGGTCGCCGCGGGGTGGAGCGCCGGGGCGCTGACCTTGCCGGACGCGACGCGGGTCATCGTGGCGCGCAGCCGTCATCAGGAGCAGACCCGCGGCATCGGGCGGATGGCGGCACTGGCCCTGGGTGCCGAGGCGACACGCGATTTGCTCGCCGAACTCGGCAGCCCGCTCGAAATCGGCGCCCTCAACGCCACCCAATCGGTGACCGTGTCAGGGCCGGCGACGGCAATCGAGCAGCTGCGCACCGAGGCGCGCCGCCGCGGCATCGGCTGCCGCCCGCTCGACCTCGAATTCGCCTTTCACTCCGATGCGATGGACCCGATCCGCGACGGGCTGCGCGCCGATCTCAGTGGCCTCCGGTCGCAGGCGCCGGCGGGGCTGCTGGTGTCGACCGTCACCGGCGAGCCGGTCGAGGCCGGGATGCTCGGCGCCGACTACTGGTGGCAGAACGTGCGCAACCCGGTGCAGTTCGCCGACGGAATGGCAGGGCTGGTCGCCGCCGGGCACCGCATCTTTGTCGAGATCGGCGCGAACCCGGTGCTGCAGTCCTACCTGCACGACGCGCTGCGCACCGGCGAGGCGCAGGGGCGCGTGCTCGGCACGCTGAACCGCAGGGACGCCGCGGGCGACCCGTTTCCGGCGATCGCCGCGCGCTGCCACGTCTCCGGGTACGATATCGCCAAGGCGCCGTGGTTCGACGGCGCCGCCGAGCGGCGCGGTCTGCCGCTCTATCCCTGGCAGCGCGAGCGCTTCTGGTTCGAGCCGACCACCGAAGGGCCGGACCTGATCAACCCGCAATTCGTCCATCCGCTGGTCGGATATCGCCAGTCGGGCCCGCTGCCGCTGTGGATCAACTGGCTCGACGCCGATCTGCTGCCCTGGCTCGCCGACCACGCGATCGAGGGCGTGCCGGTGCTGCCGGCGGCCGCGGTGCTGGAAATGGCGCTGGCGGCGGCGCGCACGCGGCGCCCCGAGGCGGATGCGCTCGAAGTCGCCGATGTCGAATTGCGCCGGCCGCTGCCGTTCGACGCCGGGCGCGGGCGGGAATTGCGCACCCGGCTCGACCCCGACGACGGCGAATGGGAGCTGAACAGCCGGCCGCGCCTGTCGGAGGAAGCGCCGACCGTGCATGCGGTGGCACGCGTCGTCACCGCGACCGGCGCCGATTTTCGGGCGCCCGGCCTGCCGTCGGCGGCGCCGGTGGGCACAGTCGAGGCGGCGGCGCTGTACGACCTCGCCACCCGCCTCGGCCTCGATTACGGCGCGCGGTTTCGCACCGTCGCGCGCATCGACCTCATCGCCGCCGGCGAGGCGGTCGTGCATCTCGACCCGGCGCCGATCGGCGAGCCGCTCGAACTGTACCTGGTTCATCCGGCGCTGCTCGACGGCGCGTTGCAGGGGTTGCTGGCGCTGCTCGCGGATGACCAGCCGGAATTGCGCGGGATCAGCTTTCTGCCGTGGCGCTTTGGCCGGGTACGGCTCACCGCCCCGTTTGCGCGGGTGCCACGAACGGCGCATCTGCGGGTGACCCGGCTCGGCACCCGTTCAGCCGCCGCCGACATCACGCTGTTCGACGCATCAGGCGACCCGATCGCCGAGCTGTCCGAATGCTGGTTTCGCCGCGTCGAACTCAGCCGCGCCGGATCGCTCGACGACCGCGTGCTGCGGGTCGATGCGGTGCCGGCGCCGCTCGAACCGGCGGCGTTTCCGCCGGCCTTCGCGGGGCTTGGTGAAGCCCTGTCGGGGCTGGCCGTCGCCGGCGACGGCCCCGAGAACGAGACCGAGCAGGCGCTGCTGCTCGATGCGCTGAGCGCGGCGGTCGCGTGGCGCGCGGTCGCCGCGACCGCCGGCATGACGGACGGGTTCACCGTCGAGGGCCTGGCCGCCGCCGGCCGGATCGCCGCCGGCTCGGCGCCGCTGCTCGACACCCTGCTGGGCCTCCTGGCGCGGTTCGGCGCCGCGCGCGACGACGGCGACGTGTGGCATCTGGTTCAGCCCAACGACCTGCCCGAGATCGGCGAGGTGTGGCGGCTGTTGCTGGCCGAGGCGCCGACCCTGGTGCCCGAGTTGGCGATCCTCGCCGCCGCCGCAGAAGATTTGCCGCGCCTCTTCGCCGAGGGCCCGGGAGACGGCGAGGCCGTGCCGTCGTCGGGGTTCGACGCGTCGCTGGCCGCCTCTCCGGTGAGCGCCGCCGGCGCGCGCTTTGTCGGCGAGGCGCTCGCCCACATTGCCGCGCAGTGGCCGGCCGCTCGGAAGCTGCGCATCCTCGAACTCGGGGCCGGCGGCCTCGCGACCCGCCGCATCCTCGACGAACTGGGCCGGTCGGGCGTCGCGCTGTCATACCTCGCCACCAGCCCGGACCCGGACGAGGCGGCGCGACTGGCGTTCACCGTCGCCGCGACGACCGGCGCGGAGGCGCGCTGCTGGTCGCCGGCAGACGGCGATGAGGCGCCGGACGGCGCCCCGTTCGACCTCGTTCTGTCGCTCAACGCCGCCGCGCGGCTGCGGCTCGATCCCGCCGCACTGGCAAGGCTGAGCGGATTTCTGGTGCCCGGCGGAATGCTGCTCGCGGTCGAGCCCGAGCCGAACCCGCTGTGGGATCTGGCCTGCGGCCGCTTTGCCTGGTGGTGGCAGGGGCTGGCCGGCGCCGGCGGTTCGCCGCTGCGCAGCGGCGACCAATGGTGCGGCGATCTGGCCGCCGCCGGGTTTGCCGAGACCGGCAGCCGGAGGATCACCGCCGGGCCGTGGCCGAGCATCGCGCTGTGGGCGCGCGCGCCCGATGCGGCGGCCGAGCGGGTCGAGCAGCCGCCGGCCCGCCCGGCGATCGCGCTGGTTGCCGATGGCCCGTGCGAGATGATTGCGGCAATCGGCCGGTCGCTCACCGGGCTCGGCCATCATCCGGTCATCGTCGCGCCGGGCGACCTTGGAGAGCTCGAAGGCGGGCATCTCGCGGTCGTCGTGGTCAACGAGCCCGACGACCCGGCCGAGGGGGCGGCGCAGGCGATGCCGCTTGTGTCCCGCGCCGCCGCCGCGGCTGCGCAGCGCCGGCTGCCGCTGTGGGTGGTGACCGCCGGCGCCCAGCAGGCCGAACCGGGCGGACGCGCCGGGCTGGCCGGTGCCGCAGTGTGGGGGCTCGGCCGGGTTCTGGTCAACGAGATGCCCGGGCTCGACCTGCACCTCGTCGACCTGCCGGGTTCCGCCGGTGCGGCCGAGCGCGCCCGGTGCCTCGCCGCCGAGTTCGAAGCGGGGTCGGCGGAAAACGAGATCGTATGGACCGCATCCGGGCGCCATGTGCTGCGCCTGCGCCGCGGGCTGCCGCCGCGCCGCCCACCGGCCGGTGCGGCGATCGCTCTCGCCAGCGATGGCGGCGGCCTCGATGGGCTCGGCTGGGTAGAGATCGCGCCGCGGCCGCCGGGGCCCGGCGAGATCGAGATCGATGTTCACGCCGCCGGGCTCAATTTCCGCGACGTGATGTGGGGCATGGGCCTCTTGCCCGAAGAGGCGCTGATCGACGGGTTTGCCGGCCCGACCTTTGGCCTCGAATGCGCCGGCACGGTGCGGGCGGTCGGCCCGGATGTCGCGGGGATCGCGGTCGGCGACCGGGTCGCCGGGCTGGCCCCGGCGTCGCTGAGCACCCGGGTGACGACCGCGGCGAATGCCGTGACGCCGATCCCGCCCGAGATCGACTTTGCCGCGGCGGCGACCGTGCCGGTCGCGTTTGTCACGGTAATCTACGCGCTGCGCACGCTGGCGCGGCTGCTGCCCGGCGAGCACGTGCTGATCCATGCTGCGGCCGGCGGGGTCGGGCTGGCCGCGATCCAATACGCCAAGCAGTGCGGCGCGGTGGTCATTGCGACGGCCGGGTCCTCGGTCAAGCGCGCATTCCTGCGACAGGCCGGCGCCGACCACGTCATCGATTCGCGCGATCTGGGGTTTGCCGACGCGGTGCGGGCGATCACCGGCGGCGCCGGGGTCGATGTCGTGCTGAATTCGTTGAGCGGCGAGGCGATGGACAACAGCATCGCCGTGCTGAAGCCGTTCGGCCGCTTTCTCGAGCTTGGCAAGCGCGACTTCTATCTGAACCGTCGCATCCACCTGCGGCCGCTGCGCCAGAACATCTCGTATTTCGCAATCGACGTCGACCAGCTGCCGATGCAGCGGCCCGACCTGGCCCGCTCGCTGCTCGGCGAGGTCGCGGAGGCGCTGGCCAGTGAGGCGATCCGCCCGCTCGCCCACCGCGTCTTCCGGTTCGGCGAGATCGACGAGGCGTTCCGCCTGATGCAGGCCTCCGGCCATATCGGCAAGATCGTGCTGATTCCCGAAGACGGCGCCGGGGTGCGGCTGTCGCGCCCGCCCGGGCTGACGCTGCGCGGCGACGGGGTCTATCTCGTGACCGGCGGGCTGAACGGGTTCGGGTTCGAGGCGGCGCGCTGGCTGGTGCGCTGCGGCGCCCAGCGGATCGCGCTGCTCGGCCGGCGCGGCGCCGACACGCCGGCCGCGGCGGCGCGGGTCGCCGAGCTGACGGCCGCCGGCGCCGAGGTCTCGGTGCATGCCGGAGACGTCGCCGACCGCGCCTCGCTCGCCGCCGTTCTGGCGCGGGTCCGCTGCCACGGCGCGCTGCGCGGCGTGGTGCACGCGGCGAGCGCGATCAGCGACGGGCTGGCGATCGACATCGACGCGGAGGCGGCGGCGCCGATGCTGCGGCCCAAGCTCGTCGGGGCGGTGCTGCTCGACGAATTGACGCGCGACGACCCGCTCGACCTGTTCGTGCTGTTCTCATCGGCCACGACCCTGCTCGGCGCGCCCGGGCAAGGCGTCTACGTCGCCGCCAATCTTGCGCTCGAGGCGTTGGCCCGCCAGCGCCGCGCCGACGGGCGGCCGGCGCTCGCGGTCGGCTGGGGGCCGATCGCCGATGCCGGTTATCTCGCCGACCGGCCCGAGACCCGCGACGCGCTGGCGCGGCGGCTCGGCGCCCGGCCCATGCCGGCGGCGCAGGCGCTCGCCGCGCTGTCGGCGCTGACGGCCGGCGGCCTGTCGTCTGCCGCCTTCGCCGAGACCAGCTGGAGCGAGGCGCGGCGCTATCTGCCGATCCTCGCGACTTCGCTGTTCGCCGAAATCCGCGCCGAGGCCGAGAGCGCGCCGTCTGACGATTCGCTGATCGAAAAGCTCGCCTCGCTCGATGCCGACGGCGTGATCGAGCTGCTGAAGACCGTCGTCACCGAAGAGGCGGCCAATATCCTGCGCCTGCCGGCGGCAGGGATCGAGCCGCAACGCCCGCTGTCGGAGCTGGGCATGGATTCGCTGATGGCGGTCGAGCTTCGCCTCGCGCTCGAAACCCGGCTGCGCATCGATCTGCCGCTGGTGTCGCTGGCCGAGGGAACCAGCGTCGCCTCGATCGCCGGGCGCCTCGCCGGCGCCGTCTCGGCCCGCCCGCGGATCAGCGAATTGCAAGGCCTTGCCGCCCGCTACGAGGTGGCGGAGGATGCCGGGATGGCGAGCCTGCTGGGCGATTCCGGCGATATGTTCGACGCCGCCGAGGAACAATCCGCCGCGGCGGAGTGACCGGGTGGATAGCAGCCGCAACCTTTTCGGCTTGACCGCTCAGGCCAAGGCGAAACTGCTTGAAAAGCTGACCTCTGCGGCGGTGTCTCGGGCCGCGGCGCCGGCGCGCGGCGCTGCGGCGCGGCAGGGTGATGCCTCCGGCCGGCTCGACGTGTCGGCGCTCGAAGGGTATCGCGAAATCCGCACGATCGCCGCGGCCGGCGATTACCTGGGCGTCGCCAACCCGTTTTTCCGGGTGCATGAGGGGATCGCCGCCGCCGAGACCGTGATCGGCAACCGCCCCTACCTCAACTTCGCCTCCTACAACTATGTCGGGCTTAACGGCGACCCGCGCATCGCCGAGGCGGCCAAGGCAGCGATCGACCGCTATGGCACCAGCGTATCGGCGAGCCGCCCGGTGTCGGGGGAGCGGCCGGTCCACCGCGAATTGGAGCTGGCGCTGGCGCGGCTGCACGGCGCCGAGGACAGCGTCGCGCTGGTCGGCGGCCACTCGACCAACGTCACGGTGATCGGCCACCTGCTCGGCCGCAGCGACGTGATCGTGCACGATGCGCTGATCCACAACAGCATCGTGCAGGGTTCGATCCTGTCCGGGGCGCGACGCGTGCCGTTTGCCCATCTCGACCCGGCCGCCGCCGACAAGGCCCTGGGCCAGGTGCGCGCCGGGCACGGGCATGCGCTGTTGGTCATCGAAGGCCATTACAGCATGGACGGCGATGTTCCCGATCTCGCCGCCTTTGTCGCGGTGGCGCGGCGGCATCGCGCCTGGCTGATGGTCGACGAGGCGCATGCGCTCGGCGTGCTCGGGGCGCGTGGGCACGGGTCGGCCGAGCATTGCGGGGTCGATCCCGGCGAGATCGACATCTGGATGGGCACGCTCAGCAAGACCCTCGTCTCGTGCGGCGGCTACATCGCCGGCCGGCGCGACCTGATCGACTATCTGAAGCACACCGCGCCCGGCTTCGTGTTTTCGGTCGGCATGTCGCCGCCGGCGGCGGCCTCGGCGCTCGCCGCGCTCGATATCCTCGGCCGCGAGCCCGAGCGGGTCGCCCGGGTCAACGCCCGCGCTGCGCTGTTCCTGCGCCTCGCGCGCGAAGGCGGGCTCGATGTCGGCGGCTCGATCGGCGCGGCGATCGTCCCGGTCATCACCGGCAGCTCGATCGGCGCGGCGCGCCTGGCGCACGCCCTGTTCGAGCGCGGCATCAACGTACAGCCGATCCTCTATCCGGCAGTCCCCGAGCGGGCCGCGCGGCTGCGCTTTTTCCTGACCGCCGCGCACAGCGAACAGCAGATCCGCGAGGCGGTGCGCATCCTGCTCGAAGAGCACCGGACGATCGCAGCGAGCCCGGCGGATCTGGGGGCGCTGGTGCGCCATCTCGGCCGCCGCGAGCCGCAGCCGGGGTAGCCGGCCGGCCGGCGGGACGACCGGACAGGTGGCCGCACGCTGCGCCGCTTGACGGCAACGAAGCTGGCCTTACATCTGAGCCTTGGCTAGTGTGCCGACCCCCACTTCGCCGTGAAATGGATGGCTGCAACACCCGACGATACTGCATGGCATGGCACGACGATCCTCTGCTTGCGCAAAGAGGGGGTCGTGGTCGTCGCCGGCGACGGCCAGGTCACCCAGGGCCAAACCGTGCTGAAGGCCAACGCGCGCAAGCTGCGCCGGCTGGCTGGCGGCTCGGTGATCGCCGGGTTTGCCGGCGCCACCGCCGACGCGATCACGCTGTTCGAGCGGCTCGAAGCCAGGCTCGAGCAGTATTCCGGCCAGCTCGCCCGGGCCTGCGTTGAACTCGCCAAGGATTGGCGCACCGACCGCTATCTGCGGCGGCTTGAGGCGATGATGGCGGTGGCCGACGCCAACGTGTCGCTGATCCTCACCGGCACCGGCGACGTGCTGGAGCCCGAAGACGGGATCATCGCCATCGGCTCGGGCGGCGGCTATGCGCTGGCCGCGGCGCGGGCGCTGATCGACCTCGATGGGCTCGACGCCGAAGCGGTGGCGCGGCGCGCGATGGCGATCGCCGCCTCGATCTGCATCTATACCAACGACAAGATCACGCTGGAAAAGCTGCCGCTGTGATAGACCCCACGAATTCTTTCAGCCCGCGCGAGATCGTTTCCGAACTCGACCGCTTCATCGTCGGCCAGGACGACGCCAAGCGCGCGGTCGCGATCGCGCTGAGAAACCGCTGGCGGCGCCAGCAGCTTGCGCCAGAGTTGCGCGACGAGGTGCTGCCCAAGAACATCCTGATGATCGGCCCGACCGGCTGCGGCAAGACCGAGATCGCGCGCCGCCTCGCGCGACTGGCGCAGGCGCCGTTTCTCAAGGTCGAGGCGACCAAGTTCACCGAGGTCGGCTATGTCGGGCGCGATGTCGAGCAGATCGCCCGCGACCTCGTGGAAATCTCGCTCGGCATGACCAAGCAGCGGCTCAGCAAGAATGTCGTCGCCAAGGCCGAGATCGCCGCCGAGGAGCGGGTGCTCGATGGCCTGGTCGGCGCCAATGCCAGCGCCGATACCCGGCAGAAATTCCGCAAGATGCTGCGCGAGGGGACGCTCGACGACCGCGAGATTGAGATCGCGGTGCAGGAAAGCGCATCCGCCAACCTGCCGACCTTCGAGATTCCCGGCATGCCCGGCGCGCAGATGGGCATGGTCAATCTCGGCGACATTTTCGGCAAGGCGTTCGGCAGCCGCGCCAAACCCAAGAAGATGACGGTCGCCGACAGCTATCGCGTGTTGATCGCCGAGGAGAGCGAGAAGCTGCTCGACCAGGACGCGGTGGTGCGCGAGGCGATCGCCGCGGTCGAGCAGAACGGGATCGTCTTTATCGACGAAATCGACAAGGTGTGCGGGCGCGGCGAGCGCGCCGGCGGCGTCGGCGGTGCCGATGTCAGCCGCGAAGGGGTGCAGCGCGACCTGCTGCCGCTGATCGAGGGCACCACGGTCGCCACCAAGCACGGTGCGGTGCGCACCGATCACATCCTGTTCATCGCCTCGGGCGCGTTCCACCTGGCGAAGCCCTCGGACCTCCTGCCCGAGCTGCAGGGCCGCCTGCCGATCCGCGTCGAACTGAAGGCACTCGACCGCAACGATCTTCGCCGCATCCTGACCGAGCCCGAGGCGAGCCTGATCAAACAGTACACGGCGCTGCTGGCGACCGAGGACGTGACCCTCGAATTCAGCGCCGACGCGATCGACGAGATCGCCCGCCTCGCCGAACAGATCAACGCGACGGTCGAGAATATCGGGGCGCGACGCCTCCACACGATCCTCGAACGGCTGCTCGAAGAAATCAGCTTCACCGCCTCGGACCAGCCCGCGGGGACCAGGGTGACGATCGACGAGGCCTGCGTCCGCGACCGCGTCAGCAGCCTGGCGAAAAACGCCGACCTGTCGCGCTTTATCCTGTAACCGCGTCCCGCCGGCCGGCGCGGGGCGTGCGCGGCAGGCACGGCGGAACGGATTTCACGGGCGCGGAATTTATTCTAATGTCGCCATTCGGCGATTGCCGAGGTTTCCGAAATCATCCCTGCCATTGAGGAGCGGCGATGCTGTCCGCCGAACGTGTGCAACAGAGACTGGCACAGCGCGCGATCGCGCTGGTGCTGGCGGGCGGGCGCGGCAGCCGGCTGCATCAGCTGACCGACCGGCGCGCCAAGCCCGCGGTGTTTTTCGGCGGCAAGTTCCGGATCGTCGATTTCGTGCTGTCAAACTGCCTCAATTCGGGCATCCGGCGGATCGGCATCCTGACCCAATACAAGGCGCACAGCCTGTTGCGCCACCTGCAGATGGGCTGGTCGTTCCTGCGCCCCGAGATGAACGAGTTTCTCGACCTGCTGCCGGCCCAGCAGCGGACCGACGCGGCGACCTGGTATCGCGGCACCGCCGATGCAGTGTTTCAGAACTTCGACATTTTTCGCGCCGCGCGGCCGGAATATTTCGTCATTCTGGCTGGCGACCACATCTACAAAATGGATTACACGCACATGCTGTCGCAGCATGTCGAACGCGGCGCCGAGTGCACGGTCGCGTGCATCGACGTGCCGCTATCCGAGGCTTCCGGATTCGGCATCGTCGATGTCGACGCCTCAATGCGAATCAAGAATTTCGTCGAAAAGCCGGCGGTGCCGCCAGCGATGGCCGACAAGCCCGACCGGGCGCTCGCCAGCATGGGGATCTACATCTTCAACGCCGATTTTCTGTATGCTGAGCTCGAACGCGACCAGCGCAATCCCGGCTCCAGCCACGATTTCGGCAAGGACGTGATCCCGCCGATCGTCGCGCGTGGCCTCGCCGCGGCGCACGATTTCAAGGAAAGCTGCGTCAAGACCACCCCTGAGGCGGAGCCCTACTGGCGCGACGTCGGCACCATCGATGCCTATTGGGCGGCGAATCTCGATCTCGTCAGCCCGGTGCCGTCGCTCGACATCTACGATGTGAACTGGCCGATCTGGACCTACCAGCAGCAATTACCGCCGGCAAAATTCGTCTTCGACGACGACGACCGCCGCGGCATGGCGGTCGATTCGATGGTGTCGGGCGGCTGCATCATCTCGGGCGCCCACATCTCGCGGTCGCTGCTGTTTTCGATATGCCGGATCAATTCGCACGCCCGTACCCGCGAGGCGGTGCTGCTGCCCGAGGTCGATGTCGGGCGCTATGCGCGGCTCACCAAGGTGGTGGTTGACCGCGGCTGCCAGATTCCGACGGGAATGGTGATCGGCGAAGACCCCGAGCTCGATGCCAAGCGCTTCCACCGCAGCGAAGGCGGCGTGACGTTGGTCAGCGATGATATGCTTGGGGCGCTGCGCTGAAGCTGCGCCAGCGAAAAAGCCGCAACTCGCCGATTATTGTGTTTATTATTTAGAGGATACGGGCCGCGGCGGCGGCCTGCTCGCGCAGCCAGACCTGCGCCTCGCGCCCCCGCAGCCGCGCATCGCGTGCCGCCTCGACCGCATCGAGCAGGGCTTCTTCCTTGTCGAGATAAGCGCCGTAGGTGGCATTGCCGAGCCGGACGATCCATCGCGCGCCCATTCCCTGCTGGCACACCTGGAATTCCAGGATTCCCATCTTCCGCGCCCGCCCCGAGTTATGAATAGCTTTTGCAGCTCTTGTAACCGGCCCGGTTCATCTCACTAACACCGGGTCTGCGATTGCCCCGTCGGCAGGCAGATCAAGTGAACCGCATCAACTACCCCAAAAGCCTGTCGCCAATTTGGCATCGAATCTATCATCAAATGAACCAAAATGCATCACCGGCGCGATCGATGGTAGTGTCCTAATTTGAGTTGCAGGGAAATGCCGCTTTAAGGGACCACAGCGCAACATCGGCGAAATCCCGGTGTCCGAACTCAGGATGCTGGTCGACATAGCGCAGGAAGATTTTGATCAATTCAACCCTATAACTTTCTGGCGGCGGGCATACCCGTAGCGCCCTATCCAACTCGGCTTTGCCCCAACGCATGGCTTGTTGGAAGAAAGCAAACGCTCCCCAACATACGCCGGTATCGAAGGTCTGGTCGAATCTGACTGTATCGCCGTGGACGGCCGCTGAGCGAAAAGGCGCGCAGTCAGATTGCATTTCCAGTGCTGTTTCGGCGAGCGCCGGGGCGGGCAGAAGCATCAGGAAGAGACACAGTGCTTTCACGAACTGGTGCTCCGGTGTTCTGCAACGATTGCCGCGCGCACCGCCTCTGTTGGTGAGCTGATCCGCTCGGTATGCAGCACGGCAAAGAACCGGCGCTTGGTGCTCCCCTCGATCGGTGACGACCAGGCGTAGGCGCGCGTCGCCTTCGGGTGTCCGGCCAGGGCGAACACATGCACCACGCCTTCCCATACCGTCTTGCCCTCAAAGGTCTCGGTGACGGGCACGGATTGGGCGAGCGTCGCGGTGCCGCCGTGCAGGCCCTCTATAGCCGCCTTTGATCCCTCAACAGTCGCGTCGAACTGCATTTTTATACCGCAAGCGCGTCGTCAAGATTTTCGCGAATGAATGCCCCGATGGTACGAACTACCTCCTGATTTCCGGCTATCCAAAGACCAATAAATGCGGATGAGACTATCGCTTGTGGAATCATTCCTGCTCTTAAACCGACTTGATTAAACAATAAATGTGGGTCTCTGTTTGATAAATTTACATCTATTACCGCTTGTTTGGCTCGTTCGTCTTTATCCGCCGATAAATGAAGTGCTACAGCCACTTGCATCGCAAGCGTATTTATGTTTTCATTTACATAATTGAAAATAACAGACTCCGGAATTTGGCCGGGCAATTTTATTATTCCATTGTCAGGATCAGAGTCTCGCTGGCTATTTCCATCCAAAATGCATAGTGATTTTGTTTGAATCGCTGGATTCTCGGCGTGCGATCTATGAATTCGATAGGCGGCAGAGTCTCCGCTGACGGAATACACGCCGATCTCGTCGAGCCGTTCCGGGAATTGATCCCGAATTACGCTTTCGACCCATTCCTTAGCGAATGCATCCTCAACAAAGATGGCCATTCGCTCATCAATGCGACCCGTAATCGCGCGAAGGGCTTCGATGGACACCTTGCCCTGGCTGACTTTCCCATCGATAGATGCCCATATCGCTTCGGGTGGGAGCGGAGACAGCGCATCTTCCGAATGAGTCGTGAAGATAGTTTGAATTGACCGCCGCTCGGCAACATCGATTAAATATACAACCATGTGGCGCACCGCGACCGGGTGCAACCCATTCTCTATTTCCTCGATTAGAACTAAAGTATTCTCTGGCGCAGCCTCAATTTCGCTGACCATTCGAATAACAGAAGACTCTCCGGCCCCAAAATGAAATTCAGAATACGATATAGTCCCATCACTTCCGACGTAAAATTTCTGTGAATCAGTAATGTTTGTTTCATTAAAACGGGAAATATCTTTTCCTAGAATGCGGGAGACCTGTTCCTGAATCTGTCGCGACAAAGCGGAAAGTCTACCGGCGAAACGATATCTTGCGGTGGCCAATTTCTTAAATTCGCGCCGTTCTCCGGCCGGCACCGTCCGGTTAATACCAAAATATAAAACGGTTCTGTCTAGTAGATCATCCCTGGCCCATTTAGCGTTTTTGAATCGGGCATTGCGCTGAAGTGGTGAAGTGGGACTTCGCCTTTTATCTATCATTTCGTAACCGATACTCCAATTCGACATGGACACATCACCGATTGAACTCTTTGGAAAGAACAATGCGGGACGGATAGATTTATGCGCTAGCGCCGCCGCGCCCAGAACGGTGGACTTTCCGCCGCCATTAGTTCCGATCAATGCGGTAACGGGGAATTCGAGATCGACAATCTGGTCTGTGAACGCTCGTGCGCGATTGAGCCGAATTTTTTTGAGGTACGCGCCGTAATCGTTACGTCTCACCTTTGCGATCAGATCACGGATGGCGCTATGCCGGATTTCCGACTGGTAGGTTTGTGCCAACTACTGCCCCCCTCATTCGCCGCCGAATACCGGCGCCGCGAGCGCGCGCGGACGGCTTCGGTCGTCCGGAGTGATCATTCGCCGCCGAATACCGGCGCCGCGAGCGCGCGCGGACGGATTATTTTCTATGTATGCTGGTCGTCCTGAACCTCGGTGATTAGCCGCCTGTAATGTCCTAACCGCTGCTCCGCGAGTTTTATGACGGCTTGTTTCCAGTTTGCCGGTGGTTCTCGATGCGCCTTAGCGGCGGCCTTTAACCGAGCTTGGCGCACCGATGCGACTGATACACCGAGCGCTTTCGCCAACTCTTCGTGAGAAAGACCGTCGCAAAGATCATCGGTCGCTTTTCTGAAGTCCATGTATGCAGTCCGATTGACAAATCTCATTCCGTCAACCATACTGCATACAGAATTCCGGAGCAAGTCATGAACCGCACACCGCTCGCCCGCCGCACCCAAATCATCAACTGCTTGGTCGAGGGCAATTCGATCCGCAGCACTGAGCGGATGACCGACACGCACCGCGACACGATCATGCGGTTGCTGGTCGAGGTCGGCGAAGGCTGCGCGGCGCTGATGGATGAGCAGATGCGCGATCTGCCGTGCCGCCGTCTCCAGGTCGATGAGATTTGGGCCTTCGTCCAGAAGAAGCAGCGCCAGCTTACGCCGAGCGACGATCGCTCGCGCGTCGGTAACCAATGGACGTTCGTCGCGATCGATGCCGACACCAAGCTGGTACCGGTGCACCGCGTCGGGAAGCGCGATCTGCCCACCGCTGAGGCGTTCATGGCTGATTTGGCTGGGCGGCTTTCAAACCGCGTGCAACTGTCGTCAGATGGGCTCGCGGCCTATATCGAGGCGACCGAGCGTGCATTTGGTGCAGATGTCGATTACGGGCAGGCGGTTAAATTTTATGACGCAGAGCCCGCCGGGCCGGGACGCTACAGCCCTCCCAAGGTCACCTATTCGGAGCGGAATGTGATCGCAGGGCAGCCCGATACAGCACATATCTCGACCTCGTATGTCGAGCGCCAGAATTTGACCATGCGCATGTCGATGCGGCGGTTCACGCGCCTGACGAACGGCTTTTCAAAGAAGGTCGAGAACCACAAGGCGGCGGTTGCGCTGCACTTCGCACATTATAATTTTGTGCGCGTGCATCGGACCCTGCGTGTCACGCCAGCGATGGAAGCCGGGGTGAGCGATCGGCTATGGTCACTCGACGAACTGGTCGAGCGCACGTCAAATTAGGACACTACCCGATCGATCGCCCATCCGATGGGCAATTTGCCGCGCCGGCTACTTCTCGGCGGCGATAAAAACCCCGTCCCAATCACTCGGCAGCGCCTCGGCCTGAAGTTGGTTGATGCGCTCGCGGAACAGCTCGTAGACCGGCGCCATCTCGGACTCCGCCGCCAGCACTTCATCGGACAGCAGGCCCAGCGCCCCCTCCCAGTCGCGCCGCCGATAGGCGGCGAGTAGCGCGGCGTGCCGGTTGCGGTACTGCGCCTCTTCGATCGGCTGCGGCGGCAGCGTGTAGATGTGGACCGGGCGGGTCTTTCCCTTGACCGTGACGAGGTCGAGCTCGATCAGGTCGGCCTCGGAAAGCCGCAGGGCGGTCTCCTCGCCGAGAATCAGCTCGACACCGTACATCTTGGTCAGGCTTTCGAGCCGGGCGGCGACATTTACCGGGTCGCCGATGATCGAATAGTCGAATCGCTGCTGCGAGCCGAAATTGCCGACGCAGCATTCGCCGGTGTTGACGCCGATGCCGATGCGCATCGGCCGGTGCGGCACCCCGGCGGCGCGCGCCGTCTCTGCCGAGCTCGCGTTGAGATCGATGATCCGCCGGCGCATCTCCTGGGCCGCATAGATCGCATGTTTGGCGTGATCGGGATCGTCGAGCGGGGCGTTCCAGAATGCCATCACGCAATCGCCAATGTATTTGTCGATCGTGCCGTGATGAGCCATCACGATTTCGGTCATCGGGGTCAGAAAGCCATTGACGTATTCGGTCAGCTCCTGCGGTCCGAGCCCCTCGGACAGCGTGGTAAAGCCGCGGATGTCGCAAAACAGGATGGTCATCGTGCGCAACTCGCCGCCGAGAACCAGCTTATCGGGGTCGCGCGCCAGCAGGTCGACGTATTGCGGTGACATATAGCGCGAAAACGCCTGGCGGATTTCGCGCTGCCGGTGCTCGGTATGGCGCTGGTTCAACAGCGCGGCGAGCAGGTACACCAGCACCAGAACGACGATCGGAAACGCCGGGTCGACCAGGATGTGGTGGTCGCGAAAGGCGAACCACGACACCGCCGCGACCCCGGCCACGGCGATCGCGCCAACCGCGGCGCCGGCGAGCGCGCCGCTGCGCGGCATCAGCACGATCAGGATGATCCCGGCCAGCACGGCAAACAGGATTTCGCCGCCGACCACCCAGTCGGGCCGTGCGAGAAAGCTTCCCTGCAGGATCTGCTCGATCAGCTGGGCGTGCACCTCGACGCCGGGGACTTCGGTGCCGAGCGGCGTCGCGTACAGTTCGCCGAGCCCGGCCGCGGTGGCGCCGATCAGCACGATGTTGTCGGCGATCAGCCGGCGGTCGAAATGGCCGGCCAGGATGTCGGCGGCCGAGATGAACTGGTTCGGGTCGGTGTACGAATAATACAGCCACACCCGGCCGGAGCCGTCGGTCGGCACGACCAGCGGGCCGATCTTGATGTCGGTAAGGCCGGTGTTCTCGCCAAAACTCTTCTCGGCATTGGCGCCGGCGCCGCGGGCGATATAGGAGTGCGCCCCGGCAGCGACGCGCAGCGTCTCGGCGGCGAGCGAGGGGACCGCCTGGCCGCGCAGGCGAAAGAGCAGCGGCATGCGCCGCACGACGTTGTCCCAGTGCCGGTGCTGGTTGACAAAGCCGTTGCCCGCCGCCGCCTTTTGCAGCTCGGACAGGTCGCCGACCGCCTGCGGGTAGTCGTCGACAAAGCGCAGCGGGTTTTCGCCCTTGGCGCTGGCGATTGCAAACCCTGCCTTGTTGAGCACCGGCTTGCCACCGGCCGTGTCGCCGAGCGAATAGCCGAGCACCACCGGAAGCTTGGCGATCGCGCCGGCGAGGTCGCGATCGGGGTCCGGCATCGACGCGAGCAGCCGCTGCGCATCGGCCTCGCTCGCCCCGCCGCGGGTCAACAGCGGCAGCAGCATCTTCGGCGAGGTGCGGTCGGGCTCGCTGAACAGGATGTCGAACGCGACCACCCCGGCGCCCGCCTCGCGCAGCTTGTCGACCAGTTCGGCCATCTTGCTGCGCGGCCACGGCCATTGCCCGATCTGTTCGATGCTCTTGTCGTCGATCGCGACGATCCGCACCGGCAGGTTGGCCGGCGGCCGCGGCACCGTGCGCTGGAACCCGTCGAACGCCAGCAGAGACAGCCGGCCGAAAAATTCGGGGACGACAAGGCGGCCAAGACTCATCCCCCCCAGCAGCACCAACGGCAGCCAATAGACTGTGCCGCGTTGCAAAAAGGTCGCGAACCGCCTTGCGGAGACGCGTGCCACCATTCGATCCGGTGATAATCCCACCCAACAGCAGCCCCATCATCGCCAAGCCGGTCGCAGTTTTCCAGCGCGTTTCGCACCGCACCGTATCGTGCGGGCCAGAAAACCCCTTGCCTGGCCGGGGTCGCGGCGCGACCTTTCCCGGCGGGGATGGGGAGCGCCATGGACAGCGGGACACGCGCAACCGAAATCGCCAAGGCGGAGTTGGTCCGCCGCGCCGCCGCGCTCGCCGAAAAGGCCGAAGGCGCCCGTGCGCGGCATTTCGTCGAAGAGTTTTACCAGCACGTACCGCCGGCCGACCTCGCCACGCGCGATCCGGCCGATCTGTGCGGCGCCGCGCTCGGCTTGTGGCGCTTTGCCGCCCGCCGCCCGCCCGGCATGGCCGCGGTGCGCGTGTACCACCCGCAGGCCGAGGGCCGGTCGTCGCCGCACACCATCGTCGAAATCGTCAACGACGACATGCCGTTTCTCGTCGATACCGTCGCCGCGACGATCGGCGCCGCCCGCGGCGAAATCCGCCTGGCGATCCATCCGGTGCTGAGCGTCGCACGTGATGCCGACGGCGCGCTCGCCGCGCTCGACCCCGCATCCGGCGGGCAGCGCGAATCGTGGATGCAGATCGAGATCACGCGCGTGTCGGATGCCGCCGAACAGGCCGCGCTTGCCGCCCGGCTTGAAGCCGCGCTCGGCGATGTCCGCGCTGCGGTCACCGACTGGCCGGCGATGCGCGCGACGCTCCGTGCGCTGGCAACCGCGCTGCCGCAGGAGGCTGCCGGCCTCCCGGTTGACGAGCGCGCCGAGGGCGACGAATTTCTGCGCTGGCTCGGCGACGACAATTTCCTGCTGCTCGGCTATCGCGACTTCCCGCTCGCCGCCGGCGCGGCGCCGGCGCGGCCGGCGCTCGGCATCCTGCGCGACGACAAATCACCCGGGTTCCGCGCGCTGCACGACATCGCCGCGCTCCCGGCCGACGTGCAGGAATATTTGCGCCGGCGCGAGCTTCTGGTGGTGACCAAGACCAGCGAGCGCGCCACGGTCCACCGCAACGCGCGCATGGACGCGATCGGCGTGCGCCGTTTCGACGCGAACGGTGCGGTGGCCGGCATCGGGCTGTTTGTCGGCCTTTTCACCTCGGAGGCGTTCAGCGCCAGCCCGCGCACGATCCCGCTGCTGCGCGGCAAGATCACGCGCACCGTCGCGCGCGCCGGGCTCGACCCGGCAGGGCACGACGGCAAGGCGCTGCTGCACATCCTCGACACCCTGCCGCGCGACGAGCTGTTCCAGATCGACGAAGACGCGCTCTACGACACCGCGATCGGCATCCTTAACCTCCAGGGGCGCCAGCGCTTTGCGCTGTTTGCCCGCCGCGACCCGCTCGGCCGGTTTGTGTCGTGCCTCGTCTTCGCCCCGCGCGAACGCTACGACGGGCGGCTGCGCCAGACCTTCGCCGACCTCCTCGCCGAGGCGTTCGCCGGCAGCGTCACGGATTATTTTGTCCATCTCGACGAATCGCCGCTGGCCCGGGTGCAGTTCATCATCCGCACCCGGCGCGGCGCGCCACAGGAGGTCGATCTCGCGGCGCTGGAGGCGCGGCTGGTTGCCGCCGGACGCGGCTGGGCCGACCAGGTTGAGGCGGCCGCGATCGCCGCCTGGGGCGAAGACGTCGCGCGCGCCTGGTTGCGCCGCATCGCCGCCTTCCCGCCGGCCTATCAGGCGCGCACCGCGCCGGCGCAGGCGGTCGCCGATCTCGACCGGGTCGACGCGGTGCTGGCCGGCGCACCGCTCGAAGCCTCGCTGCACCCGCGCGACGATGGCGGCGACGGGCTGCGGCTGTACCGGCGCGACGCGCCGGTGGTGCTGTCCGACGTGCTGCCGATCCTTGAAAATCTCGGCCTCAGGATCATCGCCGAAGAGCCGTTTCCGCTCGATGCCGGCGGCGCGACGGTATGGATCCACGAGTTCATGCTGGCGCCCGGCGCGGTGCCGGCCGGGCTGGCGGCCGAGGCCCGGACCCGGTTCGAGGCGGCGCTCGTCGCGGTGTGGCTCGGCACGGTCGAGAATGACGGGTTCAACCGGCTGGTCCTCGCCGCCGGGCTGTCGGCGCGACAGACCGTGATCCTGCGGCTCTACTGCAAGGTGCTGCGCCAAGCCGGCAGCACCTACAGCCAGGCGTATATGGAGGAGGCGCTGTGCCGGCACGCGGCGATCGCCTTGCATCTGGTGCGGCTGTTCGAGGCCCGCTTCGCGCTCGACCGCAGCGGCGCCGACGAGGGCGCGGCGGCCGAGAGCCAGGCGATCGGCGAGGCGCTCGACGCGGTCGAAAGCCTCGACGAAGACCGCATCCTGCGCAGCTACCTGACCCTGATCGGCGACTCGCTGCGCACCAACTATTACCAGCCGGGCGCCGACGGCGCGCCCAAGCCCTACCTGTCGGTCAAGCTCGCGTCGAGCCGCATCGACCTGTTGCCGCTGCCGCGCCCGCTTTACGAAATCTACGTCTACAGCCCGCGCGTCGAGGGGCTGCACATGCGCGCCGGCCGGGCCGCACGCGGCGGCATCCGCTGGTCGGACCGCAAGGAGGATTTCCGCACCGAAATCCTCGGGCTGATGAAGGCGCAGACGGTCAAGAACGCGGTCATCGTGCCGGTCGGCTCGAAAGGCGGGTTCGTCGTCAAGCGCCCACCGGCCGACCGCGGCCAGATCCAGGCCGAAGGGATCGAGTGCTACAAGATCCTGATGCGCGGCCTGCTCGACCTCACCGACACGATCGTCGCCGGCGGGGCCGGCAGCACCGCGATCCGCCCGCCGCCCGATGTAGTGCGGCACGACGGCGACGACCCCTACCTCGTCGTCGCCGCCGACAAGGGCACCGCGACCTTCTCCGACATCGCCAACCAGATCGCGATCGAATACGGGTTCTGGCTCGGCGATGCGTTCGCCTCGGGTGGGTCGGCCGGCTACGACCACAAGGCGATCGGCATCACCTCGCGCGGTGCGTGGGAATTGATCAAGCGCCATTTCCGCGAACTGGGCCGCGACATCCAGGCGGAAGACTTCACAATCGTCGGGGTCGGCGACATGGCGGGCGACGTGTTCGGCAACGGCATGCTGCGCTCGCCGCATATCCGCCTCGCCGCCGCGTTCAACCACCTGCACATCTTCATCGACCCGGCGCCCGACGCGGCTTCCAGTCATAAAGAGCGCAAGCGCCTGTTCGAGCTGCCGCATTCGAGCTGGGCCGATTACGACGCGAGGCTGATCTCGCCGGGCGGCGGGGTGTTCGAGCGCAGCCGCAAAGCGATCCCGGTCAGTCCCGAGATGAAACAGCTGTTCGGCATCGCCGAGGACGAGCTGACCCCGGCCGGGCTGATCCGTCGCCTACTCGGCGCGCCGGTCGACCTGTTGTTCTTCGGCGGCATCGGCACCTTCGTCAAGGCGCGCGCCGAAAGCCACGCCGAGGTCGGCGACCGCGCCAACGACGCGCTGCGCATCGACGGCGAGGACATCCGCGCCGCGGTGGTCGGCGAGGGCGCCAATCTCGGCGTCACCGAGCGCGGCCGCATCGCCTATGCGCTGAAGGGCGGGCGCATCGACACCGACGCGATCGACAATTCGGCCGGCGTGTCGATGTCGGACCACGAGGTCAACATCAAGATCCTGCTGAGCCACGCGATCGCCGATGGCGCGCTGCCGGTCGCCGAGCGCGGGGCGCTGCTCGCCCGCATGACCGACGAGATCGCCGGGCTGGTGCTGCGCGACAACTACCTGCAGGGCCAGGCGCTGTCGGTCGAGGAAGCGCGCGGCGCCGCCGCGCTCGACCGCCAGGCGCGGCTGATGCACGCGTTGGAGCGACCCGGCGAGCACGGCGTGCGGCTCGACCGGGCGCTCGAATTCCTGCCCGACGACGAAGCCCTTGCCGCGCGCGCCGCCGCGCGCCGCGGCCTGACCCGGCCCGAGCTGGCGGTGCTGCTCGCCTATGCCAAGTTGTCGCTCGACGCCGTGCTGCTCGCCTCCGATGTGCCCGATCTGCCGGATTTCGCCGACGACCTGCTCGGCTATTTCCCGGCCGAGTTGCGGGCCCGCTTCGCGACGCAGATCGCCGCCCACCCGCTCAGGCGCGAACTGGTCGCGACGATCGTCACCAACGACCTCGTCAACCGCGCCGGGCTCAGCTTCGTCCACGACCTTGCGGCGCAGACCGGCCGCAGCGCGCCCGAGGTGACCCGCGCCTACCGCATCGTCCGCGCGGTGTTCGGCCTGCCGCCGCTATGGGCGGCGATTGAGGCGCTCGACGGCACGGTGGCGGCGTCGATCCAATACGAGATGCTGTGCGACATCGCCGGCATCGTCGAGCATGCGGCGGCGTGGCTGCTGCGCGCCGCCGAGGGAGCATCAAGGCTCGATCTCGCCGCCGATACCGCGCACTTCGCCCCGGCGGTCGAGCGGCTTGCCGCGATCGTCGCCGGGCTGCTGCCGCCCGCCGAGCGCGCCGAATACGATTCGCGCGCCACCCGCCTCGCCGCCGCCGGCGTGCCGCAGCCGCTCGCCGGCCGGGTCGCGGCGATCGTGTTCCTGACCACGGCGCTGGAGATTGCCGATCTCGCGGCGCGCACCGCCCAGCCGATCGAGCGCACGGCGCAGGTGTTCTACACCGTCGGCGCCCGCTTCGCGCTCGACGACCTGCGCGCCGCCGGCCGGCGCCTCCCGGCCGATACGGCGTGGCAGAAGGCAGCACTCGACACGGTGATCGACGATTTCTACGCGATCCAGGCCGACCTCGCCGAGCGGGCGCTGAAAGCCGCCGACGGCGCCGAAGACCCGGTCGCCGCCTGGGCCGCCGCCCGCACCGCCGCCTTCGCCCCGGCCGACGCCCTCGCCGCCGAACTGCACCGCCTGCCCGCCCCCGACCTCGCAATGCTGGTCGTCGCCGCCCGCCAATTGCGGCAGGCGGTGGGGTGACATTTTGAGCGGGCGCCTACATGGCGCCTACATTTCGTCGTCGCATATTCGAGTGTCAGCTTTCTCAGCACACGGTGGAGCGCGGCCTCCAGAGCCGCGCGGATGTTCCACCAGCTCGCTGCGGAGGAGGTCCGCTCATCGCCGGGCTGTTCTCGCCCGGGACGGGCTCATCGCGGGTTCGGTCGATGCGGCGCGTCCGCTGCCGGCGGCACTGCCTCACCATGGCTCATTCCGGGCATCGCTTCGCCGCGCGGATGGTGCTGCATGCCGTGCATCAAATTGTCCTTGACGAGCTCGCCGTATGCGGTGGCGCTCATGCCGGACTTCTTCAGGAAGGCCACCGTCGCCCACAGCTCGTCGTCGCCATGGTCGGCCCAGGATGGCATCCCGGTCATCTTGATGCCGTGCTTGAGGATCCAGAACAGCTCGGCGTCGCTATAGCGCGACGCGGCGTGGGCGAGGTCCGGCGGTGCCGGATACATGCCTTTGGCGATCTCACCGCGCGGCACGCCGGGTGCGCCATGACAGACCGCGCAATGTGCCGCGAAATGCTCGACACCCATCGCGAGTTTGGCCGGATCGTCAAGGTCGGTGGGCACTTTGATACCGGCGGCGCGCACCTGGATCGAGCGCGTGCGCGCCGTCTCCAGCACGGAGAGCGTCAGCCCCCAGTGCGTATCGTCCGCCGCGACGTTGTACGCCCCGGCATAGATCGCCATCGCTGCCGCCACGAACGCGGCGCCAGCGCCGACCCCGATCGTGGCGAGGATGGTCCGCAAGTGCGCGCGCATCAAAACCAGACCCTGACGCCGAATAGCAGGCGCACGCCGTTGGTGCTTTCGCCCGCCCGTCGGGCAAAGCTTGCGGTCTGGCCGAACTTGTTTTCGTAGGCGACGCCGATATAGGGGGCGAATTTACGGGTGATCTCGTAGCGCAGCCGCAGACCCACATCGAGGTCGGAGAAGCCGGCGCCGGTCAGGCGGGCAGGATCAGCCTTGCTGTAGAGGTTGAGCTCGGCTTCCGGCTGCAATACGAGGCGCTGGGTAATCAGGAGATCGTAAGAGCCTTTGAGCCGCGCCGCGAAATGCCCCTGATCGCTGGCGTAAGCGGTCGCCTCGACATCGAAGAACATGGGGGCCAGGCCCTGAATGCCGAAGGCGCCCCAGTGGCGCGAGGGCCGCGAGTCGATATCCGAGCGCAGCCCCGCCTGCACATCGAAATAAGTGGTGATCGCCCGGTCATAGAGAAACTCGTGGCGGCCATCATCGACCTCGCCGTTGGCGCGGCGGTAGCCTTCGGTCTTGATCCACAGCTTATCGTAGTCGGTGCCGATCCAGCCCTGGCCGTCCCAGCGGAAGTCACCGCCCGCGCCGCCGAGTCGCCCTTCGAGCTGGTCTAACAGGACATGGGCAAAGATGCGGTTGTCTTCGACCGGCGACATCTCGGCGCCGGGCTCCAAGCCGGGCGTCAGGTAATGAGTGGCCGGCGGGGTTGCGGTTTGCGCAAGGGCCGCGGTCGCCAGGCTTGCCAGCAGCGACGCTGCGGCCAAGGTGCGGAGAGTGCTCATGCGACGCGCACCTCCCGGAACATGCCCATCTCCATGTGGTAGAGAAGGTGGCAGTGGAAGGCCCAGCGGCCCGGCGCGTCGGCAGTGACGAGGTAGGACAGCTTCTCGCCTGGCTTGACGTTGATCGTGTGCTTGTAGGGCCGGTACTCGCCCTGGCCGTTTTCCAGCTCGCTCCACAGCCCGTGCAGATGGATCGGGTGTTCCATCATCGTGTCGTTGATCAAGGTGATGCGTACCCGTTCGCCCCGCGCCAGCTCGATCGGCCCGGCCTCAGAGAATTTCTTGCCGTCGAAGCCCCACATGAAGCGCTCCATGTTGCCCGTCAGGTGCAACGTGATCTCGCGCGAAGGCTGGCGCGGATCAGCCCCGCGCTTGGTCGCGCGCAGATCGGCGTAGCTCAACACGCGACGGCCCGCCGGGATGCCTTCGCCGGCGGTGTTCAACCGCGTGGTCGGCATCATCGCGAGATTGTCGACGCCGACCTGACCGTCGAGTCGTGCGACCTCGGGCGGCGGTTTCATGTCGGCCATCCCGGCCCCCGACCCGTTCTGCATGCCGCCGTGGTCCATCGCCATGCCCGGCATCGCGCCATGGTTCATCGGCATGGTCATGCCGGGCATCGATCCCGATCCCGCAGCGCTGTGCCCCATGGAGCCATGCTCCATGCCGCCCATTCCCATGTCGGCCATCGTACGCAGCGGCCGTGGGTCCATCGCGGGAACGGCGGCCGCCATACCCGCCTGCGGCGCCAGCGTGCCGCGTGCATAGCCGGTACGGTCCTCCGCCTGGGCGAAGATCGCGTAGGCCTTCGCCTCCTGCGGCTGGATGATCACGTCGTAGGTCTCGGCGACGCTGATCCGGAACTGATCGACTGTGACTGGGACCACGTCGTTTCCGTCGGCCTGGACGACCGTCATCGCCAAACCCGGAATGCGCACGTCGAAGATGCTCATCGCCGAGCCGTTGATGAAGCGCAGGCGAATGCGCTCGCCGGGCTTAAACAGCGCGGTCCAATTGGCGCCGGGGCCGTGGCCGTTGATCAGGTAGGTGTAGGTCGCGCCCGAGACATCGAGGATGTCGGTCGGGCTCATGCGCATCTGCCCCCACTCCATCCGGTCGGAGACGGTGGCGGCGAGACCGTTCTTGTTCGTGTCGTCGATAAAGGTGCCGAGCGTGCGCTGGGCAAAATTGTAGTAGTCGCTCTGCTGCTTGAGGTTACTGACGATGGTCTCCGGCGCCTCGAAGCTCCAGTCTGACAGCATCACGACGTAATCGCGGTCAAAGGGCTGGGCGTAGCCACCCCGAGGCACGATGACGAGCGGCCCGTAGACCCCCGTCTGTTCCTGGAACATCGAGTGGCTGTGATACCAATAGGTGCCGCTCTGACGCACCGGGAAGCGGTAGGTAAACGTCTCTCCCGGCGCTATGCCTCGAAAGGTGAGACCCGGTACACCGTCCATCGGATTGGGCAGCACGATACCGTGCCAGTGGATCGAGCTCGGTTCGCTCAGGCGATTGGTAACGGCAAGCGTCAGCGTGTCGCCTTCGCGCCAGACCAGGGTCGGTCCGGGCACCCCGCCGTTGATCCCGGTCGCGGTCGCCGTTCGGCCCTCGATGGTCAGCGGCACCGCGCCGATCTCGAGCGCGAATTCGGTGCCGCGCAGAACCGGCTGCATGGGGGGCGCCGCGAGCGCCCGGTGCGGCGGCCACGGCATGGCGGCGACAGCGCCGGCCCCCGCCATGCCGCCAAGGAAACCACGGCGGCTGACCATGGCATCACGAAGGCTTGTGCAGCCGCTGCTCATCGCCCGCCCCCGCCGGCCGGGGTGATCGACTTGATTTCATACATGCCGCCTGCGCCTTGCTCGATCGTGAAATCAATTCGGCTGCCAGGCTTGACGGCGACGAGATTGATCGATGGCGCGACCGCGAAATCCATCGTCATCGCCGGAAAGCCGATCGCCGGAATCGGCTCATGGCTGACATTGAGCTTGTGCCCAGCCGCATCGACGCTATTGACGGTGCCGCTTCCCTGCGCGTGGGCATGGCCTTCATGAACTTTTTGGATGTCGCTGCGGTGCCGCGGGGCGGGGGCGTGGCCCTCGCCGGCGGCCGTGGTGATGGGACCCGAGGATCCGAGATCGACACCGAGCACGGCGGCGGCCGGCGTCGCATCGGCCGAACCGGCGCTCGCGCAAGCGGTCAGCGCGAGCGAAAGCAACACAAGCCCGAGGGGGCGAAAGGAAAAAGTCGTCATTTAAAACTCCTGCATCCGGATCGGACGGCCTGACGAGCGCCGGCATCAGACCGGGCACTGCAGGCGCCTGTTTCTCGATTGAAAAAGGAGGGAACTCAGCCGGCGCGCGGCCTACCAGGCACGGCAAACAGACGCCCCCAACCCTCTCGCCTCACGGCGGAGGGTTCAGTTTAAGCGGCCGTTCGGGATGGTGCAGGATCGGGACGGAGGGAGCGGCCAGTGAGCTGGGCGCTGCCCTCCCAATAGACTATCGGCGTTGCGATCAGCAGCGCCATGCCGGTTGGCGCCCGGGCCATATCCAGCGCGTCCACGCAGGCGTCGGCGCAGCAGCAGAGGCAGGCGGCATCGCCGTGGTGATGCTTTCGCGGTTGCTGCTCGGGATGTTCGTGCGGAATTCCGGACAGTGTCGCGGCATGTTCGTGCGGGCACGGCTCGCCGGCAAAAACCGGCGGCACGGCGAGCGCCAGCGGCATGCTCACGAGAAATACGAGCATGCCGACACGCAACAGGAGGCGACGGGCAAATCCGTGCATCGGGAATAGCTAGCGCGGAGGCCAGGTCGCCGCAACAGCAATGAGGCGCCGCTACCCCGCCTTGTTCATGCGGTGATCGACGAGGTCGGAAACGACGGTCGGGTCGGCGAGGGTCGAGGTGTCGCCGAGTTGGTCGCTTTCGTCGGCGGCGATCTTACGCAAAATCCGTCGCATGATCTTGCCGGAGCGGGTCTTGGGCAAATTGGGTGCCCATTGCAGCAGGTCGGGCGAGGCGATCGCGCTGATCTCCTTGCGTACCCACTGCACCAGTTCGCCGCGCAATTGTTCGCTCGGCTCCTGGTCGCTGCGCAACGTCACATAGGCGTAGATGCCCGTGCCCTTGATGTCGTGCGGATAGCCGACCACTGCGGCCTCGGCGACCTTGGGGTGGGCGACGAGGGCGCTTTCGATCTCGGCGGTGCCGAGCCGGTGACCGGCGACGTTGATCACGTCGTCGACCCGGCCGGTGATCCAGTAAAACCCGTCGGCATCGCGCCGCGCGCCGTCTCCGGTAAAATAGAGGCCCTTGAAGGTCGAGAAATAGGTCTCGATAAAGCGCTTGTGGTCGCCATACACGGTGCGCATCTGCCCCGGCCACGACCGCGCGAGGCAGAGGTTGCCCTCGGCGACGCCGTCGAGCCGATTGCCCTCGCCGTCGACGATCACCGGCTCAATCCCGAAAAACGGCCGCGTCGCCGAGCCCGGCTTCAACGGCGTCGCGCCGGGCAGCGGCGTGATCAATATGCCGCCGGTTTCGGTCTGCCACCACGTATCGACCACCGGGCAGCGCTCCTCGCCGACCTGCTCGTAGTACCACATCCAGGCTTCGGGGTTGATCGGCTCGCCGACCGAGCCCAACAGGCGCAGCGACGAGCGCTTGGCTTTTTTCACAAACCCCTCGCCCTCGCGCATCAGCGCGCGGATCGCGGTCGGCGCGGTATAGAAGATCGTCACGTTGTGCTTGTCGCACACCTGCCAGAAGCGCGACGGATCCGGATAGTTCGGCACCCCTTCGAACATCAGCGTCGTCGCGCCGTTCGCCAGCGGGCCGTAGACGATATAGCTGTGCCCAGTGACCCAGCCGACATCGGCGGTGCACCAGTACACTTCGCCCGGCCGGTAGTCGAAGACGTATTCGTGCGTCATCGCGGTATAGACGCAATACCCGCCGGTGGTGTGCAGCACGCCCTTGGGTTTTCCGGTCGAGCCCGAGGTGTAGAGGATGAACAGCGGGTCCTCGGCCGACATCTCCTCGGGCGGGCAGTCGGGCGAGGCGGCGGCGCAGGCCTCGTGGTACCAGACGTCGCGACCCTCGACCCAGTCGACCGGCCCGCCGGTGCGCTTGACGACGACGACCGTGTCCACCTTGACCGGGCACGATTTGATCGCCTCGTCGGCGTTCTTCTTCAGCGGCACCTTGCGGCTGCCGCGCAGCCCTTCGTCGGCGGTGATCAGCACCGTCGAGCGGCAATCCTCGATGCGCCCGGCGAGGCTGTCGGGCGAGAACCCGCCGAACACCACCGAATGGATCGCGCCGATCCGCGCGCAGGCGAGCATCGCAAACGCCGCCTCGGGGATCATCGGCATATAGATCGTGACCCGGTCGCCCTGCTTGACGCCGCGGCTTTTCAGCACATTGGCGAGCCGGCACACCTGCTCGTGCAATTCGCGATAGGTGACCTTGCGGTCTTCGGCCGGGTCGTCACCTTCCCACAGGATCGCAACCTGGTCGCCGCGCGTCGCGAGGTGCCGGTCGATGCAGTTGTACGACGCGTTGAGCGTGCCGTCCTCGTACCATTTGATCGACACGTCGCCGTCGAACGAGGCGTTCATCACCTTGGTGTACGGCTTGATCCAGTCGATCCGCCGGCCCTCGCGGCCCCAGAACCCGTTCGGATCGGCGATCGATTCCTGATAAAGGCGGAAATACTCGGCCTCGGTGATCTTGCCGATCGGCGGATGGGTCTCGATCGCGATCAGACTGCGGTCCGGCATCTCTCACTCCCTCCCATAGGCGATGAATTTGCCTTCTGGTATGGCGCAGAGCGGCGGCCGGTGCAATTTTCTTCAACGTCGCCCCCAGCGCAGGGCGGACGCCGCGCCGTTTTGCTCGCCATCGACCCTCACCCGTCGCGCTTCGCGCGCCACCCTCTCCCGCAAGGGGGGTTAGGTACTTGACTGCACAAGCCGTCCGACTCCATCTTGAGCCAGACAGGCCGGCGCTACAAGTGACTGACCCTCCAGAAATGGAGGGAAGGATGGACGATAACTTACCCCGGAGAAGACGGAGGTTTTCTCGGGAAAACTTCCTGCGCGATTCGGTGAATGAGGCGCTGGAGGGCGTACCCGTAGCTGACCATATCGGCAGTCGAAAGGGTGTGGGCGGGTGGCCAGCGTATTTCAATTTCTTTGACGGGCCAGATTTGAACCATCCGATGTTCACCATCTCCCATGGGGTTGAGGCGGAATTGATTCCCGTCAACGTAGGAAATCACGGCGAGGCAGATCAATTGTCCAACTCCCCAAAAAAGCGACGCAAGATTCCCGGGTGGGTCTGTGGATACTCGCGGCGGCGATAGAGATAAATGGGTACGAGTCCAATGACTTGCGAATTGCCCCGCGCATTCTGGGTTAAATCCTATAAATATTTGCCATGTTAATGGCGGCCGCCGCAGCCTCCGAATGCGGTGACAATCTATCTTTTTGATCATCATCGGAGGGTACAGGCATGATATCATGATGCTTGTTTTCACAAGCCATCGGACCAGTATTTTTAGTTCTTGTTCCCTCAGAAGAACGTCTTGTCCCAATATCATTGGAGTAAGAATTGGCGCAGCGTCTTTTTCTTCTAATCTGCTCATCCAGCCGTTGTTACACGTCTCACAAACGTTACGAATTTTGCGATGATGAAGAGGGCCTTGCCGATGCGTTACACCTGTATCTTCGGAATCAGCAAAGCGTACCTTGTATGACTGGATTCTATGAGAATCGGCAGTCTGAGGAACAATTTGTTCTAACCATTCGGCCCAAATATGTTCCTTAGACAGGCTTCCTGTTCGATCACAAAAAATGCACTTCCCGGGAGGTTTGAGATTGGTTCTGCGGGGAGAGGTGGCCATGTATGATTATGCATCATGACCAAGGTTGGCGATAACGATCAATATGACCCGGAGGAAACGGCCCGCCGCCGCGACGCCGTGTTGAAGATCATGGTCAACACCCCGCCGCAACCGCGCGTCACTCGTCAGGCCCCGAAAACGCGAAAGTCAGCTGCCGCGGATCGGGCGGGTCCGAAGGCTTCCGGCCGCCCGCGAAAATCCGACCCGGCTGTTTAGGCTGTGGGGCGGTTAGTGCCTTGATAAGTCACTCGCTTACCAATCGTGCCGGCAATGGCCTTAGCGGCGCGCTGTGCGTCCGTGACTCCGAGCGCCGTGCGCTCGTTATACCGGAAGTCAAACTCAGCCAGATACCGCTTCAAGTGCTGCTGGCTGACGTGGTGATAGGTGCCGACGATGCCACGCTTAAGGATCGAGAAATAGCCTTCGATCGTGTTGGTGTGGGCCTCGCCGCGCACGTACTCGCCGACCCCGTGGTTGACGGTTTCATGCTTGGCGAACATCGGTCCAAGGATGCGGTACTGGCCTTCGCCATCCGTCATCAAATACGACCCCTTATCAAGCTGAGCGGAGAGGATCGGGCGCAGGGTATTGGCATCAACTGCCGGGACATGCTGCGACCGGACCTTGCCCCCGCGTTCAACAAGCGAGAACACCGCTTCCTTACCTTTGCCACCGATGTTGCCTTTGGTGCGCTGCCACGCGTGTTTGTTCTTCTCGCGACCACCGACAAAGGTCTCATCAGCTTCAACCGTTTTGCCTTCGCCGCCCATAGGCTCAGCGCCTTCCGGGCGCAGTTCGCGCATAGCTTCGCGGATACGCATCGCCATGAACCAGGCCGACTTGTAGGTGACGCCGAGCATCCGGTGAAGCTGATGCGCCGACATGCCTTTCTTGCTCGCGGCCATCAGGTGCATTGCCAGCAGCCATTTGGTCAGCGGGATGTGCGACCGCTCGCAGACCGTACCCATCGTCGAGCTAAACCGGCGGCGGCACGATCCGCAGTGATACCAAGACCCGTGCGCCTTGTTCGGCGTCGTGGCGGGCTTCACGCGATCGAAGCCGCCGCACAATGGGCAGTACGGACCATCGGGCCAGCGCATTGCCTCAAAGTGCCGCGCGGCGGCTTCGTCGTCGTAAAAGATCGGGTTCTGCAGGTCGGTCGGCATAGCTCTCTCCTATGCCGACCATTTTAGGGGAACCGCGTTGTGCAGTCAAGTATACAAACCCCCCCGCAAGCGGGCGAGGGAGCACTATTTCCTCTCTCGATCATCCCCTCTCCCGCTTGCGGGAGAGGGAGGGGCCCGTCGCGACCGCGATGGGAGGGTGAGGGGCGGTCGAGACTGCAGCACGCTGACGATGTATTCGGCGACGGCAGTCGAATTGCGCGATACGTCGTTGTTCCACACTCGGATCACGTACCAGCCGTGCTGTTCCAGCCACGCGGTACGCCGCTCGTCGGCGCCGCTCTCAGCGTGCTGGCTGCCATCGACTTCGATGATGAGCCGATGTCGGATCGAGGCAAAATCGCCAACGTAGGGGCCGATCGGACATTGCCGCCGAAACTTGTATCCCGCCAACCGGCGATCCCGCAGCGCCGACCATAGACGGCGTTCCGCCTCGGTTTGATGTCTGCGTAAGTGGCGCGCGGCTTCGCTTGCCATTACCCCTCACCCCTCACCCGTCGCGCGCCACCCTCTCCCGCAAGCGGGCGAGGGATTAGCGCTACGCCGCGATCCCGGCTTTGGCGCAGATGACCCCCCATTCAGTGTCGCCGACCGGGCAGACCGACAGGCGCGACTGGCGCAGCAGCGAAAACCCGCCGAGCTCCGGCATCTCCTTCATCTCGGCGAGCGTCACCGGGCGCTTCACCGGCATCACCGGCGCGACATCGACCATGACAAACTTGCCGCTCGGGTCGCCCGGGTCGGGATAGGCGGTGCGCACGATCTCGACCACCCCGACGATCTCCTTGCCTTCGTTCGAGTGATAGAAAAACGCCCGGTCGCCGACCTGCATCGCGCGCAGGTTGTTGGCCGCCTGGAAGTTGCGGATGCCGTCCCAATGGGTGCGCTTGTCGGCGACCATCTGCGCCCACGGGTATTTGACCGGCTCGGATTTCAGGAGCCAATGGGCCATCGCCGCGTTCCCCTATGCCGTCAGCGGGTAATCCGCCTGATCCTCATAAACCGAGCCGGCCTTGGTCGGAAAGCTCGCGATCAGGCTGAAATGCTCGACCGGCACCGGCGGGGCGCGAAACGCGGCGTTGGCGGCGAGAAAGTCGCGCAGATCGGGCAGCGCCGGGTTGCGCAGCCGCGCCAGCGTCACGTGCGGCGAAAATTTGCGCGGCTCGGGCGGCAGCCCGGTGCGGATCAGCGCGTGCTCGATCTTGTCGCGCAATGCGCCGAGCGCCGGCTCGCGCTCGATGCCGACCCACAGGCTGCGCGGCTTGTCGTGGCCGAACACGCCGGCGCCGGCCAGCTGCAGCGTAAAGCGCCGCGCCTTCAGCCGGGTCAGCGCCTCGTCGACATCGGCGGCCACACCCTCGTCGACCTCGCCGATAAAGCGCAGCGTCAGGTGCAGGTTTCCGGCATCGACCCAGCGCGCGCCGGGCAGCCGCGTCTCCAATAACGACAGCCGCAGCTTCAATTCCGGGGAAAACTCGATCCCGACAAACAAGCGCAGCATCGCGACGCTCAGGTGAACAGGGTCAGCACACCGGTATGGCCATAGAGCCGGTCGCGCGAAATCTCGCCGTTGGCGAAGAACCCGACGAGCGGGAAGTCGCCGAGCGTCTCGCGGATCAGCCGGGTTTCGACCCCCGGCTCGCCGAACAGCGACACGCCGCGTGCGACGCAGCTGACATAGACGCCGGCGCGCGGCGCGCCGGGCAGCCGGCCGCCGAGCTGGCGCAGCATGCGCACGAGGTCGGTGCGGGCGCTTTCCGGGTCGCGGCGGCAGAACAGGATCGGGTCGCCCGGCGCGACCTCGTCGCCGAGCACGATCCAGCCTTGGCGCGGGTCGATCGCCATCAGGTTGCGCACGAGATAGTCGCCGGTGTCAGAGCCGACCACCGGCAGCCCGGCGAAGATGACACCGCCGAGCTGGCGCAGATCCTGCGCCAGAGCCGGCCCGATATCCTCGAGAAACACGCTGAGCGCCGGGCGGCCGTCGATCTGCATCACGACGTTGTCGCGCGCCTCGCCGATGCGGTGCACCGGACCGATCGGGGTGCAGCCCTGGGTCAGCGCCGTCGCCACCGCGACCTCGGGCGCCAGCATCAGCCCGGAAACGCCGTTGTGGCCCAGCCCGTCGCCGGCGGCGCTGCGTGCCACCAGCGGCGCCTCGCATTGGTGCGAGACGAGGCCGCCGACGAGAAACGCGCCGCTGGCCGAGCCGGTGTCGATCATCGCCCGCGGCAGATCCGGACAGCGTGGATCGGCGTGCACCAACGCCAGCGCCGGCTGCACCGCCTCGATCCAGCGCGCGTGCTCGCGCGGCAGATCGCTCGCCGGGTCGCCGGTCGCGGCAAACACGCGAAACCCCTCGGGCGGCAGGGCCGCGGTCATTACCGAGGCGGCCGGCCGGTCATAGACCTCGTCCCCCGGGCCGCAGATGCCGAGCCCGACCCCGCCGACCCAGTGGTCGATCCCGGTGCCGGCCGCCAGCTCGCGCACGAGGCGCGGCAGCGCGGCGGCCGCCGGCTCGCTGACATAGACGATGCCGAGCGTCGCGCCCGCCGTGTCGCCGAGATCGGCGAGGCAGCGCGCCGCCAGCTCGCCGGGCTCGCCGGCGGCGAAGGCGGCGGAAAACCCGGCGCTCACGATTTTGCTCCCGGCAGCCCGGCCGCCAGCTTGGCGACGACCGGGGCGATGCGGTCGACCAGCACCGCGACGCCCTTGGCGTTGGGGTGCAGGCCGTCGGGCTGGTTGAGGTTCGGGTTCATCGCCACCCCATCGAGGAAAAAGGGATACAGCGGCACGTTATGCGCGTGCGCCAGATCGGGATAGATGCGGTCGAACGCCTGGTCGTATTGCCGGCCCCAGTTGCTCGGCGCCAGCATGCCGAGCAGCAGCAGCTTGGCGCCGCTCGCCCGAATCCTGCCGATCATCTTGTCGAGATTGGCGCGCACCACCGCGGGGTCGATGCCGCGCAGCGCGTCGTTGGCGCCGAGTGCGAGGATCACCATGCCCGGCTTGTCGGCGAGCGCCCAATCGAGCCGGGCGAGCCCGCCCGCCGTGGTGTCACCCGAAACCCCGGCATTGACGATGCGCACGTCGAGCCCGTCGCGCCGCAGCCGCGCCTCGAGCTGAGACGGAAAACTTTCGCTAGCCGGCAGGCCGAGCCCGGCGGTCAGGCTGTCGCCAATATCGACGATGCTCAGCGGCGCGGCGAACGCCGGCCCGCCGGCCAGCGGCAGCGAGGCGACAGCGAACGCACCTAGTCGATTCATCGAGGCCCGCCGATTCATCGAGGCCCGGCGATACATCGAGTTCTGGCGATTCATCGTGTCCTGGCGATTCATCGAGTTCCGGCGGTTCATCGCGGCTCGGCCGGTCCGGCAGCAATGTTTCCCTTTTACACTGGTGAGGCGGCGGGACGAGATCAACCGGCGGCACCTGGGCACCTGCCGCGTTGAAAACCGCCGCGGCTGAGCCATATCGGGCTGGTCCGATGACCGAATCCCCTCCGCCCGCCCCTCCTTTGCCGGCCTCTGCTCTGCCGGCCTCTCCTCTGCCAGCCTCTCCTCTGGTCATGCTCGACGACGTCCGGCTGAGCCTCACCGGTGCCGCCGGGTCGGTCAATATCCTGCGCGGCGTGTCGCTGACGGTCGCGCCCGGCGAAACCGTGGCGCTGGTCGGCCCGTCGGGCTCGGGCAAATCGACGCTGCTGATGGTCGCCGCCGGGCTCGAACGGCCGAGCGCCGGGCGCGTCGAGATCGCCTGCCACGACCTCGCCGGGCTCGACGAAGACGGGCTCGCACGCCTGCGCCGCGCCCATATCGGCATCGTCTTCCAGGGCTTTCACCTGTTGCCGACGATGACCGCGCGGGAAAACGTGGCGATCCCGCTCGAACTCGACCGGCGGCCCGATGCGTTTGCCGCGGCCGACGCCGCGCTCGCCCGGGTCGGCCTCGGCCACCGGGTCGGCCACTATCCCGGCGAGCTTTCCGGCGGCGAGCAGCAGCGCGTCGCGATCGCCCGCGCCTTTGTCGGTGGCCCGTCGCTGCTGTTGGCCGACGAGCCGACCGGCAACCTCGACGGCGCGACCGGCCGGCTCGTCATCGACTGCCTGTTCGCCGAGCACGAGCGCCACCGCAGCGCCCTGTTGCTGATCACCCACGACCCCGATCTCGCGGCGCGCTGCACGCGGCAGCTGCACATGGCCGACGGCCGGATCGTCGACGAGCGCCGCCCCGCCGCTCCGCTGCGGCAGGTGTTGTGAGACCGCCAGTCGTCCAATGCAGCCCCCTCTCCGCCCCCGGGGGGCGGAGAGGGTTGGGGTGAGGTGGGGGAAACGATGCCGCGCGCCCACCTCACCCTTCCATCGCTGCGCGACGGGTCCCTCCCTCTCCCCCCAATGGGCGGAGAGGGGAATCAAGTGCCCCGATGACCTCCTGGCGCTATGCCTTCACCCTGGCGCGGCGCGAATTGCGCGGCGGTCTCGACGGGTTTCGCGTGTTCCTCGCCTGCCTCGTGATCGGGGTCGGCGCGATCGCCGCGATCGGCTCGCTCGACGCGGCGGTTTCCGCCGGGATCAACGGCGATTCGCGCAGCCTGCTCGGCGGCGACGTCGCGGCGCGGCTCGCCTACCGCCCGGCAAATGCCGCCGAGCTGGCGTTTCTCGACCGCAGTGGCACGGTCTCACGCATCGTCACGATGCGGGCGATGGCGCGCTCGCTCGACGGCGCGCGCCACAGCCTGATCGAGTTGAAGGCTGCCGACGCGGCCTATCCGCTGGTCGGCGCAGTGACGCTGCGGCCGAACCAGCCGCTTGCCGCGGCCCTGGCCCCGCACGACGGGATCTATGGCGCCGTCGCCGACCCGGTGCTGGCCGAGCGGCTCGGCCTCAAGACCGGCGACCGCTTCAGGATCGGCGCCGCGACGGTTGTGTTGCGCGGGCTGATCGGCCGCGAGCCGGATACGACGTTCGGCGAGTTTCCGCTCGGGCCGCACGTCACGATTTCCGAAGGGGCGCTCGCCGCGACCGGGCTGATCGCGCCCGGCGCGATCGTCGCCTACGACTACCGGGTGCTGCTGCCGCCCGGCCGGGATGCCGCAAGCTGGGCCCAGTCGGCCCGCGAAAAATTTCCCGAGGCCGGCTGGCGCGTCCGCACCGCCGCCGATGCGGCGCCGTCGCTGCGGCGGTTTTTCGACCGCGTCGGGATGTTTCTCAGCCTCGTCGGCGTCACCGCGCTGCTGGTCGGCGGGATCGGCGTCGGCAACGCGGTGTCGGGCTATGTCGCCAGCAAGACCGCGACGATCGCGACGCTGAAATGCCTCGGCGCGCCGGCACGGCTGGTGTTTGCCGCCTATCTGCTGCAGGTGCTGGCGCTGGCCGCGGCAGCGATCGCCGCCGGCCTGGCGCTCGGCGCATTACTGCCGCTGGCCGGCGCGCCGGCACTGGCGAGCTTGCTGCCGGTGCCGCTGCTTGTCGGGTTTTATCCGCTGCCGCTCGGCGTGGCCGCCGCGGCGGGTCTGCTGACGACACTGGTGTTTGCGCTGTTGCCCCTGGCCGCTTCCGGGCGGGTATCGCCGGCGGCGCTGTTTCGTGAGCCGGTCGCGCCGGCCGGCCGCTCGGTACCGCTCGGCGCCGCGGCAGCGACCGCGCTGGCGGCGCTCGGCCTTGCGGCGCTGATCGTCGCCACCGCCCCCGATCGCCGCATTGCGCTGTGGTATGCCGGCGGCGCGGTCGCGGCGCTGGCGCTGTTCCGCGCTGCCGGCTGGCTGGTCGAGGGCGCTGCGCGGCTTCTCGGGCGGGTGCGGCGGGTCGCCGCCCATCCGATTCTGCGGCTGGCGCTGGCCAATTTGCACCGTCCCGGCGCGCCGACCGGCCGGGCGGTCGTCTCGCTCGGCATCGGGCTCAGCGCGCTGGTCGCGATCGCGCTGGTCGAGGGCAACCTGACCTCCGAGATCGACACCCACCTCGCCGAGCGCGCCCCGGCCTATTTCGTCATCGACATCCAGCCCGACCAGCTTGCCGGCCTCACCCAGACAGTCCACGCGGTGCCCGGCGCCAGCTTTGACCAGGTGCCGATGCTGCGCGGCCGGATCACCCGGCTCAACGGCGTGCCGGTCGACAAGGCCACGGTGGCGCCGCAGGCGCAGTGGGCGCTGCGCAGCGATCGTGGGCTGACCTACGCGGCGGCCCTGCCGGAAGGCTCGCGGCTCGCCGCCGGGACCTGGTGGCCGGCCGACTACCATGGCCCGCCGCTGGTCTCGTTCGACGCCGAACTGGCCAAGGGCATGGGGCTCAAGGTCGGCGACACGCTGACCGTCAACCTGCTGGGCCGCGAGATCACCGCGCGCATCGCCAATCTGCGGCAGATCAACTGGGCCCGGCTCGGCATCAATTTCGCAATCGTCTTCGCACCCGGCACGCTTGAAGCGGCGCCGCAGACTCACCTCGCGGCGATCTACGCGCCGCCCGCGGCAGCCGAGACCGTGGTGCGCCGGCTCGGCGACCGGTTTCCCAACCTGACCGCGATCCCGGTGCGCGAGGCGCTGGCGACGATCGCGCGCATCGCCCGCACGGTCGCCACCGCGATGCGGCTGACCGCGCTGGTCGCCGTGTTTTCCGGCATCCTGGTGCTCGGCGGGGCGATCGCCGCCGGGCACCGCCGCCGGGTCTATGACGCGGTCGTGCTCAAGGTGCTGGGCGCCACCCGGCGCACGGTGACCGCGGCGTTCCTGATCGAGCACGGTCTCGTCGGCGGCGCCGCCGCCGTCGCCGCCGCCGCGGTCGGAACCGCCGCCGCCTATTTCGTCGTCACCGGTCCGATGCGCTCCGATTGGGAGTTTCTGTTCCGGCCGCTCGCGCTGGTGCTGGCGATCGGCGTGCTGGCAAGCCTGGTGCTCGGCTTTGTCGGCACCTGGCGAGCGCTCGGGGTAAAGCCGGCGCCGTATCTGCGCAACGAGTAGCGGTGCGACGCAGCCGCACGCTCGCCGGCGCTCCTTGAAAAACGCGGCTTTTGCGCCGATATTCACCCGCGAGGAATGTTCCTCGCTGCTCTCTTTTGGAGGGTGTTCGATGGCTCTGAGTTCGCAGCCCCGCTGGTCGGTGCGCACGGCGGACGCCCAGGTCGGTCTCGATGTCGGCCTGCGGAACTACATGCTGCGCATCTACAATTACATGGCGTCCGGGCTCGCGCTGACCGGAATCGTGGCGTATTTCTTCGCCGAGTCCGGGCTGTACCTGTCGATCGCCCGCACGCCGCTGATCTACGTGTTCATGCTGGCGCCGCTTGGGCTCGTCATGCTGCTGTCGTTCGGGATCAACCGGATGAGCGCCACGGCCGCACAGGCTGTATTCTGGCTCTATGCCGGGCTGATGGGCGTTTCGATGGCGTCGATCTTCCTGGTGTTCACCGGCGCCAGCATCGCCCGCGTGTTCTTTATCACCGCCGGCACGTTCGCGGCGATGAGCCTCTACGGCTACACCACGCAACGAGACCTTTCGCGGATCGGCTCGTTCCTGTTCATGGGGCTGATCGGCATCGTCATCGCCTCGCTGGTGAACCTGTTTGTCGGCTCGAGCGCGCTGCAGTTCGCGATCTCGGTGATCGGCGTCGTCGTCTTCACCGGTCTGACTGCGTGGGACACGCAGCAGATCAAGGAGATGTACTACGAGGGCGATTACGGCGAGGTGGCGAGCAAGAAGGCGGTGCTCGGCGCGCTGCGCCTCTACCTCGACTTCATCAACCTGTTCATGATGTTGATGCAGCTGATGGGCGCGCGTCGCGACTGACGACGCCCGCTCGTTAAGGCGGTTGCGAGCGGCCGGACCCTCAGGGGCCCGGCCGCTTCTTTTTTGTCCCGACGCCGCCGCCGAATAATTGACGGTTTGACAGCCAACGTTCCACCGGTAACATAATATCGGGCCGCAGAGCAGAGCGACGCGGCGCGAGACAAAGTGGCGGATATACCGCCCGTACCGGCAACGTGACGAGACGGTCCCTTAGGTCGGACCGTTTGGTCAGGGGGAGGACATTATGATCGACGCCTTGGAACGGCAAACAAAACTTACAACAAACCAGTGGAAAATCTTCGCCGCGGCGACGATTGGCGACATGCTTGATTTCTTCGACTTCTTTCTGATCGGCATTATTCTCGCGTTCATCGTCAAGCCGTGGCACCTGACCTTTGGCGAGTCAGGAGCGATCTTGCTGGCCTCCGGCATCGCGGCGCCGTTTGGCTCGATGTTCTGGGGCTGGGCCTGCGACAAGATCGGCCGCCGCAAGTCGATGATCCTGACGATCTTGAACTTCTCGATCCCGACCGGGCTGATGGCGCTGGCGCCCGAGGGGCATTGGATCTATCTCGCCATCTGTCGCCTGTTTGTCGGGCTCGGCGTGACCGGCCTATACGCGGTTGATATCATCGTCGTTCAGGAATTCGTGCCCGCGACCAAGCGCGGTTGGGTCACCGGGCTTACGACGTCGCTATTGCCGCTCGGGCTCATGATCGGCGGCCTCGTCGGCAAGTATCTCGGACATGACATCGGCTGGCGCGGCGTGGCGCTGGTCGGTCTGATCCCGGCCGGGTTGAGCCTGCTCGTCCGGTCCTGGGTGCCCGAATCGCCGCATTGGCTGATCCGCCGCGGCCGGCTGGAGGAAGCGCGCAAGTCGATCGCCTGGGCGCTGATGGTCGACCCGTCAACGATCGAGCTGCCCAAGGTCGCACCCCAGGTGCAGCAGGCGCAGTGGCTCGAGTTGTTCAAATACCCGCGCAGCCTGATCGTCGGCTGCCTGACCGGATTGACCCAGACCGGCGGCGTCGCGCTGGCGCTGTGGCTCGTCGTGCTGTTGAAGATGGTCCTCAACATCGGCCCGGCCGAGGCCTCGGGGCTGGTGGTCTGGTACGGCATTTCGGGGATGGTCGGCCGTTTCTTCTGCTCGTGGATGTCGGATGCTCTGGGCCGCCGCGGCGCGACCGTCGTGTCCTGCCTTCTCGGGGGAGCGTGCATGGCGCTCGCCGGCTTTCTGCATGACGTGTTCATCGGCCCGATCGGCACCTGGACCTCGGCGTTCTATCTCTTGATCCTGGTCCAGACGTTCTTCGGCAGCGGCGTCTACTCGATCGTCGGCCCGTATATGGCCGAAATCTGGCCGGCCAACCTGCGCGCCAGCGGCATGGGCGTGGTCTATGGCGTCGGCAACCTCGGCAAGTTCATCGGGCCGGCCGGCCTCGCGCTGATTGCCGGGTCGAGCAACTACGTCAAGCCGGAGGCGACGGCCGAGGCGCTGGTCCCAGGGATGTTATATTTTGCGATGTGGTACGTGATCGGTGCCCTGGCGATCTGGCTGATCGGCATGGAAACCAGCGGCCGCACGATCGACGAGATCGACGCCGAGATGGGCAGGGTGTCCGCCCCGGCCTCGGCGGCGATCAAGGTGCCGGCGCAGTAGGCCGCAGCACGCCTCGCCGGAACTCGACGGGATCGGCCGGGCCTCGCGCCCGGCCGATTTCGTTTGCGCCGTGTTTCCCGCTATCGCCGCGGGCACCGGGTATGGTTCGATGGCCCGAGCTGAACCACCGGGAGGCGACGATGCTGCTCTACAACTCGATCGGTCCCAACCCGCGCGCGGTGCGGATGTTCATGGCCGAGCGCGGGATCGACCTGCCCAAGGTCGACGTCGACCTGCGCGGCGGCGAGAACCGGCAGGGACCCTTTCTGGCCAAAAACCCGAGCGGCCAATGCCCGGCGCTGGAACTCGACGACGGCCGGGTAATCAGCGAGATCACCGCGATCTGCGAATATCTCGATGAGGTCGCGCCGGGTCCCTCGCTGATCGGCGCGACGCGCGAGGAACGCGCCGAGACCCGCATGTGGACGCGGCGGATCGACCTCAACATCCTTGAGCCGATGGCCAACGGGTTTCGCTTTGGCGAAGGGCTCAAGATGTTCCAGAACCGGGTGCACTGCATCCCGCAAGCCGCCGGCGACCTGAAGGCGACCGCGCAGGAGCGCCTGGCTTGGCTCGACGGGCTGATGGAGGGCAGGCAGTTCGTCTGCGGCGATCGGCTGACGATGGCCGACGTGCTGCTCTTTGCCTTTGTCGACTTCTTCGCCGGGGTCGGGCAGCCGCTCAACCCCGATCTCAAGAACATCGGCGCATGGCACGCCCGGATGAAGGCGCGCCCCAGCGCCAGCGCCTGAGGCGCCGGGCGGATTCGGGTAACGCGCCGCCTGGCGCCCCGTCACGGCCGGGCTTCGGCCCGGCCGTCCGCTCGCGGTGCCGGCGGAAAATCGCAAGCTTTCTAACGCTGGAGCGAATTTAAGAACGAAATCTCGAAAAATCTGACCGGATTTTGCCAAGCTTTTGAAATATAGCGTTGTTTTTCGAGAGCCCCGTTAAGATAGATTAACCAATATGGTGAACTCCGTTAAAATTCGACTAAAACTCGACGCACGCCTTAAAAAATCCATCTGTGTTTTCCAATAGATAGCAGAGGCGCCGCTGCCGCGCGCCGTGCGGCACCGCAGGGCGCGCGGCAGGTGACTCGCCCTCGGCGATATTGAACCGCGCATTGGCCGTGCTATGGTCACGCCGCCAGTCGTTTAAGAGGATAGCCCATGATCGGCAAGGCCGGTCTCACCGTTGCATTGGTGATCACCGCGGCCACGGCGGTGCATTCGATCGACCTGCGCAACCTGTACAATCAGATGTATCCGGTCAGCACGCTGAAGCGCGACGCGTTGTACCTGTGTCACGAGGCCGATCCGGTTTTTATCCGCGCGGTCGCCGAGGATCGCAGGGCCTGCTATTCCAGCATGCCGCATACGATCGCGTTGGCGCTCGGCCTGATTCGGCCGGACCATGCCCTGGCCGGGCTGTTCACCCCGGTGGGTGGACTTTTCGGCGAGGGGCCGCTGGCCGCCGATCAGAGCCAAGCCGCGTGGGCAGCCGCGATGCGACGGCCGCCGATGTCGCCGCGGCTGATCGCCAGCGCCGCGCCGTGCCCTGGCACGGCCGCCGCCGAGCCTGACGCGATCAGCACCAAGACCGCGCTCGATGCGCTCACCGGGCGCGGCGCGGAAACCCACGACGGCGCTCTGGCGGAACTGGGGATCGCCCCGTCGGCCAACGCCGCGTCGCTGCCGATTCCGGGCAACCGCAGGGTAGCGCCGCCCGACCTTGCCGCGACACCGCCGCCGGCGGCGGTGCCGGGGATCAGCGGGCTTACGCTGCTCGACGCCGCCAGCGCGACCGATCTCGGCCAACCGTCGGTCGCCTCGGACCCGCCGGCGACCAGGTGCTCGACGCGCATCTAGCCGCCGCTCCGCACTGCCGGCGCCGGCGACCGACCCTGCCCGCCCGCGCATGACCGAGACCCCGCGCCGCGAAACCGGCGCCGCGCCGGTATCGCCGGTGATGAGCCAGTATCACGACATCAAGCAGGCGCATCCCGGCTGCCTGCTGTTTTTCCGCATGGGCGATTTTTACGAGCTGTTCTTCGACGATGCGGTCGCCGCCGCGCCGGCGCTCGATATCGCGCTGACCAAGCGCGGTCGCCACGATGGCGCCGACATCCCGATGTGCGGCGTGCCGGTTCACACCGCCGAAACCTATCTGGCGCGGCTGATTCGCGCCGGGTTCAAGGTGGCGATCTGCGAGCAGGTCGAAGACCCGGCGGCGCAGAAGGCGCGCGGCGCGCGCGGGCCGCTGAAGCGCGCCGTGGTGCGGGTGGTCACCGCCGGCACGCTGACTGAGGACGGACTGCTCGATGCCCGCCGGCACAACTACCTCGCCGCGATCGCCGAGGCCGGCGGCGAGCTGGGCCTCGCCTGGCTCGACCTGTCAACCGGCTCGTTTGCGCTGGCGCCGACCTCCGAACCCGGGCTCGGCGCCGACCTGGCGCGGCTGATGCCCGGCGAGATCCTGCTGCCCGAGCGGCTCTTGGAGCGGCCGGCGTGGTACGAGCTGTTCGCGGACTGGAAGCCGGCACTGACCCCGCTCGCCAATCCCCGCTTCGACAGCGAGGCCGGGCGCCGGCGCCTTGAAGCCTTTTATGGCGTCAAGGCGCTCGACGGATTCGGCCAGTTCGAGCGCGGCGAGGTCGCTGCCGCCGGCGCGCTGATCGATTACGTGGTACTGACCCAGCAGGAGGGCAGCGCCGCCCATCTCCAGACGCCTCGCCGGGTGGTGCCCGGCTCGATCATGCAGATCGACCCGGCGACGCGGCGCAACCTCGAATTGTCGGCAACTCTTGGCGGCGAGCGGCGCGGCAGCCTGCTCGCGGTGATTGACCGCACGCTGACCGCCGGCGGCGCGCGGCTGCTCGCCGAGCACCTCGCGGCGCCGCTGACCGACCCGGCGGAAATCGGCGCGCGGCTCGACGCCGTCGGGTTTTTCATCGAGCGCGCCGACCTGCGCGCCGACCTGCGCGAGCGGCTGCGCCGCTGCCCCGATATCGAGCGGGCGATGACGCGCCTGTCGCTCGGCCGCGGCGGGCCGCGCGACCTCGGCGCGCTGCATGCCGCGCTGGCCGCGACCGCCGACCTGCGCCGGATGGTGACCGGGCCGAGCCTGGTGCCGCTGCCCGCGGCGCTTTCTGCCGCCGCGCACGAGCTTGGCGAGCACGGCGCGATCGTCGACCGGCTCGGCCGCGCGCTGGCCGCCGAGCTTCCGCTCTACGCGCGCGACGGCGGGTTCATCGCAACGGGATACTCGGCCGATCTCGACGAGTGGCGCGAGCTGCGCGACGAAAGCCGGCGCACCGTCGCCGCGCTGCAAGGCCGCTATGCCGAGGCGACCGGGGTCGCCTCGCTGCGCATCCGCCACAACAACGTGATCGGCTATCACATCGAGGTGCCGTCCGCACAGGCCGGCAAGCTCGGCGCCGATTTCATCCACCGCCAGACGATGGCCGGGGCGATGCGCTACACGACCGGCGAGCTGGCCGAGCTGGAAACCCGGATCGCCAGCGCCGCCGAGCGCGCGCTGGCGCTCGAATTGCGCCTGTTCGCCGATCTCGTCGGCGAGGCGATGGCGCGACGCCGCGAGATCGGCGCCGCAGCCGGCGCGCTGGCGTTGCTCGACCTCGCCGCAGCGCTCGCCGAGCGCGCCGCCGAGAGCCGGTGGGTTCGCCCCGAAATCGATTCCGGCACCGGGTTTGTAGTGACCGGCGGGCGCCACCCGACGGTCGAAGCGGCGCTCGCCGGCAGCGGCGCGTTCGTCGCCAACGACTGCACGCTCGACGATGCGCGCATCTGGCTCGTCACCGGGCCCAACATGGCCGGCAAGAGCACGTTCCTGCGCCAGAACGCGCTGATCGCGATCCTCGCGCAGATCGGCTCCTACGTGCCGGCGCAGGCGGCGCGGATCGGAATCATCGACCGGCTGTTCAGCCGGGTCGGCGCCGCCGACGATTTGGCACGCGGCCGCTCGACCTTTATGGTCGAGATGGTCGAGACCGCGGCGATCCTCAACCAGGCCGGCCCGAAGAGCTTTGTGATCCTCGACGAGATCGGCCGCGGCACCGCAACCTTCGACGGGCTGTCGATCGCCTGGGCCGCGCTCGAACACCTGCACGAGGTCAACCGCTGCCGGGCGCTGTTCGCGACCCATTTCCACGAATTGACCGCGCTCGCCGCCAAGCT
>DATLRD010000074.1:0-52430 GCA_035534855.1 Allostellaceae bacterium | reverse complement strand
CTCGCCGCCGCCGCCAGCGCGGCGCGGGGCTGGGAGCGCGCCCCGGCCGCAGAACGCGCCGCGATCCTCGAACGCGCCGCCGAACTCTATGAGCGCGACCGCACCCGGCTAATGGCTCTGATCATCCGCGAGGGCGGGCGCACGATCCCCGCGGCACTCTCGGAAGTGCGCGAGGCAGCCGACTATCTGCGCTACTACGCGGCGCGCGCCCGCGCCGATTTCGCGCGGCCTGAGAAGCTGCCCGGCCCGACCGGCGAGCGCAACGAGCTGACGCTGCACGGGCGCGGCGTCTTTCTGTGCATCTCGCCGTGGAATTTCCCGCTGGCGATCTTTACCGGACAGGTCGCCGCGGGGCTAGCCGCAGGCAATGCGGTGGTTGCCAAGCCGGCCGAGCAGACCCCGCTTACCGCCGCGGCGGCGGTGCGGCTGCTGCACGAGGCCGGTGTTCCGGGCGAGGTGCTGCACCTGCTGCCGGGGCCGGGCGGCACGATCGGCGCCGCGCTGGTCGCCGATCCGCGCATCGCCGGGGTCGCCTTTACCGGGTCGACCGATACCGCGCGTGCGATCAACCTGGCGCTGGCGCAGCGGCCCGGCCCGATCGTGCCACTGATCGCCGAGACCGGCGGGCAGAACGCGATGATCGTCGATTCGTCGGCGCTGCCCGAGCAGGTCGTCGCCGACGTGCTGACCTCGGCCTTCGACAGCGCCGGCCAGCGCTGCTCGGCGCTACGCCTGCTTTATGTGCAGGACGACATCGCCGGGCGCCTCGTGCCAATGCTGGCCGAGGCGATGGTCGAACTGGCCGTAGGCGACCCGGCGCTGCTCGCCACCGATATCGGCCCGGTCATCGACGACGCGGCGCGGCAGGCGCTCGACCAACACATGGCCCGCATGTCGAGCGAGGGACGGGTAATTGCGCGCCGCCCGTTGCCGGCCGAGACTGCCCACGGCACGTTTTTCACCCCGGCGGCGGTCGAGATCGATTCGGCGGAACGGCTGACCGGCGAGGTGTTCGGCCCGATCGTGCATGTCGTGCGCTGGCGCGCCGACCGGCTCGACGCAGTGCTCGCCGAGATCGCCGCCACCGGGTTCGCGCTGACCCTCGGCATCCACAGCCGTATCACCGCCACCGTCGAGCATATTCTCGGGTGCGTCGGGGTTGGTAATTCCTACGTCAACCGCAACATGATCGGCGCCGTCGTCGGGGCGCAGCCGTTTGGCGGCGAACGGCTGAGCGGCACCGGGCCGAAAGCCGGCGGCCCGCGCTATCTCCACCGCTTCGCCAGCGAGCGCACAGTGTCCGCCGACATCACCGCCTCCGGCGGCAATGCCGCCCTGTTGGCCCTCAGCGACGAGGCTTAGCCAAACGGCAAGAATCGCCCCGGCCGATCGGGGCCAAGGCGGGCATCGGCGCCCGGCGCAACGCCGACTCACGGTGCAGCGCGGCAACACGCCGTTACGGCGCGGGTCGCTGCTTGGAATGACAAAGGGAGCCGGCGCCACGCGCCAGCGGAGTGACGTTACCGCGCCTTGGGCAGCTGCAGCAGTTGCCAGACCTCGGTAAGCCCGGTAACCAGCGCGTCGATTTCTATGTCGCCGTGCAGCGGCGTCGGCGTCACGCGGAGCCGTTCCGTGCCGCGCGGCACGGTCGGATAGTTGATCGGCTGCACATAGATGTTGTGGTCGCGCAGCAGCAGATCCGACGCCATCCGGCACAGCGCCGCGTCGCCGACCAGAACCGGCACGATATGGCTGGTCGACGAAGCCATGACCGGCAGCCCGGCGGCGGAGAGCCGTGCCTTGACCGTGGCGACCCGCTCCTGGTGCCGGGCGCGCTCGGCGCCACTTTCCTTCAGGTGGCGCACCGCCGCGAGTGCACCGGCGGCGACCAGCGGCGGCATCGACGAGGTGAAGATGAAGCCCGGCGCATGACCGCGCAGGAAATCGACCATCAGCGCCGAGCCGGCGACATAGCCGCCCATCGTACCGAACGCCTTGGCCAGCGTGCCCTGAATCACGGTCAGCCGGCGCGAGACACCATCGCGTTCGGAAATTCCGCCGCCGCGCTCGCCGTAGAGCCCGACCGCATGCACCTCGTCGAGATAGGTCATCGCGCCGAACCGGTCCGCAACGTCGCACAGCTCGGCGAGCGGGGCGATGTCGCCATCCATCGAATAGACCGATTCGAAGCAGATCAGCTTTGGCACGTCGGCCGGCAGCGCGGCGAGCAGCTCAGCCAGATGCGCCGTGTCGTTATGGCGAAAGATGATGCGCTCGGCCCTGCTGTTGCGGATGCCGGCGATCATCGAGGCGTGGTTCATCGCGTCCGACAGCACCACCATGCCTGGCATGCTGCCGGCCAGGGTCGACAGCGCCGCCTCGTTGGCAACAAAGCCCGAGGTGAATACCAGCGCCGATTCGGTGCCGTGCAGATCGGCCAGCTCGCGCTCGAGCAGGACATGCGCATGGCTGGTGCCCGAGATGTTGCGCGTGCCGCCGGCGCCAGCGCCGGTGCGCCGCATCTCGGCCTCCATCGCGGCAAGCACCACCGGGTGCTGCCCCATGCCGAGATAATCGTTGGAGCACCACACGGTAACCTCGGCACCGATGCGGTGGTCCCAGGCCCGGGGGAAGTCGCCGCAGCGCCGTTCCAGATCGGCAAAGATCCGGTACCGCCCCTCGGCGTGAAGCGCGTCGACGCGCGCTTTGAAGAAGGTGTCGAAGTCCATCATCGCGTGAAACTGTGGAGTTCTTACGATAGCACAACGCGAGACCCCGGATAGCGGACGCAGTGTCGCGCCGGCCGGCCCGCCTATTTCCTCGGCACGCAGACGAAGGTCGCGCGCCCGGGCAGCAGAATCGGGCAATTGAGCAGGCCGTAATCGGTCGTCTCGCGACGCGGTGTCGCGCCGGGGCCGCACGCCTGCTGTGCCGCGGCCTCGATCTGCGGCGGCTTGCTGGCCAGCCCGTCGAAGCAGATGCCGACGCGCGACCGGGTATCGGTTGTACCCGGCGGCGGCTTGATCGGCACCGTCTCGAACGGGTCGAGCGCGGTACACCCGGACGCCACCCCGGCGATTCCGAGCACGACCGCAAGCACCCAGCCGCGGCTCACGGCAGCTGCGCCAGCGCGCGTTCGAGAAACATCGCGCACGACATGAGGCGGGCATCGTCGCCGATCCGGCCGACGAGCTGAACCCCGACCGGCAGACCGCCCTCGCCCCACAGCCCGGGTAGCGTCACGCACGGGGTGCCAAGCAGCGTCCACAGGCGATTGAACACCGGGTCACCGGTCGCGCCGAGCCCGGCGGGCGCAAAACCCTGGGCCGCCGGCACCAGCATCGCGTCGCTGGCACCGAAAAACCCGTCGAGCCGCGCCCTGGCAAGCGCCGCCTCGCGCTGCGCGGCCTCATAATCCTCGGTTGCGACCGCCGCCCCGGCGTCGAGCAGCTGCGCCAGGCGCGGTGACAATCGGTCGCGGTGACAGAGGTGCTCGTAGGCCAGCCCGCGAGCCGATTCGAACCACATGATCTTGTCCTGCGCGGCGGTGAGCCCGCGATGCGCGTCGGGCACCGCAACCTCCGACACCTCGGCGCCGGCGCGGGCGAGCGCACCGCGCGCGCGATCCAGCGCCGCGGCGACCGCCGGGTCGGCAGCGTCCCACATCGCCGTCCGGCATAGCCCGAACCGCGGCGGCGAATCCGGCATCACCGCATCGCGCAGCCGCGGGCGAGCGCACAGCACGCCAACAAAATAGGCCGCATCCGCGACCCGCGCAGCCATCGTGCCGATCGTGTCGAGACTGTCGGAGAGCGCCTTTGCCCCGGCGCGCGGGACAAGGTTGAAGCTCGGCTTATAGCCGACGCAGCCGCAATAGGCCGCCGGGCGGATGATCGAGCCGGCGGTCTGCGACCCGAAGGCGAGCGGCACCATGCCGTCGGCGACCGCTGCGGCCGAGCCGCTCGACGAGCCTCCCGGCGTGTGCGCCGGGTTGCGCGGGTTTGCCGTCTTGCCCGGGGTGAACGTGGCAAACTCGGTAGTCACGGTCTTGCCAAGCACGACCGCGCCCGCAGCACGGGCGAGCGCCACGGCGGCCGCATCCCAGACCGGCCGGTGCCCGTCATAGATCGGCGATCCGTACCCGGTCGGCATGTCGACCGTATCGAGCAGATCCTTGACCCCGATCGGCACGCCGTGCAGTGGCCCGCTCGCCGGCGCGGCATCGCGCGCCCGCGCCGCGGCCAGCGCCTGCGCCGGGTCGAGATATTGCCAGGCGCCGACAACCGGCTCGCGCGCGGCGATCCGCTCGAGACAGGCGCCAGCGACCGTTTCGGCCTTGAGCCGGCCGGCCGCGATCTCCTGCACCATCACGCGGATCGGAAGCGACAGCGGGTCGGGCACGGCAATCTCCACAGGCGAGGCGGCGCCCGAACCCTAACCCGGGGCGGCGTGCGGCGGAAGCGCTTGCCGCTCTGCCGGGCCACGGTCAGGATCGGCGCGATGCGCGACGATCGCGGCGATGGTTCCAGACCCGATAGCCGGCGCCCGGCGCTGATTGCGCTTGCGTTGATCGCCGTGCTGGTCGTCGCCGGCTATTTCCTGGCGACCGCACTGCGCGAGGAGGGCCGGCGCGAAGACTGCCTGATGTCGGGCCGCAGCAATTGCGCCCCGCTCGACCTGCCGCGCAAGGACTGAGGGGGGACTATTCGGCCGCGTCGCCGCGCCCGATCGCCTCGACCGGGACCCGCGACAGGCAAGCCTGCAGATCGGCGATTCGCACCGGCTTAGCGACGAAATCGTTCATGCCGGCATCGAGGCAGCGGCGGCTGTCTTCGCCGAACGCGTTGGCGGTCAGCGCGACAATCCACACTGTGCTGCGCCCCGCCGCGCGCAACGCGCGGATCGCACGGGTCGCGGCGAGCCCGTCCATCTCGGGCATCTGCACATCCATGAACACCAGGTGATAGGGCGCCAGGCGAACCGCCTCGACCGCCTCCAGCCCGTCCGAGACGGCATCGACCCGGCAACCGAGCTTTTCGAGCATCTGCTTGACGACGACCTGGTTGACCTTGTTGTCCTCGGCGATCAGCACCCGCAGCCCGGCGCCGTTTGGCGCCACGGCGGGCGTCGGCGCCGCGGCGCTGCCTTCGCCGCGCAATCCGGAATCGTCGGCGCAGCCGACCAGCGCCGCGTACAGCGCCGAGGGCGAGCACGGCTTGACGACGACCCCGGCGAGGCCGAGCCTCGCGGCGCTTTCCTGCACCCCGGCGGCGATCGACGAGGTCGCCAGCACCAGGCGCACCTCGGATAGCGCCGGCTCGTCGCGGATCTGCCGCGCCAGCGTCAGCCCGTCGAGGCCCGGCATCGCGTGGTCGAGCACGACCGCGGCAAACCCGTGCCCCTCCCGCACCGCGTCGCACAATTTCATCAGCGCTTGCTCGGGCTCGCCGAGGGTTTCGGGCACCGCATTCCACGCGGCGAGCTGATGGCCGATGATCTCGCGGTTGACCGCGTTGTCATCGACGACCAGCACCCGCCTGCCGGCCAGCGCGCCGCGCGGCAGCGCGGTCGGGCCCGGCGCGCGCGCCGGGCCGAGCGCCGCGGTAAACCAGAACTGGCTGCCCTGCCCCTCCTCACTCGCCACGCCGATCGTGCCGCCCATCAGCGCCGCCAGTTTCCGCGAGATCGACAGGCCGAGCCCGGTGCCGCCATAGCGCCGGGCGATCGTCCGGTCGCCCTGGGTGAACTGTTCGAACAGCGTCGGCAGCACCGATGCGGGAATGCCGATGCCGGTATCGGCGACATCGAAGCGCAGCGAAAACCGGCGCTCGCCGCGCTCCCGCGGCCCCGGCGCCGGACGCCCGCCCGGCGCGACCGAGATCGCGACACCGCCCCGTTCGGTAAATTTGATCGCGTTGCCAACCAGGTTGTAGAGGATCTGGCGGATGCGGCCGGCATCTCCGCGCGCGGCCGCCGGGGTGCCGGGAGCAAGGTAGAAGCCCAGCTCCAGCCCCTTGGCGTAGGCACGCGGCGCCATCACCTCGCATACGCTCTGCACCAGCGGCTCGATGTCGAAATCGCCTTCGTCGAGCACCAGTCGGTCGGCTTCCAGCCGCGAGAAATCGAGGATGTCGTTGATCACCGACAACAGGTGGTCGGCCGAGTCGCGCACGATCTCGGCATAGCGGCGCTGCTCGGGCGCGAGTTGGGTGTCGAGCAACAGCCCGGTCATGCCGACGACGCCGTTCATCGGCGTGCGGATTTCGTGGCTCATCACCGCGAGGAATTCGGATTTCGCGCGGCTCGCCTGCTCGGCCTCGTCCTTGCTGGCGACCAGCTCGCGCTCGACCCGCTTCCGCTCGGTGATGTCGCGGATGATGATTGCGATCTTGCGCATCCCGGCGTCGAAAAACGCGGAAAACGCGACCTCCATGTCGAACGCGCTGCCGTCGGCGCGGCGCCCGGCAAACTCGCGGACGGCGCCGGGAGCAGCCGGGAGTTCGCCATCGTCGCCGAGAAACCGGTGGAACGCATCAGACTCGTCGGGCACGGCGAGGTCGTCGACCCGGCGGCCGCGCAGTTCGGCGACCTGATAGCGAAAGATGCGCGAGGCGGCCGGATTGGCGATCTCGATCGTGCCGCCTTCGTCCAGGGTCAGGATCGCATCGCCGGCGGTATCGATGATCGCGCGGAAGCGGTCGTTACTGATCTGCAGCGACGACAGCGTCTGCAACTGGCGTTCGCGCTCGGCCCTAAGCTCGCTTTCGCGCACCTCCAGCGCCTCTTCGGAGCGTTGCCGGCGCAACAGCTGGCGCACCAGCAACGCGGTGAAGACCAGCACGACGAACGCGACGCCGGCCGCGGTGCCGATCAACCGCCACCGCCCGGCCTTGTATTCGGCGAAGAGATCGTTATCCGACAATCCGACGCCGACGATCAGCGGATATTCGCGCAGCACCGCATAGCTGACCACGCGCGAAACGTTGTCGATCGCGCTCTGCACGTGAAAGCTGCGGTTGTTGGGGCCGGGGCTCAGCTCGAGCCGCACGGTCTCGCCGATCGTCAGAACCGGGCTGTAGCCGCCCGCCTTGGCGTTTCGCCTGAACGACACACGCGCACGCACGACGCCGTCGCGCCCCACGAGCATCACCGTGCCGCCGGGGCCGAGATCGACCGCCTCGTAGAACCGGGCAAGGTAGTAGGGATCGAGCGAGACGACGATCACCCCGGCAAAGCTGCCGTCCGGCGCGGTAAGGCGGCGCGACAGCGGGATCGTCCAGCGCCCGGCGCCGCCGCCGACGATCGGCTTGCCGATGAACAGCGTGTCGGCGGTGTCGTGGATCTGCGCCTGGAAATAATCCTCGTTGCGCACCGATGCGGTGACCGGCGCCGGCCCGTCGGTGGTACCGACGATGATCCCGTTCTTGTCGGCCATCATGATCTGCACCGACAAATCCGGCAGCAGCAATTCCCTGCCCGGCCATTGCCACAGCTTGAAATGCGCCGGGTCGCTCTCATAGCCGCGCTTCAGCACCAACAGGGTGTCGTCGACCTCCTTGACTGTACGACGGATATGCTCTTCGAAGGCGCGCGCCAGGTTGGAGGTGTGCTTGCGCGCCTCATCGAGGATCGCGGCGCGCTGCTCGGCAAGCTGCATGTAGACGGCGGCGCAGATCAGGGCCACGACCAGCGTGCCGAACAGCGTGATCGCCGCCGGCAACCAATAGCGCCCGCCTGGCCGGAACCGGCGGCGCCCGGGATCGGGTGCGTCGTAGCTGGCGGGATCGGACGGCAATTCGCTCAGCCTGCCACCGTGCGCGCCGGGCGGCGCGCCAGCAACTGGATCGCCCCGAGCCGTTCAGCTATTTGAAACCATATCCGACTACGACAGCGGCGTGGGGTAGGAGGAGGCATGACGGCCAAACCGCGCCTGTTGCTGGTCGAAGACACACGTTCGATCCTGAATCTTTATCACGAGTTCCTTAAAAAGCTCGATATTGAGCTGATCGATGCCGTAACCGGGGCGCGCGCGCTCGATGCCTTGCGCGAAACCATCCCCGACGTGGTGCTTCTCGACCTCGAACTGCCGGACATCAACGGCCTCGAAATTCTGCGCACGATCCGCACGCGCAACCTGCCCTGTGCGGTGATCGTGGTAACCGCGCACGGCTCGGTCAAGGTGGCGGTCGAGGCGATGCGCGAAGGCGCCTATGACTTCATCGTCAAGCCGTTCGCACCCGACCGGCTGCTGATCACGGTGCGCAACGCGCTCGAGCGGCGCCGCCTCGAAACCCTGGCCGCGGCCAACGACATCACCAAAAGCGGGCGCTTTTGCGGGCTGATCGGTGCCTCGCTGCCAATGCGCGCGGTGTACAATGTCATCGAAAACACCGCCGCCAGCCGCGCCACCGTGTTCATCACCGGCGAAAGCGGGACCGGCAAGGAATTGTGCGCGCAGGCAATCCACCAACTGAGCCCGCGCCGCGACGGCCCGTTGATCGCGGTCAATTGCGGCGCGATCCCCAAGGACTTGATGGAAAGCGAGATGTTCGGCCATGTCCGCGGCGCCTTTACCGGCGCGGTTGGCAGCCGCATCGGCGCGATCGCCCAGGCCAGAGGCGGCACGCTGTTTCTCGACGAGATCGGCGAACTCGACACGGCGCTGCAGGTCAAACTGCTCCGCGTCATCCAGTCCGGCGAATTCCAGAAGGTCGGTGGCAGCGAAACCGAGCGTGCCGATGTGCGCTATCTGTGCGCCACCAACCGCGACCCGTGGCAGGAGGTGCAGGCCGGGCGGTTTCGTGAGGATCTGTATTATCGGCTGCACGTCGTGCCGTGCGCGATGCCGCCGCTGCGCGAGCGCGGCGACGACATCCTACTGCTGGCGCGCCATTTCCTCGCCGTATATGCCGAGGAAGAGGGCAAATCGCTCCGCGATTTTGACGACGGCGCGGTGCACGCGCTGCGCGCTTATCCATGGCCGGGCAACATCCGCGAACTGCAAAACGTGCTGCGCAACGTCGTGCTGTTCAACCAGGGCGACATCGTCACCGAGGCGATGCTGTCGCGGCTCGACCCCGGCACCGCGCCGCGCGTCGCCACGCTCGCGCCGGCCGCACCGCCACTCCACGCCGCGCGCGCCGCGCCCGGCGGCGCGGCGATCAAGCCGCTGTGGCTGATCGAAAAGGATGCGATCGAGGCGGCGCTGGCGCAATGCGGGGGCAACGTGCCGCGCGCGGCGGCGCTGCTCGAGATCAATCCCTCGACGATCTATCGCCGCAAGGCCGAATGGGAAAAGGACCGGTTGCCCACGTCGGCATAGCTACGAGAATGGGATGGAGCGGGCCGGCCCGGGCCCCTGGCGGGCGCTCACGGAGGGGGCTGGATGACGAGGCTCGCGATCACTGCGCTGACCTCCGAGGCGTTCGCACCGTTCGGCGCGATCGGCGCGCCGCAAGGCGACGGCGCCGAGGGCGCCGGCGATGTTCCGCTCGACCTGTCGCAGGGCCGGCCGCGGCTGTACATCATGCGCCTCGAAGGCCGCGGCACCAGCTTCGACCGGCTCGCCCGGCACGACCGGGTCACGCAATGCCTCGGCGCCGCCGACGATGCGCCGTGGCTGATCGCGGTCGCCTCCGCCGCGACCCCGACGCTCGCCGATATCCGCGCGTTCCGCGTGCCGAGCCGTCGATTCATCATGCTCGCGCACGGCACGTGGCACGCCGGCCCGTATTTCACCGAGCCGCAGCGTGATTTCTACAATCTCGAACTGGCCGACACCAACACCGGCGACTACACCGCCTGCCATCTTGCAGAACCGGTGAGTTTCGCGCTCTGACCCGGCAGGCCGGGCGCTGACCGGCGGCACCTTGCCCTAGGGGCGCCTGCCCTCCACTATTCCGCAGCGCCGTCGGAGCGCTTCACGGGCAGCGCCGGCGGCGGCAGCGAAAGGAGGCGATCATGGCCGAGCGGGTGCCGTTCCTCAACAAGGCCTATAGTGCCTATCACCATCGCGGGCTGCCGCCCGAAGACGAGGAGCTGACCCGGGTCGGGCCCGGCACGCCGTGCGGCGAATACCTGCGGCGCTTCTGGCAGCCGGTCATCCTGGCGAGCGAGCTCGGCGAGCTTCCCCGCCGCCTGCGCATTCTTGGCGAGGACCTCGTCGCGTTTCGCGACCGGCGCGGCGCGATCGCGCTGTTGGAGCTGCATTGCCCGCATCGCGGCACCTCGCTCGAATTCGGGCTGGTCGGCGATCGGGGCATCCGCTGCTGCTATCACGGCTGGTTGTTCGATTGCGACGGCACGATCCTCGAAACGCCGGGCGAGCCGGCCACCAGCACGCTGAAGGACCGCCTGTTTCACGGCGCCTACCCGGTGCACGAACACGAGGGGCTGGTCTTTGCCTATATGGGACCGCCCGACCGGCAGCCGCCCTTTCCGATTCTCGACACTTACGACCTGCCGGGCCACCGGCTGGTCGCCCGCGCCCCGACGCTGTGGGAATGCAACTGGCTGCAGGTCAAGGAAAACAGCATGGACCCGGCGCATCTGGCGTTCCTGCACACGCTGCCGGGAAGCCAGGGTTTCACCACCGATCTGAAGGCGCTCGGCGAGTGGGATTGGATGGAGACTCCGGCCGGCATGGTCTATATCGACACCCGCCGGCAGGGTGACCGGGTATGGGTGCGCGTCGCCGATTTCATCCTGCCCAACATCCACCAGTTCCCACCCAATCTGGACCCGCTGGCGTTGCGCAACTCGATCAACCGGCCGCAGGCGACGACCTGGGCGGTACCGCTCGACGACACCCATACGATGCAGATCGGCTATTATCGCGCGCCGGAAGGCAAGGAGATGCGCCGCGGCGCCGGGTTCGGTCAGGACGCCGGCCGCCCCTACGAGGAACGACAGCGGGTGCCCGGCGATTACGACGCCCAGGTCAGCATCCACGGCGGCGTCGCGCGCCACGGGCTTGAGCATCTGGCCTCGACCGATCGCGGCATCATCATGATGCGCAACATGATCCGGCACGGCATCCGAGCGGTGCGCGACAACGCCGAGCTGGAGTCCCCGATGCTGCGCAACGGCAGCGCGGTGCCGACCTACAGCCACGACCGCGTCGTGCCGGGCATCGCACCGGCGGCGACGCCGGCCGCCGACCGCAAACTGCTGCGCGAGGTTGCGCGCCATGTCGTCGCGGAATCGATCAAGAGCGGATTACCCGGCGCCTGAGCGGTATAATCGGACTCGGCACAACGTCGGGGAGGAAATCATGATCCATCGTGGGCGGTTGACGCGCCGCGCCGTGCTCGCAGGATTGGGTGCCGCCGCGCTGCCGGCTCCGGCGGTACTGGGCCAGGCGAAATCGAAATACGCCGGCGCGACGATCCGTGGCGCGGCGTTTTCGCTGCCGTTCCACCACTACCTCAAGGACTATTTCCCCGAGTTCGAGGAAAAGACCGGGATCAAGGTGGCGTTCGATGTCCAGGCCTTCCCGATCTACAATCAGCGCATGGACCTCGAGCTGTCGACCGGCGGATCGAGCTACGACGTGATCATCGTCACGTTCATCTACCAGAACCGCTGGATCGGCGCCGGTTGGGTCAGCGACCTCGACGAGTTCACCAAGGACCCCAACGCCACGCCGCCCGAATGGGACGCGGCGGATTTTGTGCCCGGGGTCGAGGCCTCGATGCGCGATGCCAAGGGCCACACCTACGCCTACGGCGTTGAGGCCGGGGCGATGATCCTCGCCGCCTCGCGCGCCGACCTGATCGACAAAGCCGGGCTCAAGCTGCCGACGACAATGGACGAATTGATCACGGTATGCGACGCGGTCCACAATAAGGACGGTGTCGCCGCGTGGACCGCCGACAAGCTGCATCATTGGAACTGGCCGCCCTATCTGCAGGCGATGGGCGGGCGCATTTTCAAGGACCCGCCAAAAAACCTGACGCCGACGCTCGACACCCCCGAGGCGGCGAAATCGGCTGCGTGGTACGCCAACCTGATCACCAAATACGGGCCGCCCGGCATCCTGTCGTTCACCGACGACCAGGCCATGCAGTCACAGCTTTCCGGCCGCGCCAACATGCGCACCAACGCGATCACCTGGGGTCTGCCGCTCGCCAAGGATCCGAACAGCAAGGTCAGCAAGACCGTGCGCTACGGCATGGTGCCGGCCGGCCCGGCCGGAGATTTCCCGGGCGTCGCCTGCCACGGCTTCGGCATTCCCAAGGGCTCGAAGAACAAGGGCGCGGCCTGGGAATTCATTAAATGGGCGCTGTCGAAGGAGATGCTGACCCGGCTCGTCAAAGAGCACGGCTATCCCAGCATCTGCCGCCGCTCGGTGATCGACAGCGAGCCGTTCAAGGAAGCGTTGACGCTGAACGGCCAAGACGTCGCCGCGCTCTACCTCAGGGTGCTCGAGCAGCTCGGCGACGGCGGTTATATGCGCTATCGCACCGTGCCGGTGTTCCCGCAGGTCGGTGACAAGATCAACCGTGCGATCGAGGCGATCGCGACCAAGCAGATGTCGCCGATGGCGGCGCTGAAACAGGCGCAGCAGCAATCGATCGAGGCGATCAAGATGGGCGGATACAAAATCGATCTCTAGGGGCTGAGCGCCGGGCGGCATTGCCATCAGCTTCTGCGGACCCGACTGCACTCGTCAGACCGACCGCGTGGCGGATCCAAGGTGAATTTGATCAAATGTTCCCTTTACGGTGCCAATATACCGCCGTATGATTAATATATTGATCAAATTGCGTGCCGCATGACGCGTCTGAACGATATCAGCCAGCAAATCCGCGAGGACATCGCCACCGGTCGTCTGCCGCTGGGTTCGCGGCTGACGATTGATGACCTTGCCGGCCGATACGGCGCCAGTCACATGCCGATCCGTGAGGCGCTACGGCAACTTCGGGGAGAAGGGCTGGTCGAGCTTGAGCCCAACCGGGGCGCGCGCGTCCGCAGCGCGGACCGGAATTTCGTCGAGAACCTGTTCTCAATTCGCGCGGCGGTCGAAGTTCTTCTGGCCCGTCAGGCCGCTAGCCGTTGCTCGCCGGAACTCCTTGCGAAGTTGCATGCGATCGAAGCCGACAGGGAGCAGTGTGTTACCAAAGCCGACTACGCTGCAGCTCTTGTCGCAAATCGTCGGTTTCACCAGGCAATCAACGCGGCAGCGGGCAACCCGCAAGCAGTCGCGATTGTCGATCAGTATTGGGTGCTGATCGTGGCGATGTGGCATCAGCATGGCTACGCACCAGAGCGGTTCGCCGGGGTATCCAGCGATCATCGGAATTTGCTCAGTGCGCTTCACCAGCGCGATCCCGAAGCGGCTGCCGTGCTCATCGGCGCGCACGTGATCAAATCAAAGTATGAACTACTCGGGCTGATGGATTCCGCGCAGCACTCCGGTATTCGCCGAGCGAAGGTCGCATGACACCCAACCCGGTCCAGTCGATTTGCTATGCCGCGGACCTGTGTGTCTTGGCCGCGCCTTTTGGCGGATACGAAATCGATCTTAAAGGGCAGGCGGCATGGCCATTGCCCATCGAATTAGCATGCTGGGCGATACGATAAAAAGCAGCCGGGACGGAAGAGCGGCCATGTCGAAGATGGGATCGCGGCTGACGCGCCGGAGCGTGTTTATGGCGACTGCGGCGGCGGCCATCGCCGCACGGGCGCCGGCCGTGCTGGGCCAGGCGAAATCGAAATACGCTGGCACCACGATCCGCGGCGCCGGCTTCTCGATGCCGTTTCATCAGTATCTGCGGCAGTATTTTCCGGAATTCGAGGACAAGAGCGGCATCAAGGTCGAATTCGATGTCCAGGCCTTCCCCGTCTATAACCAGCGGATGGACCTCGAACTGTCGACCCGCGGCAGCGCCTATGACGTGGCAGTGCTGACCTTCATCTATCAGGACCGCTGGATCGGCGCCGGCTGGGTCAGCGAGCTCGACGAGTTTACCAAGGACCCGAATGTCACGCCGGCCGATTGGGACCCCGGCGATTTTGTCGCGCAGACCTCGATGCGCGATGCCAAGGGCCACACTTGCGGGTTCGGCATCGAGGCCGGGGCGGTGCTGTTCTGGGCGGCGCGCGCCGACCTGCTCGACAAGGCCGGGCTCGAACTGCCCAAAACCTTCGACGAGATCGTCAACGTCTGCGAGGCAGTCAACGGCAAGGATGGGGTTGCCGCCTGGGTGCAAGACAACATCCACCACTGGAACTGGCCGCCCTATCTGATGGGGTTCGGCGGCAACGTGTTCAAAGACCCGCCCAAGGATCTGACGCCGACCCTCGACACGCCGCAGGCAGTGCAGGCGGCGCAATTCTATGCCGACCTCTTGCGCAAGTATGCGCCGTCCGGCGTCCTCTCCTACACCCAGGACCAAGCGCTGGAGGCACAGCTCAACGGGCGCGGCAACCTGCGCAGCAGCTCGGCGACCTGGGCGTTGCCGCTGGCCAAGAGCCCGGACAGCAAGGTGGCCCACACGGTGCGCTACGGCGTGTTTCCGACCGGGCCGAAGGGCTGGTTCCCCGGCATCGCGATGACCGGCATTTGCATCCCCGCCGGCTCGCGGCAAAAGGGCGCGGCTTGGGAATTCATCAAATGGGCGCTGTCGAAGGAGATGCTCACCCGGATCGTCAAGGAGCACGGCTACCCCAGCGTGTGCCGCCGTTCGGTGATCACCAGCGAGGCATTCAAGGAGGCGATGACGCTGAACGGCCAGGACGTCGCCACGCTGTACCTGAGGACGCTCGACCGGGCCGGTGAGGCCGGTTACATGCGGTATCGCACCGCCGCCGTATTCCCCCAGGTCGGCGACAAGATCAACCGCGCGATCTCGGCGATCGCCACCGGGCAACTCGCCGCCGCAAGCGCGCTGAAGCAGGCGGAGGCGCAGGCGATCCAGGACATCGCGAAAGCCGGATTCAGCGTCGATCGATGAGCCTCGGCGCATTGCATTCCCTCCGCTCCGCCCCCTTCCGGCGGGCCAGCCAGGCGCGACAGCGACGCCGCTTTCTGGCGTGGTGCCTGGCGCCGGCGCTCGCCGTGCTGTTTGTCGTGACCCTGGCGCCGATGGTCTATCTCGTCGTCACCAGCCTGACCCCGCTCAACCTGACCAACCCGGCAACCGCCTGGAACTTTCAGCACCCCTGGCTCAACTACCGCCTGCTGCTGTCCGACGAACGGTTTCTTAATTCGCTGTGGGTCCAGGCCAAGCTGTCGTTCTGGACTGTCGCGTTGCAGATGCTGATCGGCGTCGCCTTCGCGCTGCTGTTGAACCTGCGCTCGGGCCTGTTGCAGGCGCTGCGCACGGTCTATCTGGTGCCGATGGTGCTACCGCCGATCGTCGTCGCGATCATCTGGAAGGTGCTCTACACCCCCGACATCAGCCCGTTCTATTGGGCGTTCAAGGCGCTCGGCTGGAATGTGCCGACACTGATCACCGATCCGCACTGGGCGCTATGGGCGATCATCGTCGCCGATACCTGGGAGTGGTTCCCGCTGACCATGCTGATGGTGCTGGCGGCGCTGCAAACCGTACCCGAAGAGCTGATCGACGCAGCGCGGGTCGACGGCGCCAACCCGTGGCAGGTGACGATCCACGTCCTGCTCCCCTACATCCGCGGCACGCTGATGGTCGCCGGGCTGTTTCGCCTGATCGACAGCATCAAGGCGTTTCCGCTGATCTACCTGTTAACCGACGGCGGCCCCGGCTCGGTGACCGAGGTGACCAACTATTACGCATTCGAGCAGGCGTTCAATTTCTCCTATCTCGGGTTTTCGAGCGCGATCACGGTCGTGATGGTCGCCGCCTCGCTGGTGATGAGCTGGGTCTTGGTGCGGATGAGTGGCTGGGGGGCAGAATGAAGGCCAACCGGGCGCTCATCCATGCGCTGGCGATCGGGCTGGCGGTGCTGGTGCTGGCGCCGTTCCTGTGGCTGCTCCGGATGTCGTTCGAGACCAACGCCGAGATTTTTGCCTATCCGCCGCATCTGTGGTTTACCCCGACCCTCGATAATTACGCCGCGTTGTGGCAAGGCGATTTCCGCGGCTCGTTCGTCAACAGCGCCGTGGTGACGATTTCATCAACGCTCGTGTCGATGCTGATCGGCGTGCCGGCGGCCTATGCGCTGGCGCGGATGCGCTCGCGCTCCAACACCTTGAGCCTGTGGATCATCGCCAGCCGGCTGGCGCCACCGCCGGCTTTCGCGATCCCTTATTTCCTTGCCTATCGCGACCTGCACCTGCTCGACACGCGGTTCGGCCTCGTCGTCATCTATCTGACGTTCAACATCTCGCTGGTGATCTGGCTGATGCGCTCGTTTTTCGAGAACACGCCGCGCGCGCTCGAAGAGGCGGCGTTGATCGACGGCGCCAGCTTCTGGCGGGCGATGATCAGCATCGTCCTGCCGACCGCGGCGCCCGGGTTGGCAGCGACCGCGATCCTGTGTTTCGTGTTTTCGTGGAACGACTTTTTCTTTGCGCTGATCCTCACCCGCTCGAACGCGATGACCGCGCCGGTCGCCGTCGTCAACTTCATGAATTACGCCGGCTGGGAGTGGGGCCGGATTGCGGCCGGCGGCACGCTGGTCATGCTGCCGGTGCTGTTGTTTTCGCTCGGCGTTCGCCGCTTTCTGGTCAATGGGTTGACCGCCGGCGCGGTCAAAGGCTAGCGGTCGAAACCAACGGCGCGATCGAGGACATCTCCGGAACGCTGCGCAGCTTTGCGCCGGCTTCTGCCGGCAGGACAATGCGCACCTTGGTGCCGATGCCGATGGCGCTGTCGATCGTCAGCGTACCGCCATGCGCCTCGACCAGGCCCTTGGCGATCGGCAGGCCGAGCCCGGTGCCGCCATAGTTGCGCGCGGTGCCCGAATTGGCCTGCTCGAACGGCTGCATTGCGCGCACCAGCTCTTCGGGGGTCATGCCGATGCCGTGATCCTCGATCTCAAGCACCAGCCTTTGTCCTTCGGACGCGGCGCGAATGTCGATCCGGGCCCCTTGCTTGGAAAACTTGACCGCGTTCGACAGGATGTTGAGCAGCGCCTGCTTGATCGCCCGCTCGTCGCCGACGACCGCGACCTCGCGCTCGGGCAGCGCGGTGACCAGCTCGATACCGGTCTTCGTGGCCTGCTCGCGAACCATGCGCAGCGTATCGCCGATCAGTTGCCAGACCCCGATCGTTTCTCTCGCCAGTTCGAGCTTGCCCGACTCGATCTTGGCCATATCGAGCACGTCGTTGATGATCGACAGCAGGTGCAGCCCGCTGGAGTGAATGTCCCCGACATATTCTAGGTACTTACCGTCGCGCATCGGGCCGAGGCCGTCAGTGCCGAGCAGCTCGGAAAATCCGATGATCGCGTTGAGCGGCGTGCGCAGCTCGTGGCTCATATTGGCGAGAAAATCGCTCTTCGCGCGGTTGGCGAGTTCGGCGTTGAGCAGGGCCTGAGACATCCGCCGCTCGGCCGCCTTGCGCTCGGTGATGTCGGAATAGAGCGACACGACGCCGCCCGGCATTGCCCAGCGGCGGATCTGCAGGATGCGGCCGCTTGGGGTGGTGCGTTCGCGAACCACCGGCAGGTCGCGGTACATGCGGTCATAGCGCTCCTGCACGCCGAGGTTCGGCTCGCTCCCGCTGAAATCGCCGCGCTGCAGCTGGAATTCGAGGATGTCATAGAGCGAGGTCGCGGTGCCGATCGTCGGCGGCAGGTCGAGCAGTTCAGCAAAGCGCGAGTTGAACGCGACAAGCCGCCCGCCGTTGTCGAAGACGCTGAGCCCCTCGCCCATGTTTTCGAGCGTCGCCTGCAGCAGCGAGCTTTGCCGCTCGAGCTGCTCCTCGCGCCCGCGCAGATCGACCGTGCTCAGCTGCTGGCGTTTGAGCCCACGCACCAAAAGGCCGGTCAAAATCCCGGCGGCCAAGACGAACAGCCCGACCACACCGGCCGACACGGCGCTTTCCTCGCCCCACCGCTTCAGCACCGCGGCCCTGTCACGCGCCATCGTCACCAGCAGCGGGCGCCCCGGGACAGCGCGGAAGCTGAGGATCTGGTCCGTGCCGTCGCCGCCGGGCGCGTGGGCGAGCCGCCCGTCCGGGCTCCTGGCCGCGGCCGCGAGCAGCGCGGAGGAATCCGGCAGCGTCTGCCCGATACGCCCCGGATATCGCGGGTCGCCGGCGATCAGCCGGCCACCGCCGGACACCAGCGCAACCCGGATCGCGCTGGCCGCCGTCACCGACCCAAAGAACCTGGTGAACACCGACAGCGGCACCTCGACGGCGACGACGCCGGTCTGCTTGTCGCCGAGCGCCAACGGACGGCTCAACATGATCGACCAGTGGCCGGTGAGCGCGTCTTTTTCCGGCTGGCCGATATAGAGCGCGGGTGCCGACCCGGCCCGACTCGCCGTGAAAAATTTCTGCTGCGACAGGTCGCGGGACGCCCCGAAGCCTTGCCGTGAGGCATTCAGCTCGTAACCGCCGGCACCAACGATGACGATGTCGCTGACCACCAGGTTCTGCGCGTCCATCTGCTGCAGCAGGGTCCTGACCGCCGGCCCGTCGAGCGGCTGGCCGGGCAGCACGTTGGCGAGCATATGCGAGACGCCGAGCATCGTCGTATCGGCCTCGAACAGGATGCGGTTGACGCCGATCTCGATCGACCGGCTCATGCTGTCGAGCGTCGCGGTGGTATCGTCGAGCGCCTGTCGGCGCGAATGGTCGAGCGCGACACAGATGCTGGCGCCATACGCCAGAACCAGAAGCCCGACCAGCGCAACGACGACATGTTGCGGTCGCACGCGGCGGTGGATGGCGGCAAGCAGCAACGCGGGCGAAAAGCTACGCAACGGTTTTCCTCGCACGGCGCAGCCTTTTTGATAGCGCCGACGAGGTTAAGATTCGATTACGCTCAACCGCTTCGGCGCCTGGAAACCGGCGCCACGTGCCGTCAGGGGATGATCAGCGCGTCGAGCGCAGCGACGCCTTCACCCTTGGCGCGAACCAGCAGCGGATTGACGTCGATGCTGGTCAGCTGCCCCTTTTGCGCCGCCGCAAACAGCGACAGGCGCGAGACGGTCTCGGCCAGCGCATCGACATCGGCCGGCGGCTGGCCGCGCGCGCCCTTGAGAATCGCGGCGCCGCGCAGCTCGGCGATCATCGCGCGCGCCTCGTCGACGCCGAACGGGGCGATGCGAAACGTCACATCGCGCAGCACCTCGACAAAGATGCCGCCGAGCCCGAGCATCACCACCGGGCCGAACACTGCGTCGTGCTGGACGCCGAGGATCATCTCGGTGCCGCCGCGGATCATCGGCGAGATCAAGACGCCGTCGAGCCGGGCGTTCGGCACGCGCGCCTTGACCCGCTCGACCAGCCGGGTAAAAGCCTCGCCCGCCTCGCTCGCCGCCACGTCGAGCATGACGCCGCCGATTTCGGTCTTATGGGTGATCTCCGGCGAGACGATCTTGAGCACCAGCCGCTCGCCGATATGCGGCGCGACGGCGGCGGCCTCACCAGCGTCTGTCACCACGCGCTCGTCGAGCACCGGGATGCCGGCCTCGGCGAGAATGCGCTTTGCCTCGTGCTCGCCGATCGCGCCCGGCGGCAGGGACGGCAGGTTGGTCGGCACCGGCGGCACCGGCAGCGGCGGCACCGCGAGGCGCTCGGCGCAGCGGGTCGCGGCAGCGACCGCCTCGACCGCCCGCCACGGGTCTTCATAGAGGCCGATGCCGGCGGCCTCGTAGCGGCGCTGCATCTCGGGCGTGGCGATCGCCGACAGCGCGATGTAGCTGTCCGGATAGCGTGCCGCCGCGCCGCTTACCGCTTTGAACAGCGGCTCGGCCATCTGCGGCGAACTGGCCCAGGTCGTGAAAAACCCGACCATCGACGGGAACCCTTCCTTGCCGAGCAGCAGGTCGAAGCCCTTGTCGAGGATGGTTGGATCATTGAGAGCCTGGGCCGTGACATCGACCGGGTTGCGCGGCGCCGCGAACGGAACCCAGCTCAGCACCTCCTTTTGCGAGGCGTCGGCGAGCGGGGTCAGCTCCAACCCCTCTTCCTCGGCCGCGTCGGCCATCAGCACGCCGGCGCCGCCCGACATCGTCACCACCGCGAGGCGGCGCGAGCGCGGCAGGCGGCCGCGAGTGCACGCATAGGCGATCTCGACCAGATCCTCCGGGGTGCGGGCGCGCTCGACCCCGAGCTGGCGCAGCGCCGCGTCGTAGACCGCGTCGGAGCCGGCGAGCGAGGCGGTGTGCGATGCCGCGGCTGCGGCGCCGATCGTCGACCCGCCGACCTTCATCGCGATCACCGGCTTGCCGTTGCGGCGGGCGCGCGTCACCGCCTCGGCAAATCGCTCGCCGTCCTGGATCGCCTCCATGTAGCAGGCGATCGCCTGGGTTTCGGGATCGTCGGCGAGAAACGAGATGCCGTCGGCGACCTGCACGTCAGCCTCGTTGCCGGTGCTCATCCACATGCCAACGGCGATGCCGCGCCGCGCGGTCAGCGCCAACAGATGGGTGCCGAATGCCCCCGACTGGGTGACCATGCCAAGCGGCCCGGCCGGGGTCGGCCCCTCTTCGAGGAACGACGAAAAGGTCGGGGTGTGGCCGATGCGCATGTTGAACAGGCCGAGGCAGTTCGGCCCGCACAGGCGGATGCCGCTGTCATGCGCGATCTTGGTGATCCGCTCCTGCAGCGCGCGGCCCTCGGCGCCGATCTCGGCAAACCCGGCGGTGAACATGACGACGCCGCGCACGCCCTTGGCAACGCAGGCCTCCATCGCTTCAACCGCGAGATTGGCCGGCACCGCGATCAGGCCGAAATCCACCTCGCCCGGCACCGAGGCGAGGTCGGGATACGCGCGCAGCCCCTGCACCGTGTCGCGCGTCGGATTGATCGGATAGAGCGCGCCCTGGTAGCCCGCCTCACGGTAATAGCGCAGCGAGCGCCCGCTGATCCGGGTTGGGTCGTTCGAGGCGCCGAAGATCGCCACCGAACGCGGCGCGAGAAGCGGGGTGAGGGGATGGGCGTCGGTCATGGCGGAGGGTTACCCGCTGGTGGGATCGGAGAGGCCCATCCTTTGGGCAAATCCCGGCGCACGCAAGCCTACAGCGGTGCCATTTTGCGCATGCCCCTCACCCCCCCACGCTGCGCGCGGGTTCCTCCCTCTCCCCGCCGGCGGGGAGAGGGTCGGGGTGAGGGGCAAACCCCGCCAGCGCACCGAGCGTGATCGGCTTATAGGGCGCACGCGGGCGGTACGGCTCGATGTCGGAAACCGGCACGCCGTGCACCTCGGCGATCAGCGACGCGACGAGCGGACCGCACAGCCGGCCCTGGCACGGACCCATGCCGCAGCGGGTGAAGGCCTTGGCCTGGTTCGGGCCCTGTGCGCCGAGCCGGGCGGCACGGCGGACCGCGCCGGCCGTCACCTCCTCGCAGCGGCACACGGTGACCGCGTCGGGCGGCGCCAGCATTTCGGGCGCCGGGCGGCACAGCGCGTCGAGAAACGGGCGCCCCGCACGCTCGTGCGCCAACGCCGCATGAAGCGGAGCGGCGCAGCGGTCGCGCTCGGCGGCATCGATCTTGCCGCGCATCGTCGCCGCGGTGAGGGCCGCGAGCCGGCCCGACAGCACCGCCGCCTCGGCGCCGGCAATGCCGCCGCCGTCACCGGCCACTGCGACCGTCGCCAGCGTAGTGTTGCCCCATTGGTCGACGCTCGGCCGCCAGCAGCATTGCGCCGCGTGCCAATCGTGCGCGAGGCCGAGGGCGCGGGTGATCTGGGTGTTGGGAATCACCCCGTCATGCAGCAGCAACAGGTCGGCGGCAAGCTCGCCACCTTCCCAGGCGACGCCCTCGACCCGCTCGCGCCCGACCGCGCGCAGGCTGCGGACCCCGCGGCGGATCGGAACCCCGGCGCGACGCAACTCGCGGAGCCAGCCGAGGCCTTTGGCGACAGCATCGCGACCGGCCCAGGCGGCGCCGAGCTGCCGCGCTGCCGCGCGGTAATTCGCCGGCGGCGCGGTTTCCAGGATCGCCGCCGGCGGTGCACCGGCGCGGCACAGCTGGGCGGCGACCAGGTACAGCAGCGGCCCCTGCCCGGCCAGCACCGCCCGCCCGACGGGCAGCAGATCGGCAGTCTTGAGCAGGATTTGCGCGGCACCGGCGGTCATCACCCCGGGCATTGTCCAGCCGGGGATCGGCACCGGGCGTTCGAGCGCACCGGTGGCGAGCAGGATGCGCCGCGCCTCGACCGTCTCGCTGCGCCCGTCGGCGAGAAACGACACCGCGCCGCCGGGATCGATGTGCCACACCGTGCTGCGCGGCCGATAGCGGGCGCCGCTGGCGCGAAAGGCGCTCGCCAGGGACTGTCCGGCGAGATAGCTGGCGCCGAACAGCGAGCCCGGTGCGACACGCTCGACGGCGCGATAGATCTGGCCGCCCGGCGCGTCCTGCTCGTCGATGACGATCACGTCGAGGCCGAACTCGGCAGCCAGCGTCGCTGCCGCCATTCCGGCCGGTCCGGCGCCGACGATTGCGAGGTCAAAGGTCATTCGGCGTCGACGGCGCGCCGGCCGCGCTGTCGGGCGATGCGCATGCCGGGCGCGACCGTGACCATGCAACTTTGCCGGTTGGGGATACCGTCGATCTCGGCGAGGCAGTCGAAGCACACCCCCATCAGGCAATAAGGCGCGCGCGGAGCACCGCCGACCGGCGTGTCGCGGATCGCGGCGAGGCCGGCGAGCAGCACCGCGGCCGCAGCCGACGCCCCGTCGGGCACCCGCACGTCGCGGCCCTCGACCACGACGGCGACGGTCGCCGCGCCCGGCTCAGGCCGCCGCCGGAACATCGAAGCGGCGCGCCGAGAACGGCGCCATCATCGGGTCGAGCGCACCGGCGGCGACCATCGCGGCAAAAACATTGGCATGCGCCCCGGCCAGGGTGACGCCGCTGTGGCAGTTTGCGGTGAAGGCGCCCGGAAACCGCTCTGACTGGTCGTAGATTGGCACCCCGTCGGGCGGCATCACCCGCAGGGCGGCCCAGGCCCGCACGACCTGCAACTCGGCCAGCCACGAAAACGACAACACCGCGCGGCGCGCCATCGCCGCCATCACGTCGGGACGCTGCCCGGTATCGAATCCGACATCCTCTTGGCTGTCTCCGATCATGATGCCGCCTTCGAGCGTCTGCCGCACCGTCGTCGTCGGCATCGCCATGACGCGAGCCGCGCGCTCGGTGACGAGGATCTGGCCGCGCTGCGGCACGACCGGGGCCGACAATCCGAACACCGGCGCCAGCTCGGCGTTGCCGAGTCCGGCGGCGAGCACCACGACCGGCGCGGCGATCGCCTCGCCGCCGGCGCCGATGCGGAAATTGCCGGTCGCCGCCGCGGCATCGGTCACCCGGCGGTTCGGCAGGTAGCTACCGCCCCCGGCGACAAAGCCGCGGTGCAGCGCGTGCAGCAGGGCAAGCGAATTGGCATGCCCGTCATACGGGGTGAACGAGGCGCCCGTCACCGCGGGACCGATGCCAGGCAGCATCGCGGCGACCTCGTCATGGCCAAGCATGCGGTATTTGAACCCGAAATTGCCGGATTCGGCGCGCATCCGCTCCATGCGGGCGCTGCGCTCGGCGAATTCCGCCTCGCCGAGGCACAAATGCAGGCCGCCGGGCCGCTCATGCCCGACCGCGACGCCGGTGCGGTCGAACAGTTCGGCGGCGAGCAGCGGCCACTCGTCGGCCGAGCGGCGGGTCCAACGCTGGTAATGCGGCGCGCCGAGCCCTTTCGACTGCACCCAGACGAGGCCGAAATTGCCGCGCGAGGCGCGAAACGCAATGTCACCCTCGTCGACCAGCGCGGTCTGCATCCCGGCGCGCCCCAGCCCATAGCCGATCGCCGCCCCGACCAGACCGCCGCCAACCACGATCGCATCGAACAGCTTCATGCGTTTCCTCCGCGCCGGATCATAGAGCGAGGCCGCGAATGCCAGAAGCACCGCGGCGTCGGGTCGCGAGCGGCCCGATCATCGGCGATCCGCGATTGGGTCTTAACCGAATATTCACACTGATTAGTACTTATATTATCCTTCGTTTGCTGCCAGCCCGGACAAATTACTAAGGCTTCGGCCACGATTCAAAGAGGGGAACGAAATGCGACCGGCAATACTTCGCGTAATCTTGGCGACCGCCGCTGTCGCGATGCTGGCGCTCCATGCCGAGGCGAAAACCTTTCGCTGGGCCAATGACGGCGACGTGACGTCGATGGACCCCTACGCGCGCGAGGAAACCTTCCTGCTCGCCTTCGACCAGAATTTCTATGAGCCGCTGATCCGGCGTGACCGCAACATGAAGCTCGAGCCGGGCCTGGCGACGAAATGGGTCCAGACCAGCCCGACGACCTGGCGGTTCACGCTGCGCAAGGGGGTGAAATTCCACGACGGCACCGCGTTCACCGCCGACGACGTGGTGTTTTCGTTCGAGCGCGCGACGCAGCCCGGCTCTAACGTCGGCGGCGCGCTGGCGACGGTCAAGGAGGTCAGAAAGATCGACGACTACACGGTCGACATCATCACCGACGGGCCCGACCCGATCCTGCCGTTCGACCTGCCGACCGTCGCGATCATGTCGAAGAAATGGTGCGAGGAACACAATGCGACGCGCGCCGCCGACCTGACCAAGAAACAGGAAAACTATGCCACCCGCCACGAAGACGGCACCGGGCCGTTCATCCTCAAGGTCCGCGAGCCCGACGTGAAGACGGTGCTGGTCAAAAACCCGAACTGGTGGGGCCTCAAACACGAGCCGATCGACATCGACGAGGCCGATTTCATGCGGATCGCCAACGCCTCGACGCGGGTGGCGGCGCTGCTGTCGGGCGAGCTCGACATGATCTACACGGTGCCGCCGCAGGACATCGCGCGGATCAAGAGCACGCCGCACATGAAGATCTGGCAAACGCCGGAGCTGCGCACGATCTTTCTCGGCTTCGACCAGTCGCGGCCCGAACTGCTCGAAAGCAGCGTGAAGGGCAAGAACCCGTTCATGGATAAGCGGGTACGCCAGGCCTTCTACGAGGCGATCGACGAGAACGCGATCGCCGCCAAGGTGATGAACACCTACGCGCACCCGACGGCGCTGATCGTCGGCCCCGGCGTCAACGGGTACGATGCGGCGCTCGACAAGCGGTTTCCCTACGACCCTGCCGGCGCCAAGAAGCTGCTCGCCGAGGCCGGCTATCCCAACGGGTTCGAGGTTGGTTTCGACTGCCCCAACGACCGCTACGTCAACGACGCGGCGATCTGCCAGGCGGTCACGGCGATGCTGGCCAAGATCGGGATCAAGGCCGACCTGCTGGCCCAGGGCCGCGCCAAGTTCTTTGGCAAGATCCTCCACCCGCACTACGACACGAGTTTCTACCTGCTGGGCTGGACGCCCGGCACCCACGACGCGCTCAACGCGCTCACCTCGCTGGTGCAGACGCGCCACGGCAAGGACGGCGTGTTCAATATCGGCGGCTATTCCAACCCGGCGGTCGATGCGCTCGACGCGCAAATCCAGGTCGAGCTCGACCCGAAAAGGCGCGACGCGCTGATCGCCAAGGCGCTCGGCATCGTGCGCGACGACTTCGCCTATATCCCGCTGCACCAGCAGGTCGTGGTGTGGGCGACGCGCAGCAATGTCGATCTGGCGCAGACCGGCGACAATTTCTTCCAGCTGCGATTTGTGAAGATGAAGTGAGCGGGGAGAGGCCGTGATCGCCTTCATCATCCGGCGGCTGTTTCAGTCGGTGCTGGTGCTGCTGGCGATCGCACTGATCGCGTTTGCGCTGTTCAACTATGTCGGCGACCCGGTCAGCAACATGGCCGGGCAGGACGCCACCCCGCAACAACGCGAGGCGCTGCGCCACGAGCTGGGCCTCGACCACAGCTTTATCGTGCAGTTCGCGCGGTTTGTCGGGCGCGCGGCGCACGGCGATTTCGGCCTCAGCTATCAAGAGGCGCGGCCGGTCGGGCAGATCATCGTGGAAAAGGCGCCGGCAACGCTGGAATTGAGCCTTGTCGCGGCGCTGATGGCGCTGATCCTCGGCGTGCCAATGGGGGTCTATACCGGACTGCATCGAAACTCGTTTCTGTCGCAGGTCATGCTGACCGGTTCGCTGATCGGCATCTCGCTGCCGACCTTTCTGATCGGCATCCTGCTGATCCTGGTCTTTTCGGTGACCCTCGGTTGGCTGCCGTCCTATGGGCGCGGCCCGGTCGTGCATATCGGCTGGTGGACCACCGGGCTGCTGACGCTCGGCGGCTGGCGCGCGATCATCCTGCCGGCGACGACGCTGGCGCTATTTCAGATGACGCTGGTCATGCGCCTGGTGCGCTCCGAGATGATCGAGGTGCTGCGCACCGACTACATCAAGTTCGCCCGCGCCCGCGGATTGAGCCGGCGCGCGATCAATTTCGGCCATGCGCTGAAGAACACGCTGGTGCCGGTGATCACGATCACCGGGCTGCAGCTCGGCGCGATCATCGCCTTTGCGATCATCACCGAGACCGTCTTTCAGTGGCCCGGCATGGGGCTGATGTTCATCCAGGCGGTGACCTTTGCCGACATCCCGGTGATGGCGGCCTATCTGGTGCTGGTCGGGTGCTTTTTCGTGGTGATCAACCTGGTCGTGGACCTGCTCTATTACGTCGTCGATCCGCGCCTGCGGATCGAGCGCCGGCACGCAGCCAATGTCTGAACTGGCCGCCCGCGCCCCGGTCGCGGCGTGGCCGCACCGCTACCGGCTGCGGCGGTTGCTCGACAGCGACCTGTGGTGGAGTTTTCGCAAATCGCCGGTGACGATGGTCGCCGCCTGGGTCGCGGCGGTCATCGTCATCGAGGCCGTCATGGCGCCGTGGGCGGCACCGCACAATCCCTACGACCTCGCCTCACTCAACCTGCTCGACGCCACCAACCCGCCGGGCTGGCTGCACGGCGGCAACTGGGCCTATCCGCTCGGCACCGACAACCAGGGACGCGACGTGCTGTCGGCGATGCTTTACGGCACAAGGCTGTCGCTGATCGTCGGCGTCTCAGCGGTGGCGCTGGCCATGGTGCTGGGCGTTGCGCTGGGGCTGATTGCCGGCTGGTGCGGCGGGTTTGTCGATAGCGTGATCATGCGCATCGCCGACGTGCAGCTGAGCTTTCCGGCGATCCTGATCGCGCTGTTGATCGACGGCGTCGCGCGCAGCGTGCTGCCGCACGCCATGCAGGGCGAGATCGCGCTCTATGTGCTGGTCGCGGCGATCGCGCTGTCGACCTGGGTGCATTTCGCCCGCACCGTGCGCGGCTCGACGCTGGTCGAGCGCAACAAGGAATACGTCCAGGCGGCACGGGTCATCGGGGTGCGGCCGAGCCGCATCGTGATCGGCCACCTGTTGCCCAACGTCATCGGGCCGGTGCTGGTGATCACGACGATCAGCCTGGCGACCGCGATATTGACCGAGGCGACGCTGTCGTTTCTCGGCGTCGGGCTGCCGCCGACCGAGCCGTCGCTCGGCACGCTGATCCGCGTCGGCAACGACTATCTGATGTCGGGCGACTGGTGGATCGCGATCTTTCCAGGAGCGTGGCTGGCGCTCTTGATCCTGTCGGTCAATCTGCTGGGCGACTGGCTGCGCGACGCGCTGAACCCGCGGCTGCGATGACGGCCGCTCAACAACCGCTGCTCCAGGTCGAGCATCTGCGGGTCGAATTGCCGACCCGGCGGCAGACGCTGGTCGCGGTCGACGACGTGAGCTTTGCGATCGCGCCCGGCGAGGTGCTGGGCATCGTCGGCGAATCGGGCGCCGGCAAATCGGTGACCGGGGCGGCGATCATCGGCCTGCTGGAACCGCCGCTGCGCATCGCCGGCGGGCGGATCACCCTGGCCGGGCGGCGCATCGACAACCTGTCCGACGAGGCGATGCGGCGCATCCGCGGCAAGGAGATCGGCGCGATCTTTCAGGATCCGCTGACCAGCCTCAACCCGCTCTATACGATCGGCCGGCAGCTCACCGAGACGATCCGTACCCATCTCGACCTCGGCGCCTCTGCAGCACGCGAACGCGCGTTAGCGCTGTTGGGCGAGGTCGGCATCGCCGCCGCCGCGCAGCGCCTCGACCATTACCCGCACCAGTTTTCCGGCGGGATGCGACAGCGGGTGGTGATCGCATTGGCGCTCGCCGCCAATCCGCGGCTGATCATCGCCGACGAGCCGACGACCGCGCTCGACGTGTCGATCCAGGCGCAGATCATCGCGCTGTTGAAGCGGCTGGGGCGCGAGCACGGCACCGCGATCATGCTGGTGACGCACGACATGGGGGTGATCGCCGAGACCGCCCACCGCGTCGCGGTGATGTATGCCGGACGCATCGTCGAAGTGGGCCCGGTGCGAGCGATCGTCGACGCGCCGAGCCACCCGTATACGGTCGGGCTGATGGCATCGATCCCCCGCATCGGCGGGCGACGCGGCCGCTTGAAGCAGATCGACGGGGCGATGCCGCGGCTCTCCGAAATCCCGCCGGGCTGCGCGTTTCACCCGCGCTGCCCCGCAGCCTTCGACCGCTGCCGCCGCGCGCGCCCCGATTTGCTGCCGGTCACGGAGAGCGAGGCGGCGTGCTGGAAATATGCCGAGGCCCGCGTCGATGCGTGAGGGCCGCATGGCTGACGCCCCGCCGCTCATCGAGGTCGTCAACCTCAAGCGCTATTTCGATGTATCGCCGCCGCCGCTCGAACGGCTGCTTCAGCGAAAGCCGCGCGCCTGGGTCAAGGCGCTGGATGGCGTGAGCTTCGCGATCCGGCGCGGCGAGACGTTTGCGCTGGTCGGCGAATCAGGGTGCGGCAAGTCGACCGTCGCGCGCTGCCTCGTCGGGCTTTACCCGCCCAGCGCCGGCAGCATCACCTTCGACGGCATCGACCTCGACCGGCTCGACCATCGCAAGACCGCGGCACCGCTGCGCCGGCGGATGCAAATGATCTTTCAGGACCCCTATGCCAGCCTCAACCCGCGCTGGCGGGTGCGACGGATCGTCGCCGAGCCGCTGGTGACGCACGGGCTCGTCGAGAACCTGGCCGAGCGGCACGCGCGGGTCGGCGAGCTGCTGCGGCAGGTGGGGCTGTCGCCCGAAGACGGTGACAAATTTCCCCACGAATTCTCCGGCGGGCAGCGCCAGCGCATCTCGATCGCGCGGGCGCTGGCGGCGCGCCCGGAATTCCTCGTCTGCGACGAGCCGACCTCGGCGCTCGACGTTTCGGTGCAGGCGCAGGTTCTCAACCTGATGCGCGATCTGCAGCGCAGCTTCGGCCTCACCTACCTGTTCATCTCGCACAATCTGGCGGTGATCTATCAGGTGTCGGACCGGGTCGGGGTCATGTATCTCGGCCGGCTGGTCGAGATCGCCGATTCCGAGACGCTGTTCGCGCGGCCGCTTCACCCCTATACGCGGCTGTTGATCGAGACGATCCCGCGGCTCGATGCGTCGGCTGGGGTCTCGGGCGAGCGCGAGCCGGTGGCCGGCGAGGTGCCCAACCCGATCGACCCGCCGCCGGGCTGTCCGTTTCACCCGCGCTGCCCGCTTGCCAACGATCGCTGCCGGGCCGAGCGGCCCGAGTTGATCACCGCCGACGGCACGATGGTGGCCTGTCACGCGGTCGAGGAGCGGCGGCTGCCGGCGCTCGCGACAGGGTCACCGCGATGATGCTATCGGGGTGATGCTGCGTTGCGATAAATTAGCCGCATGAGTGTCGTTGACCGCATGATCCACGGTGCCCGCGAATGGTCGTTCGGCGGGCCGCTCGGTGCCCTGCTCGAGCGGATCGCCGCCCATTTGCCGAATCTGCACCTGCACGCGGCCCAGGAATCCGGCCCTCCGGCCGACGACCCGCGCCGCCGCGTTGCCTTTACGATCGCGGTGATCGCGCTCGGCGCCAAAATGGCGAAGGCCGACGGCGAGGTGACGCGCGATGAGGTCGCGGCGTTTCGCGAGGTGTTTCGGGTGCCGCCCGGCGAGGACGAGCACGTGCGCCTCGTCTTCGACCTGGCGCGCAAGAGCACCGCCGGGTTCGAGCTCTACGCGCGGCAGGTCGGGCGGCTGTTCGCCGGCAACCGCGCCGTGCTCGAAGACCTGCTCGGCGGGCTGTTCCACATTGCGCTGGCTGACCACGCGCTGTGCACGGCGGAAGACCGATACCTGCGCGAGGTGGCGCATCATTTCGGCTTCTCGCCGACCGAATACGCCCGCATCCGGCTGCTCTACGTCGGCGACGCGGGCGCGGAGGGCGACGACCCGCACCACATCCTCGGCGTCGCCCGCACCGCCTCGCCCGACGAGATCCGCACCGCCTATCACCGGCTGGTGCGCGAGAACCACCCCGATTTGCTGATGGCGCAGGGCCTGCCGCCGGAATGCGTGGCGCTGGCGACGGCACGCGTTGCCCGCATCAACGCGGCGCACGACCGCCTGGTCAAGCTGGCGGGATGAGGAGCTGGCCCGCGACACGCGCCAGCTGTGCCCTGAGCGCACATCGCCGCATCGGTGGATGGTGAAGCGGCAATCTGGCTCCCACCGCACATTGTCGCGCCAGGGTTGGCACGACTATACGTTCGCCTTCCACGACGATGTCGAGATCAGACCGGCCATGCTCAGAAAAATCGCCCGGGAGATGGGTCTTGAACCCGACGATCTCTGATTCTCGCAGGGCGCGCCAATGACCCTGCCCACGCCGCGTGAGCGGCCGTCGTCAAACCATGACAGCCGCGGCGAGCCGCCGCGCATCGACATGCTGGTGCTGCACTATACCGGCATGCAGAGCGCGCAGGCTGCGCTCGACCGGCTGTGCGACCCGGCGGCAAAGGTCAGCAGCCATTATGTGATCGAGGAAGATGGCACGCTGTGGCGGCTGGTGCCCGACGAGCGCCGCGCCTGGCACGCCGGCGTGTCGTATTGGGAGGGCGGGCGCGGGCTCAACGACGTCTCGCTCGGCCTCGAGATCGTCAACCCCGGCCACGAATGGGGTTATCGCCGGTTTCCCGAGGCGCAGCTGGGCGTGGTCGAGGCGTTGTGCCGCGACCTGACCGCGCGCCACCGCATCCCGGCCCACCGGGTGGTCGGGCATTCGGATATCGCGCCCGACCGCAAGGCCGACCCCGGCGAGTTGTTCGACTGGCCGCGCCTCGCGCGCGCGGGAATCGGCATCTGGCCCGCGCCGGCCGACGATCTGGCGCAGCGGCGCGGCCAGCCGGTCGGCGTCGTCGCCCGCGCCCGCGCCCTCTCCAGCCTCGCGCGCATCGGCTACGAGGTCGTGCCCGGCAACGAACAGCCCGCACTGGCGGCGTTTCAGCGGCGCTTTCGCCCCGAACGCTGGGACGGAAGGCTCGACGCCGAAACCGCCGCCCGGCTCGGCGAAATCTCCGCCGCCTACGACACAGTGCGGCACGATCTGGCGCGCGCCCGACGCGAACGGTTCAACGCCTATCGCCGGATGAACTAGCTAGGTCTGCTCGCGGGTTTCCTTGAAGCGGATCGCCGGGAATTCATCGATCGTCGTGCGCAAATCCCAGGAATTGCGGGCGAGAAACACCGGGATGCCATCATGGTCCTCGGCAAAGGCGCCGCCGTTGCGCGCGCGTAGCCGGTCGAGCGCGGCGCGGTCGGCGTCGAGCCAGCGCGCCACCTCGTACGGGGCGCCTTCGAGCCGGGTGGCGAGGTTGTATTCGGCGTCGAGCCGCGCCTGCAGCACGTCGAGCTGGAGTGCGCCGACCACCCCGATAATCCAGTCGCTGCCGTTCGATGGCTTGAACACCCGCGTCACGCCCTCTTCGGCGAGCTGTTCGAGCGCATGGCGCAAATGCTTTGAGCGCATCGGGTCTTCGATCCGCACCCGGCGCAACACCTCGGGCGCGAAGCTGGGAATCCCGGTGACGCGGATGTCTTCGCCTTCGGTCAGCGTGTCGCCGATGCGCAGCGCGCCGTGGTTGGGAATGCCGAGAATGTCACCGGGCCACGCCTCCTCGGCGAGGCTGCGCTCACGGGCGAGAAAAAACACCGGGCTCTGCACCGACATGACGCGGCCGGTGCGCACGTTTTTCAGCTTCATACCGCGCTGAAAGCGGCCCGAGCACAGCCGCACCAGCGCGATACGGTCGCGGTGCTGCGGGTCGATATTGGCCTGAACCTTGAAGACAAAGGCCGAAACCTTCCCGCCGTCGGGCACGATGGGCTGCGGCCCATCGGCGCCCATTGCCGGCTGCGGGCGGGGCGGCGGGGCGATGTCGGCGACGCCGTTGAGCAGCTCGCGCACCCCGAAATTGTTGAGCGCGCTGCCGAAGAATACCGGCGTCATGTGGCCTTCGCGATACGCCGCGCGGTCGAACGGCTTGCACAGGCCGCGCGCCATCTCGACCTCTTCGCGCAGCGTCGCGATCGCCTTCTCGGGCAGGTGGGCGGCGAGGTTGGGGTCGTCGAGCCCGCGGCAGCGGATCGGGTCGGTCAGCCGGTCATGGCTGTTGCGGTCGAACAACAGCAGCGAGTCGCCGACCAGATCATAGGTGCCGAGAAAATCGCGGCCCATGCCGATCGGCCACGACGCCGGCGTCGCATCGAGCGCCAGGGTCTGCTCGATCTCGTCGATCAGGTCGAACGGCTCGCGCGCCTCGCGGTCCATCTTGTTGACAAAGGTGATGATCGGCACGTCGCGCAGCCGGCACACCTCGAACAATTTGCGGGTCTGCTCCTCGATGCCGCGGGCGGCGTCGAGCACCATCACCGCGCTGTCGACCGCGGTCAGCGTGCGATAGGTGTCTTCGCTGAAATCCTGGTGGCCGGGCGTGTCGAGCAGGTTGAAGGTCAGCCCGGCATATTCGAACGTCATCACCGCCGACGACACCGAGATGCCGCGCTCGCGTTCGATCGCCATCCAGTCCGAGCGGGTGCGCCGCCGCTCGCCGCGGGCCCGCACCTCGCCGGCAAGCTGGATCGCGCCGCCGAACAGCAGCAGCTTCTCGGTCAGCGTGGTCTTGCCGGCGTCGGGGTGCGAGATGATCGCAAAGGTACGCCGGCGGGCAATCTCGTCGGAAAGCGAGGGCATTGCATCTTCGAGGTTGGGGAAGGCTGTATATGAGGTTGCGTCGCGCCAAATAAAAGCCGGCATCCCGGAGCGTCGCAGCGCCCGGAATGACAGGGTCGAGCCGTCCCGTCCTACGACAGCAGCTTTTTGAGCCGTGCCGCCATCTGGTTGCCGGTATCCTCCGGCGTGAAGCTGGCGGTGAAGCGGCCTTGCGGGTCCATGATGTAGATCAGCGCGCTGTGGTCCATGTCATAGTCGCCGTCCTTGGTCGGGTGCTTGGCATAAACCACCCGGTAGTCCTTGGCCGCCTGGGCGACCTCGGCCGGGGAGCCGGTCAGCGCGGTGATCGGCGCCGAAAAACTCGAAATGTACTCCTTCAGTACCGGTGGCGTATCGCGGTCGGGGTCGACGCTGATGAAGATGACGCCGGCCTTGGCCCGGTCGGCCGGCGGCAATTTGTCGAAGGCCAGCGACAATTCGTTGAGCGTCGTCGGGCAGGTGTCGGGGCAGTGGGTATAGCCAAAGAACACCAGCTGCCATTTTCCCTTGAGGTCCGCGTCGGTGAAGCTGTGGCCGTTCTGGTCGACCAGCGTGAACTTGCCGCCGATCATCGACGACAGCGCCGAGCCGGCGATGCCATTGTGGCTGTCGCGCAGGGCATAGCCGAGGAGCGCGCCTGCGGCCAGCACGAGAATGCCGGCGCTGCACACTGCGGTCAGCAGATAGCGCTGCGAGCGGCGGTTTGGATTGGGTTTGTTGCGTGCCATCACCGTGCCTTCGTCAATGATACATCGGCATCGTCATGCCGCCAGTGTGTCGATCAACGGGCGCGGCCGGTGCCTGTGCAGGAGCCCGGTCATTCGGTCAGCAGTTGCTCTACCTCCTCGATCAGGTGGCGCAGGTGAAACGGCTTGGCCAGCACCCGCGGCCGGTTCGGGGTGATCCCGTCGTCGTGCAGCGCGACCGCGGCAAATCCGGTGATGAACATGACCTTGATCCCCGGCTGACGCTGGCCGACGCGCCGAGCCAGTTCGATCCCGTCGATGCCCGGCATCACGATGTCCACAAGCAGCAGATCGTAACTAACCGCCTCGGCGCGCTCCAACCCGGTGAGCCCGTCACCAACTGCATCGACAACATGCCCCGCCCGACGCAAACCGCGCGTCAAAAATCCGCGCATCTGATCATCGTCTTCGGCGAGCAGGATTCGGGCCATCACGATTGGCGGTAGAGCGGCTGGCGACCGGCGGGGTCAGCAATTAACACCTTTGCCGCCGGTGTGAAAGACGAGCGCACGGGCAGATTGACGAAGCGGTGCGGCGGCCCCGTGACAGCGTCGCGACAGCGAACTAATCTCACCCTATGGATGGTCCGGATCTGCGCCTGTCCGCGCACCATGATATGATCGCGGTGCGGCAGCCTGTCGCGCGCGTCGTGCCGCTGGTGCTCGCCTCGCCTCACAGCGGGCGGGACTATCCCACGGCGTTTGTCGCCGCCTCGCGGCTCGATCCGCTGACCCTGCGGCGCTCCGAAGACTGCTTTGTCGACGATATCTTCGCGTCGGCCCCGGCGCTCGGCGCGCCGCTCTTGTCGGTTTCGTTTCCGCGAGCCTATCTCGATGTCAATCGCGAGCCCTACGAACTCGACCCCGCGATGTTCTCGGACGCGCTTCCGAGATTTGTCAACGTGCGCTCGCCACGGGTGCGGATGGGGCTCGGCACCATCGCCCGGGTGGTGGCCAGCGGTGAAGAGATCTATGCCGGCAAGCTGTGCTTTGCCGATGCGCAGCGTCGGATCGAGGCGCTTTATCGGCCGTACCATGCGGCACTGCGCGGGTTGGTCGACGAGACCGAAGCGCAGTTCGGCGGCTGCCTGCTGATCGACTGCCATTCGATGCCGTCGGCGGCGGGCGCGACGGACGGCCGCGACAGCCCCGACATCGTGCTCGGCGATTGCCACGGCGCCGCCTGCGGCGAGCGCATCGTCGAGGCAGCTCGCCGGTTTCTCGCCGGACGCGGTTATGCCGTCACACTCAACGCGCCCTATGCCGGCGGTTTTACCACCGGGCATTACGGGCAACCGCGCCGCGGCCGGCATGCGCTGCAGATCGAGATCAACCGCGCGCTGTACATGGACGAGCAGCGCTACGCCCGCAAACCGGCGTTCGATTCGCTGCGGGCCGACATGGCCGGGCTGATCGAACGGCTCAGCGAGATCATGCGCGACAGCCTGCGCCCCTCGATCTAGGGGCGATTCGCCCCATTTCTTAGAGAAACCGACCGCGAAGCCGCGGCGGTACAAAGATTGCAAAAAAAACGGGCCGTGCAAGCACGGCCCGAGTTCAGGGAGGAAACGCCTAGAAGACGTACGGCATGTCCATCGATCGACATCCATGCCGCACCGCACAAAATAATGTGCGGCGCATAAAAGTCAAGCCCCCTTTTCGAAAGCCATTGTATCTCTGGAAAAATTAGCGGATCGCAGCGGGCTAACCGGGATTTCGTTACCACTGTGCGGCGCACAAAGAAATTTGCGGTTGCCCGTAGCCACGACGGACATCACGGCGGCTTACCGCTAATATCTCGCGGGGTTATTCAGAGCGGACGGAGACAGCGGCAATGGCGCAGGCGGTACAGGCAGAGACCCGTTTGGTCGGCGATATCGGCGGAACCAACGCCCGTTTCGGGCTGGCATCGCCCGCCGGGGCGCTACTCTATTCGCAGGTCCTCGCCGACGCCGACTATGCCGAGATCGGCGACGCGATCGAGACGTTTCTCGCCGGGTGCGGCGATTTGCCGAGGCCGCGGAGCGGGGCGATCGCGATCGCCTCGCCGATCACCGGCGACGAAATTCGCATGACCAACCACCCCTGGCGGTTTTCGACCGAGGGCCTGCGCCAGCGGCTCGGCTTCGACCGCTTTCTGGTGATCAACGATTTCACCGCGCAGGCGCTGGCGCTGCCGCATCTGACCGAGGCCGACCGCAGCAAGATCGGCGGCGGCACCGCGGTCGCCGGGCGACCGCTGGCGGTGCTCGGGCCGGGCTCGGGGCTCGGCGTATCGGGGCTGATCCCCAACGCTGGCCGCTGGCTTCCGCTGACCGGCGAGGGCGGCCATGCCACGCTTGCTCCGGCCACCGACCGCGAGAGCGCGGTGCTCGACCATATGCGGCGGCAATTCGACCATGTCTCTGGCGAGCGCTGCCTGTCCGGCCCCGGCCTCGTCAACCTCTACAACGCGCTGGCGGCGATCGACGGGGTGCCGGCAGCGCAATATACCGCGGCACAGATCACCTTGTCCGACACCGCTGCCGCCGACCCGCGCGCGGCAGAGGCGACCGAGATGTTCTGCGCGATGCTCGGCACCGTGGCCGGCAACCTGGCGCTGACGCTGGGCGCGCAGGGCGGCGTCTATCTCGGCGGCGGCATCGTGCCGCGGCTCGGCGCGCGCTTCGCAGCGTCGCCGTTCCGCGCCCGCTTCGAGGCCAAGGGCCGCTTCCAGACCTATCTGGCGGCGATCCCGACGATGGTCGTGACACACCAATTGCCGGCGTTTCTCGGCTGCGCCGCGGCCCTCAGCGATGAGTAGCGCGTACCTCAGGCGAGCGGCGTTAGCGCCGCCTATTCGTGGCGCAGGATCAGCGTCGCCAGCGGCGGCAGGTCGAGCTTGAGCGTCGCCGGCCAATCGCGCCAACCGGTCGGCGCCGCGACCGCCTCGCCGGGCGGGAAATCCGAACCGCCATAGACGGCGGCATCGGTGTCGAGCAGCACCCGCCAGCGTCCCGCTTCCGGCACGCCAATGCAGTAGCCCGGCCGCGGCACCGGCGTGAAATTGCACACCGCGAGCACCGGCGGCGCGTCGCCAGCCAGCCGGAGATAGGCAAAGACGCTGTCGGCACGGTCGTCGGCGATGACCCAGCGAAACCCCGACGGCTCGCTGTCGCAGGCGTGCACTGCCGGCTCGGCGGCGTAGAGCCGGTTGAGGTCGCGCACCAGGCGCTGGATGCCACGATGGCCGGGGTCATCGAGCAGGTACCAATCCGGCTGCGCATCGTGGTTCCATTCGCTCTGCTGCGCGAACTCGCCGCCCATGAACATCAGCTTCTTGCCGGGATGGGTCCACATGAACCCGTAATAGGCGCGCAGATTGGCGCGCCGCTGCCAATCGTCGCCGGGCATGCGCCCCAGGAGCGAGCGCTTGCCGTAGACGACCTCGTCATGCGACAGCGGCAGGATGAAGCGTTCGGAATAGGCGTAGAGCATACCGAACGTCATCGCATCATGGTTGTGCGAACGGTAGATCGGGTCGCACGACATGTAGGACAGCGTGTCGTGCATCCAGCCCATGTTCCACTTATAGAAAAACCCGAGCCCGCCCTCGTCGGGCGGTGCGGTCACCTTGGGCCAGGCGGTCGACTCCTCGGCGATCAGCATGGCGCCCGGAACCCGCTCGTCGAGCGCCTGGCGCAGCTCGCGCAGAAACGCGACCGCTTCGAGATTTTCCCGGCCGCCATAGATGTTGGGGACCCATTCGCCCTCGGCGCGGCTGTAATCGCGATAAAGCATCGCAGCGACCGCATCGACGCGGATGCCGTCGGCGTGGAACCGTTCGAGCCAGTACAGCGCGCTGGCAATCAGAAACCCGCGCACCTCGTTGCGCCCGAGATTAAAGATCAGCGTGTTCCAGTCGCGCTGATACCCTTCGAGCGGATCGGCGTGCTCGTAGAGCGCGGTGCCGTCGAAGCGCGCCATGCCGTGTGCGTCGGTCGGGAAATGCGCCGGCACCCAGTCGAGCAGCACGCCGATGCCGGCCTCGTGGCAGCGGTCGACAAGCAGCGCAAACTCATCGGGCGCGCCGAGCATGGGATTCGGCGCGAACTGTCCGAGCGGCTGATAACCCCAAGAGCCGCCAAACGGGTGCGCCATCACCGGCATGAACTCGATATGGGTGAACCCCATGCCGGCGACGTAATCGACGAGGCGCTCGGCCAGCTCCGACCAGCCGAGCGGCGTTCCGTCGGCGTGGCGCATCCATGACCCGGCATGCACCTCGTAGATCGACAGTGGCGTATCGGCCGCCTGGCGCTGCGGCCGCTCGGCGCACCATGCCGCATCGGACCAGCGGAACGGCCCGGTATCGGCGACGATCGACGCGGTGGCTGGCGGCGGCTCGGCCCGCCACGCGATCGGGTCGGCCTTGAGCGGCAGGCGCGCGCCATCCGGGCCGAGAATCTCGTACTTGTAGAGGGCGCCGGGCGCGACGCGCGGCACGAACAGCTCCCACACCCCGGACGGGTAGCGCAGCCGCATCTGATGGCGCCGCCCGTCCCACGTGTTGAAATCGCCGACCACCGAGACCCGCCGAGCGTTGGGCGCCCACACCGCGAAGCGCACCCCTGCCACCCCGTCGACCAGCATCGCGTGCGCACCGAGGCAGCGCGCGAGGTCGCGATGCCGCCCCTCGGCCAGAAGATGGATGTCGAGCTCGCCGAGAAGCGGACCGAACGCATAGGGGTCCTCGGTCTCCTGGATCGGGCCGCCCCAGTCGATGCGCAGCAGATAGGGGCCGGCAGGCGTGATCGGCCCGACGAACAGGCCGGTATTGCGCATCGGCCGCAGCTGCGCCATCACGCTCGGCTCGTCGCGCGCCACCGCGGTCACCGCGAAGGCGCCCGGCGCCATGACACGCAGGATCGCGCCGTCTTCGGTCGGGTGGCGGCCGAGCACCGCGAACGGGTCGCCGCTGCGCCCGTCGATCACCGCCTGGATCGCCGGCGCGATGCCGAGATCGTCAGGCATCGGTCGGCTCCAGCGCACCATCGGTCACCCGCGCCACGATAGCCACCAGCCCACGCAGCGGGATGCCGATCCAGGCGGGACGGTTCGCCGCTTCGTAGCACACTTCGTAGGCCGCCTTTTCCAAGAGGAACAGGTCGAGCAGCGCCGGTTCGCGATCCTCCGCCACCCAGCGGCGCGGGCTTTCGCCGTGCGCGGCGCGGTAGGCGGCGAGCAGCGCCTGCGAAGCATCGGCCACGAAACGGTCGAGCACGGTGTCGTGTTCGGGCGTCGGGTGTGCGGTGCGCCGGGCCCGGCCCGAGGCCACCGCCACCGCATAGTCGAACGAGCGCAGCACACCGGCGAGATCGCGCAGCGGGCTGGTCTTGGCGCGCCGCTCGGCCAGCGGCCGCGCCGGCTCGCCCTCGAAATCGATGATGTAGGCATCGCCCGAGGTGACCAGCACCTGGCCGAGGTGAAAATCGCCGTGCGTGCGCGTCTTCAGTGCGCCTGGCGCGGACGCCGCCAGGCGGCGGATCGCCGCGTTCAGCGCGGCCCGCCCGCGGTCCAGTGTTGCCACCGCCTCGCGACTGTCGTCGTCGGGCCAGCTGGTGCGCCCGGCAAGAACCGCATAGGCGGCGTCGAGCTGCCCCTGCACCGCTTCGCTCCACGCTGCCGCATCTCCCTCTACGGCCTCCTCGGGGGCGAAATCCGGTAGGTCGGTGGGGCTTGCCAGCACCGCATGCAACTCGCCGAGTCGGCGGCCGATCGCGGCGGCGAAAACCATGTAGCCGCCGAGCGCATCCGCGGTGTCCTCGACCGCGACATCGGCGTCGATCACCGCGATCGAGCTCAGCATCCGCGACAGAAAATCGAGCGTCCACACCCAGCCGTCGCCCTGGTTCTGCACAAACCCCTGCACCAGCGCCATCGTATAGGGCGTGCCTTCGGCGTCGAACCGGGTGACCTCGCCGAGCAGCGGCGCCGAGTTGCCGTAGCCGCGCTCGGTCAGATAGCGGGTCATCTCGCCTTCCGGATGGATCCCCGGAAACACCCGACGGACGATCTTGAGAACCGCGAAATCGCCGATGATCAGCGAGCTGTTTGACTGCTCGGCCGAGAGACGGCGGATATCCGGCGCCCGCGGGATCTTGATGTGGGCGAGCCGCGCGGTCGGCAGGAAGCGGATTTCCCCGGAGGCGAGCGGCACCACGGTGCGCGATACGAGGCCCCGCAGCACGGTCATCGGCAACTGGTCGAGCGCGAACGCGTCGGTCAGATAGCCGACCCGGCGGCCGCGCCGCACCCGCGCCAGCGCCAGCTGCTGCGGCAGCGGGTCGGTGATCGCGTCCTCCCAGGCGATCGCCAGCGGCAGCAGGTAATGCTCGGCGCCGCGCCCATGCGTCACCTCCAGCTCGGCGAGGATCAGCTCGGTCTGGCGATCGGCGATCGGCTCGGCAAACGACAGCCGCACCCCAGTGATGTCCTGGTCCTTGGAGGCGAACCAGCGGCGGCGCGCGAGGTAGGCCGGCAGCGCTTCGGTTTCGAGGACGCGCCGCTCGGCCGGCTTCAGCACCTCGGCGATCCCGCCGCGCACCACCAGCGTCGCCAGCTCGGCCATCTGCTCGGGCGCCGGGACATGCCAGATCGGAAAGCTGGCGTCGGTGGTAAGGACGAACCAGTAAAAGCCGAATTGCGGCATCGTCAGCAGGTAGGACAGCTGCCCGATCGGCGGAAACGAGGCGCCGCCGGTCAGCTCCACCGGGATACGCCCGGCGAGCGAAGACAGCTCGAGCTCGACCGCCTGGCTGGTGCGCGACAGGTTGTAGACGCACAGGATCGTCTCGTCGTCGTATTCGCGCAGAAACGCCAGCACCTTGCGATTGCCGGGATAGAGAAAGCGCAGCGTGCCGCGTCCGAACGCCTTGTGACGCTGGCGCACGGTCAGCATGCGCCGCGTCCAGTTCAGCAGCGAATAGCGGTCGCCCGACTGCGCCTCGACATTGAGCGCGTCGTAGCCGAACACCGGGTCCATGATCGCCGGCAGCACCAGGTTGGCAGGGCGCGCCCGCGAAAACCCGCCGTTACGGTCGGGCGACCACTGCATCGGCGTGCGCACCCCGTCGCGGTCACCGAGGTGAAAATTGTCACCCATGCCGATTTCATCGCCGTAATAGATCACCGGCGTGCCCGGCATCGACAGCAACAGCATGTTCATCAGCTCGATGCGGTTGCGGTCGTGTTCGAGCAGCGGCGCCAGGCGGCGGCGGATGCCGAGATTGAGCCGCGCCAGACGCTCGGTGGCATAGGTCTGCCACAGGTAGTCGCGTTCCTTGTCGGTCACCATTTCGAGCGTCAGCTCGTCATGGTTGCGCAGAAAGATCGCCCACTGGCAGTTGTCCGGGATCGCCGGGGTCTGCCGCATGATATCGCTGATTGGGAAGCGGTCTTCCTGGGCAATCGCCATATACATTCGCGGCATCAGCGGAAAGTTGAACGCCATGTGGCATTCGTCACCGCTGCCGAAATATTCCTGCGCGTCCTCCGGCCACTGGTTGGCCTCGGCCAGCAGCATGCGGCCCGGTGCGTATTCGTCGAGCGCGGCACGCAGCTTTTTCAGGACCGCGTGGGTCTCGGGCAGGTTCTCGTTGCTGGTGCCTTCGCGCTCGACGAGATACGGCACCGCATCGAGGCGCAACCCGTCGACGCCGAGATCGAGCCAGAACCGCATCACGCCGAGCACCGCCTTCAACACCCCCGGGTTGTCGAAATTGAGGTCAGGCTGGTGCGAATAAAAGCGGTGCCAGTAATAGGCGCCTGCCACCGGGTCCCACGTCCAGTTCGAGATTTCGGTGTCGACGAAGATGACGCGAGTGCCGGCATAGGCGTCGTCGCGGTCCGACCAGACATAGAAATTGCGCGCTGCCGAACCCGGCTTGGCCCGCCGCGCGCGCTGAAACCAGGCGTGCTGGTCCGAGGTGTGGTTGATCACCAGCTCGATGATGACGCGCAGGCCACGCGCATGCGCCTCGGCGATGAAGCGGCGGACATCGGACATCGTGCCGTAATCGGGGTGCACGCTGCGGTAGTCGGAAATGTCATAGCCGTCGTCGCGCCGCGGTGACGGATAGAACGGCAGCAACCACACCGCGGTGACGCCGAGCCCGGCGATGTAATCGAGCTTTTGAATGAGGCCGGGGAAATCGCCGACGCCGTCATCGTTCGAATCGAAAAACGATTTGACATGCAGCTGGTAGATGACCGCGTCCTTGTACCACAGCGGATCGGTCATCACTTCGACATGGCGGCGCTTGCCCATCACGCGCCTCCGAGCGGACGCAGCCGCCATACCGCGAACGGCAATGCCGCCGGATCGAGGCGGATGTGCTGCACCTTGCCGTGCCACACAAAGCTGGTGTCGGCCATCAAATCGTCGACCGTGACGGCGGCATCGTCGGGCAGCCCCCAACGCCACAGCGGCACTTCGATATCGCACTCCTGCGGCGCATGCGGATCGAGGCTGACCGCCACCAGGATGAAGTTTTGCAGGTCGGCCGTCGTCTTCGCGAAATACAGGACATCGTCGTTGAAGGCGTTGTGAAATTCGAGGCCGAGATGAGTCTGCAGCGCGGGGTTGGCGCGGCGGATTCGGTTGAGCCGGGTGATCTCGCCGATAAGGTTGCCCGGTGCGTTCCAGTCGCGGACGCGGATTTCGTATTTCTCCGACGCATCGTATTCCTCGCGGCCAGGCAGCGCGCGCGCTTCGCACAATTCAAACCCGCTGTACATGCCAAAGAGGCCCGACAAGGTCGTGGCGAGCGCGGCGCGGATCAGGAACCCGGCACGGCCCGAGGTCTGCAGAAACATCGGGTTGATGTCGGGCGTGTTGACGAAGAAATGCGGCCGGAAAAAGTCGCGCGGCGCCGCGGCGGTCAGTTCGGTCAGGTATTCGGTCAGCTCGGCCTTGGTATTGCGCCAGGTAAAATAGGTATAGGACTGCGAAAAGCCGATCTTGGCGAGGCGGTACATCATCTTGGGCCGGGTGAAGGCTTCGGCGAGAAAGATCGCGTCGGGGAATTCGCGGCGCACTGTGGCGATCAGCCATTCCCAGAACGGCAGCGGCTTGGTGTGCGGGTTGTCGACGCGGAACAGCCGCACCCCCTCGCGCGCCCAGAACAGCACGATGTCGCGCAGCGCCACCCACAACGCTGGCACCGCGCCGGGAGCATAGAAATCGACATTGACGATGTCCTCGTATTTCTTCGGCGGGTTCTCGGCATAGCGCATCGACCCGTCGGGCCGCCATTGGAACCAGTCCGGGTGCTCGCGCAGCCACGGGTGGTCGGGCGCGCACTGCACCGCGAAGTCGAGCGCCACTTCGAGCCCGTGCCCGGAGGCGGCGGCGCGCAGCCGGCGGAAATCGTCGAGCGTGCCGAGCACGGGGTGTATCGCGTCGTGCCCGCCCTCGGCGCCGCCGATCGCATAGGGGCTGCCCGGGTCGCCGGGTTCGGCATGCGGCGCGTTGTTGCGCCCCTTGCGGTTGACCCGGCCGATCGGGTGGATCGGCGTGAGGTAGACGACATCGAACCCCATGTCGCGGATCGCCGGCAGCCGGGCGATCACGTCGTCGAATGTGCCGTGGCGCCGCGGATCGTCGGTCTGCGAGCGCGGAAACAGCTCGTACCAGCTGCCGAATACCGCGGCGCGGCGCTCGGCCTGGACCGCGAATTCGACCGGATGGCGCACCGTATGCGGCCGGATGCGCGCCGCCGCAACCTGCGCCGCGGTGGCCGGCGCGAGCAGCGTTCGCCGGCAAGCTTCGGGCGCAGCGCGGGCCAGCGACTCGGCCAGGTCGCGCAGCGCCGCGGCGGTCGTATCGGCGCTGTGCGCCCCCGTGCTTTGCGCTGCGATCTCGGCAACCAGCAGCCGGCCCTCTTCGAGTTCGAGATCGAGCGGCAGGCCTGCGGCGTGCTTCTTTTCCAGCTCTTCGGCGAAGCTGCCAAAGCGGTCCTTCCACGCGGTGACGGTAAAGCGATAGCGGCCGATCCGGGCGAGCGGAAAGCTGCCGACCCAGCGATCGTCGCTGCGCAATTCCATCGGCGCCTCGTGCCACTCGGCTTCGTCCTCGGCGCGCCACAACAGGGCGGCGCCGAGCCGGTCGTGGCCGTCACACACCAGATCGGCCGACACCTCGACGACCTCGCCGACGAGGCGTTTGGCCGGGAAGCGGCCGTCATCGACCGTCGGCGAAACCGCCTCGATCGCGACGCGCTCCGCATGGGCCGCGGCATCCGGCTTGCCGAGCGGCGGCTCGACGATCGGCGCAACCGGCTCGGCCGCGAGCACTTTCAATTCGCCGGGCGCGACCATCAGCGACGCCTCGGGACCGAGCCGCGCGCCGCCGTCGATCAGCACCGCACCGCCGAAATCGCCGGCGACGAGCAGCGGGCTCACCATCACCCGTACCGGCTCGTCGAGCCGTGAATTGACGACGATCAGGCGCGGCCGCGCGACAATGCCGTCGCCGCCGCCGCCCCGCACCATTGCCGCCGCCGGCGCCAGAGGCGGCGACAGCAGCCGCGCCGGCCCCGCGTCGCGCGGCCATGACGGATCGGCGTGGCGCGAATTGGCGGCGGCGATGTCGGGCCCCAGGTCGAACGGCGCATCGGCCACGATCCGGGCGAAATCCTCGGGCCGGTCGCGCGCCGGGTCGAGCGCGCGGGCCGCACCGAATTCAAACCCGATCGGCATCAGCCACGCCGCACCGTAGGACGCGGCGAATTCGAGCGCCCGGCGCCCCGCCAGCCGCGCCGCGCCGGTATCGACGAAATCGATCGCCAAGCGGCGGCCGAACGGCACCTCGGGCGCGGTAACCAGCGGCGCGATCGCCGCCAGGCGTTCGGCGGTATTGGGCAGAAGCCGGGTGCGGTAATCCCAGTCGCGCGAGGAGCAGGCCAGCAGGTCGAAACCGCATTCCGCCAGCCCGTCGGCCTCGTCCGGCTCGATGCCGGCGGTCCAGGCGAGAAAGCGGATGTCGCCATAACCGTCGCGAACCGCACCGGTAATCGCCTGCCACAGCACCCGCGGAACGCGATGCGGGCGCAGGCAACGAAAGCCGCCGATCCCGGCATCAATCCACGATCCCAGCCGGGCGGCCCACCACGCGGCAAAACCGGCCGGGTCGTCATCGGCGCGTAGCAGCGCGGCACCGCGTTGCCACGGCGCCCGGCGCGGATCGGGCGGCTCGTCGTCGTCCTCAACCGGATACCAGCGGGCGAGCGGCGACGCCTCCGACCGCTCGGCCGCAACCTGATCGACCACCATGTCCAATACCGGCAGCAGCCCGCGCGAGCGCGCCGCCGCGGCATAGCGGGCGAGCAGCGCTACCGGGTCGCGGTCGCCGACCCGGCGATCGACACCGTCGTGATCCCGGACCATAAACAGATTGCCGGATTTGCCGACCGCGAACGGCGGCGGAATGACCACCGCGTCGAACCCCAGCCCGGCGCAGCGGTCGAGATGGCCGCCCCACTCCTCTACCCGTCCGGCGAGCAACGAGTGCAGATAGTAGAGCCGCGTTCCAGCCTCGCCGGCATTGCGATTCGCGCCGGGCGAGTCGCCCGCGCCGAGACCGGCGGGTTTGACTGAGGCGTGAGTTGCCGAAGACGGGTTCTTGGGAATGTTTTCCTTGGGCAATGATCTACCGCTTCTGTGCCGGCCCCTTGTTGAGTAAACGGCCCACGCAACGCGTGGTTCCCGCGGCTCACGAGCAACACCCGGTGGACTATCGTATAAGGCGGGTGCGGGGGCTGCAACAGCTCGGCAAACCGCCGCCGCAGCGGGACGGATGGGGCGGCTCAGGCCGCAACGGCGGTGGGCGGCATTGCCGTAATGCCCGCCGCCTCGGTCGCCTTCCGGCCGAGGATGAGCGCCTCGCGCCACGGTGCTAAATCGCACCGCCGCGACATCAGCTCGACATACCACAGGCCGTCGCCGGCATCGCCATAGAGCACGCAGCCAACCAGCCGATCGCCCCGTAGCACCAGCTTGCGATAAAGCCCGGCCTCCGGATCGGCGCGCACGATCACCTCGTCGTCATCGACGGCGGGCGCGATCACTCCGGCCGAAAACACGTCGATCCCGGTGATCTGGAGGCCGGTATAGACCGGCTGCGGCAGATAGACCTCGTCGAGGTCACCGGCTAGCCGGGCGGCGCAAACCCGCGCCTGCTCTCACAACTGCGCAACCAGGCCGAAGGTCCGCCCGTTGTGCTCAACGCCGGCAGGAAGCCCTTGGTCATCATTGCCCCCTTGCGCTTCGGGGTCGCGGCCCGGCCGCCGTCTCGGCCGGCAGCCCATCCCACGCAAGCCATGTGCCAGCAACGCCCCTGACGGTCAGGCGGCGCCGGCGAGATGCGGCCCGATCGTGCGAAGCAGCGTCTGCGCCGCCGCGCCGGCCTGCGCTTCGGGGATGTTGGTAAAGCTCAGCAGCAGCCCCGGCGCACATTCGGCCTGAATCGCGTGCGCCGACAGCGCGCCGGGCGCCAGCCCCGCGGCTTCGGCAAGGCGCACCAGTTCGGCATCACTCGCCGCGCCGGCTGGGCGCGCCAAGAGGTGCATCCCGCCCGATTGCAGCTCGATGCCCAACCGGTCGCCGAAGGATTCGTTCAACGCCGCGGCAAGCGCCGCCCGGCGCCCGGCATAAAGGCTGCGCATGCGTTTCAGGTGGCGGGCGAAATGCCCCTCTTCCATGAACCGGGCGACGACCGCCTGTTCGAGCCGGCCGCATCCGCCGTTGAGCAGCGCCGCCGCGGCGGCGAAACGGTCGGCGACGCGCTCCGGTGCCACGACGTAACCGAGCCGCAGTGCCGGAAACAGCACCTTGCTGAAGCTGCCGGCGTAGACCACGACATCGCCGGCATCGAGGCTCTTGAGCGCGGGCAGCGGGCGGCCGGCATAGTGGAACTCGCCATCGTAATCGTCCTCGATGATCCACCTGCCGCCGGCCTCGGCCCAGGCGAGCAGCGCGAGGCGGCGCGGCAGCGACAGCGCCATCCCGAGCGGGCAATGATGCGCCGGGGTGACCACCGCGGCGCGGGCCGGGGCGGCGCCGGCGATCGCCTCTTCGACGCGCATGCCGCCGCCGTCGACCGGCACCGGCACCAGCCGCAATCCGGCGGCGGCGAGGCCGCGCGCAGCGAGATAGTAGCCGGGATCCTCGACCCAGGCCGCGTCGCCCGGCGCCAGCAGCGCCCGGGCGATCAGGCTCAGCCCGCCCTGATAGCCGGCGGTGACGAACACCTGGCCGGCGGCGCAGGTGATCCCGCGCGAGATCGCCAGATAGGCGGCGATCGCCTCGCGCAGTTGGGGGTCGCCGGCGGGGTCGGGATAATGCAGCCGGCCGGCGGAAGGCGCCCGCGCCTCGCGCGCGGCGAGCCGGGCCCATTGCTTGCGCGGAAACGCGTCGAGCGCCGGCAGGCCCATGCGAAACAGGGGCGGAGCGGCGGCCTCGCCCGGCGCATGACCGTCGCGCCGCAACGCCGGCAGCGCGCTCGGCGGTTTGTCAGCCCACCGCCCGCCGAGCGCCGGCGCCACCACCGTGCCGGCCGCGCCGCGGCCGACGATCCAGCCTTCGCCGGCGAGGATCGCATAGGCCGCCTCGACCGTGCCGCGGGCGGCGCCGAGCTGCCCCGCCAGGCTGCGCGCCGACGGCAGCCGCTCGCCGGGCCGCAGCGTGCCGGCGGTAATCGCCGCCCGGGTCCGGTCGCAGATCTGGCGGAACAGCGGCACCGCGCTGCCCCGGTCGAGCGACAGCACGCCGATCATGGTCTAGTCGTTCATACCAAACATGGCTCTATTGATTAGGCCATCGACAGCATAGCTACAAGCCTGCATTGATCGAACGAGAGGAGGGACCGATGCACGCTCATCGCCTCAATGCCTACGAACTGGCCCCCGCCGGGATGAAGGCGCTCCAGGCCGTCGAAGCCTACCTGCACCAGACCGCGCTCGGCGAGCGGCTGATCGAGCTGGTCAAGATGCGTGCCTCGCAGATCAACGGCTGCGCCTATTGCCTCGACATGCACAGCAAGGCGTTGCGCCGCGACGGCGAAACCGAGCAGCGGATCTATCTGCTGAATGCGTGGCGTGAGTCGCCGCTCTACACGCCGCGCGAGCGGGCGGCGCTGGCCTGGACCGAGGCGGTAACACGGATCGCCGACGCGCCTCCGGCCGATGAGGCCTATACCGAACTGCGCCGCCATTTCGACGACAAGGAGGTGGTCGACCTGACCACGCTGATCGGCATGATCAACCTGTGGAACCGGCTGGCGATCAGCATGGGCTACGAGCACGCGGCCGAGGCGAAGGACAAGGCGGCATGAGCGGCGGCCTGACTCTGCGCCACGCCGAGAGCGAGGCCGAGATCGCCGCCTGCTATCCGGTGATGGCGCTGCTGCGCCCGCACCTCGCCTCGGCCGATGAGCTGGTGGCGCGGGTCGGGCGGCAGCGCGACGCCGGGTATCGCCTGCTCGGGTTGTGGCGCGGCACGGTGCCGGTGGCGCTCGCCGGCTACCGCTTTGAGGAAAACCTGATCCACGGCCGGTTCGTCTATGTCGACGATCTCGTCACCGAAGCCGCGGAGCGCGGCCATGGCCACGGCGCCCGGCTGCTCGACGCGGTCGCCGAAATCGGCCGCGACGCCGGGTGCGGGCGGCTGGTGCTCGATACCGCGCTCGACAATTTGCTGGCGCACCGCTTCTATTACCGCCAGGGCCTGCTGGCGCGGGCGCTGCGTTTCAGCCGCCCGGTCGAGCCGCGATGACGACGATCCTCCAGGTGCTGGCCAGCCCGCGGCCGCAATCGTGGAGCCGCCGGCTGGCCGCCGACATCACCGCCGCCCTGGCCATGCTGCACCCCGGCGCCGTGATCGTCACCCGCGACCTCGCCGCTGCGCCGCCGCCCCACCCCGACATCGACCTTTACGACGCGATCCTGTCGCCGACCCCCGACGACGACCCGCGCTTTGCCTTGTCAGAGCGCTATATCGCCGAATTGGAAGCCGCGGATTTCGTTGTGATCGGCACGCCGGTCAACAATTTCACGGTGCCATCGACGCTCAAGGCCTGGGTCGACCACATCGTGCGCATCCGCCGCACGTTCCGCTCGACGCCAGAGGGCAAGATCGGCCTCTTGCGCGACCGGCCGTCGATCGTCGCCAGCGCGCATGGCGGTTTTGTTTCGACCCCGCCGATCCAGCCCGATTTCCTGACCGACTACCTGCAGGTTATCTTCACGACGATCGGCATCCCTTCGGTCGAATTCGTCCGCCTCGAGGGGATGAGCCGCGGCCCCGAGGCGGTCGCGCGCGCGCTCGACGCGGCGCAGACCTGGATCGACCGGCGGCTGCCGGAGCTGGCGGGGGCGCGCCCGGCCGGCTGACGGCGGTGGCGGTTTGACTCGGCCGGCGGCACGGCGCCAGAGTTGTGCGCCAAACGACAGGCGATCGGGGAGGGCGCACGCCATGCTGACCATCGACGTCCAGGTTCATGCCTATGAGCGCAACCACCCCGGCCGCCCATGGGTCGGCACGCTGGCCGGACCGGCCGAGATGACCGGCGACCAGATGGTCGCGGTGATGGACGCGGTCGGCGTCGACGGCGCGGTGCTGGTGTCGCCGTTTTCGATGTACGGGTATGACGCGAGCTATGCCCTCGAAGTGCATGCCCGGCACCCTGGCCGGTTCGGTCTGGTCAAGCCGGTCGATCCCAACGACCCGGCGGTGACCGAGACGATCGCCGAATGGGCCGCGACCCGCGGGACGGTGGGCATCCGCGTCATGATGCGCGACCATGTCTCGACCGACCCGGACGATCCCGGGCTCAACCGCGTGCTCAGCGCCGCGGCGCGGCACGGATTGCCGGTCAACCTGTTGTGTGCGGGCCGGCTCGAACAGGCCGGGCTGCTCGCGGCACGCCACCCCAACACGCGGCTGGTGATCGATCATCTCGGCCTGCAGCAGCCATTCGCGCCGCCGGCGCCAGCGACCGCGTGGGACGATCTGCCGAAACTGCTGGCGCTGGCGCCAAACCCCAACGTTGCGGTCAAGATCAGCGGCGCCTGTACCTTGTCGCACGAGAAGTTTCCCTACAACGACATCTGGGACAAGCTGTGCCGCATCTTCGACACGTTCGGCTTTCACCGCTGCATGTGGGGCACCGACTGGACCCGCGCGGTCGCGCTGCTGACCTATGAGCAGGGGGTCGAGGCGTTTCGCGTCACCAAGCGCCTGTCCGACCGCGACCGCGCGCTGTTGATGGGCGAGACGCTGACCCAGATTTACAACTGGTCGCCGCGGAAAGCCTGAGCCGCCCGCCAGCGCGCCTCAGCCCCGTCCGTGGCGCCGCAACAGCGCGGTCAATTCGCCGATATTGGCCCAGCCCTCGATCCCGTCGACCGCGCGCTCGACCGCCTCGGCCCCTTCGGCGGTCAGCACCGTGCCGGCCAGCTCGCGGAACTTGCCGCGCATTTCGGCTTCCGAAAACGGATCGCTGAAATCGCCGCGATGGCTGTCGCGCGCGTGGGTCGCGCTGCGCCCGTCGGTCAGCGTCACGGTTACCCGCGCCGGCCGCAGCACCGGGGCCTTGGCGCTCATCGCCGGGTCTTCGACGATGTGCACGCGACGGCGCAGCGCGGCGATCGCCGGATCGGCGAGCGCGCTGTCGTCGATCGCGGCAAACCCGGCATTGCCGCGCACCGCCATCACCGCTGCGGCGTGCGGCAGCGAGTATTTCGACGCGAAATAATTGGGCGGGTCGGGGTTGCGCATCACCGAGGCGAACCGATAGGTCGCGATGTCGATGCGCGCGACCTGTTCCGGCGCCGGGCGCAACTCGTCGAGCGCCGCCTTCAGGCAATCGAGCGCCGGGTGGATCGGGTTGCAGCACGCATAAAGCCGGTAGTAGTTGCGGGTGATCCCCCAATCCTCTCCGAGCCGGTCGAGCAGCCCCTCGGCTCGGAACCCGTCGCCGACCAGCTGCGAGAGCGCCTCCTCGACCGCGTCCGGCTGCGCGGTAAATCCGGAAAGCGCCAGGTCGGGCGCCAGCGCCGCGGCAAACCCGCTCATCCCGCCCGCGACGTTGAGCGCGGTCGCGCCAGCGACGGCGTTGGTGTAGCTCGGCGTCAAGACCAGCGTCGTTGCGATGCGCATCGCAACGCTGACCCCGGCGGCGTCGAGCCCCCGGACCCGCGCCCCGGCGGCGGCGGCGGCGAGCAATGACACCTGGCCGTTCTGATGGGCCAGCGGGCGCGGCGTGAAACCGCCAGCGAGCCGCGCCGCGACCTCGTAGCCGAGCACCAGCGCCGCCATGATCTCCCGCCCCGTTGCGCCGGCTGCCTCGCCGACCGCCAGCACCCCGGGCAGCACCTGCATCGCCGCCTGGCCCGAAACGAGGCGCAACCCTTCGCACAATTCGATCGCCCGCCCGGCGATGCCGTTGACCAGCGCCGCGCTGCGCGGATCGGCCGCCGGCCAGCCCTTTGCGTAGACCGTCGCGCCGACCCCGGCCCCGGGCGCGAGCCGCGCGCGCAGGGCCGCGATTTCGGGTCGCTCCGACCCGGCGAGGATCACCCCGAGCGTGTCGAGAAACGTGATCTTGGCGTGCGCCCGCACCGGCGCGGGTATGTCCTCCCACCGCGTCTCGGCGACGAACCGCGCCAGCGCCTCGATCTGCTGCCCCATCGGTATCTCCCGGCTCCGCGTGCCGCTGCGGTTGCGGCGAACTCGTGGTAGACTTCGGCCATGACCCTACCAGAAACCAGCCGGGTGCGGCTCGGCGACCTGTCGATGTGCCGCATTCTCAACGGAATGTGGCAGGTGTCCGGCGGCCATGGGCAGATCGACCCGGCGCGCGCGGTCGCGGCGATGTTTTCCTATCACGATGCCGGGTTCACCACCTGGGACCTCGCCGACCATTACGGCCCGGCCGAGGATTTCATCGGCACGTTTCGCCGTGAGTTCGCCGCGCGGCGCGGTGCCGAGCGGCTGGGCGACATCCAGGCGTTCACCAAATGGGTGCCGCATCTCGGCGCGATGCCGCGGCCGATCGTCGAGGCGGCGATCGACGTCTCGCGCCGTCGCATGGGGGTCGAGCGGCTCGATCTGCTGCAATTCCATTGGTGGGACTATCACGACCGGCGCTATCTCGACGCGCTGAAACACCTCGCTGACCTGCGCGAGGCCGGCAAGATCCGTCACCTCGCGCTGACCAATTTCGACACCGAGCGGCTCGGCGTCATCGCCGATACCGGCATCCGCATCGTCTCAAACCAGGTGCAGTATTCGCTGGTCGACCGGCGGCCGGCCGCGGGGATGGCGGCGTTCTGCGAGGCGCACGGCGTGGCGCTGCTGACCTACGGGACGCTGCTCGGCGGGTTGCTGTCTGAGGCGTGGCTCGGCCGCCGCGAGCCCGGCCATGCCGACCTCGTCACCATGTCGCAACAGAAATACAAGCAGATGATCGACACGTGGGGCGGCTGGACGCTGTTTCAGGAGTTGCTCGCCGC
>DATLRD010000073.1:0-2096 GCA_035534855.1 Allostellaceae bacterium | reverse complement strand
ACCTGCCGCCGCTGGCGCTGCCCAAGCGCGAATACATGGAGCGCGCCAAGGCGATCTGGGACGAACTGGGCCTGCCCGGGCTGCGTCCGCAGCCGCCGTGGTTCGGCTATTCGCTGGGCGACTGGCTGCCGGAATGGGATGCGGCCGCGACCCGCGCCGCGACCGGGCAATACTTCGAAAACGGCCGCATCAGCGCCGGGCAGCGCAAGAAAGGGCTGAAACCCGAGACCAAGTTCCGGCCTTCCTGAGCGCGGCGCTACAGCAGTCCGGCGACCAGGTTGATGCTGAGCGCCAGCACCACGGTGTTGAATAGGAACGATACGATGCCGTGGACCATCACCAGGCGGCGCCAGGACTGCGTCGCCACCTGCACGTCGGAGACCTGGCAGGTCATGCCGATGACGAACGAGAAATACAGGAAGTCCCAGTAGTCGGGCGGCATCGACTCGCCGGGAAAGATCAGCCCCGGCTGGCGCTTTGGGCCACGGTCGGCAAAGTACTGGTGCGCGTAATGCACCGCAAAGGCGGTGTGGGCGAACAGCCACGACAAGAGGATCGTGGCCCCGCCGAGCACGACCAGCCCGGTCGAAAGCCCGCCCGGCGCGCTCTTCGCCTGGTGCACCGGCCCGAGGATCGCGAACATGCTGAAAAACGCCGCGCCCGCCATCAAGGCGAGGAATAGCCAGCGCGTCACGTCTTCCTGCGCGGCGCTGCGGCGCAACGCTTCCGGGGTGGCGCGCGTGGCCATGATCAGCGTCAGAACGAGATAGACGATCGCGGCGACGTCCCAGCCGATCACGGCATGCAGCGATGGATCCAGCGGCACCGCCACGCCGGCGACGACGCCGACCGCGGCGGCGACCAGCAGGCGTGGGCGGAGGATCGTCACGATGTCAGCGCGGACCGAGGCCGAGGCGCGGGATTTCGATCGCCGGGCAGCGGTTCATCACGACTTCGATGCCGGCGGCCTCGGCGCGCGCCGCCGCCGCGTCATCGCGCACGCCGAGTTGCATCCAGACGAATTTGGCGCCGACGGCGATTGCCTCGTCGACCGCCGCGCCGGCAAGGGCGGTGCGGCGGAAGATGTCGACCATGTCGATCGGTTCGGCGATGTCGGCGAGGCGCACGACGCAGCGTTCGCCGAGCATCTCGCTGCCGGCCGCGTTCGGGTTGACCGGGATCGTGCGATAGCCGCGCGCCTGTAGAAAGCGCATCACGCCGTGGCTCGGCCGGGCGGGGCGCGGGCTCGCGCCGACAACGGCGATCACCCGCGCGGTTTCGAGGATATGGCGCAGATAGGCATCGGGATAGAGGTCGTGGTTCATCGGCTTTGCTCTTGCCCTGCGTCGATGGACGTGGATCATCGCGCGATCCGCCTTCTGAGGGAAACGCCGATGCCGCTCGAAACCCGCCCGCTGCACCAGACCCTGGCGCGCGAGGTCGTGGGCATGCAGCTGTGGCAAAAGCAGGACGACGCGACGATCGCCGCGCTGCGTGAGCTTTATGCCAATTACGGGGTTCTGGTGTTTCGCCGGCAGGTGCTCGGCGAGGGCGAGCTTGCTGCCGCCTGCGCCCTGCTCGGCACGCTGGAGCGCACGGTGCGTTCCGACTGGGCCTCACCCGACGTGCCAGAGGTAACGGTGCTCTCCAACCTCAAGGACGGATTCGGCCGGCCGATCGGCGGGCTCGGCGACGGCGAGCTGCAATGGCACTCAGACCAGTCGTACATGCTGAAGCCTGCGACCGGCGCGGCGCTCTACGCGGTCGAACTGCCGCGCGCGGGAGGCGAGACGTTCTGGGTCGACCTGCGCGCCGCCTATGCCGGGCTGCCGCGGAGCTTGCGCGCCAAGATCACCGGCAAGCGAGCCGTCTTCGACTATGCCAAGCGCCTCGCTGGCTACGGACGGGACAGCGACCAGAACATCTCGGAGGAAGCCCGCCGCCAGACTCCGCCAGTGACGCACGCGCTGGTCCGCGCCCATCCGGCGACCGGCGACCGCTCGCTCTATCTCGATTCGACGACGACGGTCGGCATCGACTACATGGACACCGCCTCGGGCCTCGCGCTGCTCGACGAGGTTTATGAGAGCGCCACC
>DATLRD010000072.1:0-87712 GCA_035534855.1 Allostellaceae bacterium | reverse complement strand
GGGACCCGCGCCGCGGGACGGTGGGGGGCCTCAGCCGGCGCGGGGACACCCCGGTGACCGTTCACTTCATCCCAACCCGCCGCACTGGCGGGTTTTTTGTTGCCACCTCCCGCAGGGAGTTTTCGATGAACCCGACTCAAGACACCCTCGATCTCGTCAAAGGCGCGCTGCGCTCGCCCGACGACCGGATCACCAAGACCATCTCGACCGGCACCGGCCTGGTTGCGTTCGATTTGCAGGCGCCGGCGAAAAACCTCTACCCGTTTGTCACTCCGATCCGCAACGTGGTGCCGCGGGTCGGCGGCGGAACCGGCACCGCCACCAACTGGCGACAGGTGACAGCGCTGGTCGGCTCCGGCTACGACGCGATGGGCTGGGTCCCGGAAGGACAGCGCTCGGGCCAGATGTCGTATGCGACCGCGACCAAATCGGCGACGTTCGTGACGATCGGCGAGGAAGACGCAGCGACTTATGAGGCGATCAGCGCCGGCCGCTTCTTCGAAGACATCCAGGCGCGGATGACGTTTCGCCTGCTGCAGAAGATGATGCTGAAGGAGGAAATGGCGATCCTCGCCGGCAATTCCTCCTTGCAGCTCGGCACGCCGGCGACGCCGACGCTGTCGGCGTCGGGCAGCGGCACGACGCTGCCGGCGGCGACCTATTACGTCAAGGTCGCGGCACTGACCCTCGAAGGCTACCAGAATTCGAGCCTCGCGAACGGCATCGCCACGACCAAGCCGATCACCGGCGCCGACGGCAACAGCTATACCCTGGCCGGTGGGTCGTCGAATATCAGCGCCGAAGCGAGCCAGGCGGTCACGTTGGGGCAGACGCTGTTTGCCACCGTGACGCCGCTGCAGGGCGCGGTGGCCTATGCGTGGTATGTCGGCAGCGCGACCGGGGCCGAAACGCTGCAGGCGATCACGACGATCAACAGCGCGGCCTTCTCTGCCCCGCTGGCGAGCGGGCGGCAGGCGCAATCGGCGGTCACCGCCGACAATTCAGCCAACCCGAGCTATGCCTATGACGGGCTCTTGACCAGCGCGTTCAAATCCGGCTCCAACGCCTATGTCGCGGCGCAGCCGACCGGCACGGCCGGCACCGGCACGCCGCTGACCGCGTCGGGGCGCGGTTCGGTCGTCGAGATCGACACGATGTTCCAGACGATGTGGAACAATTTCGAATTGTCGCCGACCGTGCTGTACGTCAACGTGCAGGAGCTGAAGAACATCACCGACAAGGTGCTGTCCAACGCCTCGGCGCCATTGCTGCGCTATGAGGTGAGCGCCGACGGCAATGCCTACGACCTCGCCGCGGCCGGCGCGGTGTCGTACTACTTCAATCCGTTCGCGCTCAACGGCGGGCTGCGCATTCCGATCCGCATCCACCCGCGGGTGCCGCCGGGCACGATCATCGGCTGGGCCGAGAACCTGCCGATCCAGTACCAGTCGAGCGAAGTGCCGAATGTCGCCGAGGTCAAGACCCGGCAGGATTACTACCAGATCGACTGGCCGGTGGTAACGCGGCAGCGCCAGGTCGGCGTCTATGCCGAAGAGGTGCTGGCGGTGTACGCGCCGTTTGCGATGGGTGTCATCACCAATATCGGCAACGGCTGATGGCAGTGAAGCGTGAGGCGGCGCGCGACGAAAGGATCGCGCTCCGCCACCCCGACGCGCGCGCCTGTTCGGTCGATGGGCGGATTTTCGCGGCCGACCGCGACGGCGTCTTCCTTGTGCCGGCTGAGGTCGTGCTGGAACTGGCCTCGCACGGCTTTGTGCCCCTGCCGGCCGCGTCTCAAGAAGTGGCGGAGTAAGCGATGGCTTATGGCGATCTGACCACGCTGGCCGACGTCAAGGCCTGGCTGCAGGTGGGGCAGAACCCGTTCCCGGCGACCGACGACGCACTGCTGACCCGGCTGGCGACCGCGGCCAGCCAGTTCATCCGGCGCTGGCTTGGCCGCCCGGTCACCACCGCAGACTGGGTCGAGGTGCGCGACGGCAGCGGGGGCCAGCGGCTCAGCTTTGCCAACACCCCGGTGTCGGCGGTGCTGGGGCTGACGATCGACGGGCTGACGATCCCGCCGGCGCCGGCAGGGAGCCGCTTTGGCGCCGGCTATCTGTTTACGCCGACCGAGCTGGCGCTGCGCGGCTATGTCTTCACCCGGAGGGCGCAGAATGTCGTCGTCACCTACACCGCAGGGTATGCGACCACCCCGCCCGACATCGCCCAGGCGTGCATCGAGCTGGTGTGCCAGCGCTATCGCGAGCGCAGCCGCATCGGCGAAGTGTCGAAGGCCTTGGGCGGCGGTGAAACCGTCACCTATTCGCAGAAGGACATGAGCGACGATATCAAGACGGCGCTGTCGCCGTATCGCGCGGTCGCGCCGATCTCGGGCTTTGTGCAACCGGCGGCGACCGCGACCGACCCGGCATTCCTGGCGGGTGCGCTGTGATCGCGGCGAGTGTGATTGGCGGCGCCGCGCTCGCCGCACGGCTCGATGCGATGCCGCGGGCGATTGCGGCGAACCTCGCGCGGGAAGCGACGCGGCTCGGCGACGCGCTGCGCGCCCGGGTCGAGCGCAACCTGTCGGGCGCCGTGCTGCAGCGGCGCAGCGGCCGGCTCGCGGGCAGCATCGATGTGTCCGTCGAGGCAAATGGCGGCGCGGTCGGCGTCACGCTCGGCAGCGATGTGCCGTATGCCGCGATCCATGAATATGGCGGGCTGATCCCGGCCCGCACGGAGCTGCCAAAAAGCGCCCGCGCGCTAGCGTTTCCCTGGCAGGGGCGCGTGCGGTTTTTCAGGCGGGTCGAGGTTCCGCCGGTGCAGATGCCGGAGCGCTCGTTCCTGCGCTCGGCGCTTGCCGAGATGGCGCCGGACATCCGCGCCGGGCTGGCCGGTGCGGTCGCCGGGAGCGTGTTGCCATGATCGGCCGCGAGCTTATTTATGCCGCGCTGTTCGACCTGGTGTCGGGGGCGGCGCCGTTCGTCACCATCGAACGGCGGCTGCGGCACTGGAGCGATGTCGCCCCGGCCGAGCAGCCGGCGCTCTACATGACCCAGAAAGCAGAAAATGCGTCGGTCAAGGCGCTCGGTGCGCCGATCGTGTGGACGCTGTCGGCCGAGCTCTACCTCTACGTCCATTCGAGCGACTCGTATCAGGCGCCGGCGACGATCCTCAACCCGCTGGTCGATGCGGTCGAGGCGGCGCTGGCGCCGGCCGCGGCAACCGGGCTGCAAGACCTCGGGCTGCCCGGCATGGTCCAGCACGCCTATATCGCTGGCCGGATCGAGACCGACGAAGGCGTGCTCGGCGACCAGGCGGTTGCGATCGTGCCGATCGAAATCCTCTGCCTCTGACAGGAGCTATCCGATGGCTGAACCGCTGGCGCCGCCGGAAGGCCATGCGCCGCCGCACCCGCTCGACACGATCGTCGAGCGCTGGTGGGCCGACCATTTCCCGGGCTCGGTGGTGGCCCGCGTGACGGAAACCTGGAACCACGCTTTCGCCGCCAAGGAAGAACTGAAGCGGCGCTTGAAGGAGGGCCAGTAGCATGCAACTCGCTTTCGGCGCCGGCGCGCTTTGGGGCAATCGGACCGACGCGCCCGGCTCGGGCATCGGCCCCGACCAGTTTGCCATCCTGCAGGATGTCGAGATCAGCTGGGACTGGCAGACCAAGGAACTGTTCGGCCAGTACCAGTTCCCGCTCGATATCGCGCGCGGCCAGGGCAAGATCGCCGGCAAGGCCAAGTTTGCCCGCATCTTTGGCGCGATCTACGGCGATCTGTTCTTTGGCCAGTCGCCCGCGACGGGGCAACTGACCGTGTCGGAAAACGAGGCCGCCGCGGTGCCGGCGACGACGCCGTTCACGGTGACCGTCGCGAACGCCGCGACCTTTTCCGACGATCTCGGCGCCTATTACGCCAGCGGCGGCAATGCCGGAATGCGCTTCACCCGGGTAACCACGCCATCGGCGGCGGGACAGTATTCGGTCAACCTGGCGAGTGGCGTTTACACCTTTGCCGCTGCCGATGCCGCTGCCGCGGTGACGATCAGCTATCTCTACACCACCACGGCGGGCCGCAAGCTGACCCTCACTAACCAGTTCATGGGCTACACCCCGACCTTCAAGGCGACATTCTATACGCTGAAGACGACGCAGAACGTTCCTGCCGGGCTGAGCCTGGTGCTGAACGCGTGCACCGCGACCAAATTGTCGTTGCCCACCAAGGTCGATGACTACGAGATCCAGGAATTCGACTTCAGCGCCTTTGCCGACGCCAGCGGCACGATCGGCACGTTGAGTACCAACGAATGACCGAGGCGGTGCTGTGGCTCGCCGGCCGCGAGTTTGCGATCCGGCCCTTGACCCTGGGGCAGCTGCGCCACGTGCTCGACGTGATCGGCGACCTGCCGGGAAAGAGCGGCGGAGCGCTGGTCGAGGCTGCGGCGCGGATCATCGAGGCCGGGCTCGCGCGCAGCGACCCGGCCATCGACCTCGCGGCGGTGCTGGCGATGGAGGCGAGCCTCGACGAGGTCAATCGCGCGGTCGCGGCGATCCTCAGGCTGGCCGGGCTGGGGCTGGAGGAGGCGAAGCCGGGGGAAGCCGCGCCGGTGGCGACAGCCGAGCCCAGCTCGCCGGCGTCTACGGCGCCCTCGCCACCGGCTGCGGATATTCCTATCCGGTAATCGACGCGATGACGCTGACCGAAGCCGGCGAGATCTTTGCGCATTGGGCCGAGAGCCCACCGACGCACCTGATGCTGCAGACGATCGCCGCGATGCTCGGCTGGAAGCCGCATCAGCCGGGCGAGCGCGTCGGCAGCCTGGCGGATCTGGCGGCGGCGCCGCCGCCCGGGCTGGCGGTCTCCCGCGGCCCCGGTCCGGCGATGCCGGCGCCGGTCTTCGACATCGCGGCATTGCGGGCCGCCAACCGGGAGCGCGCCGCGGCGCTCGCGGGTGGACCGCGCAGCCAACCCAAGGAGTAGCGCGTGGCAGACAACGTCCAGATCAAGTTCGGCGCCGATGCCGGCCCGGCGCTGTCGGCGATCGCCGAGCTGAGGCGCGCGATCCGCGGGCTGATGCCGGCGATGTCCGAATTCAGCGGCGGGGCGATCCGCTCGTTCAGCGATGCGATGCAGACGCTGGTCGACCTGAAGCAGGTGACGACCCAGCAGGCGCTCGGCTTTGATCTCGAATACACCGCCCAGCTCCGCGACCAGGAGGCGCAGCGGCTGCAGGCCACGATCAGCAGCGATGCGGCCGTTCTCGACGACAAGATCAAGGCGTTCGCGCAGCTCACTCAGCTCGACGCCGAATACACCAACCGGGTCATCGATGATCAGCGCCGGATGCTCGATCAATCGCAGCGCCAAGCCGAGGCGGTCGCTCGCTCTTATGAGGCCGGGTTCGACCGCCTGGGCAGTTCGGCGCAGCGCACGTTCAACGAATTGCTGACCCATCAGACGATTTGGGCCAAGGGATCTCGCCAGTTGATGCTGCAGGTCGAAACCTTCTTTCTCGGCCAGGTCGAGAACATGGCCGCGCGATGGGCGGCCTCGGGCCTTGCGAGCCTGGCCGGTGGCACGGTCGCCGGCGCTGTCGGCGGGGCGCAGGCGACCGGCGCGAGCGGCCTCGGCGCCGGGCTGATGGCGCTGGTCGGCCTCAACCAGCCGGGCGGGCTGTTCGGCAGCGGGCTGTTTTCCGGCGGTGGCACGCTGCAAGCGACGGCGATCACCGCCAACACCACCGCGCTGGCCGCGAGCACGGCGGCGATTGCCAGTCTGACGGCGGTGCTCGGCGGCGCCGCCGCGATCGGCGGGATCGGCGCGGCCGGCGCCGTTGCCGGCGGCGTGGCCGGCGTCGCGGCCGGGGGCGCGGCAACCGTCGGCGGGCTGTTCTCGTGGCTCGGCGGCCTGTTCAGTTTCGGCAAGGGCGGCATCGTGCCGAGCGCCGCGGGCGGCTGGGCATTGCCCAATTTCACCGGGGCCACCCCGGCGCTGCTGCACGCGCGCGAGATGGTGCTGCCGGCGCCGATCAGCGAGGGGCTGCAAGACATGATCGGGCACGGCGCCGCGGCCGGCCAGCATTTCCACGCGCATTTCCACGGGCCGGCCGACGCGCCGGCGATCAGCCGCTGGTTTCGCGAGAACATGCGGCACAACGCCGGCGCGATCCGCGACATGTTTCGCCAGAACGCGCTGACCCCGCGCAGCCTGTAGGCCGGCCGTGACCGCGATTTTTCCGACGCTGCCCGGCCTTGCCTGGAGCGTCAGCAAACAGCCGCGCTTCGCGACCCGCATCCAGCGCGCGGTGTCGGGACGCGAATTGCGCGCGCTCGACCAGCCGAACCCGATCTGGACCTGGACGCTGACCTATTCGCTGCTGCGCGACCAATGGGACGCGCGCGGCGGCGCCGGGCAGGGCACCGGCTACGACGAGCTGCGCACGCTGATGGGGTTCTTCCTCGAGCAGCAGGGCGCCTTTCAGCCTTTCCTGTTCGCCGACCCGAGCGACAACAGCGTAACCGGCCAGATGCTCGGCACCGGCGACGGCAGCACGGCCGCGTTCCAGCTGATGCGGACGATGGGCGCGGCGCTGCCCGGCGGCGGGTTTGCCGAGCCGATCACCGCGCCGAACGTGGTCGCCGACGTCTACTTCAATGGGGTGCGGCAAAGCCCGGGCGGGTATTCGGTCGATGCCACCAGCGGGCTGGTGACGTTCACCACGCCGCCGCCGGCAGGCCAATCGGTCAGCGCCGACTTCACCTATTACTTTCGCGTTCGCTTTGCCGACGACACCACCGAGTTCGAGAACTTTCTGTACCAACTGTGGTCGCTCAAGCAGATCAAGCTGCAATCGGTGTTCCTATGAGAGATGCGTCCGCGGCGCTGCAGAATTACCTGGCGCAGAACGACGATTTTGTGATCGTCGACCTGTACACCTTCGCGCTGCCGAGCGGATCGGTGCTGCGCTATTCCGGGTGGACCACCGCGCTGACCATCCCCGGCACGGCGTTTCCTGCCGGCAGCCTCAACTACAACGCCACCGGCTATACCAGTTTTGCGCTCGGGCCCCGGTTCGGACGCTCGATGGTGACGACCAAGGTCGGGATCGAGCCGACCGAACTCGATATCTCGGTGTTGGCCGGCGCCGAAGACATGATCGGCGCGTTCACGTTTGCCGAGGCGGTGCGGGTCGGCGAATTCGATGGCGCGACGATCGAGCTTGACCGGTTTTTCGCGCCGCCGGGTGCGGCGGGCGGCGGGCTGGAAATGTCGCTCGGCGCGATCGTGTGGTTTTGCGGCCGGGTCGCCGAGACCGATGTCGGCCGCACGACGATTGCCTTCAAGGTCAAGTCGCTGATGAACCTCCTGGCGGTGCAGCAGATGCCGCGGCGGCTCTATCAGGCGGCGTGTACCCATGTCTTCGGCGATGCGATGTGCACGTTCGACCGGACGAGCCTGGCGACGACGCAACCTGCGCTCGCGGGCTCGACCCAGTCGCAGATCGTCACCAGCCTCTCGCCGACCCCGGCGACGCTGTACGACGAGGGCACGATCGTCGGCGTCAGCGGCACCAATGCCGGGCTGGCGCGAACGATAGGCCGGCTCACCGGCGGCACCGTGTCGCTGCTCAAGGCGTGGCTCTATCCGGTCGCGGTCGGCGACACGTTTCGACTGATGCCGGGCTGCGACCACACCGTCGCGACGTGCCAGAACATTTTCAACAATCTCGACCATTACGGAGGCTTTCCGTACATCCCGCCGCCCGAGCTGGCGGTGTGACATGGGGATGACAGATACGATCCGGACCGCGATCGTGGCCGAGGCCACCACCTGGTTGGGCACGCCGTTTCACCACCAGGGGCGGGTCAAGGGCGCCGGCGTCGACTGCGCGATGTTGCTGGCCGAAGTGTTCGAGCGCTGCGGCCTCACCCCGCATGTCGACCCCGGCTATTACCCGCCGGATTGGCACCTGCACCGTGATGCCGAGCGCTACCTTGACCGCCTGTTGATGTACGCGCGCGAAGTCGATCGGCCGCCGCTGCCCGGCGACGTGAGCGTGTTCCGCTTTGGCCGAACGTTTTCACACGGTGCCATCGTCATCCAATGGCCGCGGGTGATCCATGCCTATTGGGCGGCCGGGCGGGTCGTGTGGGGCGACGCGACGCGATTTCCGCTCGCCGATCGGGCGGTGCGTTGTTTCGGGGTGATCGATGATTGACCTGGTTCCCGGCGGCAAGGGCGGCGGGCCGACGCCATTCGTCAACGCCTTCGACCACCCGCAGGTCGGATCGTTCCGCTACAACACCAGCCAGGCCGGCAGCCCGATCGCGATCTGCTATGGCACCCAGCGGGTGACGATCAACCTGCTGGAGTTCTGGGGCTTCACCGGATCGGCCGGCGGCAAGGGCGGCAAGGGGCTGGGCGGCGGGGGCGGCAAGAAGGGCTCCGGCCAGCAGCAATATGCGGTCGATGTGGCGATGGGAATCTGCCAGGGGCCGGTCGCGTTCACCGGCTCGATCTATGGCAGCAGTTCGGGCAACCGCATCTGGGCCAATGGCGGCATCGCGGTCGGGCTCGGCAAAGCCGGGCTTAACGGCTATGTCGGCAATGACGGGCAGGCGGCCGACCCGGTCTTCGCCAGCGGCGATTCCAACCAGCCGGTGCTTGGCTATTCCGGCACCGCATACAGCACCGGCACGCCGATGCAGCTCGGCAACTCGCCGGCGATGCCGAACATCTCATTCGAGATCACCGGGTTTCTCGTCGGCGGCGCCGGCGCGTCGTTTCCCAATGACGCGCGGCCCGACCAGATCACCACCGACCTGCTGACCAACCCGCGCTACGGCGCCGGGTTTCCGGCCGGCAATCTCGACGCCGCGGCGATCGCCGATTGGGGGAACTACTGCCAGGCGGCGGGGCTGGCGATGTCGCTGCTGCTCGACCGGCAGCAGCCGGCGGCGCGCTGGCTTCAGGAACTGGCGGACCTCACGGTTTCGGCGGTGGTGTGGTCGGGCAACACGTTGCGCATCATCTCCTATGGCGACCAGGCGCTGTCGGCCAACGGCGCAAGCTGGACGCCGAATCTGACCTGGCAATACAGCCTCGGCGACGGCGACTTTCTGGCGTGGGGAAAGAGCGGCGACAGAGCCAGCGATCCGGTGCTGCTGACCCGCAGCGACCCGGCACAGGCGGCCAACTGGCTGTCGCTCGAATACATGGACGCGGCCAACAGCTACAACCCGCAGATCATCGCGGTGTTCGATCAAGGGCTGATCGACCAGTACGGGCTGCGCACCGAACCATCGATCCAGGCGCACCAGTTCACCAACCCAGCGGCCGCCACCGTTTCGGCGCAGCTGCAACTGCAGCGCAAGGCCTATATCCGCAACACCTATCAATTCAAGCTGGGGTGGCGCTATGCCCTGCTCGAACCAATGGACATCGTGCTGATCAGCGACACCGCGCTGGGCCTCGCCTCCGCGCCGGTGCGCATCACCCAGATCGAGGAAAACGACAACGGTGAACTGACAGTCACCGCCGAAGAAATCCCCGGGGTGACGCCGTAACATGCCCGGAACCATCGCGCCGATCGGGGTCGGCACCGCGACCGCCCATGCCAAGCAGGCGAGCGCCGGGGCGCCGCTCGACCCGTTTGTCGACCCCGGCGATACCAACGCGCCGATCCTGTTCGAGCCGCCGCCCGGGCTGACTGCCGGCGTCACCGAGGTCTGGGTGCTGGCGACCGGTGGCACCGATTGGGGCGGCTGTCAGGTGTGGATTTCGAGCGACGGCAACACCTATGCCTTTGCCGGCACGATCTATCAGGGCGGCCGTCAGGGGGTGCTGACGGCCGTGCTGCCGGCGCACCCCGACCCGGATACCGCCGATACGCTGGCAGTCGATCTGAGCGAAAGCCAGGGCCAGCTGATCTCCGGCACGACGACTGACGCCGACAACTCTGTCACTTTGTGCTACTGCGGCGGCGAGCTGGTGGCGTTCGAGACCGCAACCCTGACCGCGGCGTACCACTACAACCTCACCTATCTGCGGCGCGGGCTTTACGGCACCGCGATCGGCGCGCACGGCGGCGGGTCGCAATTCGGCCGGATCGGTCCCAACGACCCGGCAGTGTTCCGTTATCCCTATCCGGCGAGCTTTGTCGGCCAGACGGTGTATCTGAAGCTTCCGGGCTTCAACATCTTTGGTCAGCAACTGCAAAGCCTCGCCACGGTGACTGCGTACAGCATCGCGCTCGACGGTGCCGGCAACAATCCGCTCGCCGGTCCTGTCATCGCCGGGCTGGCCGCCGGCACCAACGAGGATTGGGGCGAGGTCGGCGGCAGCATGATCGCCGCGGCCGATTTCGGCGCGGTTTCGGTCGCGGTCGGTGCCACGGTCAATTTCGGGATGATACCCTGATGTCGCATACCCAGGTTCAGCTCGCCCGCGGCAACTCGGCCGCGGTGGCGGCCTATACCGGACCGCTCGGCGAACTCGTCGTCAACACCGACGATTATTCGTTGCACGTGCAGGACGGCGCGACCGCTGGCGGTCACCAGGTCGGGGCGAGTGGCGGCGGCAATTATGCCTACGAGCAGCCGACGAGCGGCGCGACGCTGACCGCGCCGGCCTATCTCGGCGCCTATGTGATCGATCCGACGGCGCCGCTCGCCAGTCTCACCGTCGTCATGCCGCCCAGTGCCAATGATGGGCAGGTCTTCGAGATATCGAGCACGCAGGCGATCACCGCGCTCAGCGTGTCGCCCGCCGCAGGGCAGACGGTCAACGGCGGCGGCCCGTTCCTCTTGGCCGCCAACGGCGGCTGCGGCTGGCGCTATCGCGCGGCCAACAACACCTGGTATCGGAGGTTTTGATGCGGCGCATCGCAAAGACCAGCGCGTGGGGAAAGACCAGCGCGTGGGCAGCGCTCGCCCTCGCTGCGGCCCTCGCCGGCCCGGCGCGCGCGCAGACCACGGTTTCCGGCCCGATCACGTTCGGCACCGGGCTGTCGGTGTCGAACACCGGCGCGGTGTCGATCGCCACCAGCCAGACCGGCCTCGCCTGTTCCGGGTGCACGCTGTCGGGCACGACGACGCTGCCGGGCGGCGGCATCATCACCGGCGGCGGGCTGGTCGGGATCGGCACGTCTTCGCCGACTGCCCCGCTCGTCGTCGACAGCTCGCTCAACCCGCTTGGCGCCGGTTTCGGCTCGCTCATCATTCAAGGCGACAGCAACAAGGAGCGCGTCGACATCTACAGCGCCGGCGTCAATCCGGGCCCGGCCTTTCAAGGCAAAGGCTTTGGCGGGTCGGTCGCCAGCCCGACCGCGACGACCGCCGGGATGGACATCTTCATCCTCGCCGGTTCCGGCTACAACGGATCGGGCTTTGTCGTGCCGAACCCGGCGACCATTCACATGCGGGCCGACGACAACTGGACGGGGAGCGACACCGGCACCAACATCTCGTTCTACACGACCCAGGACGGCACCACCTCACCGGTGCAGCGGCTGTTTGTCGCGAATAACGGGCAGGTGGAAATCGGGTCTGGCACGCCCAGCTATCTGCTCGATGTCGAGGGCGGCCAGGTGAACGCCTCGGGCGGCTATGTCGCCGCGGGTACGGCCGGCGTGAGTTGCGCGGCCGGCACCGTCAGCCTGACCACCCTCACCGTCACCGACGGCATCGTCACCCACTGCTGAGGGCACGAGGGACGAGCCCGACCGTCGCGGCGCCACTTGGTACGCGGCGGCAAACGCCGTGGCGGATCTACCGCCAGTCTCCGAGCTTTGGCTGTTGCGCGGTGCTGCGTTGTTCGACCCGCAATTCGCGGCTTCCCGCGCGCTCAAACGAGCGTAAGCGCCTTCGACTGCGCCGACGCCTTCCGAGAGTCGGATTTTCAGGAAAACTCCAATGGCAATCGACAGCGACAGCGTCGATCGCGCGCTCGGTGTGCTGTGCGCCGAGGTGCGCGCGCTCGGCCAGCGGATCGACGAATTGCGAAGCGACCTGCGCTCGCGTTCGGGCGAGCTGGCCGAGCTCGACCGTCGGGTCAGGGCCGTCGAACTGCGGCTTGCCGGCGACGAGGCGGCCCGCTTCTCGGCCGATCGCACCCATCACCGCTGGCGCATGGCGTTGACCGCGCTGCTGAGCGGCATCTCCGGGGTGCTCGGCGCGCTGACCGCGCGCGGCCTCGGCCATCCCTGATCACTCGCGAGGGATACGATGAGCCTGCCTTCGCCCGTCCTCGACGGGATCATCGACGTGTCGCATTACAACGGCGATATCGACTGGAACGCGGTCGCCGGCGCCGGCATAGCGCTCGCCTTTATCAAGGCCAGCGAAGGCGCCCGGTTCGTCGATCCGCGCTTTGCCGAAAACCGTGCGGCCGCGGAGGCGGTCGGAATCCTCGCCGTGCCGTATCACTTTGTCGATGCTGGGGCGGCGGCGGACCAGGCCCGGCACTTCATCGCCGCGGCCGGGCTCGCGGCCGGGATGCCGGCGATGCTCGATTGGGAGACCGTCGCCAGCGTCGCTGGGCTTGTCATGATTGGCGCGGCGGTGTCGGAGGCGACCGGGCGCGACCCGGTCGGCTATTACGGCTGGGCCCAGCTTCGCGCCGCGAATCTGGCGCTATCGCGCTGGCCGCTGTTTCTGCCGGAATACCCGCGCGGTGAGGCGCCGGGCGATTACGCGAGCCTGGTGATCCGGGCGCCGCGCCTGCCGCCGGGCCGCGACGCCGCGCGCCCGTACGATTTTCATCAATACACCCCGGCCGGCGCGGTGCCCGGAATCGCCGGGCCGGTCGACCGCTCGGTCTGGGTCGGCACCCGCGACGCGCTGCGCCTGTGGCACCGGAGCGGAACCCGCCCGGCCGGCTGACCCGCCGGCAAGCCAGCCAAGCTCAACCACCCGAAAGGAACCCCGATGAAGACCCTGTGGGCCCAGCTGCAAAGCTGGCCGCCGCTGCCGCTGACCGTGGTCGGCCTGGCGATCCTCGCCGGCCTCGCCGCGTTCGAGGCGGCGGGCGGGACCGCCGCCCTCGCCACCTCGATCCCCGCCGCGCTGGGCGCGATCGGCACGCTCAAGGTGGTCCTGCCGCAGCAGAGCGGTCCGACGATCGATGAGATCGAGGTGCTGGCGACGCGTCTGCTCGTCGCCGACCGCGCCGGCGGGCCGAAGGCCTCAGCCAATGGAGGGAACCAGTGAGCAGAAATCTCATCCCGCTTTGCCTGGCCGCGCTGGTCGGTGCTTGTGCCGCCAGCGGCGGCACGGGCAGTACGGCGGCGCCGGGCGGGCTCGGCCAGGTGCAGACGACGTTGCAGAAATTTACCGTCGCCGATCTGCAGGCCGCCGATGCCGACGCCAAGGCGCACCACGACACGCTCGCGGCGACGTGCTACGAGGCGCTGGTTCCGGTGATCCAGGCGCAGCCGAACCTGATCCCGAGCACGGCGCCCAAGGGACTGTTCACCGCGTTTCAGGAGGGGCGCGACGGGGTCAATGCGATCCAGGCGGTGCCGACCGCGCTCAAAGGCCTCAACGTCGCGTGTGGGCCGCTGGTGCTCGACGCCCAGCAGACGGTCCTCGCCCTCGGCCTCAAGATCGCGCCGGCGGCGTTGCCGGGCTGCCTCCGATACCCGCGCTGCCCTAGCCCGGCGCCCGCGGCGCTGTGGCGCTTGATCGTGCCGTCGTGCAACCTCATCGTGCACGACTCGGGCGGGGGGTGCGATGCGTTTTGGGGCGGGATGGGCGCTGGCTGCGGCGCTGCTGTTGGCCGGCTGTCATGGGGGCGATGACCAGGACCGGCCGCCGACCAACGGCTGCCCCAAGCCGGTGCATTACACCCTCGCCCAGCACCGGCAGATCCAGGCGGCGCTCGACAAGCTGCCGCCGAACAGCATCTTGCGGCAGGTGATGACCGATTACGAAAACGAGCGCGACGACCTGCGATTCTGCCGGTGACGGCCCGATGGGCCCGCGCTTTGCCGGCGGCGCGTCGCACGCATTGCCTTGACACCCTCGCCGACGTGGCTATGACCAGGGCAATCGCGGGGCATGGGGACAGCCGAGGATGAAGCGCGCGTTCGTGTTTCCGGGCCAGGGCTCGCAGGCGCCCGGAATGGGGCAGGAGCTGGCCGCGGCCTTTTCCGCGGCACGGCTGCTGTTCGAAGAGGTCGACGACGCGCTGTCGCAGCGCCTATCCCGGCTTATGTTCGAGGGGCCGGAAAGCGAGCTGAAGCTGACCGAAAACGCGCAGCCGGCGCTGCTGGCGGCGAGTCTGGCGGTGATTCGCGTGCTGGAGGCCGAGGCCGGGTTCGACATAGTGCGCCGGCTCGCCTATGTCGCCGGGCATTCGCTCGGTGAATATTCGGCGCTGGCGGCGGCGCGCGCGGTTTCGGTCGGCGAGGCCGTGCGCCTCGTCAAGCGTCGCGGCCAGGCGATGCAGAAGGCGGTGCCGGTCGGCGAAGGGGCGATGGCGGCACTGCTCGGCCTCGACATCGACGCGGCGCGCGAGGTCGCCAAGGAGGCGACGGACGGTGGCGGCGTGTGCGACGTCGCCAACGACAACTGCCCGGGCCAGATCGTGGTCAGCGGCAGCACTGCGGCGGTCGAGCGCGCGCTCGCGATCGCCGCCGGGCGCGGCGCCCGGCGCTCGATCATGTTGCCGGTCAGCGCCCCGTTTCATTGTGGGCTGATGGCGCCGGCGGCGGAGGTCATGAAGGAGGCGCTGGCCGAGGCCCGGTTCGAGCCGCCGCTGGTGCCCCTGGTCGCCAACGTGACCGCCAAGCCGACCATCGATGTCGACGAGATCAAGCAACTGCTGGTCGAGCAGGTGACGCGCATGGTGCGCTGGCGCGAGACCGTGCAGCTGTTTGCCGCCAGCGAGGTCGAGGAAGTCGTCGAGATCGGCGCGGGCAAGGTATTGGCTGGGCTGACGCGGCGGGTCGACCGCGAGCTTTCGGTCGCCTCGGTCGGTACGCCGGCCGAGCTCGACGAACTGGTCAAGCGGCTGTAGGGCGCGCGGTGTTCGATCTGCATGGACAGGCCGCGCTGGTCACCGGCGCCTCGGGCGGGATCGGCGGCGCGGTCGCCCGCCTGCTCTACAGCAGCGGTGCCGCGGTCGCGGTCGCCGGCACGCGTACTGCCGTACTCGATTCGCTCGCCGCCGAGCTCGGCGAGCGCGCCCATGCGATCACCGCCGACCTGTCCGATCCGGCCGCGGCCGAGGCGCTGGTCAAGGATGCCGAGGCGGCGATGGGACGGCTCGACATCCTCGTCAACAATGCCGGCATCACCCGCGACGGGCTCACACTGCGGCTGCGCGACGAGGATTGGCGGGCCGTGCTCGAGGTCAACCTCAACGCGACCTTCCGCCTGACCCGCGCCGCGTTGCGCGGCATGGTGCGCCGGCGCCACGGCCGCATCGTCTGCATCACGTCGGTGGTCGGGGTCACCGGCAATGCTGGCCAGGCCAATTACGCCGCGTCGAAGGCGGCGATCATCGGCATGGCCAAATCGATTGCTGCCGAGGTTGCGACGCGTGGCATTACGGTCAACTGCGTCGCGCCCGGGTTCATCGCCACCGCAATGACCGAGGCGCTCAGCCCCGAGCAGCAGCAGCGCATTGCCGCGACGATTCCGATGGGCCGCATGGGTGCCCCGGACGATGTCGCCGCCGCGGTGTTGTTTCTGGCGAGCGCCGAAGCTGCCTACATCACCGGCCACACGCTGCACGTCAATGGCGGCATGGCAATGGTTTGATGTCGGGAAGGCGAATTTTCCCCTTGCTAGAACACCGCCGGGAATCATGTTATGTGACCCGCGCCCCCAGCGCGCCCGTGATGCGGCGCATGATGGAGCGCCCGTACATGAGCGTCCGGTGCGCGTTGAGACAAGTTGAGTTGCCAGCAAACCGAGGAAAGAACGGATGAGCGACGTCGCCGAACGGGTCAAGAAGATCGTCGTCGAGCACCTTGGGGTCGACGAAACCAAGGTGACCGAGAACGCCAGCTTCATCGATGATCTGGGCGCCGACAGCCTTGATACAGTCGAGCTGGTTATGGCCTTCGAGGAAGAGTTCGGGTGTGAAATCCCGGACGATGCCGCGGAGAAGATCATTACCGTGAAAGATGCGGTCAGCTTTATCGAGACCCATAGCTGAGCGGCCGGAATCCCAGATGGCCGCGGGCAGCAGAGTCCTGCGCGCCGGGATGCCCTAGCATGCGCGCGACCCCTGGATCGCGACCGCAATGAGGCGCGCCGTCATCACCGGAATGGGGCTGGTGACCCCGCTCGGCATTGGCCTCGAGCGGGTGTGGGGCCGGCTTGTCGCGGGCGAATCCGGGATCGGGGCGATTCAGTCGTTCGACGTGTCGGACCTGCCGTCGCGCGTTGCCGGCCAGGTGCCGCTCGGCGATACCGCCTCGGGGCTGTTCGACGCCGCGGATTGGGTGCCGGTAAAGGACCATCGCCGGATGGATACCTTCATCATCTTCGCGATGGCGGCCGCGGCCCAGGCGATCGACGATTCGGGCTGGCAGCCCGAGGACGAGGAGGCGCGAGAGCGCACCGGGGTGATGATCGGCTCCGGCATCGGCGGGCTGCCGAGCATCAACGATACCGCGCTGATCCTGGCAGAGCGCGGCCCGCGCCGCGTGTCGCCGTTTTTCATTCCGGCCAGCCTGATCAACCTGGCCTCGGGCAACGTGTCGATTCGCTATGGCTACAAGGGGCCGAACCACGCCGTCGTGACGGCGTGCTCGACCGGCGCGCATGCGATCGGCGACGCGGCGCGGCTGATCGCGCTCGACGACGCCGATGTGATGGTGTGCGGCGGCACCGAGGCGGCGATTTGTCGGCTTGGCATCGCCGGATTCGCCGCCGCGCGGGCATTGTCGACCGGATACAACGACGAGCCGTCCCGCGCCTCGCGGCCGTGGGATCAGGGGCGCGACGGATTCGTGATGGGCGAGGGCGCCGGCATCCTGGTGCTTGAGGAATACGAGCACGCCAAGACCCGCGGCGCCAAGATCTACGCCGAGGTGATCGGCTACGGCATGTCGGGCGATGCCCATCACCTGACCGCGCCCGCCGAAGACGGCAACGGGGCCTTCCGCTCGATGCGCAACGCGCTGCGCAGCGCCCGGCTGACGCCCGATAAGATCGATTACATCAACGCGCACGGCACCTCGACCCCGCTTGGCGATGAGATCGAGCTGGGCGCGGTCAAGCGTCTGTTCGGCGACCACGCCTATCGCCTGTCGATGTCGTCGACCAAGTCGGCGATCGGCCACCTGCTCGGCGCCGCCGGCAGTGTCGAGGCGATCTTTTCGATCCTGGCGCTGCGCGACGGGATCGTGCCGCCGACCCTCAACCTCGACAATCCGTCACCCGCCTGCGACATCGACCTCGTCGCCAAGAAGGCGCGGGAACGCCGTGTCGACTATGTGCTGTCGAACTCGTTCGGGTTCGGCGGGACCAACGCCTCGTTGATCTTCGCGAGGCCCGAGGGGCGGGGGTGAGCCGCCGGGCGGTCCGGCCGCCAGGGGGCAGCGGCCGCGGTGCCCGATGAGGGGGCTCTTCGCGCTGCTGGCATGGAGCTTTGTCGCCGCCGTGGTGCTGGTCGGCGGGGCGGCCGGCACCGCGTACTGGGGCTATAAGGACGCCTCGGCGCCGGGCCCCGCAACGACGCCGCATACGATCGTCATTCCTGCGCATACCGGCATCTCGGCGATCGCCCGGCTGTTGCGGCAGAACGGGGTGATCCGACACCCGATCGTGTTTGAGGTGGCGGCCAAGGTTACCGGTCGCGGCGGCGCGCTGAAATCGGGCGAATACGAGTTTCCCGCCGGGATCAGCATGTTCGGGGCGATGGACCTGCTCGATTCGGGCAAGACGGTTCGGCATCTGCTGACCATCCCCGAAGGGCTGACCAGCGACGAGATCGTGGCGCTGGTCAAGCGCGCGCCGGGCCTTGCCGGTGATCCCGGACCGGTCCCGCCCGAGGGCTCGCTGTTGCCGGAGACCTATGCCTACAGCTACGGCGATTCGCGCGCAGGCCTGCTCGAACGCATGCACCAGTCGATGAAGGCGGCGCTGGCGCAAGCCTGGGCCCACCGCCGCGCCGACCTGTATCTGACCACGCCGCAGCAGGCGGTGATCCTCGCTTCGGTCGTCGAGAAAGAGGCCAAGCGCGCCGACGAGCGCGCCCACATCGCCGGGGTCTTTATCAACCGGCTGCGCCTCGGCATGCGGCTGCAATCCGACCCGACCGTAATCTTTGCCCTGACCGGCGAAAAGTCGGGCCATCTCGGCCGGCCCCTGACCCACGCCGACCTGGCGGTCGATTCGCCCTACAACACCTACATTGCCACAGGGCTGCCGCCGGGCCCGATCACCAACCCGGGAAAATCGTCGCTGCTTGCGGCGACGCGGCCGGAGCACACCGACGATATGTATTTCGTCGCCGACGGCAATGGCGGCCACATCTTTGCCAAGACGCTGGCCGAGCACAACCGCAACGTTGCGCTCTATCGTCATGGGCTCGGCGAGAGCGAGCCGGCGTCGCCGGTCGCGCCGGTCGCGCAGGCCACGCCGCCGGTTCCGCCGCCGAAGCCGCCGCTTCCCGCGCCGCATCAGCGCTGTCGGCATGTCGCCGGCCACCGCTGCGCGCACTAAAGCCCCCGAGGTGACGATGGGCATAGCCAGCATGACCGGCTTCTCCCGCGTCGAAGGCGAGGCGGCCGGCATCTCGTGGGCCTGGGAGATCAAGAGCGTCAACGGCCGCTCGCTCGACTTGCGGCTGCGGTTGCCGCCGGGGTTCGACGGGGTCGAGCCGCAGCTGCGCGGCGCGCTCGCCTCGCGGTTCCGCCGCGGCACGCTGTCGGCGACTCTGTCGGTTGATCGCGTCCGGCCACCGACGGTGCGGATCAACCGCGAGCTGCTGGCGCAGCTCGGCGCGGCGCTCGGCGAGCTGCGCGGGGTGATCGAGGCGGCCCCGCCGCGGCTCGATGGTCTCTTGGGCCTGCGCGGCGTCATCGAAATCGTCGATGACGACGAGGACGCGGCAACTTCGGAGGCGCGCCGCGCCGCGATTCTCGACGGCTGGTCCGCTGCGCTCGACCGGCTCGCCACCGCGCGCGCCGAGGAAGGCGCCCGGCTCGACCACCTGCTTGCCGGGCAGCTCGCCGAGATGACCGGGCTCGTCGTCGCCGCGGCGAAGACCGCGGCGGCCCAGCCGGAGGCGATCCGCGCGCGGCTCGAAGCCGCGATCGCCGAGCTTGCCGGCCTCGTGCCGGCGATGCCGCAGGAGCGGATCGCCCAGGAGGTGGCACTGCTCGTCACCCGCGCCGACATCCGCGAAGAGATCGACCGGCTGCGCGCGCATCTGTCGCAGGCCGGCGACCTGTTGCGCCAGGGCGAGGCGGTCGGCCGTCAGCTCGATTTCCTGTGCCAGGAGCTGAACCGCGAAGCCAACACGCTGTGCTCGAAATCTGCGGATATCGCACTGACCCGCATCGGGCTTGCCCTGAAGGCGGCGATCGAGCAGTTCCGCGAGCAGGTGCAGAACCTGGAATGAGCGCGCCCGACCTGCACCGCCGCGGCTTTCTGCTGGTGTTGTCGTCGCCGTCGGGCGCGGGCAAGACCACGATCACCCGCCGGCTGCTCGAACGCGACCCTAGCCTGTCGCTGTCGGTGTCGGTGACGACCCGGCTGCGTCGGTCGAGCGAAATCGACGGGCGGGATTACCATTTCATCGAGCAGGCGACGTTCGACCGCATGGCCGCCGCCGGCGACCTGCTCGAGCACGCCACGGTGTTCGGCCACTGCTACGGCACGCCACGCCAGCCGATCGAGGCGGCAATTGCCCAGGGCCGCGACATCGTCACCGACATCGACTGGCAGGGCACGCAGCAGGTAAAAGCCAGCCTACCAGACCATCTGGTCACGATTTTTGTGTTGCCGCCAAATATGCAAGCACTGGAGGCTCGCTTACGGACCAGGGCCCAGGACAGTGCCCAAGTAGTCGCCAGCCGAATGGAAAAAGCTATAGAAGAAATGAGCCATTGGCCGGAATATGAATACGTAATCATAAACGATGATTTGGCACTCAGTGTCGAGCAAGCCGAGGCAATTATCGCCGCAGAGCGAATAAGGCGGGGACGAGTACCCGCGCAAGGCTCCGTCGCCGCTATGGCTGAGGTTCTGCGCCGCGAGGCGCAGCCCGATTTGCTGGAGTTCGTGAACCGCCTACGGGCTGCCTGACATCGGGTGCATCGCCGCGCGCGCCAGGGCGCAGAATTCGGCGACCGAGAGTTCCTCGGCGCGCGCGGTCGGGGCGATACCGGTGGCGGCGAGCAGCGGCTTGACCGGCACCCCGAGCGCCTTGAGGCTCTGGCGCAGCATCTTGCGCCGCTGGTTGAAGGCAGCGGCGGTAACCCTTTCTAAAACAGCCTTTTCGGCTGCGGCAAGCGGCGCCGCGCGCGGGGTGAACTGGACGACGGTTGAGGTGATTTTCGGCGGTGGAGTGAAGGCGCGCGCCGGAATGTCGAACAGGATGCGGACCTCGCACAGCCATTGCACGATCACCGACAGCCGGCCGTAGGCCGGGGTGCGCGGCGCGGCGACGAGCCGCTCGGCGACCTCGCGCTGGAACATCAGCGTCAGGCTGTCATAGTCGTGCACCCGGTCGAGCCAGCGCAGCAACAGCGCGGTCGCGATGTTGTACGGCAGATTGGCGACGATCCGGCGCGGCGGCGGGCACCGCGCGGCCGGGTCGATCGTCAGCGCGTCGCCATCGATCAGCGTCAGGCGCCCGGGATAGGCGGCGGCGAGCGGTTCCAGCGCGGCGAGGCAGCGCGGGTCGCGCTCGATCGCCCAGACATGCTGCGCGCCCTCGGCCAGGAGGGCGCGGGTGAGGCCGCCCGGGCCGGGCCCGATCTCGATCACGCTCGACGCGTCGAACGGCCCCGCGGCCCGTGCGATGCGTCGGGTCAGGTTGAGGTCGAGGAGGAAGTTCTGTCCGAGGCTGCGCCGCGCGCCGATGCCGAAGCGCGCGATGACCTCGCGCAGCGGCGGCAGCTCGGCCGGTTCCGGCGCGGCGGTCAGTGGGCGAAGCGCCGTGCCGCCATCGCCGCCGCGAGCTTCAGCGCGGCGATCAGGCTGTCGGGCCGGGCAAGGCCGCGCCCGGCGATGTCGAAGGCGGTGCCGTGGTCGGGCGAGGTGCGGATGAACGGCAATCCGAGCGTGACGTTGACCGCGCCGTCGAAATCGATCGTCTTGATCGGGATCAGCGCCTGGTCGTGAAACATGCACAACGCCGCGTCGTAGCCCTGCCGTGCCGCCGGATGAAACATCGTGTCGGCGGCGAGCGGGCCGCGCGCGTCGACCCCGGAGGCGCGCAATTCGGCGATCGCCGGGGCGATGATGTCCATGTCTTCGCGCCCGAGCCCGCCGCTCTCGCCGGCATGCGGGTTGAGGCCGGCGACCGCGAGGCGCGGCTCGGCAATCCCGAAATCGCGGCGCAGCGCGGCGTCGACGACGCGCCCCGTATGGGTGATCGTCGTCGCCGACAGCAGGCCGATCGCCTCGCGCAAGGAGTGGTGGACAGTCACCGGCACGACGCGCAGCCCGGCGCCGACCAGCATCATCACGGCCGGCGCGCCAATGCCCGCCAGCTCGGCCAGGTATTCGGTGTGGCCCGGGTGGTGGAACCCGGTGCGGTACAGCGCGTCCTTGTTGATCGGGTTGGTGACGAGCGCCGCGGCGTGCCCGGCCTGGACGTCGGCGACCGCGTGCCGGATCGCCGCCAGAACCAGTGCGGCATCGGCCTCGTCGGGACGGCCGGGCCGGGCGCGCGGCGCGCCGTCGAGCGCCAGCACCGGCAGCGCCTCGGAAAATAGCGCGGCGGCCTCGTCCGGATGCTCGATCGCGCGAACCGGAACCGCCCAGCCGAGCTCCCGGGCGAGGCCGGCGAGCCGAGCCGGGTCGTCGATCGCGTAGAAGGCGGGAACCCCGCAATCACGGCGCTGCCACGCCAGCAGCGAAATCTCGCCGCCGATCCCGGCCGGCTCGCCCATCGTCAGCGCGAGCGGCCGGGCGCCGTGCTCAGGCCCGGATGTCGACATAGGCGTTGCGCCGCAGATCGCGCAGATAGCGGCGGGCCACCGCGTCGAGGCGATCTCGCGTCAGCGATTCGATGACCGCATTGCGGGTGATTTTGGTCGGCGGGGGCACCCCCTTGCTGCACACCATCAGGATGCCGACGCCGTTGCGCTGAAGGATCGGCTGTGACGGCTGGCCGATCTTGAGGTGATCGATCAGGTTGCGCAGCGCCGGCGAAATCTCGCTCGCGCGCAGATGGCCTTCGCTGGAAAATTTCGGGGCGCGCTCCTTGCCGATCCGCAGCATCTCGCTGCAGTCCTTGGACGCCCGGCCAACGTTTACTGCCTGAAGCGCGGCTGCCTGCTTTTGCGCCTCGGTCGCGCTGTTCGGAATCGGAAACACCACCTGCACGATGTCGTACACCATGTCCTGGCTGACGGTCGACGCGCCGGCGCCCCGACGGCCCAGCACCAACAGGATATAATACCCGCCGGCGGTTCGGATCGGCGGCGACAACTCGCCGGGTTTCAGGTCGGCAACCGCCTTGGCCAGAGACGGTTGAAGCTGGTCCGGGCGCAACCACCCGAGATCGCCGCCGACCGCCGCGGTCGCCGATTGGGAGAACTGCTGGGCCATCGCTGAGAACCGGGCGCCCGCCCGCATCTGCTCGATCAGGCGGTTGGCGGTGGCGAGGACCTCCTGGTCCTGGGACGGGGTGTCGACCGACAGAAAGATCTCGGCGACCCGGGTTTGCGGCTCGTGCTCGTTCTCTTTGGCGCGTTTCAGCGCCTCGTCGATCTCTTCGTCGGTGATCTCGGTGGTTTCAGCCGCCCGGCGCCGGACCAGCTTGCCCCAGACGATCGAGGCGGTGAGCTGGTCGACCAGGGTGCCGCGGTCGATGTGCTGGGCCTTGAGGAAGGCGTTGAGCTGGCCGGGCTGCATGTTGTTCTGTTTTTCGATGATGCCGAGCGCCGCCTTGAGCTCGGGATCGCTCGCGGTGACGCCCTGCCGCTTGGCCTCCTGCAGCTCGAGCTTTTCGTCGATCAGCTGGCGCAGCACCTGGCTGGTCAGCCGTTTGCGGGTCTCAGGGGTGTCGGGAAGGTTCGACGAGATCATCACGATGCGCATGCGCGACATCACGTCGTAGACCGAGATCACCTGGTCGTTGACGACCGCGGCGATGCGCATCAGCGGCATCTCGGACAGGCTGGACTCGGCGGCTAGTGTCGGTGCCGCAGCGGTGCGCCGAACCGGCTGTGCCGATGCGCCCACGCTTACCCCGACGGCCACAAGCATTAGCGCACACAGCCAACGCAACGCCGTCATCACTCTGACCTGTTCTCGCCCGCGATGGCGGCACCTTACAGCGTTGCGGCCCCGTTGTCGCCAGCCGGCGCGTCGCAGGTGGTGTCAGGACCCGCTGAACGAGGCGACGGTATCGCCGATCTCGCCGATATTCTTGAAAACCACGCTGAACAGCACCGACACGCCGGGGGTCACGTCGCCGTTGCGCACCCCCGATTGCGTGACGGAGCCGACAAATGCCATGCATTCGTCCTGATAGACGGCGGCAATCGTCGCGTAAGCGCTGGTATTGGTCGATTGCGGCGTCGCGACGCCGTTGACGATGTTGTTCGAGTTCGTGAGGTTGATCGTTTCCGATCCCTTCAGCGACCAGTAGCGGGTCAGCTGGGTCGACAGATTCACCGTAAGCTGCTGGCGCTTGCCGTAAAGGATGGTCTGGCCGGTAGCGGGGTTGGTCACGACCTGGTTCAGCTGCTCGGCCGGGATCAACAGGTAGTTGACCCCGAAACGCAGGTTTTGCGGGCCGACCGTCGCGCCAATCTCCTGGGTGCGGTTGCTGAGCGTATTGCGGTCGAGCCGGAAGCGATAGATCAGGTCGAGATACGAAGTCGGCGACAGTACGACGCGCCCGACATAATCCGACAGATTGTGTTCGGCGCCCGAACCCGGCGGCAGGTAGTTGTTGGTTTGCGCGCGCAGGCTCTGCCCGAACAGCGCCCGATAGCTGCCGCCGTCCTTGCTGTAGAAGCCCAGCTTGAGACCGTAATCGACCCGCTGCCCGGTATCGAGCAAGTCATAGCCGGAAAAGCGGTCGGCACGGAACAGGTCCGAATCGCGGAATTCGAATCCGAGGCTGTCTTCGTCCGGGATCCTGTGGCTGTTGCCGCCGCTCGGCGCGACATAGGTTGCGACGATCGGTTCGATCAGCGCGGTGTTGTTCTCGGTGCGCCGCACCAGCGGGTAATCCCATTTCAGCCCCAGCTGCGGGAAGACCCGCCCGGCCAGGTAGTTCAGCGACACCTTTTCAAGCGGCGGCGCGCCGTTGATCGAGAAATAGCGGCTCGGCAGATCCGGGTTGGATAGCGGGCTGAGGTCGCTGACCGAATAGGCGTCGCCGCGCAGAGAGGCCGAGAATCGGTATTCGCCGCCGATGCCGTCGCGGAACGTCTTGTCCCATTCGCTGCCCAGCGAGACCCGCCGGGTCTGCGTGCCGACCTCGCGTACGATGTTGAGCAGGTTGGCATTCAGCTTCCAGCTGCCGCCATAGCTGTCGGGCTCGCTGTACCAGGTTCGATTGGCGACCGGCAGCACGATCGGCTGCGTCGAATCGCCAAAGCCCGGCTGCAGCGGCTGGAACATGTAGGCGTCGACATCGGTCGAGCCGCGCGGGTTGAAGCCTTCGAGATAGGCGCGACTGATCTCGGTGTTGAGCAGCGGGTTGTTGAAATTGAACCGCATCAGGTAGGTCTGGTCGGAAACCCGCTGGAGCGAGAACCCGGTGCGGTAGGTATCGTTCAGATCCCATACGCCGCTGGCATCGATGTGGCCGCGCAGTCGGCTGCCGGTATTCTCCAGGCTTTCCGAGCCGACATTGCTGTAGTTGACGCTGGCGATGGCGTTGAGCTCGCCATTGGCGAAGCGTTGGCGGTACTGGCCGGCCAGCAGCTCGCCGGCGCGGGTGGTAAACCGCGGCGAAAGGGTCAGGTCCTTGTCGGGTCCCAGCACCCAGTAATATGGCAGCGCGATATGAAAGCCGGTCAGGTTGCTGTTGCCGAAGGAGGGCATCAGAAAGCCGCTCGCGCGCTTTACCGACGGGTCCGGCGCCGACAGGTACGGCGCATAGAAGACCGGTACCCCGTCGATCTCCATCGTCGCGTCTTCGAACTCGAGCAGCTTTGTCGCCTTGTTGTCGCTGATCTTCTCGGCCTTGAGCTGCCACGCCGGCGGCTTGGTCGGATCGCTCTTGCATAGATCGCAAGGCGAATAGACGGCGCGGCGCAGCTGCGTCAGGTTGCCGTTGACGCGCCGCGCGGTGTTGGCGGCCAGACGCGAGTGATCGGCCAACAGCATCCGCACCGAGGTGCCGAAGCCGTTGTTCATCGAATCGCTCAATTCCATGTAATTGGCGAACAGCACCTCGCCGGTCGGCTGCAGCAGGCTGACGTGGCCCGACGCGGTCACCGTGTCGGTGCGCTCGTTGTAGCTGACCTCGTCGGCCAGCAGGACCTGGTGGTTCTGCGAGATTTCGACGTGGCCCTTGGCGATCGTCAGCCCGAGCTGCTGATCGTAATTGACCTCGTCCGCCTGAAACAGGATCGGCGCGCTCTTGTCTCCACTGCCGGCGTGGTGAAGCCCCAGCTCGGCGGCGCGCGCCGCGGCCGGGCCGAACGCCATCAGCGCCGCGGCCAGCAGCAGCCGGCCGGCGCGGCGGGCGGATCGGGATCCAGGTCGGGGGAAACCTGTCATGGGCCGTTTTTGGTCAAGGCTCGCGGTTGCAGTCCGTCGTGGTGGGCAATGTGCTGGCTTGGCGGGCAATGGGCCGATCAAACAAAGCATCAAGGTCGGGGCCGTGTCATCCGTCCTCGAGGTGCAGCAGCATCGAAACGCCGAAGATCAGGCTGATCCCCGTCGGCGTCCACGCCGCCAGCAGCACCGGCAGCTTATCCGACAAGCCGAGGGCAAACACGATGTCTGAAACGAAATAGAGAAGAAAGCCGGCGACGACGCCACTGATGATCATCATCGTCCCCCCGCCGCGCCGCTGCATCCGCAGGCTAAAGGTTGCCGCCACCAGCACCATCGCGCAGAACAGAAACGGGCGCGCGAGCAGAACATTGAAATGCAGCCGGTGGCGCTGCGCGGCAAATCCGGATTGTTCGAGCAGGGTGATGAAGCCGGGCAGGTCCCAGAATGACATCGTGTCGGGCGAGGCGAGGCTTTCCTCGATCTTGGTCGTGGTCAGCTGGGTCGGCAGGCGCAGCTCGGACAGCGGCTGCGGCGGATCGCCGATCCGGAACCGGTCGCCGTTGTCGATCAGCCAGTAGCCCTTTTCGAGCCGCGCCGATTTTGCCTCGACCCGCGAGGTAAATCGGCTGTCGCCGTTGAAAAAGAACAGCGAAACCCGGTCGAGCCGGAGTTTGGGCGCGCCGGTCTTTTCGCCGTGGATGATGACCTGCCCACCCTCGGAGTCGTTCTGCCGCAACCACAAGCCATTGTTGGAGATCGACATCTCGTCGCCGCCCTGGCGCAGATCGCGGTTGTTGAGCTGTTGGTAGCTCGCCTCCATCGACGCGGCGATCGGGTTAAACACGGTCACTGCGACGACCCCGATCAACAGGGCCACCAGTAGTGCCGGCGTCAGGAATTGCCAGACCGACACGCCGGCAGCGCGCGCGACCACCAGCTCGTTGTTGCGGGTCAGCCGCCAGAACGCCAGCATCGTTCCGAACAGCACGGCGAACGGCATGACTTCCTGCGTGGTGAGTGGAAGCTGCAGCGCCGCCATCTCGAACAGCGTGCTCAGCGACACGTTGGTGCGGCTCGCGCCGCGGCGCAGCAGCTCGACGTAGTTGACGAGAAAGGTGATCGTCGCCATCGCGGCAAACACGCCACAGAACCACACAAGGAACTGTCGCGCGATATAGGCGGAAAGGGTTCTCGCGAACTGCACCGGTTCTCCCCCGTTGCCGCGCGGTCAGGGTGCCGCGGCGGCCAGGACCGGCCGCTGCCGCCCGAGCCGGATGCCGCCCCGCAGCAGGATTCCAAACCCGAGCCCGACCGGCAAGAGGTCGATCAGGTACATCAACGGGATAGCGACGCCATAGCGGCTCGCCAGGTCCTGCACCCCGATGCCAACCGACTGGTAGATAAAGGCAAGCGTGATCGCCAGCAGCACTCGCCGCAACTGGCCGCGGCGATTGATCTCGCCCGGCAGCAGGCAGGCCAGCGGGATCATCGCAAAGCCGAACACCGAGAACGTCATGGCAAGGCGCTGGTTGGCCTCGACAATAAAGCTGTAGCGCATCGCCGGGTCGAGCCCGGGCGGCGGAAACAGCAATTCGCCAAGATAGCGCTCCTGCGGCTCGCGGAAGCGCACGACCGGCGCGTCGCGCATCGTATCGAGGTCGAGCGTGTAGCGGTCGAAGCTGAGGATCGAGAGCTTGCCGGTGGTGCGGTTATATTCCTGGCGATCGCCGTTGACCATGACGAGGCGCGAGCCGCCGCCGGCGCTGGTGAAGGCGCCGCGCTGGGCGAGGATCGTGACCGGGCGGTTCTTGTCGCGCTCGTCGTCGATCAGCACCCCGACGACCTCACCGCGGTTGTCGCGCGAGGCGATATAGATCGTCGCCTTGTCCGAAATCGTCGTGAACGCGCCTTCTTGCAGCAGGCTCGAAACGAACCGGTTGCGGATTTCGAACTGGGCGTCCTTGAACTCGCGGTTGGATGCCGGCAGCAGATAGGCCGACAGCACCAGCAGAATGACAAAGCCCATCCCGGCCAGAACCAGGACCGGCCTCGCCAGCCCGGCCGGTCCGACCCCGGCGGCGCGCATTACGACCAGCTCGCTCTCGCTGCTGAGGCGGTTGAAGACGAACAGCACCGCGATGAACACGCCGATTGGCAGCACGATCTCGATGAACCGCGGCAGGATCAGCAGCGCCAGATACAGAAACAGCTCGGCGCTGAGACCGCGGTTGACGATCAGGTCGATGAGCCGCAGCGACTGGGCCAGCCACACCGCCGCGCACAGCGCCGCCGTGACGAAGATCATCACGCCGATACACTGCCGCAGAATGTAGCGGGTGAGCCCGGTCATCGCGGCAGGATCATAGGGGCGGGGCGGGGCTGCGGCCAGCGGTTTGCCATCGCGGCGTCGGCGCCGGGGATGCGCCGCGTGATGCCGGCGTTGACTCGCGGCGGCGGGGCGGCTATCGCGCGGTAAGCTTTGATCCGGCTGGCCAGGGTGGTGCGATGAAGATCGAATTTGGCGCGTTCGACCCGGCCCGAAGGGGTGCCATCGTCGTCGGAGCCTGGGAAGGCGGCGGGTTGACCGCTCCGGCGCGGCAGATCGACGAAGCGAGCGGCGGCGCGGTCGCTCGGGCGCTCGCCGCTTCCGGCCGGTTCCGAGGCAAGAAGGGCGAGATCCTGGCGGTCGTCGGGCCGGCCAACCTCGCCGCCAGCCAGATCGTGCTCGCCGGGCTCGGCACGCCGGAGACGGTCGACGTGCGCCGGCTGGAGGATCTCGGCGGCGCGCTGGTCGCCCATCTCAATAGCACCGGCGAGAGCGCGGCGCTGGTCGCCGTCGAGCTTGGCGACGACGCCAAGGTCGGCGCCGCCGAGGCCGCCGCCTCGCTCGCTTTCGGCGCTGCGCTGCGGGTCTACCGCTTCGATCGCTATCGCACTAAAGAGAAACCCGAGCGCAAGCCGACACTGGTGGCGCTGACCGTCGTCAGCCGCGACCCGGACGCCGCCGAGCGCGCCTATCGCGATCGCGACGCCGCGGCCGCCGCGGTATCGTTCACCCGCGACCTGGTGTCCGAGCCGGCCAACGTGATCTACCCGGAGACGCTCGCCGCGCAGGCCGCCGGGCTTGCCGAATTTGGCCTCTCGGTCGAGGTGCTTGACGAAGACCGGCTGCGCGAGATCGGCATGAACGCGCTGCTCGCGGTCGGGCAGGGCAGCGCCCGGCCGTCGCGGGTCGTCGTCATGCAATGGCACGGCGGTCCCGACGGGGCCGCGCCGATCGCCTTTGTCGGCAAGGGCGTCACCTTCGACACCGGCGGCATCTCGATCAAGCCGTCGGCCGGCATGGGCGAGATGAAATGGGACATGGCCGGCGCCGGGGTGGTGATCGGGCTGATGCGCCTGTTGGCCGCGCGTAAGGCCAGGGTCAACGCGGTTGGCGTGGTCGGGCTGGTCGAGAATATGCCGTCGGGCACCGCCCAGCGCCCCGGCGACATCGTCAAATCGCTGTCGGGCCAGACGATCGAGGTCCTCAACACCGACGCCGAGGGCCGGCTCGTGCTCGCCGACGCGCTGTGGTACTGCCAGGACCGGTTCAAGCCCAAGGCGATGATCGACCTCGCGACGCTGACCGGCGCGGTCGTCATGGCGCTCGGCCACGAGCACGCCGGGCTGTTCAGCAACAACGACGATCTCGCCGACCGGCTGATCGCCGCCGGCAAGTCGGTCGACGAGAAACTGTGGCGGCTCCCGCTCGCCGCCGCCTACGACCGGACGATCGACAGCGACGCCGCCGACGTCAAGAACATCGCCAGCGACCGCGGCGCCGGCAGCATCATCGGCGCGCAGTTCGTCCAGCGCTTTGTCAACAACGTGCCGTGGGCGCATCTCGACATCGCCGGGGTCGCCTGGTCGAAGCGCGACGCGCCGACCGTGCCGAAAGGCGCAACCGCGTTCGGGGTGCGCCTGCTCGACCGCCTCGTCGCGGATTATTACGAACAGGGTTGATGGCCGAGATCGGCTTTTACCACCTGCTGTCGACGCCGCTCGAACGCGCGCTGCCCCGCCTGTTGGAGCGGGCGCGGGCGCAGAACCTCCGCGTGGTGATCCGCGCCGCCTCGCCGGAGCGGGTCGAGCACCTGAATTCGCTGCTGTGGACGTATGACGATGCGAGTTTTCTGGCGCACGGCGCGGCGCGCGACGGCAACCCGACCGAACAGCCGATCTGGCTTTGCCACCGCGACGAAAACCCCAACGGCGCCACCGTGCTGTTTCTGGTCGACGGGGTCGAGGCCGGCGATGTCGGCGCCTTCGCGCGCTGCCTCGACCTGTTCGACGGCAACGACCCCGACGCGGTCGAGGCCGCGCGCCGGCGCTGGCGCGCCGCGCAGGCCGCCGGACACGCGCTGACCTACTGGCAGCAGACCGCGACCGGGTGGGAGAAGAAGGCTTAGCGGCGCGGGCGGCGATTGCCCGCCGGCGGGCGGGCGGCTATAACGCCGCTCCCCCGTCACCCGAACGAGAAATCAGCGATGGCCGTCGAGCGCACCCTGTCGATCATCAAGCCCGATGCGACCCGCCGCAACCTGACCGGCGCAATCAACGACCGGTTCGAAAAGAGCGGCCTGCGCATCGTCGCGCAGAAGCGGCTGCGGCTCAGCAAGGAGCGCGCCGAGGCGTTCTATGCGGTGCATGCGGCGCGGCCGTTCTACGCCAGCTTGGTGTCGTTCATGACCTCTGGCCCGGTCGTCGTGCAGGTGCTCGAAGGCGAGGGCGCGGTGGCGAAGAACCGCGAAATCATGGGCGCGACCGATCCGGCCAAGGCCGGGCCGGGCACGATCCGCAAGGATTTTGCCGAATCGATCGAGGCCAACTCGGTGCACGGGTCGGATTCGCCCGAGGCCGCGGCGCAGGAAATCGCGTTTTTCTTCAGCCCCGCCGAGATCTGCCCGTAGCCGGCGAGCGCGGTCAAACCAGGAAGATCGCCATCAGGATCAAGAGAGTGACGACGAAGGTGATGCCGATCTTCATGAAGCGGGTGAACCCGATCCAGAACTGGTAGTGGCGTTGATAATCTGGGTCTACGGCCGTCATCGCTGCCTCGTCGCGGAAACGCTGATTGCCCCAGGTATAGCCTAACCGCCGCCGGAGGCAAGCGGCGCAACCGCCGCAGGATCGGGGTTCAACAGCGCCCCGGCGGGCGCCGCGGCGCCGGCGACCAGAACCCGCTCGCCGGCGATCGTCAGCCGCCCTTCGGCGAACAGCCGCACCGCCAGCGGGTAGATCCGGTGCTCGGCCGCGAGGATGCGGTCGGCGAGCCGCGCTTCGTCGTCGCCATCGTGCACCGGCACGGCGGCCTGCGCGATAATCGGGCCGCTATCGACCGCCTCGCGCACGAAATGTACGGTGCAGCCGGAAACGCGCACGCCGGCGGCGAGCGCCTGACGCTGCGGGTGCAGCCCGGGAAAGGCCGGCAGCAGCGACGGGTGGATGTTGACGAGGCGGTCGCGCCAGGCCGCGACAAAGCCGCTGTCGAGGATGCGCATATAGCCGGCGAGCGCGATCAGCCCGACGCCGTTCTCGTGCAGCCCCGCGTCGGCCGCCGCGGCGAATTCCTCGCGGCTCGGGTGCGGTATCGCGCGGTGCGGGATGCCGGCGCGCGCGGCACGCGCCAGACCGGAGGCGTCGGCGCGGTTGCTCAGCACCAGCGCGATCTCCGCCGGATAATCCGGCACGGCGGCGGCGTCGATCAGCGCCTGCAGGTTCGACCCGCGCCCTGAGATCAGCACCCCGACCCTCAGCCGTGGCATCAAACTCTCGCTGGTTGCGGCGCGATCGCACGGGGCCGGCCCAGCCTGTCGATGGCGTCCTCGCGAAAACTGCGCTATGACCGCCTTGTCGCGGTCGGGGAACCGCGAGGATACGGACTCGGGGACGCATTGCAATGACCCTGCCGCTGGTGCCCGGGGTGGCCGGCGCACGCGGCCGGCGACCTCTTGCCGGCGCGTTGTTCTGCGTGTTGCTGCTGGTCGGCTGCTTCGGAAGCGCCCGGGCGCAGGAGCCGACGCCGAACCCGGCGAGCGCTGACCCCTATACTGCGACCGTCAAGGTCGACGCCACCGCCGAAAACGTCGTCAAGGCGCGTGAAGAGGCTCGCCTCGGCGGCCAGCGCCGGGCGCTCGCCGAGATCGCCGACAACCTCGCCGGCGGGCCGGGTAATGGCAAGCTGTCCAAGCTCAGCGACAACCAGATCACCGACATGGTGATCAGCTTCGAGGTCGCCAACGAACGCATGACGGCGGTCCGCTATACCGCCGACTATACCTACCATTTCCGCCCGGCCGATGTGCAGAGCGTGCTGCACATTGCCAGACCGGCGACCGGCCCCGCCGCCGGTCTGGAAGCTCCGGCCAGCACCGCGCCGCCCAGCACCGCGCCGCCGCTCGGCAGCGGTAAGCCGGTGCTGCTGCTCGCGCTTTACCAGCTCGGCAGCCGTGTCGTGCTGTGGGACGACCCCAACCCGTGGCGCGACGTGTGGACCCAGCACCAGCCCGGGCCCGGGGGCGTCGAGCTGACGATGCCGCTCGGCGATGTCGGCGACGTCGCAGCGATCGATGCCGACAAGGCGCGCGCCGGCGATCCCGACGCGCTCGGCCGGATCAGCCGCAAATACGGCACCGATGATATTCTGGTCGCGCTCGCGGTGGCACGCGGCCCGGCGAACGGCCCGACCGGGCTCGACATCTCGGTCAAGCGCTACCACGCCGGACAGCTTGTCTATGCACACGCCCTCTCGCTCACCGCCAACCCCGGCGAAAGCGTCGAGGCGTTCTTCCTGCGGGCGGTGCAGTCGACCGGGGCCGCGATCGACAGCAACTGGAAGGGGATCGCACCGCAATCCGCGCAGCAGGCCAGCATTACCGTCGTCGTGGAGATCAGCGGGCTCGACGATTGGCTGAGGCTGCACGACCAGATCGCCGGCCTGCCGATGGTTCGCGGGGTCGAGCTGCGGGCGTTGTCGCGGCAGGAGGCGACGATCGATATCGCCTATACCGGCGATGTCGACCAGCTTACCGCGAGCCTTGCCGGGGACGGACTCAATCTGGTGCGCGGCGATCCGGTGTGGCACCTTTCGCGCGCCGGTGCGGCGAGTTCGAATTAGCGCGGTTTCCGAGGCGATGAACCAGATCGCTCTGAACCTGCCGAATCTGATCACCTCGGCCCGCCTGCTGTCGGTGCCGGTGGCGATCTGGTTGATTCTCGGCGATAGCTACGGCGTCGCCTTTTGGGTATTCGTCGCCGCCGGCCTGTCGGATGCGCTCGACGGCTACATCGCCAAGCGATTCGACCGCCGCACGCGGCTCGGCGCGCTGCTCGACCCGATCGCCGACAAGGCGCTGCTTACCAGCGTCTATGTGACCCTGGGTGTCGAGGGGCAACTTCCCGACTGGCTGGTGATCCTCGTCGTGTTTCGCGACGTGATGATCGTCGGCGGCTTCGTCCTGGTCCAGGCGACCGCGACGGTGCGCCAGTTCGATCCGCTGTATATCAGCAAGATCAACACCTCGCTGCAGATCGCGCTGATCGCGTTCGTCCTGGGCCGGCTTGGCCTCGGGCTGGCGGACGGGGCGGTGACCACCATATTCGTCGCCGCTGTCGCGGTGACCACGGCGTTATCGGGCGCGTCGTACTTTGTCCGCTGGGCCCGCATTCTCGCCGGCATCGAGCAGGTGCTTTGACCACCCGCCGGCTCTATCCGGTCCTGTTCTGGCTCGGCGTCATCATCGCCGGCGTGGTGGTGCTGGTCCTGGTCCAAGGAATCCTGCTGCCGTTTGTCGCGGGGTTCGTCATCTCATACGTGTTGGCCCCTGCGGTGTCCCGGCTCGAACGCTGGGGGATCCGGCGCACTCTCGGCAGCGTTTTGGTCCTCGTCCTTTTCATGATGGCGGTCGCGTTTGTGCTGTTTCTGCTGATCCCGCTGATCCAGAACCAGGTGGTCCAACTGATCGCCAAGGTGCCGAGCCTGGTGACCACGCTGCAGGCCGAGATCGGCAAGCTGATGGCGCTATTGCGCGAGCGGCTGCCGGCCGATGAGGTCAACAAGGTACGCGACGCGCTCGGCGGCAAGCTCGGCGAGGCGTTGACCTGGCTCACCTCGCTGCTGCAGAGCGTGCTCACCAGCAGCATCGCGATCCTCAACATCGTCTCGCTCGTCGTGGTCACGCCGATCGTGACCTTCTTTCTGCTGCGTGACTGGGATGGCATGGTCGCGCTGATCGATGGCTACCTGCCGCGCCAATCGCTCGAAACGGTGCGCGGCCAGGCGCGTGCGGTCAGCGACATGCTGGTCGGCTTCGTTCACGGCCAGACGCTGATCTGCCTGATCCTGGCGGTGTATTACGGCGTCGCCCTGACATTGGTCGGGCTCGATTCGAGTTTTGCCCTCGGCGTGCTGATCGGCGTGCTGGCGATCGTTCCGGTGCTGGGCGTCAGCACCGGGTTCGTGCTCGCGGTCGGCCTCGCGGCGTCGCAATACGGCACCTGGACAAAGGTCTTCATCGTTACCGGGATATTTCTGTTCGGCCAGACGGTCGAGGCCAACATCCTGACCCCCAAACTGGTCGGCGATCGCATCCACCTGCATCCGGTGTGGGTGATTTTCGCCCTGTTCGCCGGCGGCAGCCTGTTCGGCTTTCTCGGTGTCCTGCTCGCTGTGCCGGCGGCGGCGGTGGTGGGCGTGCTGATCCGGTTCAGTCTCAGCCGCTATCGGCGCAGCACGATCTACGATCCGCATCAGCCCGAGGCGGCTCGCGGCCTCACCCCGTTCCGATGATCCAGCTGCCGCTCGGCCTGCCGCACAACGCCGCCATTGGGCGGGGCGATTTCCTGACCTCGCCGGCCAACCGCGATGCATTCGCGTGGATCGAGCGCTGGCCCGATTGGCCGGCGCGCGGGCTGGTGCTGCACGGCCCGCCGGGCAGCGGCAAGACGCACCTCGCCCATCTGTGGTGCGCGCGCGCCGGTGCCGCGCTCGTCGGCGGCACCGAGCTCGTGCCCGATGCGGCGGCGCCTGTTCTCGGCACGGCGCCCGGTGCGATCGCCGTCGACGATGCCGAGCGCGCGCCGGAGGCGGAGCTGCTCCATCTCTACAATGCGTGCAGCGAGCGCGGCGGCAGCATCCTCATCATCGCACGCCAGCCGGCGGCAACGTGGCGCATCGCCTTGCCCGACCTCGCCTCGCGGTTGCGCGCGCTGCCGGCGGCCGGCATCGAGCCGCCAGACGATGCGCTGCTTGCGGCCGTGCTGGTCAAGCTGTTCGCCGATCGCCAGGTGAGGGTCAAGCCGCCGGTGATCGAGTATCTGGTCCGCCGGATGGAGCGGTCGTTCGCCGCGGCAATGGCGCTCGCCGCGGCGCTCGACCGGCAGCAGATGAGCGAAGGCGGCGCGATCACCATCCCGCTAGCCCGCCGCATCCTCGCGGCGCCGGGTCAGTCGGAGAGCGATTTGACCGTGACGTAATCGGTCAGCTCGTGCGGGCCGCGGTCAAGCGACGACCACGGCCCGGCGATCTTGAAGCTGGCGCGCACCGCGGTCGGGAATTTGCTGCCGGCGAGCGCGTCAAAGCGCGGCGAAGCTGGCGAGGCGAGGGCGAGCGCCAATTCGTGCAGCCCGGGGTTGTGCCCGATCACCAGCACCGCGTGGTCGTCCTCATCGAGCCGGGCGAGGCGCTGCAGCAATTTGTCCGCACCGGCGAGGTAGAGCCCGTTTTCGCTCACGCTGCGCGGCGGTGGCGCGAACCGGGCGAGCACGAGGCCCATCGTCTCGACCGCGCGCCGCGCGGTCGAGCACAGCACCAGGTCGAGCGAGCCGGTCGCCATCGGCAGGTGCTTGCCAACCCGCGTCGCTTCGTCGCGGCCGCGCCGGTTGAGGTTGCGCTCGTGGTCGTCGACCGCGTCGTCCCAGCTCGATTTGGCATGGCGCAGCAAGTGCAACCGATGCATCGGCGCCCTCCCCATCGGCCCAGCTTGCCGCGGGGCGAGCCTAGTACATGTCCTGCGTAATCACGTTCTGCGGATTATTCGTCAACAATGCGGCACGCATCGTCTCGGCGGATTTCCGGCGCGTGTCGTTTTCCGAATGCGGGGTCAGCCACGCCGAGTGCGGCGTGATCACCAGCCGGCCCTCAAGCCAGGTCTCGCGCGCCCGGTAGGCGCGCAGCAGCTCCGGAAACGGCTCGACCGGCGGCTCGACCGGCAGCACGTCGATCCCGGCCCCGGCGATGTGGCCGCTCTTCAGCAGCTCATGGAGCGCGTCGAGGTCGACGATCGGGCCGCGCGCGTCGTTGACGACCACCGCCCCCTTGGGCAGCAGCGCCAGCTGGTCGCGACCCAAGAGGCCGCGCGTCTCGACGGTCAGCGGCGCGTGGATCGACAGCGTGTTGGTCTGGCGCAGCAGGTCCTCGAGCGTCGCGGCGCGCTCGATGCCGAGGCCCAGCTCGTGCCCGTTCGGGTGCTTCGGGTCGTAGAACACGACGCGGAACTGAAACGCCTTGGCGCGCAGCGCCACCGCGGTGCCGATGCGGCCCAGCCCGACGATGCCGAAGGTCTGGGTACCGAGCCGCTGGATCAGATCGTGGTGAAACGAGCGCCACGGCGCCGGGGGCTCGTGGCGCTGGTATTCGTGGTGCAGGATGATGCCGCGGCGCAGCGACAGCGCGAGCGCCATCGCGTGGTCGGCGACCTCGGTGGTGCCGTAGTCGGGGACGTTGCAGACCAGGATGTTGCGCGCCGCCGCCGCCGGCCGGTCGAGCTTGTCGTAGCCGACTCCCATGCGCACGATTGCGCGCAGATTGGGAAATCGCGCGAGATCGGCGCCCGTCACCGCGAAGCCCATGATCATCAGCCCGTCGGCCGCGGCGCAATCGGCGTCGCTGAGTTCCGACAGCGAGGCGGTGTCGCGCTTGACGATGTTGACGTCAGGGCCGAACACGCCGCGCTCCATCGCGTCAGGCTGCTGGCGGGCTTCGGGATACAGCACGGTGACCGGCATGGGTCTTCCTTTCGTTCTTTGGTTTGGTTCTCAGTCGCGCGCGACCCGGACCGGGCGGCTCGCGGCGGCGGATTGCACGATCGCCTCGAACACCGCGACGGCGTGCAACACCTGGTCGGCCGGGATCGGGTAGGGCGCGCCGCCCTCAATCGCGCCGGCGAAGGCTTCGAGTTCGGCGAGCAGCGCGTTGAAACTGCGGTGCTCGATGATTTCGGGCGGCAGTGCGGCGTGGCGGCCGGTCGGCCGCTCGGCAGGGACCGGGGTGAAGTGGAAATCGAGGTTGGGTGTCAACAATTCCCCGCTTCCCTTGTCGCCGAAAACTGCGAGGCGATAGCTGGCCGCGGTCACCAGCGAGCAAACCAGCGTCGCCGACATGCCGTTTGCCAGCCCGAACATCACGCTGGTGGTGTCGTCGGCGGCATAGGAAACGGCCCGGCGCAGGCTCTTGGCGTAAACCTCGTCGATCGTGCCGAACAGGTGGATCAGCGCGTCGACATTGTGGACACCGAGCGCGGTCATGCCGCCGGCCGGCGCCTCCTCGGCCGTCGCGCGCCACGATTCGGGTGCCATGAACAGCCCGGCCGGGGTGTTCTGCTCGGCATAGCAATGCGCGATGGTGCCGAGCCGCCCGGCATCGATTCGTGCCTTTAATTCCTTCATATTCGGGTGAAAACGCCGCGGATAGGCGACGCCGAGCACGATTCCGGCGCGCGCGACCGCGTCCAGTGCGCGCGCCGCGCTGTTGCGGTCGAGGGTGAACGGCTTCTCCATGAACACCGCCTTGCCGGCAGCGGCGATGCGCTCGACCTGACCGCCGTGCTCGCTGTGCGGCGTGGCGCACACCACCGCGTCGATTGCCGGGTCGGCGAGAATCGCGTCGAGGTCGTCATGGAGCGCAATGCCGTGTTCGGCGCAGAACGCCGCGGCCTTGGCGCGGGTGCGGGTGGCGCCGGCGGTGAAGCGGATCGCGCTGCTCTTGCCCTGCACCGCGCCGACCAGCATCCGCCCCCAATGCCCGATCCCCAATATCGCCGCCCGAATCATCGTTGCCTCGCCCTCTGTCTCCATCGCGGCGGCGATGATATAGCGCCGGGCGGCCGGCGCTCGAATTTTTCCGCTGTCGACGTCGCCGAGAGGGCGCGCATGACAGCGGCGGCTCCACACTGTAAAATCCTGCAGCTAGCCTGCGGAAATTCCGCGAGAGAGGCCCGGTGAATTCGAGCGCGCAGGTCGTTGATTTGAGAGCGGGCGAGCAACCGTCGCCGTCGCGCTTCATCAACCGGGAATTATCGTGGTTGGCATTTAACGAGCGGGTCCTCGCCGAGGCGGAAAACCGCCGCCACCCGCTGCTCGAACGGCTACGCTTTGTGTCGATCTCGGCGAGCAACCTCGACGAATTCTACATGGTGCGTGTGGCCGGGCTTAAGGGCCACCACATCGCCGGCATCAGCAGCGTCAGCCAGGACGGGCTGACCCCAGCCCAGCAGCTCGACGCGATCCACCGCCGCGCCGGCCGGCTGATGACCGACCAGCAGGTGATCTGGCTGGCGCTGCGCGAGGAGCTGGCGCAGGCGGGGATCGCCGTCGTCGACCCCACCGATCTCGAACCCGGCGACCGCGCCTGGCTCGACGAGCGCTTCATGGCCGACATCTTTCCGGTGCTGACGCCGCTGGCGATGGACCCGGCGCATCCGTTTCCGTTTGTCGCCAATCGCGGGTTCGGCCTCGTCCTCGAACTCGAACGGGTCGGCGACGGGATTCGCCTGCAGGCTCTGATTCTGGTGCCCGCCTCGATCGACCGGTTCATCCGGCTGCCCGGCACGCGTATCCGCTTTCTGCCGACCGAGCAGATGATCGCGCTGTTTCTCGATCGCCTGTTTCCGGGGTTCGCGGTGATCGCCCAGGGCGTCTTCCGGGTGCTGCGCGACAGCGAGGTCGAGATCGAGGAAGAGGCCGAGGATCTGGTGCGGCTGTTCGAGACCGCGCTTAAGCGGCGCCGGCGCGGCCATGTCATCCACCTCAGCGTCGATGCGCGGATGCCGGCGGGGCTGCGCAGCTTTCTCAGAGAAAAGCTCGACGCGGCCCCGGCCGACGTGTTCGCCACGGCCGGTATTCTGGGCCTCGACGACACCGCCGAACTGATTACTGACGACCGCCCCGACCTGCGCTTCACGCCCTATAACGTGCGGTTTCCCGAGCGCATCCGCGATTTCGGCGGCGATTGCTTCGCGGCGATCCGGCAGAAGGACATCATCGTCCATCACCCGTACGAAAGCTTTGATGTCGTCGTGCAGTTCCTGCGCCAGGCGGCGCGCGACCCAGCGGTGGTGGCGATCAAGCAGACGCTCTACCGCACCAGCGACGACAGCCCGATCGTGCGCGAGCTTGCCGACGCGGCGGAGGCCGGCAAGTCGGTCACCGCGATGATCGAGCTGAAGGCGCGGTTCGACGAAGAGGCCAATATCCGTTGGGCGCGCGATCTCGAGCGCGCCGGGGTGCAGGTCGTCTATGGCTTCCTGCAGCTCAAGACCCACGCCAAGGTCTCGTTGGTGGTGCGGCGCGAGGGCGGCGAATTGCGCTCCTATGTGCATTTTGGCACCGGCAACTACCACCCCTATACCGCCAAGGTTTACACCGACCTGTCGTTCTTCACCGCCGACCCCGCCTTGTGCCGCGACGCCGCCCGGTTGTTCAATTTCATGACCGGCTATGCACGCCCCGCCAGCCTGGAAAAGATTGTGGTCGCGCCGATCAACCTGCGTGACCGGCTGGCCGAATTGATCGAGGCCGAGATCGCCAATGCGCGGGCCGGCAAGCCGGCGCAGATCTGGGCCAAGCTCAATGCCCTCGTCGACCCGGCGATCATCGACACGCTGTACAAGGCCTCGCAGGCCGGGGTGCAGATCGACCTCGTGGTGCGCGGCATCTGCTGCCTGCGGCCGGGCGCGCCGGGCATGTCGGAAAACATCCGGGTCAAGAGCATCATCGGCCGCTTTCTCGAACACGGGCGGATCGTCTGCTTCGGCAACGGCAACCGGCTGCCGTCGGACCAGGCCAAGGTGTTCATCAGCTCGGCCGACTGGATGCCGCGCAATTTCGACGGGCGGGTCGAGGCCCTGGTGCCGATCGAAAACCTGACCGTGCATCGCCAGGTGCTCGACGAGATCATGGTCGCCAATCTGCGCGACACGCTGCAAAGCTGGAGCCTCGCGGCCGATGGCAGCTACTCCCGCCTGCCGGTGGAAGAAGAGGGGTTCTCGGCCCATACCTATTTCATGACCAACCCGAGCCTGTCGGGGCGTGGAAAGGCGTTACGCCGCCGCCAGCCGCGCCTGGTCTCACGTTGAGGCGCCACATGAGGATCGCCGTCAATTGATGTTGCTGTACTGATGCCTGATCGAATCGCCACCTCGCCAACCGGCCGCATCGCGGTCGTCGATGTCGGCTCGAATTCGCTGCGCCTCGTCGTGTTCGAGCGGCTCGGTGCGGCGCTCATGCCGCTGCTCAACGAAAAGGTCATGTGCGGTCTGGGCCGTGGCATCGCGCGCAGCGGCCGGCTCAACCGCGACGGGGTGCTGCTCGCCTATGACAACGTCCAGCGCTTTGTCGCGCTCGCCCGCGCCCTCGAGGTCGACCATCTCGCAGTGATCGCGACCGCGGCAGTTCGCGATGCGAGCGACGGAGAGGCGTTCGCCGCCGAGATCGGCCGGCGCTGCGGCGTCGCGGTGCGGGTCATCGACGGGGCCGAGGAGGCGCGGCTGTCGGCCTCCGGGGTGCTCGCCGGAATTCCCGGCGCCGACGGCGTGGTCGGCGATCTCGGCGGCGGCAGCGTCGAATTGGTGCAGGTCGACGGCACCGCCGGCAGGGCGACGATCGGCGCCGGCGTCTCGCTGCCGCTCGGCCCGCTGCGCCTCGCCGAGCATGGCGACAATCGCAAGGCGATCGCCGAGGCGATCGACCGGGCGGTCGGTGAGGCGGCGATCCTGCGGGCCGCCGCCGGCAAGAGCCTATATCTGGTCGGCGGCGCGTGGCGGGCGATCGCCCGTCTGCACATGGAACAGGCCCGCTATCCGCTGCACATCATCCATCAGTACACGGTGCCGCGCGCGCCGGTCGACGGGTTTCTCGACTTGGTCTCGCGGCTGTCGCGGCGGTCGCTCGAACAGATCACGACGATCAACCGCAAACGGCTCGAGGTCGTGCCGCTGGCAGCCCAGATCCTGCGGCGGCTGATTGCGGTCGGCCGGCCCGAGCGGGTGGTGTTTTCCGCATTCGGCCTGCGCGAAGGCTATGCCACCGGGCTGCTGTCGGCCGAGCAGCACGCCGATCCGTTGATCGCTGCCTGCCGCGGCATTGCCGAAAGCCAGGGCCGCACCCGCGGCGACGGTGACCGGCTTCAGTTATGGACGGCGCCGGTCTTTCCCGGGCTTCCGGCGACAGCGCGGCGGCTGCACCGGGCGGCGTGCTGGCTCAGCGACATCGCCTGGAGCGAGCACCCCGATTATCGCGCCGAGCACGCGTTTCTGCGCAGCCTGCGCATGCCGGTCGGGGCGCTCGACCATGCCGAGCGGGTGTTCATCGCCGCTGCGCTCCACACGCGCTATGGCGGGGCGCCCGACGACCAGATCCGGGCGGCGACCTCGGTGCTGATCGACGAGCGCGCGGCCGGCGAGGCGCGCGTCCTTGGCCTCGCGCTGCGACTGGCCTACACGCTGTGCGGCGGCGCGCTCGACCTGTTGTCGGATGTTCGACTGATCCGCGAGCCCGACGCGCTGATCCTCGAGCTTCCGGCCTCGGGCAGCCTGCTGCTCGGCGAAGCGGTGCAGCGCCGGCTCGATGCGCTTGGCCGCGCGCTTGGCCTCGGCGCCCGTTCGGTCCGCTACCGCAGCCCTGCTGCGGCAATGGCCTGACCGGCTAGGCCGCTTCCTCGCTGCCGCCGAGCGCGACGAGCTCGATGCGGTTGCGGCCGGCGGTCAGCGCCAGTCGCCCGTGCTTCAGCGCCAGGGCATCGCCGCCGAAGATCTCGCGGCGCCAGCCGGCGAGCGCCCGCACATCGGCGTCGTCGTCGGCGGCGATCGCCTCGATATCGTCGGATGAGGCGATGAGTTTCTGGGCGACGCCGAAATCCTCGCAGCGCTGCTTGAGTAGAACCCGCAGCAATTCGACGAGCGGCCCGAGCCCGGGCGGAGTTTCCGGTTTCGCTGGCAGCGGCTCGGGCGGCGACGGATCGGCGAGGCCCGAGGCGACCGCGTCGAGGATATCGCGTCCCAGCCGCCCCTCGGCGATGCCCTTGCCGAGGCCGCGGGTGCGGGCCAGCGCCTCGATCGAGCGCGGCGCGTGCGAGGCGATCTCCAGCACCGCCTCGTCGCGCAGCAGACGGCCGCGCGGCAAATCGCGCTGCTGCGCAGCCGCCTCGCGCCACGCCGCCAGCGCGCGCAGCACGCCGAGAAATTTACGGTCGGCGCGGCCGCGCAGGCGAAAGCGCCGCCACGCCTCACTGGGCTCGGCGCGGTACAGCGCCGGGTCGACCAGCGCCGCCATCTCTTCGGCGAACCAGCCGGCGCGCCGGTTCTTCGCCAAAAGCTGTTGCAGCCGCTCGTAGACCGTGCGCAGGTGCACGACGTCGGCGAGGCCGTAGAGGATCTGCCGTTCGGTCAGCGGGCGCTGCGCCCAGTCGGTAAACCGCGATGCCTTGTCGAGCGTCGCGCCGGCCAGCTTCTTGACCAGCGTTTCGTAACTGACCGAATCGCCGAACCCGCAGACCATCGCGGCGATCTGGGTGTCGAACACCGGGTTCGGCACGGCGCCAGACCGCTGGTAGAAGATTTCGAGGTCCTGGCGGGCGGCGTGAAACACCTTGAGCACGCCAGTGTCGTTCATCAGCGCCAGCAGCGGCGCCAGGTCGATGCCGTCGGCCAGGGCGTCGATCGCCACCGCCTCGTCAGGCCCGGCCACCTGCACCAGGCACAGGATCGGCCAGTAGGTGCGCTCGCGCATGAATTCGGTATCGACGGTAACGAACCCGGCGGCGTGCTGCCGGGCGCAGAACGCGGCCAGCCCTTCGGTATCGGTGATCAGGTTCATCGCTGCAGGCTGGCTTCGACCGGCACCCCCGCGGCCAACGCTGCCGCTTTCGACCATAGTACAACGCATTGCGGTAAGAGCGGTAGATGAGACTAGATATCGTTAGCGCGGCCTTTTGGACCCGAACGTCGCCGGCGACTGCACTTTCTCCTGCCGTAGAGGCGGGCACCTACCGCAGCGGCGGGTGACGATTGCCGTGGCCGCCTCAACCCGTGCCAAGAACCCGCTGGCTCCCGGGTGGCCGCGGGCTATAACCGTGCGCTTTCCAACGACCGGGCGAAAGTTGCATCTAGGACGGCAACAACGCCTGCGCCTCCTCCCACAGGCGGGTGACGATCACCCCGGCCGGCTCGGCGCGGGCCAGTGCCGCGGCCTGGCCCGACCAGGCCTGCATGCGGTGCACGTCGCCGGCGCGCCCGCCGGCCTCGCGCATCGCCGCGGTCAGTCCGCGCTGTACAGGATACGGCGCCGGCGCGGGATTTTGCGGGGCCGCGGCGGCGCGCACATAGTCGGTCGCGACCGCGCGGCCGAGGCGCCCCGAAAAGGCGCGGGTGAGCTGTGTCGCCTCCGGCTCCAGCCCGGCGAGCGCGTCGCCCCAGGCTCGGTTGGTGCCGGCCTCGGGCGCGCGCAGCAGGGCGGTACCGATCTGCACCGCGCTTGCACCCAGGGTCAGTGCGGCAGCGACGCCGCGGCCGTCGCCGATGCCACCGGTGGCGATCAGCGGCACCGAGATGTGGTCGGCGAGGCGCGGCAGCAGCGCGAACAGCCCGACATTCTGCTGTTCGGCGGCGTCGGCGTCGAAGGCGCCGCGATGCCCGCCGGCTTCGGAACCCTGCGCGACGATCGCGTCAGCGCCGGCCGCCTCGGCGGCGCGCGCCTCTGCGAGCGTCGTGGCGCAGGCGAACCAGGCGATGCCGCGCGCCTTCAGCGCGGCGACGAATCGATCGGGAAACAGCCCCATGATCGACGACACGATGCGCGGCCCAGCCGCCAGCAGCGCCTCGCATTGCGCGTCGAAATCGAGCGGCACCGCGTCGCCCGCCGTTTCCGGCACCGCCGGGCCCCACTGGCCGAGGAACGCGCGCACCCGCGCCTCGTGCCCGGCATCGCGGCGCGGCGGCGGATCAGGCACCCAGAGGTTGATCTGGAACCCGCCGTTGCTGGCCGTGCGGAACGCCGTCGCCCACGCGCCGATGCCGTCGGGCGGCGTCGTCAGCGCGCCAAGCCCGCCGAGCCCGCCGGCATTGGCGACCGCGGCGGCCAACGCAGCCGGGCACGCGCCGGCCATCGGTGCCATCAGGACCGGTACCGAGAGCCCGTAGCGCCGGCAGAATTCAGCGGCCCGCGCGCGGGCGCTGCCAACCGGTCGATCCGTGGCGCCGGTATTTGCCATCGCAATTCCCCATTTTCTTGCATCCGACCAATCGACAGGTGGTGCCGCGAGCCCGCAAGAAAAGGGGATTATTCGTGATCGCCCCGACCGCTGCCGGCGATAACCGTGCGCTTTCTTGACAAGCGCGCGGGTTCTGTGCGTCTTCGCGGCTCGTCTCCAAGCGACCGCGGATTTTCCGACCGATGCATGCCTACCGCACCCATACCTGCGGCGCTCTGCGCCTCGCCGACGCCGGGCAGATGGCACGGCTGTCGGGCTGGGTGCACCGCAAGCGCGACCATGGGCAGCTGCTGTTCATCGACCTGCGCGACCATTACGGCATCACCCAGGGCGTGATCGACGTGTCGTCACCGCTGTTTGCCGCCGCCGACGCGCTGCGCCTGGAAAGCGTGGTGACGCTGACCGGGCGGGTCGTGGCGCGCTCGGCGGACACGGTCAACCCCGGGCTCGCCACCGGCGAGGTCGAGCTGGTGATCGACGAGCTGGCGGTGCAATCCGCTGCCGACCCGCTGCCGTTTCCGGTCAACACCGACGCCGAATACCCTGAGGAGATGCGGCTCGCCTACCGCTATCTCGACCTGCGGCGCGAGGCGGTGCACGCCCACATCATGCTGCGCGCCCAGGTTATCGCGTCGATCCGGCGCCGCATGATCGCGCAGGGCTTCACCGAGTTTCAGACCCCGATCCTGACCGCCGACTCGCCCGAGGGGGCACGGCCCTATTACGTGCCGAGCCGGCTACACCCCGGCCAGTTCTATGCGCTGCCTCAGGCGCCGCAGCAATTTAAACAATTACTTATGGTAGCCGGGTTCGACCGTTACTTTCAGATCGCGCCGTGTTTCCGCGACGAGGCGAGCCGCGCCGACCGGTCGCCGGGCGAGTTTTATCAGCTCGATTTCGAGATGTCGTTCGTGACCCAGGAGGATGTGTTCGCGGCGATCGAGCCGGTATTGCACGGTGTGTTCGAGGAATTCGCCGGCGGGCGGGCGGTCAGCGCCGCGCCGTTCCGGCAGATTTCCTATGCCGACGCGATGTTGCGCTATGCCAGCGACAAGCCCGATCTGCGCAATCCAATCGAGATCAGCGATGCCACCGAAACCTTTCGCGGCTCCGGGTTTCGCATCTTTGCCGGCATGATCGAGGCCGACCCGAATGTGCGGGTGCGCGCGATCCCGGCCCCCGGCGGCGGCAACCGCGCGTTTTGCGACCGGATGAACAGCTGGGCGCAGGGCGAGGGGCAGCCCGGTCTTGGCTATATCTTCTTCCGCGACGGCGAGGGCGCCGGGCCGGTCGCGCGCAATCTTGGCGCCGAGCGCACCGCGGCGCTGCGCACCGCGCTCGGCCTCGGTGACGGCGACGCGGTGTTCTTCGTCGCCGGCGTGCCGAAAGTCTTCGCGCCGTTTGCCAATGCGGCGCGGCTCAGGATCGGCCGCGAGTTGAACCTGACCCGCGACGGCGTTTTCGAATTCTGCTGGATCACCGATTTCCCGATGTACGAGATGAACGAGGAAACCGGGCAGATCGAGTTCAGCCACAACCCGTTTTCTATGCCGCAGGGCGGCCTCGAGGCGCTCGAAACCCAGGACCCGCTGTCGATCAACGCGTACCAGTACGACATCGTATGCAACGGCATCGAATTGTCGTCGGGAGCGATCCGCAACCACCGGCCCGACATCATGTACAAGGCGTTCGGGATCGCCGGCTATTCGGCGGCCGAGGTCGAGGCCCGATTCGGCGGCATGCTCAGCGCTTTCCGGTTCGGTGCGCCGCCGCATGGCGGCTCGGCGCCGGGTATAGACCGCATCGTCATGCTGTTGGCTGACACACCGAACATCCGCGAAGTCGTCGCCTTTCCGCTGAATCAGCAGGCCCAGGACCTGCTGATGCAGGCGCCGGCGCCGATCCCGGACGATCGTCTCAAGGAACTGCACATCCGGCTCGCCTTGCCGCCCGCCCGCGGCGCTCGCTCGTGACCGCCGCGACGTTGCGCGTCTTGCCCGCCCCGGCGGATGCGGCCATATCTGCCGCGGCCGGCGCCGCTGTGGGGGCCACGCGAGGAGCACGCAATTGGCCATAAGCCCCCTGTCGGCGACGGGTGCCGCCATCGTTATCGCCGCCGCGGCCGGGGTGGGGCCCGGTGCCACTGCCCAGGCGGCGGAGATACAGCCGCATCGGGCGATCTATACGATGGCGCTGCAATCCTCGAAGAGCGATTCCGGCGTCGCCGCGGCGCGGGGCGAGATGGCCTATCAGTGGGGCGAGACCTGCGACGGGTGGACCATCGAGCAGCGCTACAAGCTGACGCTCGGCTACGCCGAAGCGGACAATGTCGATATCCAGTCTAACTTTGTGACCTGGGAATCGAAAGATGGGCTGCACTACCGCTTCAACCAGCAGGAAACCCGCAACGGCAAGATCGACGAAGAGATCCGCGGCAGCGCGGCGCTCGAAGGGCCGGGCAAGGGCGGGGTCGCGAATTTCGAGAAGCCCAAGCCGGAAACCATGCATCTGCCCGCCGGGACGCTGTTTCCCAGCCAGCACACGATCCTGCTGATCAATCAGGCCGAGGCCGGAACCAATTTCCTCACCCGCCATGTTTTCGACGGCGCCACCGAGGAAAATGCGGTGCTGGTGTCGGCGGTGATCGGGCCCAAAGTCGAGCCGGATGCTGACGCCGGCAAGCTGAGCCCGATCCTCATGCGGCCCGGCTGGCGGGTCCGGCTCGCGTTCTTCCCGGCCGACCAGAGCAAGGAAAAGCCGGATTACGAGCTCGGCATGCAGCTGCTCGACAACGGCGTGTCGCGCAACATGCTGATCGACTACGGCGATTACGCGATCAGCGCGACGCTGAAATTCATCGAGCCGCTTCCCAAGCCGAAGTGTTGAGCCGTTAGTTCCTCATTCGCGCACAGGCCGTGCGCACAGCCCCTGGGTCCCCGCTTTCGCGGGGACGACGGGGCGAGGCCTACGGGCGGGCCGGCCAGACCGGCTCGTTGTAGCCGAGCGGCACCGACGGCCGCGCCCAATAGGGCGCCGTCTCGGACAGGCCGACTGTCGGCTTGAGGTGGGTCAGCTTGCCGGCCGGCGTGTCGCTTGTGATCGACCAGCGCGCCAGCTCAGCATCGCTGAACTCTTTCGGCACGTCCTTTAATTCCGCCTCCGGCACTTCGCCGCGGCCGACCAGCCACCGCCCGGTCTGGGCCAGCGAGATGCGCACCAGCCAGCTGCCGCCTTCGCGGGCGCGCCGGGCCAGCGCTGCCATCGCGCCGAACGCCATCAGATAGCCGGTCAAATAGTCGATCGCCGACACCGGATAGAATTGCGGGCCGGGTTCGGCGCCGGGGAACAGGTGCCCCTGGCGGGTGGTGATGCCGCTGACGTTCTGCACCACGGTGTCGAAGCCGCGGCGCGAGGCCCACGGGCCGACATGGCTGAACGCGCACAGCGAGATGTAAACGAGGCCGGGCCGCAGCTTGGCCAGTTCGTCCGGCGACAGGCCGCGATTACCCAGCGTGCCGGGCCGGTAACCCTGCGAAAACACGTCGGCCTCGCGCACCAGCCCCTTCAGGATGTCGACGTCCTTCGGCTGGCGCAGGTCGAGATGCGCCGACAGTTTGCCGTGCCCGGTGTCGAACTCCTGGTAGCCGATATTGGGGAGGTGGGCGCCGGTGATCTTCAACACGTCGGCGCCGTGCTCGGCGAGGGTGCGGGCGCAGGTCGGGCCGGCGAGTACGCGGGTCAGGTCGAGCACCCGGATGCCGGAAAGCGGCCGGTTGCCGTCGGGCAGTTTCTCGACCGGCGCGTCGCCGATCTTGACGATCTCGAACAGCGGCAGCGAGGCGATCGCCGCCGCCTGCGGGTGCTGTGCCCATTCTGCCATGCTGCGCACCATGCCGCCGGCGCCGCCGGCCGCGATGATCGCCTCTTCGAGGTCGAGCGCGTTCCACTTGGCGACGGCGGCGCGCACCGCGGCGCGCTCCTCCGGCACGCCCAGCACCTTGAGCGCGGCGGCGCGGTGGTTCGGGAAATTGGCGTGGATATAGTTCCAGTGTCCGTCCTTGGCTGGATACATGCCCATCACCGGGTTGCGCTCGTGTGACACCTGGGCCTGTTCCATCTTGAGGTAGTGGCCGCTGCGCAGCGACGCGGTCGCCTGGCGCAGATCGACCGCGACGTCCTGCTTGCGGCCGGTGCGCAATTCCCACAGGTCTGAGACGGCGAGCCCGGTGGCGGCGAGCGCGGCGGCGCTGGTCTCGCCGATGCGGAATGAAGTCGGCAGCACCGGGTCGGCGCCGCCGGTGATCTCGACGCCGCGGGCGCGGTCGGCGCTGAGGCCGGCGACCGGCAGGATCGTGCGCAAAGCGTCGTGGGCGTCTTGGGCCATGGTCTATACTCCCTTCAGATGCGTCGGGCGCTTGCCTCAGTCCCGGCCGGTCGCCGATGATGCCGCGGAATTCCCCTGCAAGGAAACGCCGATGAGCCGCATCATGATCGTCGTCGAGTTTGAGGTGAAGCCGGAGCATACCGGGGCCTTCGTCGCGCTGATGAAAAGCCACGCCGTGCTGTCGCGCGCCGAGGACGGCTGCCAGCAGTTCGACGTGATTCAGGCCCAGGACGACCCCAACCGGGTGTTTTTCGTCGAGGCTTGGCGCGACCAGGCGGCGCTCGATGTCCATTCCAAGGTGCCGCGCATGGCGCAGAACCGCGAAACCTACACACCGTGGCTGCTCAGCCGGCGGGTGACGCGCTGCTTTGCCGATTAGCGGACGAATCCGGCCTTCGGCGCACCAAAATTTTCCGCCGTTGCGCGGGGATCGTGCGCCGAAGTAATATCTATAATCTACTATATATACCGTTCATGATACCGGCCCAGGAGGGCCAGCATGAGGAAGCTCGTGGGTGTCGCGGTTGTGGCCGTGGCCTTCGCCGTCGCGACCGCTTCTTATGGCCTGCATGATCTCTGGAGCGACGCGGCCGCTGCCGAACGGCACGCCCCGGGGCCGCCGCCCGGCATTCCGGTTACCGCCGGCAAGGTCGTGGCCGCCGACGAGCCGGATTTCTTGACGGGCATCGGCAGCGTGCAGGCCTACAACACGGTGACGATAAAGAGCCGGGTCGACGGTCAGATCGTTGCGGTCAATTTTAAGGAAGGGCAGGAGATCAAGGCCGGCGACGCGCTGTTCCAGATCGACCCGCGCCCCTACCAGGCGACGCTCGAGGTGGCGCAGGCGAACAAAGCCAAGGACGAGGCCGGGCTGGCGAGCGCCCAGGCTGATCTGGGGCGCTATACGGCGCTCGTCGGCTCGGGCTATCAGAGCCGGCAAAGCGTCGATCAGCAGAAGGCGACGGTGCTCCAGCTCCAGGCGGCGCTCAAATCCGACCAGGCACAGATCGACGCCGCGCAGCTCAACCTCAACTTCTGCGACATCCGGGCGCCGATCTCCGGCCGGCTCGGGGTACGGCTCGTCGATATCGGCAACATGGTGCATGCCGCCGACCCCGGCGGGCTGGTCACGATCACCCAGACCAAGCCGATCTTCGTCACATTCACCCTGCCGCAGAACGAGCTGCACAAGATCCACGAAAAGCAGGTGCTGGCCCCGTTGACCACGATCGCCTACGGCGACGATGACGTGACCAAGCTGGGCGAGGGCAAGCTGGCGGTGATCGACAACACAATCGATCCGAGCAGCGGGACGATCCGACTCAAATCGGCCTTCGCGAACCTCGACGAGCGACTGTGGCCGGGCGAATTCGTCAACGTGCGGCTGATCCTGCGCATCCGCAAGGGCGTGCCGGTGGTGCCGGCCGAGACGGTTCAGGAAGGGGAAGACGGCAAATACGTCTATGTCATCAAGCCCGACAACACCGTCGAACGCCGCAAGGTAGCGGTGGCTTCAGTGCAGGACGGGGTCGCGATCATCGCCAAGGGCTTGAAGATTGGCGAGTCCGTCGTCGTGCAGGGGCAATATCGCCTGGTCGATGGCTCCCACGTCCAGATCCGGCCGCCCGCGACAAAGGCGGCCAGCTGATGACGCGCTGGCGCGGCAACCGGTCCCATACCTCGGCCCGAGGGAACCCCCGCCGATGAGCATCTCTGCACCTTTTATCCGCAGGCCGATTGCGACCTCGCTGCTGATGCTCGGCGTGCTGGTGTTCGGCATCGTTGCCTACGGGCTGCTGCCGGTGGCGGCGCTGCCCAACGTCGATTTCCCGACCATCACCGTCTCGGTTCAGTATCCCGGCGCGTCGCCCGATACGATGGCATCCGCCGTCGCCACCCCGCTCGAACAGCAGTTCGCGGCGATCCCCAGCCTCGATCAGATGACCTCGTTCAGCGGCATCGGCGTCACCGTGATCACGATGCAATTCGCGCTTAAGCGCAATATCGATGCCGCCGCCCAGGACGTTCAGCAGGCGATCAACGCCGCATCGGGGTTGTTGCCCAAAGACCTGCCCAGTCCACCGACCTACAGAAAGACCAACCCCGCCGATTTTCCGGTGATCATCTACGCGGTTCATTCCAATTCGGTGCCGGTCTATCGAATAGACGACTACGCGAACACGATCCTTGCGCAGAAGATGTCGACGGTGCCGGGGGTCGGCGAGTCGCGAGTGTTCGGCCAGAAGCAGTATGCGGTGCGCGTGCAGGTCGACCCGGCTGCCATCGCCTCGCGGGGCATCAGTCTCGAAGACATCCGCAACGCGATCGCCAGTTCGAGCGTCGACCGTCCGAAGGGCAACCTCGAAAACTCCTATCAATCGATTACGCTCGACACCAACGACCAGATTTTGAATGCCGCCGGCTATCGCAAGCTGATCATCGCCTACCGCAAGGGCGCGCCGGTGCGGCTCGGCGATGTCGCCAAGGTGACCGACTCGGTACAGAACGACCGGGTCGGGGCTTGGTACAAGGGAATCCCCGCGGAGGGACTGGCGATTCAGCGCGCGCCGGGCGCCAACACGATCCAGGTCGTCGACACGATCAAAAGCATGCTGCCGCGGCTGATGGAATCGATCCCGCCGTCGGTGCATGTCGACCTGATGTCGGATCGCTCGCTGATCATCCGCGCCGCGGTGCACGACGTGCAGTTCACGATGATGGTGACCGTGCTGCTCGTCGTACTGGTGATCTTCGTCTTTCTGCGTACCGTCTGGGCAACGGTGATCCCCAGCATCGCGGTGCCGCTGTCGCTGCTCGCCACCTTCGCGGTGATGTATCTGCTGGATTTCAACCTCGACAACATCTCGCTGATGGCGTTGACGATTTCGGTCGGTTTCATCGTCGACGACGCGATCGTCATGATCGAAAACGTGGTGCGCTACCTCGAACAGGGCTACCCGCCGTTTGAGGCGGCGCTCAAAGGCGCCGGGCAGATCGGCTTTACGATCATATCGATCACCTTCTCGCTGATTGCGGTGTTCATCCCGCTGTTTCTGATGGGCGGGATCATCGGCCGGCTGTTCCGGGAGTTTGCCGTGACGGTGTCGGTCGCGGTCATCGCGTCGGCGTTGATCTCACTGACCCTGACGCCGGTGATGTGCTCGCTGTTCCTCAAGAGCCGCGGCGAGCACCACCAGCCGAACCGGGTCAATCGCCTGGCCGAGCGCGGGTTCGAGGCGTTCCTGCACGGCTACGACCGCGGTCTGCGGTTCATCCTGCGGCATCAGTTCATGGCGCTGGTGGCCACCCTGGCGCTGATGGTCGGCACCGGGTACCTCTACGTGAAAATCCCGAAGGGCTTTTTCCCGCAGCAGGACACCGGGTTCATCTTCGGCCAGGTGCAGGGCCGCCAAGACTCGTCGTTTGAAAGCATGGCGAAATTGGCGCACCAGATCGGTGCGATCGTCGCCAAGGACCCGGCGGTGCAGGGCGTGTTCTATATCGGCGGCACCTATGCCTACAACCCGACCGAAGATGCCGTCCGCATGTTCATGCAGCTCAAGCCGCATGACGAGCGCAACGTCAGCGCGCAGCAGGTAATCCAGCGGCTGCGGCCGCAGGTCGCCAAGGTCGAGGGCGCGAAATTCTTCATGCAGGCCGGCCAGGACATCAACGTCGGCGGCCGCCTGACCAAATCGCAGTTTCAGTACACGCTGACCGACACCGACAGCGCCGAGCTGAACCATTGGGCGCCGATCGTCGAGGCGGCGATGCGCAAGCTGCCGGAGCTGCAGGACGTTACCTCCGACCAGGAGGTTGCCGCTCCGCACCTGGCGCTCGAGATCGATCGTGACAAGGCCGCGCGACTCGGCATCTCGACGCAGATGATAGACGACACGCTCTACGATGCGTTCGGCCAGCGGCAGGTCGCGACGCTGTATAAATCGACCAACCAGTTCAAGGTGGTCGAGGAGGTCTTGCCGCAATACCAGCGTGACCCCAGTGCGCTCAACAAGATCTTCGTTCCCGGCCCGAACGGCGTGCAGGTGCCGCTCAGCGCCATTACCCGCACGGTCCCCAAGCTGGAGCCGCTGGCGGTCAACCATCAGGGGCAATTTCCGGCGGTGACGCTGTCGTTCAACCTGCCTCCGGGCGTGGCACTCGGCCCGGCGGTCGACGCGATCCAGAAGGCCGAGGCCCAGCTGCATCTCCCGGCGACCGTACAGGGTTCGTTCCAGGGGGCGGCGCAGGCGTTCCAGGCCTCGCTTAAATCGACCCCGCTGCTGGTCGCCGCGGCGATCCTGGTCGTCTACATCGTGCTCGGCGTGCTTTACGAGAGCTACATCCACCCGATCACGATCCTGTCTGCGCTGCCGTCGGCCGGCGTCGGCGCGCTGCTGGCCCTGATGTTGTTGCACTATGACCTGACCGTGATCGCGCTGATCGGCGTGATCCTGCTGGTCGGCATCGTCAAGAAGAACGCGATCATGATGATCGACTTCGCCTTGCAGGCGGAGCGGATCGAGGGCAAGAGCCCGCAGGAGGCGATCCACGAGGCCTGCCTGTTGCGCTTCCGCCCGATCATGATGACCACGTTTGCCGCGCTGTTCGGCTCGCTGCCGATCGCCCTCGGCACCGGCGCGGGGTCAGAGCTGCGACGCCCGCTGGGCGTCGCGCTGGTCGGCGGGCTGCTTGTGTCACAATGGCTGACGCTCTACACCACCCCGGTTATCTACCTCTATCTCGAACGGCTGGCGCGCTGGGTAGGCGGCACGAACCGCCGCTCGCGCCTGGCCGAGGCCCTGACCGATGGGGCGCAGCCGGGATTGGCGGAGAATCCCCGTGGCGCAGCCGAGTAACCCAACGCCAATCGCCAGTCTGCGCCAGCCCGCCGCTCAGCCGGCCGGCGCCGGTCGGCCGGCGCCGGCGGCGTTGCAGCCGAATGTCGGCGCACTGGTGCACGATGTCGCGCGGGCGATACGCCGCCGCTTCGAGCGTCGCGCGCGGCAGACCGGGCTGCCGATCACCCGGCTTCAGGCGCGTGTTCTGTTGCGCATCGCCCGCAGCGAGGGCGACAGCCAGGCGACTGTCGCGACCATCCTCGACATGGAGCCGATCGCCCTGGTGCGCACGCTCGACCGCCTGCACCGCGAGGGCCTTGTCGAGCGCCGCTCGCATGCGACCGACCGCCGTGTGTGGACGCTGTGGCTGACGCCGCTAGGGTGGCAGGTCGTCGAGCAGATGCTGGCGATCACCCAGGAAATTCGCGAAGAGGCGTGCGCCGGCCTGACGCCGGGCGAGCGCACGGCGCTGCTCGATATGCTCGATCGCATGAAGGCGAACCTCGCGACCGAGGAAGAGGCGGCGAGCGAGGCGGTATAGCACCCGCTCGCCGGGGTTGCGTGTCAGCCGGGTCCGGCTGACACGCTTTCGATGATTTCGGCCTCGTGCGTCTTCAGATTGAATTTGAGCCGCGGCAGGGCTTCGAGATCAGTGCCGGTGACGCGCACAAAGCGGGCGCCGTCCGGGTAGTCGATCGAATGGATCGCGCGGATGTCGTAGGTGCCGGCATGCCCGGGGTTGAGGCGGTATTGCCGGGCGACGTCGATCTCGGCCGGGCCGGGGCCGTCGCCCTTGGTGCGGCGCCACTCGGTCATGTCGGTGTATTCGGACGCCTGGCCATAGATCGCCCACGAGGCGCCGTGGTCGTGCGGCGGTGATTTTGCGGCCTTGGCGTGGACGTGCGACAGCACGACAAAGCCGAGATCGGGGTCTTCGTAAAGCGTGTGCTGGCCCGGCGGCATCGCCAGCACATGCTTGTCGACAAACGCTTTCTCGGCGAGCAGCCGCTCCAGGTTCTTGCGCACCGTCTCGCGGCCGCCGGGGCCGTTATCGGCCTTCAGCGCATCGCGGCAATCGTGACAGAACGCGTCGAGATCGTAGGCCATGAATACTCCTCCAGTTCAGGTCGCCAGGTAACCGCCATCAACATAAAGCTCGGCGCCGGTAATGTACGACGCTTCGTCCGAGGCGAGGAACAGCACCGCATAAGCCACTTCCTCGATCCGGCCGTCGCGGCCGAGCGGGACCTGTTCCAGCATCTTGGCGCGGGTCGCCGGGTCGGCGGTGCGGCCAGAGGTACGCATCGGCGGCATCAGCCCGGGATGCACCGAGTTGACCCGGATGTTGTGCCGTCCCTGCTGCACCGCGCCAACCTTGGTCATCGTCCGCACCGCGCCCTTCGAGGCGTTGTAGGCGGCATGGATGCCGCGCTGCCCGGTGACGCCGGAGATCGACGAGAGGTTGACGATCGACCCGCCGCCGATTTTGCGCATCTGCGGGATCGCGTATTTCATGCCGAGAAAGGCACCGCGCGCGTTGACCGCCATGATCTGGTCCCACGCCGCGGTGTCGAACAGATCCTCGACCGCGCTGCCGCTGATCCCGGCGTTGTTGACCAGGATGTCGAGCTTGCCGAATTCCGCCACCGTGGCGTCGACGACCGCCTTCCAGTTGGCTTCGTCGGTCACGTCGAGGTGGTGAAACCGCGCCGTGCCGTTGGCCGCGGTAATGTCGGCGGCGACCTTGCGGCCGTCGTCGTCGAGCTGGTCGGCAACGACAATTCTGGCACCTTCGCGGGCAAAAATGCGCGCCGTGCTCGCGCCCATGCCGGACGCCGCGCCGGTGATCAGGGCGACCTTGCCGTCGAGCCGCATCGTTTCCTCCCGGTGTCAGTTGACCCCGACCGCCGCGCCGAGGATGTCGCCGATCGCCTCGTGCACGACGAGGTCGGCGAGCGGGTCGAGCCCAGTTTCCTCGCGGTTGACGATCGCCAGCGTCGCGCCGTTGCGCTGGGCAAGCTCGGGGAACCCGGCCGCCGGATAGACGACCAGCGACGAGCCGAGCACGACGAACAGATCGGCCGCCAGCGTCTCGATCTGCGCCCGGCGCATCGCCTCTTCCGGCATCGCCTGGCCAAACGACACCGTCGCGGTCTTGACGAACCCCTTGCAGCGGGCGCAGCGCGGCGCCGTGCCGTCGGCCTCAAAGGCGATGCGCAGCGTCTCGATCTCGTAGCGCGTCGCGCAATCGAGGCAGTGCGCATAGGTCGTATTGCCGTGCAGTTCGACGATCTTCTCGGGCGGGATGCCCGAGGCCTCGTGCAACCCGTCGATATTCTGGGTGATCACCGCGCTGACCTTGCCGCGCCGCACCAGCGCCTCGACCGCGCGATGGCCGCGGTTGGGCTCGGCGGCGCGAAACATCTCTTCCATCGCAAAGCGGCGCCGCCAGGTTTCACGGCGCGCCGCCTCCGAGGCGAGGAAATCGTCGAAATAGATCGGCGCCATCTGGGTCCAGATGCCGCCGGGGCTGCGGAAATCGGGGATGCCGCTTTCGGTGCTGATGCCGGCGCCGGTGAACACCACCGCGCGCCGCGCATCGGCGAGCAATCGGGCGAGGGCGGCGGCATCGTCGGCGACAGGCATGCGCCACTTTGGCAAAACCCTGCCGGCGCGCCAAGCGTGCTGTGATCGCCAAGCGGCTTGTCTTGGCGGCGTTGGCGCGGGATGTTCCGCGCAACGCTGGGATGAAGGACATTTGCGATGGCGATGAAGGCGCGGACCCTGCCGGTGCTCGGGCCGAAGGGTTTCGTCACGCTTGCCTATTACGAATGGCAGGGGCCGCCGGGCGCGCCCACGGTGATCTGCGTCCACGGGCTCACCCGCAACGGCCGCGATTTCGACACGCTCGCCGAGGCACTGGCGGCCCGGTTCCGCGTCGTTTGTCCCGACATGCCGGGGCGCGGCGTCAGCGATTGGCTCGACGACGGCGCCGATTACAGCTTTCCGTTCTACCTTGCGGTGACCGCGGCGCTGTTCGCGCGGCTCGATGTCGCCTCGGTCGATTGGGTCGGAACCTCGATGGGCGGCCTGATCGGCATGCTGCTCGCGGGGCTGACGGGCGCTCCGGTGCGGCGGCTCGTGCTTAACGATATCGGCCCGCTTCTGCCCAAGGAAGGGCTCGAGCGGATCGGCAGTGCGGTCGGAAGCGATCCGGCGTTTTCGAACCGCGACGAACTCGAAGCCTATCTGCGCCAGGCCCATGCCCGGTTCGGTCCGTTGAGCGATGCTCAATGGCGCCATCTCGCGACGCATTCCGGCCGTACCCGCAGCGACGGCCGGCTCGGTCTGGCATATGATCCGAAGATCGGCCAGGCGTTGCACGCCGCATCGGTGCAGGACATCGACCTGTGGCCGTTCTACGACAAGCTGCGCTGCCAGACCCTGGTGTTGCGCGGTGCCGAATCCGACATTCTGCGCGCCCAAGATGCCGCGGCGATGACCGGGCGCGGGCCGGGCGCGCGGGTCGTCGAGTTTGCCGGGGTCGGCCACGCCCCGGCGCTGATGGCGCCCGACCAGATCGCCGCGATCCGCGATTTTCTCGTTGCCGGCTGAGCGTACCGCCTATCTGGCCGCAGAGGGCTTTTCCGCCGAGCTGGCGGCCGAGCTGGGCGATGCCGAGGAACTCTGCCCGCGCCTGTTTCTCGCCCGCGGCGAGCCGCGCCCGGCGGCGTGGGCGCAGAATGTCTGGTTCGACCCGCAGGAAATCGCGATCGCCTCGATCGCCGATGCGGCGCGCCGGCTGCGCGCGATCCAGCGCAACTGGGCGGTTTACGCGCCGCTTCTGCATCGCCGGGCGATGCTGATACAGGGGCAATTGCCGCCGGTCTCGGCCCGGCCGCTGGTGTTCGGCGAGAACGCGCCGACCGCGCCGCTCGGCTCGTGGACCCTGATCGACCCGCAGACCGTGTTGGCGGCGCCCCACTGTTCGAGCCCGTTTCCCCACGGCGAGGCGCGCTTTGTCGAAGACCGCCTCGGGCCGCCGAGCCGCGCCTATCTGAAATTGTGGGAGGCGCTGACCCTTGTCGGCGCCCGGCCGCAGCCCGGCGAGACCTGTGTCGATCTCGGCGCTGCGCCGGGCGGGTGGAGCTGGGTCTTGCAGCGCCTGGGCGCGCGCGTCATCGCGGTCGACAAGGCGCCGCTGGCGCCCGACATCGCCACGCTGCCCGGTGTCGAACAGCGGCGCGACAGCGCCTTTGCGCTCGACCCGGCGGCGCTCGGCCCGGTCGATTGGGTGTTTTCCGACCTCGTGTGCTACCCGGCGCGACTGTTCGCGCTCGTCGAGCGCTGGCTCGCCGCCGGCACGTGCCGACGGTTCGTCTGCACGGTCAAGTTCCAGGGTGCCACCGACCACGCCGCGGCGGCGCGCTTCGCCGCGATCCCCGGTTCGCGGCTGATGCACCTGTTCCACAACAAGCACGAGCTGACCTGGGTGAAGCTCGAATAGCGGACCATTGGGCGGCGTCCGGGCTACAGCGTTCGGCCGCGGCGCACCGCGTCGGCGCCGTGCTTGGCGCGGATCGTGTCGACCGCCTCGGCGAGCCGGCGCTCGCCGCCCGCAGCATGGTCGAACAGGGTCGGCAAATCGGCAGCGCCGGCATCGGCCAGCCGGTCGGCGCCGACGCCGATCAGCCGGAACCGCGTCGTGCCGTCGGCTTCGTGGGCGAGCAGGCGCGCCGCCATGTCAAACAGCATCTGCGCGAGCTGGGTCGGGTCGGCAAGCCGGTGCGCGCGGGTGCGGATGCGGAAATCCGCGGTCTTGAGCTTGAGCGTCACAGTGCCGGCCGCCAGCGCGGACTGCTTCAGCCGTTGCGCCACCGTTTCGCACAGCGGCCACAGCGTGCGCGCCAGCGCCGCGGCGTCCGCCTCGTCATGCGCGAAGGTGGTCTCGGCCGAGATCGAGCGCGCGGCCGACAGCGGCTCGACGGCCCGGTCGTCCTCGGCGCGCGCCAGCCGGGCGAGGCGCAGTCCGGTGCGGCCATAACGCGCCGCCAGCTCCCGCTCGTCGAGCGCGGCGAGCTGGCCGATCACGGCGATGCCGTCGGCCGCCAGCCGGCGTTGCAGCGCCGCGCCGACGCCCCACAGCATGCCGACCGGCTTGTCGGCGAGAAAGCGCACCGCCTCACCGCGCCCGATCACCGCGAAACCGCGCGGCTTGTCGAGGTCGGAGGCGATCTTGGCGAGAAACTTGTTGTAGCTGAGCCCGATCGACACGGTGACCCCGAGCGTGCTTTCGACCCGCCGCGCCAGCGTCGCGAGCAGCTGGGCCGGCGCCGCGCCGTGCAGGCGCTCGGTGCCGCCGAGGTCGAGAAACGCCTCGTCGATCGAGATCGGCTCGACCAGCGGCGTCAGCCGCCGCATCTCGGCGCGTACGGCGCGGCCGACCTCGCGGTATTTGGCCATGTCGGGCCGGATCACCACCGCCTGCGGGCAGGCGGCGAGCGCCTTGAACATCGGCATCGCCGAATGCACGCCATAGATGCGGGCGACATAGCAGCAGGCCAGCACGACGCCCCGCTGGCCGCCGCCGACAATCACCGGCAGCTCGGCAAGCTCGGGCCGGTCGCGCTTTTCGACCGTCGCGTAGAACGCGTCGCAGTCGATATGCGCGACCGCGAGGTCGGCCAGCTCGTCATGTGCGACAAGCCGCGGCGAGCCGCATTCGGCGCAGCGCTCGGGAACCGCGAGCGGTGCCGCGAGCACGCCGCAATCGCGGCACAGCACGCTCATTGCGTGGCCTCTGGCGGCCACAGCCAAGCCGCGCCGCGCACTCCGCTCGAGTCGCCGTGGCGCGGCGGCAGCAGCCGGGTCGCGATGTCGTCGGAAAACACATATGGCCGCCACAACCGCGGCACGGCGTCGTACAGTCCGGCGATCGCCGACAGGCCGCCGCCAAGTACGATCGCGTCGGGATCGAGCACGTTGATCACGCCGGCGAGGGCGCGTGCCAGCCGCCCGGCATAGCGGTCGAGCGTCGCCCGGCACGCCACATCTCCGGCTTCGGCGCCGGCGACGATCTGCGGCCCGTTCAGTGTACCGCCGGCATGGCGGCGATGGTCGGCGGCGAGCCCGGGGCCGGACAGGAACGTCTCGATGCAGCCGGTGCGCCCGCAATAGCACGGCGGACCCGGCAATTCTCCGGGTTTCGGCCAGGGCAGCGGATTGTGGCCCCACTCGCCGGCGATCCCGTTGATCCCGGCGACGATCCTGCCGCTGATGACGATTCCGCCGCCGACCCCGGTGCCGAGAATCACCCCAAAGACCGCGGCGCAGCCTGCGGCGGCGCCGTCGACCGCCTCTGACAGGGCAAAGCAATTCGCGTCATTGGCCAGGCGCACCGGGCGGCCGAGCGCCGCTTCGAGGTCGCGCGGCAGCGGGCGTCCGTTGAGCCAGGTCGAGTTTGCATTTTTTATCAATCTGCTGGCGGCGACGACCGTGCCCGGAATACCGACGCCGACCGTCGGAACGATCCCGGCCTCGCGCTCGAGCGCCGCTACGAGGCCGGCGACCGCCGCCACGGTGCCCGGGTAATCGCCGGCAGGCGTCGCGATGCGCTGGCGCAGAACGATGGCGCCGGCGCCGTCGAGCAATGCGGCCTCAATTTTGCTGCCGCCGAGATCGACCCCGATGCGATGCCCGCCCGCCATTCCGGTGCCTTTGCCGGCTCCCCTCGCGTCGCCTTTAGATGGCGCGGGGCGGGCGGTTGTGCAAACCGGATGTTCCGCCTCCTGCCGTGCTTACGAATTGTTAAGCCGGGCGGCCTAGAACCAGACGGTGTCGCGATAGCCACGCGACCCCCTGTACCGGGCTCAGGAATGTCACCCGGATCGCTGCAGCAATTTATCGAGGCCAGGCGGAATGACGCTCCACGCGATGAACGGAAACGGCAACGCGGATCGCGCCGCTGTAAAGAAGGTGCTGATCGTTGAGGACAATGACCTCAACATGAAGCTTTTCAACGACTTGCTGGAGGCGCACGGCTACGCCACGTTGCGCACCAAGGACGGGATTGAGGCCTTGCAGATTGCCCGTCAGCACCGCCCGGACCTGATCCTGATGGATATCCAGCTACCCGAAATCTCTGGTCTCGAAGTGACCAAGTGGCTGAAGGAAGACGAAGATCTGCGCGCGATCCCGGTCATCGCGGTCACCGCCTTTGCCATGAAGGGCGACGAGGAAAAGATTCGTGAGGGCGGATGCGAAGCCTATATCGCCAAGCCGATCTCGGTCCTGGGCTTCCTGCGCACGGTCGAACATTTCCTGTCGTAGTCCCGCTACCCGTTCGCAACTCTCAACCGATCGCCCTGCCATGACTGCTCGCGTTCTCGTCGTCGACGACGTCGAACTCAATGTCAAATTGCTCGAAGCCAAGTTGGCGAGCGAGTATTTCGAAGTGATTACGGCGTATAACGGCGCCACTGCGCTGGAGCTTGCCGAGGCCGACCCGCCCGACATCATCCTGCTCGACGTGATGATGCCCCGGATGGACGGGTTTGAGGTGTGCAGCCGGCTCAAGGCCAATCCGCGTACCGCCGACATCCCGATCGTCATGGTCACCGCGCTATCCGACGTCACCGACCGGCTGCGCGGGCTCGAGGTCGGCGCCGACGATTTTCTGACCAAGCCGGTTAATGACATCGCGCTCTTTGCGCGGGTGCGCTCGCTGGTCCGCCTGAAGCGGATGATGGAAGAGCTGCGCTTGCGCGAGGAGATCTGCGGCCGCTTCGGCGCCCGCGACAGCGACCATGATGGGATCGACGGCGGCGGTCTGGCGCGGATCATGCTGCTCGAAGAGCGCGGATTTGCCGCCTCGCGCATCGCCGACACGCTCGCCCCGCTGGCCGCCGAGGTCGTGCGGGTCCACAGCTGCGCCGACGCTGCCGCGGCGATTGACCAGAACATCGAGCTGATTATCGCCAGCCTGTCGATGCCCGACGGCGACCCGCTGCGGCTGGTGTCGCAATGGCGCGCCACCGAGTCGCTGCGCCAGTTGCCGATCGTGCTGCTCGCCAACGAGGGCGAACTCGCCCAGCTCGCCAAAGGGCTGGACCTCGGCGCCAACGACTATCTGATCCGTCCGGTCGACCGCAACGAACTGATGGCGCGCGCCCGCACCCAGATTCGCCGAAAGCGGTTGCAGGACCGGCTGCGCGAGAATTATCGCCGCAGCCTGTCGCTGGCGCTGACCGACGAGCTGACCGGGCTGTACAACCGGCGTTACGTGCTCGCCCATCTCGAAGAAGTGGCCGCGCGTGTCGCCAGCGGCGGTGGATCGTTCGATATCGCGCTGATGATGTTCGATATCGACCACTTCAAGCAGGTTAACGACCAGTACGGCCACCCGGCAGGCGACGATGTGCTGCGGCAGCTTGCCGCGCGCGCGCTGCGGGGCCTGCGCAGCGTCGATCTGGTGGCGCGGCTCGGCGGCGAGGAATTTGTCGTCGTGATGCCCGAGACCACGCTTTCGGGCGCGATCGTCGTGGCCGAGCGGCTGCGCCATGCGGTCGTGGGCGAGCCGTTTCTGCTGCACGGCACCGGACAGCAGATTCCGGTGACAATCAGCATCGGCGTATCGGTCGGCGCGGACGCCACCGATACGATCGAAAGCCTGATGAAGCGCGCCGACGACGCGCTCTATGCGGCCAAGAATTCCGGCCGCAACCGGGTCATGTCGCAAGAGCCGGCGCAGACCGTTGCGCCGCTCCGCATGGTTGCCGCCGCCTCGTAAACGTTGCCACCGCGAGCGGCGGCCTCGGCGCTATTTGATCTTGGCTTCCTTGAAGACGACGTGCTTGCGCGCGACCGGGTCGTACTTCTTTAGTTCGAGCTTGTTGGTCTTCGTCCGCGGGTTCTTCTTTGTGACATAGAAGAATCCGGTATCGGCGCTGCTTACCAGCTTTATCAGTACGGTGTTCGTCTTGGCCATTTCAGTATCCCGCGCGGCGTCGCTCTAGCGTAATTCGGAAGATAGCGCGGCGCGGGGGCGTGTCAAGGAACGCGCGGAGGGAGCGCCCGGAATGCTGCGTACCAGCGCGGTCGCCGGCGGCAGCGCGCGCAGCGCCGTCGCGTAGAGCGCCGGGTCGTTCAGCAGCTTTTCGGCGACCGCGAGGTCGACCGCGGGGCTCGCCGGGTCGGCCGGGCACGCACGGCGCAGCTCCTCCCAGCCCGCCTCGTCGACCGCGGCGCGCGGGCTCGCCGCCCGGAACCCCGGCGACGCCGGCGCCTGCGCCCGCTGCAACGCGATGTCGAGCGCCTGGGGGTTGTTGGCGAGATCGCTGGTGCACACGGTGGGCACGACGCCGTGCGACTGCAGCAGATACCCGGACGGGGCGATCAGCCGCGCCCAGGTGATCGTCAGCTCCCCGCCGTTCACCAGCGGCAGCGCGGTCTGCACGGTGCCCTTGCCATACGACGCGCTGCCGACCACGACGGCGCGGCCGATATCCTGCAGCGCCGCCGCGGTGATCTCCGACGCCGAGGCGGAACCGCCGTTGATCAGCACGACGATCGGCAGGTTTCGCGCGATGGCGTGGCCAGTCGCGGCGAAATACTGGTGGCTCGCCGGGTTGCGCCCGAGCGTTGCGATGATCGGGCCGCTCTTGATGAACAGATCGTCGAGCGAGACCGCCTGGCCCAGCAGCCCGCCCGGGTCGCCGCGCAGGTCGAGAACGATGCCGCTGAGCCGCCCGCCCGGCGTCGCCATCGCTTGCTTTACGGCGGCAGCGACCAGCGCGGTCGTGGTTTCGTTGAAGGTGGCGATGTGGAAGACCAGGATGTCGCCGTCGTGCGACACGGTCGTGGTGGGCCGCACCAGTCGCGCCCGGTCAATGCGGAAGTCGTGGATTTGCCCGCCCGCGCGGGCGACGGCCACCTGGATCAGACTGCCGACCGCGCCGCGCAGACGCTCGATGACCCAGGCGCGCGAGTGCCGCGCGGTCGCGACCCCGTTGATTGCGGTGATGCGATCCCCGGGGCGGATTCCGACGCGCTCAGCTGGCCCGCGTGGCGTTACCGCGGTGATCAGAAACTCGTCGTTGCTGCTGTCGAGCGTGATGCCGATCCCGCCGTAGCCGTCGCGGGCATCGCGCAATTCGCGCGCCAGCGCTGGCGGCGAATATCGCGAAAACCGGTCGAGCCCGCCGGTGATGCCGTTGAACACCGCGTGGTCGACCACGTCGTCGGAGGCGGCCGCGAGCAGCGGCGACACCTGGCGCGCGACACCGATCACCCGGGCGAGGAACTTTGCGGAATCCTTTGCATCGGTTGCGCCCGGCAGCACGTAGCTGCCGACCTTTTGCCCCTGATAGTTCAGCTGCAGTGTTGCGGTGCTGCCGACGCCGGGGCCGGGGCGCGCGACGAAATTCGGGTCGAGGGCGCTCAAGTGGGCGGCGCCGTCGACCACCAGGGTCCGATCCGATACCGGCCGAATGTACAACTGATGGATCGCGGTGAAGGCCTGGGCGAAGAGGCGCGCATCGTCGCTCGGGGTTGTCGCCGCCGGCGGGTCGGCCGCGTGCGGGGTGCAGGCGCCGAGCGCACCGAGCGTAACGATCGCGAGCGCCCGCATCGCGTGCGGCCGCACCGGCAGCCAAGAGAGGATCGACACGTTCCGGTGCCCCCGATCGGCTAAGCGGCGCCCCGCTGTGCGGTGCCCCGCAGCGTCTGCGTCGCGGCTCGCCCTTTGGCGGCGATCGCCCTTCGCCCTTTCAGGCACACTAGAATGCCGCGCTGCGGCGATCAACGGCGCCGCGTGCGGCCGCGGCGCGCGGCTGCTTGCGGCGACGGTTTCGATGGCGGGGCAGACGTCGAATCCTCGAAGCGGAACAGCAGTCGCCCGCCGGCCGGATCGGCCTCGACGAGCCGCACGGTAACGGCGTCGCCGAGCGCGAAGATGCGCCGCGTCCGGCTGCCGACCAGCCGATGGCGGCGCTCGTCGTGCCGGTAGTAGTCGCCAGGCAGCGTCGCGATCGGCAAGAGCCCGTCGCCGCTGCCATCCGCCACCGTGACAAACAGGCCGAACCGCGCGACCCCGGTAATCCGCGCCTCGAACACGGTGTCGACCGCGCCAGCAAGCAGCGCCGTGCGATAGCGGTCGAGCGCGGCACGTTCGGCGGCGACGGCGCGCCGCTCGGTCGCCGAGATGTGCTCGGCGGCAGCCGTCAACTCGTCCGGCGGCAGGGTCGTCTCGCCGAGCAGCGCGCGATGCACCAAAAGGTCGGCATAGCGGCGGATCGGCGAGGTGAAATGCGCATAGCGCGCCAGCGCCAGGCCGAAATGCCCGATATTGCGCGTGCTGTAGACGGCCTGGGCCTGGGCGCGCAGCACGAGGTCATTGACCAGCGGTGCTTCGGCGCTGCCGGCAGCGCGCGCCAGGAGCCGGTTGAACAGCTCGGGGCGCAGCCGCTCGCCCTTCACCAGCTTCAGCCCCGGCACGCCCATCTCGTCGAGAAACTCGCGCAGCGCCTCCACCTTGTCCGGGTCGGGCAGGTCGTGGACCCGGTAGACGCAAGGCTGGCGTCGCGCCTCGAGCTCCTCGGCGGCGGCGACGTTGGCGAGAATCATGAATTCCTCGATCAGCCGATGGCTGTCGAGGCGCGGCTGCGGCACGATCGCCATCGGCCGCCCCCCCGGGTCGAGCACCACCCGGTCCTCGCGCAGGTCGAGCGCCAGCGCGCCGCGCGCTTCGCGCGCCCGATCGAGCGCCGCCCAGGCATCGTAAAGCGCCGACAGCCGTTCCGGCGTCAGCGCAATGCTGCCGCTTCCGTCGCGCGCCGCCTGTACCGCCTCATAGGTCAGCCGAGCGGCCGAGCGCATCAGCGCTCGCGCGAAGCGGTGACGCCGCTTTCTGCCGTCGCGGTCGACCCACATCTCGGCCACCAGGCAGGCCCTGTCCTCGCCAGGCACCAGCGAGCACAGCCCGTTGGACAGCGCCTCGGGCAGCATCGGCACGACCCGGTCGGGGAAATAGACCGAGTTGCCGCGCCGCGTCGCCTCGCGATCGAGTTCGCCGCCGGGCCGCACATACCAGGCGACGTCGGCGATCGCGACGACGATGTGCCATCCGCCGGAATTGGCCGGGTCGGGATCGGACTCGGCCCACACCGCATCGTCGAAGTCGCGCGCGTCTGGGCCGTCGATCGTGACCAGGGCGATCCCGCGCAGATCCTCGCGCCCCGCAAGTGTCAGAGGCGGTGCCTTCTCGGCTTCCGCCAGCGCGTCTTCTGGAAACTCGGTCGGAATCTCGAACGCGGCGATGCTGAGCAGGCTGAACGCGCCGGGCGCCTCGGCAGGTCCGAGCCGCTCGACGATATGGACCTGCGGTGGGCCGAAGCGAGCGGAGGTGATCTCGACCGCGACGACCAGTTCGCCGTCGGCAAGGGTTTCGGCCTCACGCGCGGCGACCGCGTATTCGATGCGGTCGCGGCGGTCAACCGGAACCACGACCCCGCCGGTGCGGAACTGTCGGAACACCCCGACGATGCGGGTCGCCGACGGCGCGGCAGAGCGGCGGGCAGGTCGCGCGTCGCGCGGGGCGCTGCGCTGCCGCCAGCGGGCCTGTGGCCCGGGAACCCGGCCGCGTCTCAGGCCGGTGCGCCGCGCGTCGGCGGCCGCTTGCCGCGGGCCGGCGCCTTGCCCGCCTGTTTGGCCTTGGCCTTGGTCGGGCGCGTGGCCTTGGCCGCCGGCTTGCGCGAAGCCGGAGCGGTGGCGGCGGCCGCCGCGGCCGGTTTGCGCGCCGGGGCAGCGCGGCGCGCACCGGAACGGCTTTTGCCTTTGGCGGCGAGCAGCGCCACCGCCTCACCGAGTGAAAACGTGTCCGGGTCGGCGGTTTTCGGCAGCGATGCGATCGCGCCGTTATTCCCGACATAGGGGCCGTAGCGGCCACTGAAGAGCGCAATGGTGCCGCCTGAGGGGTGAGGGCCCAGTTCGCGCAGCACCTGCGGCCCGCGCCGCTGCCCGGTCTTGGCCTCGGCGAGCAGCGTCACCGCGCGGTTGAGCCCGATCGTCAGCACGTCATCGTCGGCGGCGAGCGAGGTATACGCGCTGCCGTGCTTCAGATAGGCGCCGAACCGGCCGATCCCCGCGGTGATCGGCTCGCCGGTATCGGGATGCCGGCCGATGTCGCGCGGCAGCGCCAGCAGGCGCCACGCGGTATCGAGCGTGACGTCGGCCGGGGTCATCCCCTTGGGCAGCGCCACCCGCTTGGGCTTGTCGCCGTTCTCGCCGGCGCCGAGCTGCAGGTAGTGCCCGTAGGGGCCTTTCTTCAGCGCGATCTCGTGGCCGCTGGCGGGGTCGGCGCCGAGCACCCTGTCGCTGCCGCCCGGCTCGTCGTCCTTCTCGATCCCGAAGGCGCGCGTATAGCGGCAGTTGGGATAATTGGAGCAGCCGATAAACGCGCCGAACCGGCCGAGCTTCAGGGCCAGCCGGCCGTCGCCGCACACCGGGCAGGCGCGCGGGTCGCTGCCCGAGCCGGTTTCCGGAAAGAAATGCCGGCCCAGCTCATCGTCGAGCGCGGCCAGCACCTGCTTGACGGTCAGCTCCTTGGTGCCGTCGATCGCGCCGGCGAAGTCGCGCCAGAAATTGCGCAGCACCTCTTTCCAGTCGATCCGCCCGCCGGAGATGTCGTCGAGCTGGTTTTCCAGGTCGGCGGTGAAATTGTATTCGACGTAGCGCTCGAAAAAGCTGGTGAGGAATGCGGTGACGAGGCGCCCGCGGTCCTGCGGGATAAAACGGCGCTTGTCGAGCACGACATAGTCGCGGTCCTGCAAGACCTGCAGGATCGAGGCATAGGTCGAAGGCCGCCCGATGCCGAGTTCCTCGAGCTTTTTGACTAGGCTCGCCTCGGTGTAGCGCGGCGGCGGCTGGGTAAAATGCTGGCTCGGGGTGATCACGCCGCGGGCGAGGCGCTCATTCGCCTGCATCGCCGGCAGACGCCTGCCTTCGGCGTCGTCGTCGGCCGCGTCGTCGCGGTCTTCCTGGTAAAGCCGGAGGAACCCGTCGAACACGATCGTCGAGCCGGTGGCACGCAGCCGCGTCTTGCCGGTGGGGTCGGCGATGTCGATCGATACCTGGTCGAGTACCGCCGATTCCATCTGGCTCGCCACCGTGCGCTTCCAGATCAGCTCGTAAAGCCGGCGCTGGTCGGCATCGAGGTATTGCGCGACGTCGGCGGGCTTGCGGCCGAGGTCGGTCGGGCGGATCGCCTCGTGCGCCTCCTGCGCATTCTTGGCCGGGCTGCGGTAGAGGCGCGGCGCGTCGGGCACATAGCGCGCGCCGAATTCGCTGCCGATCAGCGCGCGCGCGGCGGCGATCGCCTCACCGGCGATCGCGACGCCATCGGTGCGCATATAGCTGATCAGGCCGACCGTCTCGCCGGCGAGATCGACGCCCTCATAGAGCCGCTGGGCGATGCGCATCGTGCGGCTGGCGCCGAAGCCGAGCTTGCGCGAGGCCTCCTGCTGCAGCGTCGATGTGGTGAACGGCGGAAACGGGTGACGCCTCGTCTGGCGGCGCTCGACGTTGGCGACCGAAAACCCGCCGGCCCCGAGGATCGCTGCGACCGCCGCCTTGGCCTTCGCCTCGCTGTCGAGCGCGAAGCGGTCGAGCTTTTTGCCGTCGAGCTCGGAAAGCTGGGCGATGAATTTCTCGCCCTTTTCGGTCGTCAGTTCGACCTCGACGCTCCAGTATTCGCGGGGGCGGAACGCCTCGATCTCGGCCTCGCGCTCGCACACCAGCCGCAGCGCGACCGATTGCACCCGCCCGGCCGAGCGGCTGCCCGGCAGTTTGCGCCACAGCACCGGCGACAGCGTGAAGCCGACCAGGTAGTCGAGCGCGCGCCGCGCGAGATAGGCGTCGACCAGTTCGGTATCGATCTCGCGCGGGTGGCGGAACGCCTCGGTGACCGCGCTGCGGGTGACCTCGTTAAACACCACGCGCTTGACGTCGACGCCTTTTTTTAGCGCGCGGCGCGCCAGCAGCACCTCGCGCAGATGCCATGAGATCGCCTCGCCTTCGCGGTCCGGGTCGGTGGCGAGAAACAGCCGGTCGGCCCCGCGCACCGCCTCGGCCATCGCCTTGACGTGCTTTTCGGATTTGCCGTCGACCTCCCACAACATCTCGAAGTCCGAATCGGGAAGCACCGAGCCGTCCTTGGGCGGCAGATCGCGGACATGGCCATAGCTCGCCACGACCTTGTAATCGCTGCCGAGATATTTGTTGATGGTCTTCGCCTTGGCAGGCGATTCGACGATGACGACGTTCATGCCCAGGTTCGAGACATTCGTTCAGCGGAGGGAAACAAGGTTGCCGGGATGACGCTCAATGCGTCCGGCCAGTTCCAGTTCGAGCAGCAGGGTGGCAATAGCGGCGGCTGACAATTGGCATTGGCGCACCAGTTCGTCAACTGGCACAGGAGTCGGCCCCAGCCGCTCGACGACGAGGTCGATCTCCGTTTCGCCGGCCGCCGGCGCCAGCAGGGCCGCGGCGGCGATCGGTTCGAGCGGCAGGCGCCGGGGGTGGCGCGGCACTGGCGGCGCCGCAGCCGCGCCGTGCAGCAGCGGGCCGAGCTGCCCGGTGATGTCGGCGGCGGTCTCGGTCAGCGTCGCGCCGTTGCGCAACAGATCGTTGGTGCCGCGGCAGCGCGGGTCGAGCGGCGACCCCGGCACGGCAAACACCTCGCGCCCCTGTTCGAGCGCAAACCGGGCGGTGATCAGCGACCCCGAGCGCGCCGCCGCCTCGACCACCGCGATCCCCAGCGCCATCCCCGAGATGATGCGGTTGCGGCGCGGAAAATGGCGCGCCTGCGGCTCGGTGCCTGGTGGCAGCTCGGCGACGATCGCGCCGCGCTCGGCCAGCGCCCGGTAGAGCCCGCGGTTTTCCTCGGGGTAGACGACATCGACCCCGCCGGCGACGACCGCGACCGAGCCGGTGTCGAGCGCGCCGGCGTGCCCGGCGGCGTCGATGCCGCGCGCCATGCCCGAGATCACGACGATGCCGTCTGCGCCCAGCCCGGCCGCCAGGTCGTGCGCGATCCGCCGCCCGTTGGCCGAGGCGTTGCGCGCGCCGACGATCGCCACCATCGGCCGGCGCAACACCTCCGGGTCGCCAAGCACGCTCAACACCGGCGGTGCATCGTCGACCGCGGCCAGCAGGGACGGGTAGTCCGGCTCGCCCCAGCACACCAGGCGGGCGCCGAGCCGGTCGAGCGCGGCCAGTTCGCGCTCGGCCTCGGCGCGCGGCAGCACCGCGACCGCGCGGCCGCCGTCGCCGCGCCGCGCGAGGCGCGGCAGCTGCGCCAGCGCCTCGCCGGCCGAGCCAAAGCGGCGCAGCAGCGCATAAAACGTTACCGGCCCGACCGACTCGGTGCGGCACAGGCGCAGCCAATCGAGGCGCTCTTGCGGTTCGAGCGCGCGCAAAGACAGAGGCTCCTCCCCATTCGGTCGTCATGCTCGCGTATGACCACTATAGGGTGAGAGACGCTCCGTGGTAAGCCACTACCGCGTGCGGGTACCCTCTGGTGCCGATCGTCACTTGGTCAACGAGATGCGGCTTTCGGTCCCGCTCAACAGCCGGCGGATGTTTCCGTGGTGGCGAATGATCACCAGCACCGCGATCGCCGCGATCAGTGCGGCGGGGGCGGGATTGACGGTAAACCCGGCGTAGATCACCGCCGCCACGGTCGCCACCAGCCCGGAGAGCGACGAATAGCGGGTGAGGATCAACACGCCGAGCCAGACCGCGAGCCCCAACACCGCGACCGGCCAGGCAATCACGATCACTACCCCAAGCGCGGTCGCCAAGCCCTTGCCGCCGCGAAACCCGAGCCACACCGGGAACATGTGGCCGAGCACAACCGCGCCCGCCGCGGCGAGCGCCGCGTTCGGCCCCCACAGCTTGCCGATCAGCACGGCGGCCAGCCCTTTCAGCAGGTCGAGCGCCAGTGTCGCCGCTGCCAGGCTCTTGTTGCCGGTGCGCAGCACGTTGGTCGCGCCGATATTGCCCGAGCCGATATGGCGGATGTCGCCGTGCCCGGCGAGCCGGGTCAGCAGCAGCCCCCACGGGATCGAGCCCAGCAGGTAGCCGACGATTGCGGCGACGACGGTTTCGGTCATTGCGCCCTCATCCCGCGCGCTGATAGCCCGCAAGCTGAAAAATCGTGCGGCCGTCGACGATCGTGCGCACGACCTGGCCCTTGACCGGGCGGCCGTCGAACGGCGCGTTCTTCGATTTTGAGCGGAACGCGTCGGTCTTGATGCGCCACGCCGCGTCGGGGTCGAACAGCACCAGGTCGGCCGGCGCGCCGGGCTTCATGCGCCCGGCATCGAGGCCGAGGATCGCGGCCGGATTGACGGTCAGCCGGCGCAGCACGTCGATCAGGCTGAGCCGCCCGCCGTGATACAGTTCGAGTGCCAGCGGCAACAGCGTCTCCAGCCCGACGATGCCGCAGCTCGCCGAGGTGAACGGCAGGCGCTTCGAATCCTGGTCCCACGGCGCATGGTCGCTGGCGATCGCGTCGATCGTGCCGTCGGCGAGGGCGTCGACGATCGCCTGGCGGTCGGCCTCCTCGCGCAGCGGCGGCGACAGTTTGGCAAAAGTGCGGTAGTCGCCGATCGCGGTTTCGTTGAGCACGAAATAGGGCGGGGCGGTGTCGCAGGTCACCGGCAGCCCGGCCTCTTTGGCGCGGCGGATCGCCGCGACCGCCTCGCCGGTCGAGAGGTGCGCGGCGTGGTAGCGCGCGCCGGTGATCTCGACGAGCCGAAGATCACGCTCGACCATGATCACCTCGGCCATCGGGGTGGTGCCGGCCAGCCCCAGCCGGGTCGCGGTTTCGCCCTCGGTGACCTCGCCGGCGCCGCCGAGGCTCGGTTCCTCCGGGTGCTGGATCACCAGTTGGTCGAAGCTGCGCGCGTATGAAAGGATGCGGCGCATCACCAGCGCGTTGGCGATCGCCGTGACCCCGTCGGTAAACCCGACCGCGCCGCTCTGGGCGAGCAGCCCGATCTCGGTCAATTCCTTGCCGGCCAGCTTCTTGGTGGCGGCGGCATAGGTGTGGATCTTGGACAGCCGCACCTCGCGGGCGCGGCGGGCGATGAACTCGACGACCGCGACATCGTCGACCGGCGGCTCAGTATTGGGCAGCGCCACCATCGTCGTGACCCCGCCCGCCGCCGCGGCTTGGCTGCCGCTCTCGATCGATTCCATGTGCGCAGCGCCGGGCTCGCGCAATTGCACGCGCATGTCGACAAGGCCCGGCGCGAGGCACAACCCGCTGCAATCGACGATTTCGGCGTCGTCGCAGGCAATGTCGCGGCCGAGCGCGGCGATGCGGGTGTCGGCGACCAGCAGATCGCCGACCGCGTCGTGTCCGCTCTCCGGGTCGATCAGCCGGGCGTTGCGAAACAGCTGCCTGAGCCCGCTCATTTGCCCCGACTCATTTGTCCTGACTCATTTGTCCGGACTCATTTCAGGACCCGGCCGTTGTCGGGGCCACGGTCCTGGCCCAGGATTTCGAGGCAGGCCATGCGCACCGCAACCCCCATCTCGACCTGCTGGCGGATGAGGCTGCGGTCGATGTCGTCGGCGACCTCGCTGCCGATCTCGACGCCGCGGTTCATCGGCCCGGGATGCATGATCAGCGCGTCGGGCTTGGCAAGCTTGAGCTTGTCGTAGTCGAGGCCGAAGAAATGAAAATATTCGCGCGTCGACGGCACGAACGAGCCGTGCATCCGCTCCAGTTGCAGGCGCAGCATCATCACGATGTCGACGCCCTTGAGCCCGGCCGCCATGTCGTGAAACACCTCGACGCCGAGCCGCTCGACCGCGGCGGGAAGCAGCGTCCGCGGCGCCACGACCCGCACCCGCGCGCCCATCACGTTGAGCAGCGCGATGTTCGAGCGCGCGACGCGGCTGTGCAGCACGTCGCCGCAGATCGCCACGACGAGCCCCCCGAGCCGCCCCTTGCGGCGGCGGATCGTCAGCGCGTCGAGCAGCGCCTGGGTCGGGTGCTCGTGGCTGCCGTCGCCGGCGTTGATGACCGCGCAATCGACCTTTTCCGCGAGGAGCTGCACCGCGCCCGACTCGGGGTGGCGCACGACCAGCACGTCGGGGCGCATCGCGTTGAGCGTCATCGCCGTGTCGATCAGCGTCTCGCCCTTTTTCATCGAGCTGACCGCGACCGCCATGTTGATGACGTCGGCGCCCAGGCGCTTGCCGGCAACCTCGAACGAGGTGCGCGTGCGCGTCGAATTCTCGAAAAAGCAGTTGATCAGCGTGCGGCCGCGCAGCGTCGCCCGCTTCTTTTCGGCCTGCCGGCTCAATTCGACATAGCCGTCCGCAAGGTCGAGGACGTGGTTGATGTCGTCCGGCGTCAACCCCTCGATACCGAGAAGATGCCGGTGCCGAAATGCCTGCTTGCGCATGAGCCGGGGATCATAGGGAGGGGGGGCGCGGCCGGCAAGCGCTCGGGGGCCAGGCGGCGCCGATTGCCGCCATTCGGGCGGTGGCCGGTGAGCTGCGGGCTGCCACCGATACGGATGTCGGCGCGCGGCTGCCATCCCGCTGGCGGCATTGACGGGGCGGCTGTGTCGCTTATCGTGCTGACAATGTCGGCCCCGGCGCCCACGATTTCCGCCGCTTTGCCGCCCGTCGTGGGATCGCGCCGCATCGTCGTGATGCTGGCGGGCTGCCAGGCGCTGGCGATGACCGGCATGAGCGTCCTGGCGACGACCTCGGCGATCATCGGCAACATGCTGGCGGCAAACAAGGCGCTGTCGACATTGCCGGTGGCGCTGCAGATGACCGGGATGATGTGCGCGACGATCCCGGCAGCGCTGCTGATGGCGCGGATCGGCCGGCGCGGCGGGTTCTGGGTCGGCACGGCGCTGGGCGCGGGCGGCGGGGTCGTCGCCGGGCTCGCGATAGGGGCCGCGTCGTTTCCGCTTTTCTGCCTCGGCACATTCCTGATCGGTTCGTCGAACGGGTTCGCCCAGCAATACCGGTTTGCCGCGGCGGAGGTGGCTGCCGAGGGGTTCCGCGCCAAGGCGATTTCGCTGGTGCTGGCCGGCGGCATCGTGTCGGGCACGTTCGGGCCGGAGCTGGCGAAGTGGTCGCGCGACCTGTTTTCCCCGGTTCTGTTTGCCGGCTGCTTTGCGATTGTCGTCGCGCTGCAGCTCGGCGCGGCGACGCTGTTGTATTTCACGCGGCTGCCGCCACCGCCGCCGCGCGCCATGCTGCACGGCGGCGGGCGGCCGCTGTGGCAGATCGCGACGCAACCCCTGTTTATCGTTGCGCTGCTGTCGGCAATGGCCGCGTACGGGGTTATGTCGCTGGTGATGACGGCGACGCCGATCGCGATGCTCGGCTGCGGCTATGCCTTCACCGACGCGGCGCTGGTGATCCAGTGGCACATCCTGGGGATGTATGCGCCGAGCTTTATGACCGGGCACCTGATCGCGCGATTCGGCGTGACGCGCATCCTGCTGGCCGGCGCCGCGCTGCTGGCGACGTGCTCCGGCATCAACCTGTCGGGGACCGGCATCGCCCATTTCTGGGCCGCCAACCTGCTGCTCGGGGTCGGCTGGAACTTTCTGTTCATCGGCGGGACGACGCTGCTGACCCGCACCTATGTCGCAGAGGAGCGGGCCAAGGTGCAGGCCTTCAACGATTTCATGGTCTTCGGCACCTCGATGCTGTCGTCGTTCTCGTCTGGCGCGCTGCTTGCCGGGTTCGGCTGGTCGACGGTGCAGCTCGCGGTGATCCCGGCGGTCACGGTCGCCGCCGCGGCGATCTTCTGGCTGCGGCTGCGGGCCCGCCAGCCCGAGACGCAATACGCCGGATTATAAACTTGCTCACCTTTTGGGCGAACCGGATGGTGCGGTTGCCTGCCGGTTGGTCTTCTGGCATGGTTCGCGCACCCAGACCTGCCCCCAGCCGCGTATGGAAGCGGCGTTTGCGGGCGGGTTTTTTCTGCGGTTAACGGGGGAATGTTGCCGATGTCCGCGGCTTTCTACTTGATTTTCGCCTGTGGTGCGCTGGCGTTGATCTACGGCTTTATAACGAGCCGGCAGGTGCTGGCCGCCGATGCCGGATCGGCACGAATGCAGGAGATTTCTGGCGCGGTGCAGGTCGGCGCGAACGCCTATCTCAACCGCCAGTACCGTGCGATCGCGATAGTCGGCGTGGTCATCCTGGTCATTCTCGGCGCGACGCTGGGCTGGCGAGTCGCGCTTGGCTACCTGATCGGCGCGGTGCTGTCGGGCTCGGCCGGGTATATCGGGATGAACGTGTCGGTGCGCTCGAACGTGCGCACTGCGCAGGCGGCGCGCAGCGGCCTCGCGGCCGGGCTCGGCATCGCCTTCAAGGCGGGGGCGATCACCGGGCTGCTGGTCGTCGGTCTCGGCATCCTCGGGGTCGCGGGCTATTATTTCTTTCTGCGGGCGACGCTGCCGAGCACCGATCTTCGCCCGGTGCTCGAGGCGATGGTGGCGCTCGGCTTCGGCGCGTCGCTGATCTCGATTTTCGCGCGGCTCGGCGGCGGCATCTTCACCAAGGGCGCCGATGTCGGGGCCGACATCGTCGGTAAGGTCGAGGCCGGCATTCCCGAGGACGACCCGCGCAATCCGGCCGTGATCGCCGACAATGTCGGGGACAATGTCGGCGACTGCGCCGGTATGGCGGCCGACCTGTTCGAGACCTATGCCGTGACCATCGTGGCGACGATGCTGCTCGCCAACATCTTTTTCGCGCCGCCGCTGCGCGACACGATGATGCTGCTGCCGCTGACGATCGGCGCGGTGTGCATCGTGACCTCGGTGATCGGCACGTACTTCGTACGGCTCGGTGCCGACCAGGGCATCATGTGGGCGCTCTACAAAGGGCTGATAGCGACCGGCATCCTGTCGATCGGGGCGATCGCCGGGGTGATCGGCTGGCTTGTCGGCTTCCAGGCAAAGCTGCCGATGACCGTCGGCGCGGTCACCGGCGGCGACCTGCTGGGCTGCGCCGCGGTCGGCCTCGCCGTCACCGGCCTCATCGTGTGGATCACCGAATACTATACCTCGACCGAGTACCGCCCGGTGCGCAGCATCGCCCAGAGCTCGACTACCGGCGACGGCACCAATGTGATCCAGGGCCTCGCCGTGTCGATGGAGGCGACGGCGCTGCCGGTGCTGGTGATCTGCATCGGCATCATCGTCGCGTATATCGTCGCCGGCCTGTTCGGCATCGCGGTCGCGGCGACGACGATGCTGGCGCTCGCCGGGATGATCGTCGCGCTCGACGCCTACGGGCCGGTGACCGACAATGCCGGCGGCATCGCCGAGATGGCGGACCTGCCGGCTGAAGTGCGCAAGACCACAGACGCGCTCGACGCGGTCGGCAACACCACCAAGGCGGTAACCAAGGGCTATGCGATCGGCTCGGCGGGCCTTGCCTCGCTGGTGCTGTTCGCCGCCTACACTGAGGATCTGGCGCATTACTTTCCGCAACTCAAGGTGCAGTTCGCGCTCCAGGATCCCTATGTGGTGATCGGCCTGTTCCTCGGCGGGCTGCTGCCCTACCTGTTCGGCGCGATGGGGATGACCGCGGTCGGCCGCGCCGCCGGCGGCATCGTCAACGAGGTGCGGCGCCAGTTCCGCGAAATCCCGGGCATCATGCAGGGCACCGCCAAGCCCGATTACGGCCGTGCCGTTGACATGCTGACCCGGGCGGCAATCCGCGAGATGATCGTCCCGTCGCTGCTGCCGGTGCTGGCGCCGATCGTGCTCTACTTCGTCATCCGGCTGGTCGCCGGCCAGTCGGCAGCGTTCAGCGCGCTCGGCGCGATGCTGCTCGGCACTATCGTGACCGGGCTGTTCGTCGCGATCTCGATGACCTCGGGCGGTGGCGCGTGGGACAACGCCAAAAAATACATCGAAGAGGGCCACCACGGCGGCAAGGGCTCCGATGCGCACAAGGCGGCGGTGACCGGCGATACCGTCGGCGACCCCTATAAGGATACGGCGGGGCCGGCGGTCAACCCGATGATCAAGATCACCAACATCGTGGCCCTGCTGTTGCTGGCGATCCTTGCCGGCGGCGCGCATTAACAAGGGTGCAAGGCCGGGCGGTACAAGGCCGGGCGGTACAAGGCAGGGCGGTGCAAGGCCGGGCCCGCCGGCCTTGCACCGTACCGCGCCGCTGCTAGTTGCCCGGCGGCCGGCCGTTGGTGTTTTCGTTCGGCACGGGGCCGTTCGGCCGCTCGTGCTCACCGCTGCCCTCGGATGGTGCCGTGCCGGCGCCGCGGTTGAAGCGGCCGACGTTGCCGATGATCTGCTCGAGGAAGGTCAATTCGCGGCCGGGCGAGGGCGTCTTGCCCGGCGCCGGTTCGATCTGCCGGGCGTTGGCCTTGGTCAGGTGGCCGACATCCTGTACCACGCCGTCGTTGTTGAAGCGGATGATGAAGACCTGCTGGTTCAGCACGTCGGGGTCGAAAAACGCGACCTGCTTGACCTTGCGGCTGATGTAGTACCAGGAATTGTCATTGAACACGCCGACGCTCGACGGAGTACCCAGGATCTTGATCACCTGCTGTTTGGTCGTGGCGCCGGGATGAATTTCGGCAAGCTTGTCTGTCGGCACCGGATGGCCGCGCTGGTCGACCTCCGGGTAGCAGCCGACGAGCGTGGCCGTCGCGAGGATGGCAACCAGCGCTGCTGCGGCGCGGCGATACGGCGAAAGGCGAAACATGGGGTCAGAACCCTGTCTGCATTGAAACAACGGCGGGCGAGGCCCATGTCGCGGCGGAACTTGAGCCGCGGCTGGATGCCTGTCAACGCTTCGCGCGGCGGTTGAACCTGCGATGATCGGAATCTTCAGGCGCAACCCGGCCCGCGAGGTGGCCGATCTTGCCTATCGTAGCGTCGTCGAGTGCGCGCGCCAGCCGGTGTTCTTCACCGATTGCGGCGTGCCGGATACGCTCGACGGGCGATTCGAGATGATCTGCCTGCACGCCTTTCTCTATCTGCATCGGCTGAAATCCGAGGGCCAGGCCGGCGCCGAGCTGGGCCAGGTTTTTTTCGACACGATGTTCGCCGATTTCGACCGATCGTTGCGCGAGCTGGGCACCGGCGACCTCAGCGTCGGGCGCGAGGTCAAGCAGATGGCGCAGGCGTTCTTTGGCCGCATTCGGGCCTATGAGCGCGGGCTCGACGGCGGCGAATCGGAGTTGCACGACGCGCTGGCGCGCAATCTGTTCGGAACGGTGTCGGCGATGCCTGAGCATCTGGCGGCGATGTCCGCCTATCTGCGCGCCGAGGCGGCTGTCCTCAGCCGGCAGGACGCGGCTGTGCTGCTCGCCGGGCGGGTCGCGTTCAGCGCGCCGCCGCACTTCGGAGGCGGCACATGAGCGGCCCGGAATTCTCCCGCCTGGTGCCTCTCGCGCGCATCGGCGCGGCGCCGTTCCGGCAGGAGATCGCCGCCACCCCCGCCGAATGCGCTGCGCTCGCCAAACGATTCGGGCTGCTGACGCTGGACCGGCTCGGCGCCGAGGTCAGCCTGCTGCGGCGGGCCGGCGACACGATCCTGCTGCAGGCCCGGTTCGAGGCCGTCTTCGCCCAGGAGTGCGTGGTATCGCTTGAGCCGGTCACCGGAACCGCGGCCGAATCGTTTGTGCTGTGCTACGGGCCGGCCGAGGCCGAGCCGACCGATGACGACGATCCCGACGCGCCCGCCTTCGAACTGCTGACCGGCGATGCCATCGACATCGGCGAGGCGGTCGCGCAGGAATTTTCGCTGGCGCTGCCGCCTTTTCCACGCGATCCGGATGCGGTGATCGAGGCCGAGCCTCAGCCCGCCGACAACGAGCTGTTTGCTGCGCTCGCGCGGCTGGCAAAGCCTGCGCAACCGGGCTAAGCGGCCTGCAGAGCAGCCCAGAGGTGTCGCCATCGATGTTGCCGCCGGAACGTTTTTTGGCTAAGTAACAGGACTTACACCCTCCGCTTTCCTGGGTTTTCAGATGGCCGTTCCGAAGAAAAAAGTCTCTCCGTCGCGCCGCAATATGCGCCGCTCGCATCATGCGCTGACGGGGTCAGCCTATGCCGAATGCCCGAATTGTGGCGAGCTCAAGCGGCCGCATCATCTGTGCGCGTCCTGCGGGCATTACGATGGACGCGAGGTGACCCCGCTGCCGGCGCAGCCCTCCTAGTCAGGGCCTGATGGCGCGCACGCAGGACGTGACTGCCGGCATCACGATCGCACTCGACGCGATGGGTGGCGACCACGCCCCCGACATGGTGCTGAGCGGAGCCGAGATCGCGTTGGAGCGTCATCCCGGCGTGCGATTTCTGGTGTTCGGCGAGCAGGCCCGGATCGCGCCGCTGCTGGCTCGCCTGCCGCGACTGTCTGCCGCGGCGACGATCAACCATACGAGCGAGATCGTACAGGACGATGACAAGCCGTCGCAGGCGTTGCGCGCCGGGCGGCAATCGAGCATGCGGCTGGCGATCGATGCGGTTGCCGATGGGCGCGCCGACGGTGTCGTCTCGGCCGGCAATACCGGCGCGCTTATGGCGATGGCGAAATTCGTGCTGAAGACGCTGCCCGGCATCGACCGGCCCGCCATCGCGACCTATTTCCCGACCCGCCGCGGCGAGAGCGTGATGCTCGACCTCGGCGCAAACATCGAATGCGACGCGGAAAACCTCGTTCAGTTTGCGCTGATGGGCGATGTTTTCGCGCGCACCATCCTGGGGCTGGTCGAGCCGACCGTGGGCCTGTTGAACGTCGGGTCGGAGGATTTGAAGGGCAATGACGCGGTGCGCGGCGCCGCTGTGCGGCTGCGCGGCGGGATGATGCCGATCCGCTTTCACGGCTTTGTCGAGGGCGACGACATCACGGCCGGCACGGTCGACGTGGTGGTGACCGACGGGTTTACCGGCAACGTCGCGCTCAAGACCGCCGAGGGTGCGGTCAAGATGTTCAGCGAGGCGTTGCGTGCGGCGTTCCACGAATCGCCGATGGCGCGCGTCGGCTATCTGTTTGCACGCGGCGCGCTGCGCAAGCTGGCGGCCCGCATTGACCCGCGCCGCTATAACGGCGCGATGTTTCTCGGGCTGCGCGGCATTGCGGTCAAGAGCCACGGCTCGACCGACGCGTTCGGGTTTGCCAATGCGATCGGCGTCGCCATCGACATGAAAACCAACGGTTTTCTCGACAAGATCGGGGTTGAATTGCAGCGCCTCAACGATGCACAACCGACGCCGCAGCCGGCGTCGACTGCTGCGCTGTAGCGGCCGAGAACCGCGTTGCGCTCGCTCATTGCCGGGTGCGGCGGCTATCTCCCCGAGCAGGTGCTGACCAACCATGATCTGGCGGCCCGGCTCGACACGTCGGACGAATGGATACGCCAGCGTACCGGCATCGCCGAGCGCCGCATCGCGGCGCCGGGTGAGCTGACCTCCGATCTGGCCACCGCGGCCGCGCGGCGCGCGCTGGACCATGCCGGGATGAGCGGAAACGATCTCGATCTGATCGTGCTGGCGACCGCGACACCCGACCAGACATTTCCGGCGACTGCCACCAAGGTTCAGGCGCAGCTGGGCATGAAACGCGGCGCCGCGTTCGACATCCAGGCGGTGTGCTCGGGGTTTATCTTTGCGCTGTCGGTTGCTGATAACGCGCTGCGGCTCGGCCAGGCGCGGACCGCGCTGGTGATCGGCGCCGAAACCTTTTCCCGCATCCTCGACTGGCAGGACCGTGGCACCTGCGTGCTGTTCGGCGACGGCGCCGGGGCGCTGGTGCTGAATGCGGTGCCCGACCCCAGCCCCGGCGGGCGCGGGGTGCTGGCGACGCATCTGCACACCGACGGGCGCTACCACGACATCCTTTATGTCGATGGCGGCCCATCGTCTACCCGCACCACCGGGTTTTTGCGGATGGAAGGGCGCGAGGTGTTCCGCCAGGCGGTGCAGCGCCTGAGTGGGGTGGTCGACGAGGTGTTGGTCGCCGCCGGCTATACCGGCGCCGACCTCGACTGGCTGGTGCCGCATCAGGCCAACAGCCGAATCATCGACGCGATCGGTCGCAAGCTGGGCCTGCCGGCCCGCTGCATCGTCACAACGATCGAACGGCACGCCAATACCTCGGCGGCGTCGATCCCGCTTGCCCTTTCGGAGGCGGTCGCCGATGGCCGCATTCAGCCCGGCCACCTCGTGCTGATGGAGGCGTTGGGCGGCGGATTGAGCTGGGGCGCCAGCCTGGTGCGCTGGTAGAAAATCGCGCGCAACATTAGTTGCCGGCAACAACGCTTTGGAATTTGACGAACTTTTGCCGCCGGTCTAACCTCGGATCGACAGGTAGGGGGAGGGCGTCATGGCCGGTCAGACGGTTACCCGCGCTCAGCTGACCGAGGCGGTGTACCAAGAGGTCGGGTTGTCGCGCAACGAATCGGCCGAATTGGTCGAATCGGTGATCGCAGAGATATCCGGGGCCCTCGAACGCGGCGAGATGGTCAAGATCTCGTCATTTGGCAGCTTTGCCGTGCGCCAGAAGGGCCAGCGGGTCGGCCGCAACCCGAAGACCGGCCAGGAGGTGCCGATCAGCCCGCGCCGCGTGCTTGTGTTTCGTGCCTCGCACGCGCTGAAGGACCAGATCAACCATTCGCTGGCAGGCGGCGGACGGTCGGGCAGGGGGTCCGCGCGCTGAGGTGAGCGAGGCACACGAGGCTCCAGGCGGCCGGCGCGCCAGTAAACGGGCCTCGGCCTTTCGCACGATCGGCGAGGTAGCCGAAGACCTCGATCTGCCGGCGCATGTCCTGCGTTTCTGGGAATCAAAATTTCCGCAGCTGAAACCGCTGAAGCGCGGCGGCGGCCGGCGCTATTACCGGCCGGAAGACATCGCGCTGCTGCGCCGCATCCGGCAATGCCTCTATCAGGACGGGTACACGATCCGCGGCGTGCAGAAGCTGCTGCGCGAAGGCGGGCTGTCCGACGATGGCCCGGCGGAAGCGCCTGAGCCCGAAACGGGCGAAGCGAGCCTGTTCCCGCTTGAGCCGGTGCCGCCGCAGCCGCCATCGCGGCCGGGGCGTGCGCCGCGCGCTACCCCCGCTTCGCCGCCAGCTATAGAGGCCGATGCCGGCGCGCCGGCTGCGCCCGTGCCGCCGATCGACCGGGAAGCGCTCGAAGGCGCGCGCCGCGATCTCCTCGAAATCCGTGCGTTGCTCAACGAACTGGCCCTCGGCCGCCGCCTGACCTGAGCCGCCGGGGCGCTGTTTCAGGTCACGGAATGATCGTGACCCGGACGGATACTCGGGATGTCCTTGGCTGATTTATACGGATCGAACAGCTGTGCGATCGCCAAAAGCACAAGGCGCCGCATGAGGGGGCCCCTGAACCGGTCGGAAAAAGCCGCGTGTTGCTGATTATGCGTGCGGTTGCCGGGGCCTCATCAACCCGAAAGCGAACAGGGTGCAGATACGGGAGCGAAAATCGTCGGTCCTGGCTCCGCGACGCGCCGCAGCCGCGTTGCGCCGCCGCTTCGGGGTCGATATGATCCGCCACCTTGCCAGCAGAGCCCCGGTCGGAGCGTAGCGCAGCCTGGTAGCGCATCAGCATGGGGTGCTGAGGGTCGAGAGTTCGAATCTCTCCGCTCCGACCACTCTCGGCCGCTATCGGGAGCCTCCGCATGACTGCCGATCGTCCGGAATCCGATCTCGAGCCGTGGCAATGGCCCGAGGCACACTGGCGCAAGCTCGTTGAGCGGGTGCGCGCTGGGCGCAAATTGCGCCCCGCCGAATGGCCGGGCGGCGCGCGCTGCGCGGTCGCGCTGTCGTTCGACAGCGACCACGAAACCAGCGATCTGCGTGACGGCGGCAAATCGATCGGGCGGCTCGCCTGGGGCCAGTTCGGCGCCCGTGTCGGGGTGCCGCGCATCCTTGACCTGCTCGCCAAGTACGAGGTCAAGGGGACGTTCTACGTGCCGGCGGTGACCGCGCTGATCCACCCCGACGAACAGCGCCGGATCGTCGCCGAGGGGCACGAGATCGGCATCCACGGCTGGATCCACGAGCTCAACTCGGTGCTGCCCTACGAGGCCGAGCGCGACCTGATGCTGCGCGCCGCCGATGTGCTGGAAAAAACCAGCGGCGTGCGGCCGGTCGGGCTGCGCACCCCGTCATGGGATTTCTCGTGGAACACGCTGGCGATCGCAGCCGAGATGGGGCTGCTCTACGATTCCTCGCTGATGTCGGACGAGGATTGTTACGAATTGCTGCTCGACGGGGCGCCGTGCGGGGTCGTCGAACTGCCGGTCGAGTGGGTGCGCGACGACGCGGTATATTTGATGATGAACCGGTTTTCGGCATTACGGCCCTACACCCCGCCGGCCGACGTGTTCGACATCTTTCGCCGCGAGTTCGAGGCCGCCTATGACGATGGCGGCATTTTTCAGCTGACGATGCACCCGCACGTGATCGGCTATCGCTCGCGCATCTGGATCATCGAAGAGCTGATCCGGCTCGCCCGGTCGCGCGGCGGGGTGTGGTTTGCCACCCACGCCGAGGTGGCGCGCTGGGCCAAGGAACACGCCGCCTGACCGGGAAGCGGCGCGCGCCGGCTAATAGGTCGCCCGCCCGCCCGAGATGTCGAAGACGCCGCCGGTCGAAAACGAGCATTCCTCGGACGCCAGCCAGGCGACGAGTGCGGCGATCTCGTCGACCCCGACAAACCGTTCCATTGGGATTTTCGACAGCATGTAGGCGATCTGGGCCTCGGTCATCTGCGCGAAGATGTCGGTCTTGGCGGCGGCCGGGGTCACGCAATTGACCCGGATGCCGGTGTCGGCCAATTCCTTGCCGAGCGATTTGGTCAGCCCGATCACCCCGGCCTTGGCCGCGGAATAGGCTGAGGCGTTGGGGTTGCCCTCCTTGCCGGCGATCGAGGCGATGTTGATGATGCGGCCGTAATCGCGCCGCCGCATCGCCGGCACGACCGCGCGGCAGCAGTTGAACACGCCGATCAGGTCGATCTCGACGACCCGGCGCCACGCCTCGGTCGGGTATTCGTCGAGCGGGTGGTTGGGGCCGGTGATGCCGGCATTGTTGACCAGGATGTCGGGTGCCCCCAGCCGCGCCTCGGTGGCGGCAAGCGCGGCGGCGATCCCCGCCGGGTCGGTCACGTCTGCGACCAGGTCGATCGCCCCGGTGATCGCGCCGGCCGCCTGCTTGGCGGCGGCGCCGTCGACGTCCCAGATCGCGACGTGGGCGCCCGAGGCGGCGAAACGCTTGGCGATCGCCCGCCCGATGCCGCGTGCCGCGCCCGTGACGATCGCCACCCGGCCGCCGAGATCGATCCGGTTCATGCTGCGCTCCCTTATTGTTGCGGATATCTTCGTTCGCCTCGGGGCCGCGACTTGCGGCACCTGCTCGTGCCTGCGGATGGGGTGGCGTCGGCCCGTCGCCGCGCCAGCTCGCCAGTCTCTATTTCTCGTGCATCTCCCAAACGCCGTGCCAATCTTCCGGCGGAGGATTGTCGAGCAACAGCCGGCAACGGTCGATATAGGTCCGGGAAAGCTTATCGGAAGGATTTCGCCGCAGCGCTTCTTCGAATTGGCGGATCGCTTTCGGGAAAGCGCGTTTTCTATAATGAATTATTCCATCCCCAAAATAATTTATCACATCCATCATGTCGGGAAAGGTTTCGGGGGTATGATAATCGAGTACCTCATACACGCCTACGGGCTCGGTTTTACCCTTGACGATAACCTGATCTACCTCGCGCATCCGGTACGTGCCGCGCAGCATGTCGCGGGTATTGTCGCTGATCAGAATTCGAGCCGAATAAGCCTTGCAGGCACTTTCAAGGCGGGAAGCGATATTCACGCCATCGCCGATGAGCGTGTAGTCCATGCGCCGCGCGGAGCCGATGTTCCCCGATACGATCATGTCGGTATTGATGCCGATCCCCATATCCACCGGCAGCTGATTGGCCCTTACCCGTTCTGCGCTCCACCGCTGGCACTCGTGGATCATGACGATCGCGCATTGCACAGCCCGATCCTCGTCGTCGTCATGCGAGAGAGGGAGACCAAAGGCCGCCATGATGGCGTCGCCGATAAATTTATCGAGCATCCCTTCGTATTTGCTGATGACTTCAACCATTAGACCAAAATATTCATTAAGAAATGTGACCGTACCATTTGCGCCGAGATGCTCAGTGAGCGTGGTAAAACCACGGATGTCGGAGAACAGGATCGTGGCTCGGCGGCTCGTTCCACCCAGAACATCAGTATCTGTGTTTTCGAACATTTGGGTCGCGATGGTCGGGTCCATGTAACGCGCCATCGTGGCTTTTACACGTTTCTCGATGCTGATGTCGGAGATCATCATCATCGTGCCGAGCTGTTCCTCGGCTTCCGTCTTCAGCGGCAGAAGCGAGATGTTGACCGCCGTGGGCTTGCCACCGACGTCTATTTCGACATCCATCTGGACGTCGTTGCGTCCTTCGCTTTGCACCTTGGCCAGCCGTTCGACCAACCATGAATTCTTGCCGGTGAAGAACTCATCGAATTTCTTGCGAACGATGTCGCCGCTTGCGCATTGCAAAATTCTCAGGCCGGCATTGTTACACGTAACCACGACCTGATCGCTGTCCAGGGTAATCACGCCGTCTGCCATGCTGAGCAGCATGCTGTCATTATAGTTTTTCATTTTCTGGATATCGCTGAAAAGCTTGGCATTTTCGAGCGATATTGCGACTTCGGCGGTAAACGCCTTGAGGCGCGACTCGTCCTCGTGAGTAAACGGGCCTCCGATCTTGTTCAGCGCCTGGGTGACGCCGATCACTTTACCGGCCTTGTTGGTCAGCGGTGCCGCGAGGATGGAGCGCGTGAAAAACCCGGTGACCTTGTCGAAGTGCGGGTTGAAGCGCAGGTCGGCATAGGCGTGGGGAATGTTGATCGTCTTTCCGGTGGTGAAGACGGCCCCGGCGATTCCGACGTTGCTGGGCAGCCTGATCTCGCTGACCTGCTGGCCCTGGGCAACGCGTGAGAACAGTTCCTTGGTTTTCTCGTCGCTGAGGAACAGCGTCGACCGTTCAGCGCCCAAGATTCGGGTTACTTCGGCCATCACGCGGTGGAGCAGGACGTCGAGATCGATTTCCGACGTGATATCCGTCACCACGTCAAGGAACAGCATCTCCTGCTCGCGGGCGTGCGTCATGCGCTCGATAAACCGCGAACTGCGCAACGCGGGCACCGCCACATCGCCGATGTCCGAAAGCAGCTTGACGTCGTACTCGGTGAATTCCCCGTCGTTCTTGTTAAGGCATTCCGCGACGCCGACAATCTCGCCCGTGGCGGATTTCAGCGGAACGCTCATCAGGCTGCGGGTTGTATAGCCGGTCTGCTTGTCGACCGACGCGTCAAACTGCGAATGGGTGGCGGCATCGCCGACGACGATCGGCTTTCCCGACTGATAGACTGCGCCGGCGATGCCGTCGTTGGCCGAGATTCGAATCTCCCGCGACCGCAGACCCTGCGCTACGCGCGAAAACAGATCGTTTGCGTCCGGATCGAACAGGAAAAAGGTGCTGCGGTCGCACCCGATTTCGTCCGAGGTCATTTCGACCAGCGCGTAGAGCACCTGATCGAGCGAATCCAGTCCGGAAATCCGGCGGGCAACATTCAGCACGGTCTCATAATGGCGCGCGCTCGTCGCCCGCGCCTGGCGGAGATGTTTCTTCGACCGGGCTCGCCTCGCCACCGGGGCGACAACATCACCGTCGGACAAGTGGCGCCTCCAACTTCCTTCTGAGAACCTGAATTGTCTCCCGCAACGAGGAAATTTCCGTTTCCTTGGCGCGTTCCAGCGCGTTCAGCCGGTCGGCATGCTGCGCCCTCTGCTCCTCGAGAGTTTCGCGCAAGCGACGAATAGTTTCGCGATGCTGGATCAAGTCGGCGCGGCCTGTTTCCGCCCGTTCGCGCAGCCCTTCCCGGTGGTGCGTTTTTTCCTCTTCGAGGATATTGCGCAAATGACGAATTGTTTCGTGAAGTTGCTGTGTCTCGGCGCGGCTCGCACTCGCTTGTTCCGCCATCAGCCGTTGGTGATCCTCAGTTTGCTTTATCGCCGCCGCGCGCATCGCCTGGATGGTCTCGCGCAACTGCGCCGCCTCGGCAAGAGCGCTCGAAACCGCGCGGGCCGTCTCCTCGGACGAGCGCCGCTGTATCTCTTCGGTTGCGTCCCGACCAGCAGCTATCGCTGCCTTTGATTGTTCGATCTCCGCCTCGTAAGCCTGTCGAACCTCCTGCAGTTCGGCATCTGCGGTTGCCTGAGTCCGCTCCAGCGCATCCCGCATCGAAACGACCAATCGCCTCAACTCGAGGAGCTGAGTTTCAGGATCGATGTCAGCTCTGCGATTGCGGGCCGACGAAGCAAGGTCGGCGAATGGCAACTCTCCCGCCTGGCGGTGATTATTCGCCTCCTGGCTCAATGTGCGCATCAATTGATCCTGCTTTACAGAGTCGGTCGACAACGACCTTTCGCCAGAGGCACTCCAACCTACCCGATCGGCTTTACGATAGCGTCGCCAAAGCCGCTTGTCCACTTGCCCGTTTGCTTGATTACCGGTGTTCACCTTCCGGCTAAATTGTTGTCGCTGTATTGGGGGGCCATTCATCCGGTATACAGGAATAATTTCAGCGAAAATATTTACCGATGTTAAAAATTATATTCGTATCGATATGAATATTTACTGAAAACACAATGCCGCACCGAAATTTATCTGAGATCGGTGCCTTGGGTTGCGGGGTTTATGGTCTTCCTTCATCAAATTTTGTCTTGCAGTAAACAGGGCGAGGGCAGGGCCAAATCGGTTAACCGTCGCACGACGGCGGTGAAATGCGCGGCGGCCGAGCGGTCGAGCCCTTCCAGCCAGTTCTGGTCGAGAAACGAGGCGAGCGCTGGCTGGCCGAGCGCCTCCTCCCACAAAATGCCGAGCAGTGAGGCGGCTGCCTCGTCGGCTTCGCGCTCGGCGACCGGCACGGTCGCGGCCCGCTCG
>DATLRD010000071.1:0-2077 GCA_035534855.1 Allostellaceae bacterium | reverse complement strand
TCCCCGGCGGTGCTACGCCAGTCGCCGAAACACCCGAAGGCGTCGCGCTCAACAATAGCTATGTCGCGTTCAAGACCGCTATAGCGGTTACACTCCCCGGCATACGCCAGCAGCTTCAGCATCTCACCCATACGCCGATCGGAGGATGACCAGCCGTGACCGAGACCGCCCCGTCAACGAAGGTCATCCTGCCGCCGGGCGTGACGGTCGGCGCGGGCCGCGAAACATCGCAGACGAACGCGCAAGGGCAGGTCGTGCAGGGAATGGTTTTCCCGATCACGCTACCGTCGGGCTCGACCACATCGGTGTTCGTGCCATACGCCGCTATCCATGACGCAACCTATGTGCAGCAGCTGATCGGCCAGCGCGTCGAAGCGATCATGGCCATCAGCGGCTGACCCGGCCGCCGCATGATCGAGCTAGCAGACGTTCTCGCGGAGATCGCGGCCGCCGCCTTCGTCTACGTGACCTACACCGGCGTCTACTGGCTGCTTGCGGGCATCGCGGCGCTGATCGAAGCGACCAGCATCCCGCTCGTGTCGACGCCGCTGGCGAAAGCGTTCCGGACGCTCAGCGCGCCGGTCGAAAACTACCTGGCAGGCGTCGCCACCCAGCAGGTATCGAAGATAGAGGCGTGGCTGCACGACATCGCATACGTCTCGACTACTACCTTTGACTGGGTGAAGAATGCGGCGGTGTGGGTCGCCGGCAACGTTGCGCATCTCTACAAGGTCGTGATCCCTGAGGCCGCGTCGCACGCGCAGAGCACCGCGACCGCGTACACGCAGCAGGAGATCAACACGCTGAACAAGGATGTGGCGGCCGCGCGCTCCGACTTCGCGCAGCTCGCCGCGCACGCCACCCCCGCCGAGCTTGCGAAAGCCGAACGTGCAACCGTCGGCGTCCGCGAGCAGCTTGTGGCGATCGGCGCGACCGGCGTCGCGGCCGCCGAAACGTACGCTGATCGGCAGTACGCGCAGCTGCGTGCGCTCGCGGCCGCTGACCTTGCGAAAGCGCACGCCTACACCGACCATCAGATCGGCATGCTTGCGCCGCCGCACCGCGGCGCGCAGGGCAGGCCCGGAGCGCAAGGGGTGCCGGGTGCGCCGGGAACGGCGGTCGCGATCCCCGGCCCGCAAGGCCTGCCCGGCGCGATGGGTGCCGCCGGGGCGGCCGGCGCGGCCGGCGCGGCAGCGGCAGGCATCGCGATACCGACCGGGCTGCAGATACCGGCAGGGTTGACGATCGCGGACATCACGACCGGCGCGGTGACGGCCGTCGGGACCGCGGTAGCGGTGATGGCCCGCGAGTTCGAATCGTGCGCCGTCACGTCGTGCGACGGGCCGAACAACCTTTCGAACCTGCTTCAAGGGATACTCGGGTTCGCGAGCCTCGCGGAGATCGGCGTTTTCCTCGATGAGATCATCAGCAACCCCGCGGCCGCCGAAGCGAAGTACGCGGGGTTGTTTCAATCCAAGGTCGAGCCGCTCGTGACGGGTGGCGGCGACGTCTGGACGGCGATCGAAAGTGTGATCGGCATATGACCGGGCAGACGCCGCCGCAGCACCGCGTGGCGTCAAAGCTCGCGCAGCTGCTCGGGGAGGTCATCGTCCATCATGCGCCGCACACCGCGGCCGCCGGCGCCGCGGCGAGCACCGCCGCCGTCAACGACTGGCTCGACGGCTTGGAGGCGCACACAGCCGGCTTTGTCGGGCCGTTCCTGCAGCACGTGCTCGACATCAGCGACCCGCCCGAGCCGGTCCGCGCGCTGCTCGAAGAGGCGATCAACCCTACGGCCGCGTTCTCCTCCACGCTGGAGCAAATCTTCCTGTGGGGCATTGTGTCGAGCATCGTGAGTGGCGCGGTGTCGCCGTTCGTGCAGGGCATCACCAACGACCTGAATAGCACCGCGGTCGCCGCGAAGATCTTGCGCCCCGTCGACCCCGCGACGATCGCCACGGCGGTAGGCCGCGGACTGGAACTGGGTGCGCCGCCGACGGTCAACGTCCCGGACTGGGCTTACGGGCAGGCCGCGGAGCTTGGGATCGGCCCCGATCAGGTGAACCTGATGGCGTCG
>DATLRD010000070.1:0-27571 GCA_035534855.1 Allostellaceae bacterium | reverse complement strand
GCGATCGGCGAGGAAACCGGCGGGGCGTTGCGCCTCGATGTCCATCCCGAAAGCCGGCTCGGCCCCGACCCGCAGATGTTCGCCGATCTCCAGAAAGGCGCGCTCGAATTCTTCAACTCGGGCGCGACGCTCGGCGGCATTGCCCCGGCGAGCGCGCTGCCGATGATGCCGTTCGCGTTTCCCGACACGAAATCGGTCTTTGCCGCGCTCGACGGCGCGCTCGGCGATGTGATCCGTGGCGAATTGGCGAAAAGCGGCCTCCACGCGTTCCGCCACGCGATGCTCAACGGGTTTCACCACATCACTACCAGCGTTCGGGCGATCAGCACCGCGGCCGATTTCCGCGGCCTGAAAATCCGCTCGCCGGGCGGCGCCCTCGCCGCCGATTTTTTGCAGACGCTCGGCGCCGAGGCCGGCATGGTGCCGTTCAGCCAGATGTACGAGGCGCTGAAGGCCAAGACCTTCGACGGGCAGAGCGACCCGCTCGGCGTCGTGCAGTCGCTGCGGCTCTACGAAGTGCAGACCCATCTGAGCCTCACCGGGCATTGGTGGTCCGGATTCACGCTGCTCGCCAACGGCGCGGCGTGGGCGGCCCTGCCGCGCGACATCCAGGAGGTCGTCGCGCGCAACGCCGAAAAGGCCGCGCTGGCGCAGCGCCGGGATGTCGAGGCGGTCAACGCCGCCGGCGTCGCCGCCCTGACGCAGGCCGGGATGATCGTCAACACCGCCGACAGCGCCGGCATCCGAGCCCGGCTCGGCGATTTTTACGCCCGCTGGAAAGCCAAGTTCGCGCCGGCGACATGGCGGTTGCTCGAAACCCACGCCCCGGGGCTGGGCTCATAGGCTCGCCGGCGACGATCCGAGACATGGCATCTGACCCCTTTCGTCTCGACGGCAAGATCGCCCTGGTCACCGGCGCCGGGCGCGGGCTCGGGCGGGCGATTGCCCTCGCGTTGGCCGCCGCCGGCGCCGAGGTGATCGTCAACAGCCGTACCCCGGCCGAGCTTGACGCCGTCAGCGGCGAGATCGCCGCTTTCGGCGGCAAGGCCCGGTCACTGGCGTTCGACGTGACCGACCCTGCCGCGCTGCGCGCCGCGTTTGCCGGAATCGGGCGGCTCGACATCCTGGTCAACAACGCCGGCATCAACCGGCCGCAACCCTTTCTCGCGGTCGACGACAGCGCGCTCGATGCGATGATCGATCTCAACATCCGCGCGCTGTTTCGCACCGCCCAGGCCGGTGCCCGCCTGATGGTGGCGCAGGGCAGCGGCGTGATCATCAACATGTCGTCGCAGATGGGCCATGTCGGCTCCGAGCGGAACCGCACGGTCTATGTGATGACCAAGCATGCGGTCGAAGGCCTGACCAAGGCGATCGCGGTCGAACTGGCACCCAAAGGGGTGCGCGCCGTGTCGATCGCTCCGACCTTTGTGATGACGCCGCTGACCCAGCCGTTTTTCGACGACCCCGATACCCGCAAATGGATCCTCGACCGCATCCCGCTCGGCCGCGCCGGCACGGTCGACGAGGTGGCGCAGGCGGTGGTGTTTCTCGCCTCGCCCGCCGCCGGACTGGTGACGGGATCCAGCCTCCTTGTCGATGGCGGCTGGACCGCGTGGTGATATAGCCTGCCGACCGCCAGAACCTTCGAGAGGAACCAGACAATGGGTGCCGCTGCCGCCGCCGCGTTCATGCTGATGCTCGGGATCCACGGCGCGAACGGCGTCGCCTCGCTAACGGCGATGGCGACGTTTTCCAGCAAAGCCGCGTGCGAAACCGCCGCCGCCACGGCGAAGGGCGCGCTCGGCTCCTCGGCGGAGCCGAATATCGGCTTCGTTTGCCTGTCCGCCCAGGACCTCGAAACCGTGTTCCGCAATTCGGGCGTCCGCTAGGAAGCGGGGCAGTCGGCGGCCGCCCCGCGCCACTGATTTGGAGGAACCCATGCCGCGCCACATCAAGACCGCCGCACTCGCCGGCACCCAGGAAGAATCCGACGCCAAGACCCGCGCCACTGTCGAGGGCATCATCGCCGATATCCGCGCCCGCGGCGACGCGGCGGTGCGCGAGCTTTCCGAGCGCTTCGACAAATGGTCGCCGAAGACCTTCAAGCTGTCGCAAGGTGAAATCCGCGAGCTTGTCGCCAAGGTGTCGCCGCAGACGATCGCCGACATCAAATTCGCCCAGGCGCAGATCCGCAATTTCGCCGAGATCCAGCGCGCCTCCCTCAAGGATGTCGAGGTCGAAACGCTGCCCGGTGTGGTGCTCGGCCATCGCCACATTCCGGTCGAGCGGGTCGGCTGCTATGTGCCGGGTGGGCGCTATCCGATGGTCGCCTCGGCGCATATGTCGATCGTCACCGCCAAGGTCGCCGGGGTCGGCCACATCACCGCCTGCACCCCGCCCAACCAGGGCCTGCCGCACCCGGAAACGATTGCCGCGATGCATCTCGGCGGCGCCGACGAAATCTGCGTCCTCGGCGGGGTCCAGGCGGTTGCGGCGATGGGCGTCGGCACCGAAAGCTTCGCCCCGGTCGACATGCTGGTCGGCCCCGGCAACGCCTATGTCGCCGAGGCCAAGCGCCAGCTTTACGGCAAGGTCGGCATCGATTTGTTCGCCGGACCGACCGAAATCCTGGTCATCGCCGACGACAGCGCCGATGCCGAGATGTGCGCGACCGACCTGCTCGGCCAGGCCGAGCACGGCCCGACCTCGCCGGCGATCCTCTTGACCACCTCGGAAAAGCTTGCGCACGACACGATCCACGAGGTCGCCCGCCAGCTTCACGTGTTGCAGACCGCCGATGTCGCCGGAGTCGCCTGGCGCGACTATGGCGAGGTCATCCTGTGCGCCGACGAGGCCGAGATGATCGCCGAGGCCGACCGAATCGCCGCCGAGCATGTCGAGGTGCTGACCCGCGAACCGCGCCGCTATCTCGACCGGCTCAAGAACTACGGCGCGCTGTTCCTCGGGCCGCGCACCAACGTTTCCTACGGCGACAAGGTGATCGGCACCAACCACACGCTGCCGACCAAGGGCGCGGCGCGCTACACCGGCGGGCTGTGGGTCGGCAAATTCCTCAAGACCTGCACCTACCAGGAGGTCAAGACCCCCGAAGCAAGCGCGATGATCGGCGAATATTGCAGCCGGCTCTGCGCGATCGAGCGTTTCTGGGGCCACAAGGAACAGGCCGATCTGCGGGTGCGACGCTACGGCGGGAAGAACGCTGCCGAATAGCGCGTCGCTCGGCAGCCATCTCCCGCAGGGTGGCGAGCGTCTCACGCAGCGTGCCGGCACCGACCGGCAATCGTCGCCCGCCCCGGACCTCGGCCTGGCCGCCTCGCTTCAGCCGGGGCAGGGCGCTACGTTCCGCGGCTGGGAAAAATATGCAACAATGATTTCGCCTAAGGGTTTGGCAAGGCCAAGGGGAGCCGCCTGATGCGGTGCAGATTTCTGGTTGTACTTACGATGGCTGCGGCGGCGGCGCTGTTTTCCGCCGGCGTAGCATGGGCGGCGGCGGATGCGGGCCAGGTGCTGACGTTCAACGGCAACTGCTTTGTCGAAACAGGGGGCCAGCGCACCCAACTCAAGATGGGCGCCACGATCCATGTCGGCGATGTGATTGACGTGCCCGACGGGGCCAAGCTGAAACTGCGGATGGTCGACGGCTCGGTACTGGCGCTGGGGTCCGGGACCCATATGACGATCAAGGCCTACAGCGCCTCCGGCGGCAAGCGCGACGCCCAGGTCCAGATCAGCACGGGTATCATCCGCTCGGTCGTCGCCAAAATGACCCAGCCCTCGAGTTTCGAGGTCGACTCCGCCACCGGCGTCGCCGCCGCGCGATCGACCGATTACTTTGTCGAAGCCACGCCCGACAAGACCACCGTCGCGGTTCTCGACGGCTCGGTAAAATTCGCGGCGCGCACTCCAAGCGGCGCAACCGAGGCAGGCGGCGTGCTGATCCCGCCGCGCTCGGGCAGCGAGATCGATTCCGGTCCGCCGCCGGCAGCCGCCCCGGGAGCGAAGCCGGCCGCCGCCCCACGACGGCTGGAGCCGACTCCGGCGGTTGCATATACCCAGGCGCAGTTTGACGACCTGATCAACCGCACCAGCGTCGCGTTCGGATTTTGCCAGTGCATCGCCGATACGACGCACATCGCCGCCAGTTGTGAGACCAGCGTCGACGCCTGCAAGACCAAATGCGGCGGCAAGCTTTATGCGTACGTCCCCAACGCCCGGCAGAGCTGCAAAGCCGATTACGCCGATGTCGTGGTCGAGGGCCACGCGAACTGACGCGGCACCGGCCGCAACTGCCGAGCTGATTCTGTGACCCCGTTGAACCTGTCCAACGGGGTCCGCGAAATTCTGTTGGCGGTCGCTACCGCCCTTGTCACGCTTGCGCTCCTGTCGCTCGGCGGCTCCGGCTGGCTGCGCGGGCTCGAAACCGCGTCGCTCGATCTGCGCTTTCGCATCCGCGGCGCTCTGCCGCCCGGGCATGAAATCGCACTGGTGATGGTCGACGACAAGAGCATCGACGCGCTCGGCCATTGGCCGCTGAGCCACCGCCTGTTCGCTCAGGCGCTCGAACGGCTCGATCGTGCCGGCGCGAAGCTGACCGTGTTCGATCTGCTGTTCGCCCAGCCGGAACACCCGCTGCCGCCCGATCTGCAGGCGGCTGTGCGCACCGCCGTCGCTTTGCTGCCCGCCAACCGCGACGCTGCATTGCGGGCAGCCCTGAAAAGGCTCGCCGACGACGATCCCGACGGCGACTTGACCGGCGCCATCCGCACCTCGGGCAATGTGTTTCTGCCGATTGCCTTCGACTTTACCGGCAACCCCGCCAAGGAGCCGCGGTTTCTCGCTAATGCCGGCTATCAGCGCTTCGTCAAAAGCCCGGTCACGCCGGTGTTCCCGCTAAAGCCGGTCTCGGTGATCACCCCGCTGCCGCAATGGGCCGAAGCGGCGGCCGGGCTTGGCCATGTCAACATCGCCTTCGACCGCGATGGCGCCCCGCGCTACGACTATCTCGCGCTGCCGTTCGCCGGCGATTTCTTTCCGTCAATGCCGGTGCGGGTCGCCGCCGCCTATCTCGGCATCAAATGGAGGGATGTCGGTCTGGCGCTGGGCCGGAGCGTCCAGCTTGGCAGGCTCACCGTGCCGACCGACGAGGCGATGCGGCTGCTCGTCAATTATCGAGGACCGCGCGGCGCCTTCCCGACCTATTCCTTTGTCGACCTGCTGCACGGCAAGGTCCCGGCCGGGGCCTTCAAAGGGCGCATCGTGCTGATCGGGGCCTCGTTCATCGGCCTGCCCGATTCAAACGCCTCGCCGTTCGGCAGCACGCCGCTGCCCGGCACCGAGCGCATGGCCAACATTATCGACACGATCCTGCGCCACAGCTTCATCACCGAGATGTCTGAGGCCGGATGGCCGATCGCGATCGCGATCGGGGCCGTGGTCGCGGCACTTGCGGGGCTGAGCGGTCTCGGCGCCGCGGTCTTGCCGACCCGCCTTGCCGCGCTGGCCGCGGTGTTGCCGCTGGCGGTCTGGGCCGGGGCGTCGCAGCTCGCCTTCGAGCATGGCCTCTGGCTGCCGCTGGTCAAGCCGATGGCCGCGCTCGCAATCACCAGCATCGTCGTGCTGCTGTTTCGCTATCACGTCGTCGATCACGAGCGGCGGGTGATCAAGGCCGCATTTCCGCGTTATCTCGCGCCCGAGATGGTCGACGTCCTGGCGCGCCACCCCGGGGTTCTTCACCTCGGCGGCGAGACGCGCACGATGACGATGCTGTTCTGCGATATTCGCGGCTTTACCACGATCACCGAGGAGTACAAGGCCAACCCGCACGAGTTGATCCATATGATCAACCGGTTTCTGACGCCGATGACCGAAATCGTCATGGCGCGGCGCGGCACGATCGACAAATACATTGGCGATTGCGTGATGGCGTTTTGGAACGCACCGCTCGACAACCCCGATCACGCCGCCGATGCCTGCGAGAGCGCGCTGGAAATGCTTGCCGCGATCAAGCGGATCAATGCCGAATTGGCCGCCGAGGGCCAGGGCCAGGGCCCTGGCTTCGCGCCGCTCGAGATCGGCATCGGCATCAATACCGGCGATTGCGTTGTGGGCAATATCGGCTCGGATCAGCGCTTCGATTATTCGGTGCTGGGCAGTGCGGTAAACCTCGCCGCGCAGCTCGAAACGCAATCGAAAATCTATGATGTCGGCATCGTGATCGGCGAGGCGACACGACAGCTGGCACCGGAGCTTGCCGCGGTCGAGTTGGACCGCGTCATGGTTTACGGCCGAGCGGGGGTGGCGCGGATCTATACGTTGCTCGGCGGCGCGGCGGTTGCCCGATCGCCCGAGTTCCGCGCGCTGATTGAGCGCCACGAGGCGATGCTCGGCCGCTATCGGGCGCAGGATTGGGCCGGGGCACAGGCCGCGCTTGCCGCCTGCCTGCCCTGCGACCCGCGGCTCGAGAGGGTTTACGCGCTTTACGCCGAGCGCATCGCCTATTGCACCGCCAACCCGCCCGGCCCCGGCTGGAACGGGGTCTTCCTGGCCCCGGCGACCTAGCCCAGGCGGGCGCGGCGCGCCCGCGCTAAGCTGGTCTCGTCGAACGAGAAGGCCGCGTTACCGCACGCGTTCGATGACCGTGGCGATGCCCTGGCCGACGCCGACGCACATCGCGACCAGCGCATAGCGCCCGCCGATGCGCTGCAACTGGCGCGCCGCTGTCAGCGCGATGCGCGGGCCCGAGGCGCCGAGCGGGTGACCGATCGCGATTGCGCCGCCGTTCGGGTTGACCCGGGTGTCGTCAAACGCCACGTCGAGCCCGCGCAGGCAGGCCAGAACCTGCGTCGCAAACGCCTCGTTGATCTCGATCACGTCGATGTCTTTGAGCAACAGCCCGGCGCGTTCGAGCGCTTTCTTGGCCGCCGGCACCGGGCCGAACCCCATGATCCGCGGCGCCACACCGGCGACCGCGGTCGACAGGATGCGGGCGATCGGCTGCGCCCTCGCCGCATCGCCGGCCTTGCGGCTGGCAACGATCATCGCCACCGCACCGTCATTGATGCCCGAGGCGTTGCCGGCAGTGGTGACGCCGTCGGCAAACAGCGGGCGCAGCTTGGCCAGCGCCTCCAGGTTCGTGCCGGGCCGCGGGTGCTCGTCTGCCGAGACCGTGACCGGACCGGACCGGCCGCCGGGAATTTCGACCGCGGTGATCTCGCCGTCATAAAACGCGGCGGCTTTCGCGGCGGCGTATTTGGCCTGTGAGCCGGCGGCAAAGATATCAGCCTGTTCTCGGGTGATCTGATAGTCCCGCGCGAGGTTGTCGGCAGTTTCCGGCATCGTGTCAGCGCCGTAGCGGCCCTCGACCTTCGGGTTGGGAAAGCGCGCCCCGATCGTCGAATCGAAGACCCGCATGTCGCGCCCGTAGGCATTTTCCGGCTTGCTCATTACATACGGCGCGCGACTCATGCTTTCGACGCCGCCGGCGACGAACACGTCGCCCTCGCCGCAGGTAATGGCCTGGGCTGCGACCGCCATCGCGTTGAGCCCGCTGCCGCAATTGCGCTGCAAGACGGAGCCCGGCACCTCGATCGGCAGCCCGGCGACGAGCGCCGCATGGCGCGCGACGCAGCGGCTGTCCTCGCCGCCCTGGTTGGCGCAGCCGACCACCACATCCTCGATCTTTTCGGGCGCAAAGCCGCTTTCGGCGACGACCTTGGCGACGACGCTGGCCAGCATGTCGTCTGGCCGCATCTTGGCGAGCGCGCCGGCGTGGCGGCCGAACGGGGTACGCAGACCGGTATAGAGATAGGCGTCGAGCATCTGGCCGCTCCTCCTTAAATTTCCCGCATTCCCGCGCGCTCGCGCACATCTGTCAAGGCCCCGGTCGACCCCCGACATGCTATGATGTCCCGTCCGCCGCCGCAGGTCACGCCCTTGACCCACGACCACCACTCGCATTCCCACGATCACGGGACCGCCGATTACGGACGTGCTTTTGCGATCGGGATCGCGATCAACCTTGCCTATGTGATCGGTGAGGCCGGGTTCGGCATCGCAGTGCGCTCACTGGCGCTGCTGGCGGATGCCGGGCACAATCTCGGCGACGTGCTGGCGCTCGGGCTCGCCTGGGGCGCGGCGGTGCTGAGCCGGCGCGGACCGAGCGGGCACTTCACCTATGGCCTCCGCTCGACCTCGATCCTCGCCGCGCTCGCCAACGCGATCATCCTGCTGGTCGTCACCGGCGGCATCGCCTGGGAAGGGCTGTGGCGGCTGTCGCACCCGGTGACGGTCGGCGGCGCCACGATCGCCTGGGTCGCCGCCATCGGGATCGCGGTCAACGGCGCGACCGCGCTGATGTTCATGCGCGGCCGCGAACACGACCTGAATGTCAGCAGCGCCTTTGCCCACATGGCCGCCGATGCGTTTATCGCCGCCGGCGTTGTCGCCGCCGGCATCGCGATCGCGCTGACCGGCTGGCACTGGCTCGATCCGGCGGCGAGCCTCGTGGTGTCTGCAGTCATCGTCTATGGCACGTGGGATCTCGTGAAACAGGCGGTGCGCCTCGCCCTCGATGCGGTGCCGAGCGGCATCGACGCCGCCGCGGTGCGCGCCCACCTGCTGAGCCTGCCGGGCGTCAGCGCGCTGCACGACCTGCACATCTGGGGCATGAGCACGACCGAGACGGCGCTGACCTGCCACCTCGTCATGCCGCAAGGCCATCCCGGCGACGCCGCACTCGGCCGGGTCGCCCAGGAACTCGACGAGCGCTTTGGGATCCATCATGCGACGATCCAGATCGAGCTCGGCGACAGCGAAGCGGAATGCGCGCTGACCCCGGAACATGTCGTGTAGCCCGGCTCGCCTGGCCCGGCTCGCGCAGCCCGGGGCGTTCGGGTTGCCGGCGCGCCGCGATTGTTCTACCGTGCCTTATGCGCGTTGAACGAAGCTGTGTTGCAATCGCGGCGCAGATGTCCCTGATGTTGCTGGTTTCGGCCTGTTCGATCGGCAACGTGATTTCGCCGCCGCCCGCCCCTCCGTCCCGACCGCCGCAGTTCGCGCCGCCCACTCCGCCCGCGCCGCAGGCCGAAGCGACGGAACCGGCGCAGGTGCGCGCCGAGATCGCGCGGTGGTTCACCGACGCCGGATACCAGAGCTACCAGGTCGCCGCGCTGGTCGAGCACGCCCGGATCGAGAGCGGCTTCGAGCCCTGTGCGGCTGGCCCCGCCGGGCTTCGCTACACCTTTCAGTGGGGCGGGCTGCGGCTGCGGCGGCTGCGCGAGTTTGCCGGCGGACCGGGCTGCCCGAGCATCGATGTGCAGCTCGCGTTTGCCGACAACGAGCTGCGCAACCAGCCGGCCTATTGGTGCTTCTGGCGGGCGACCAGCGAGCCCACCGCCCTCACCGCGCTGCGGCGCGGGTTCGGCCGCGGCCATTGCTGAGCGTATTCCAGGGCAGCTGATATCTTCGGATCAAAAGGGATGCGCCAGATGCTGATCGTCGATGGCCAGATCCATCTCTGGGAAAAGGGTACGCCGTCCCCCCAACACCGTCAGGAGCCGTACTCGGCAGACCAGGCGCTTGCCGCCATGGATCAAGCCGGAGTGGACCGGGCGCTGATCCATCCGGTGCTGTGGGATCCCGACTCGAACGAGTTGGCGCAGGAGGCGGTGCGGCAATACCCCAACCGCTTCCGCATCATGGGGTGGTTCTATCTCGACGACCCGAACGGTCGCGACCTTGTCGCGCATTGGAAAGAGCGGCCGGGCATGCTCGGGCTGCGCTTTTATTTCAACGAGCGGCACAAGCGGGAGTGGATGACCGACGGGAGCCTCGACTGGCTCTGGCCCGCGGCCGAGCGGGCCGGCGTGCCGGTGGCGCCCGCCGCCGCGTTGTTTCTGCCTACGGCCGGCCAGATCGCCGAGCGTCACCCGGGGCTCAAACTGATCGTCGACCATATGGCCGTGCCGCCGGGGAGCCAGGGCGAATCTGCCTATCGCTTCCAGCCCGATCTGCTGGCGCTCGCCAAATACCCCAACGTCGCGGTCAAGGCGACCGGCCAGCCCGGCTACGCGGAGGACGCGTATCCGTTCCGCAGCTTCCATGAGCACCTGCACCGCTGCTTCGACGCGTTCGGTCCTGATCGGGTGTTCTGGGGCACCGACATCACGCGGATGCCTTGTTCGTGGCGGCAATGCGTAACCGTATTCACCGAGGAACTGGCCTGGCTGAAGGGCAGCGATCTCGACCTCGTCATGGGCGAAGCCCTGTGCAACTGGGTCGGCTGGCCCCTTCCCGGCTGAGCGCGGCCGGCGGCGGGGGTGCAAGTATAAAACCTCTTGCGCGGCCCTCTTGAGGCGCCGGGTAGATGGTTCCTCTGTCGCCCTCGGCCGGTAGTCGGTTCAGCCCCGATCGCGGCCGTTCGCGCGACCGCGGCGGAACCGTCGGGTCAAAGACACTGCAGACCCGGCGCTCAACCGGTGGCCCAAGTACGCCGCGTCTTGTAAAGCCATCGGAGGCGCTTATGTCTTTGGGGTCGACTCCCGTGGTTCGTCTGCTTTCCGTAGCTCACCCTTGAGTTCGGAACCCGCTTTCTGTTCCGTGCTGAGATCTGACCCGCCGCCAGTGTTGGACGGTGGAGATATCGTTTGAAGGAAACTGCGATGGCTAGCGGAACAGTAAAGTGGTTCAACACCCAAAAGGGTTATGGATTTATTCAGCCTGCGGATGGTTCGAAGGATGTGTTCGTTCACATCTCTGCCGTCGAGCGGGCAGGGTTGAGCCACCTCGACGAGAACCAGAAGCTCACCTATGAACTCGAACAGGGGCAGCAGGGGAAGACTTCTGCGGTTAACCTGCAAGTCGATTAATGAATTAAAGGGGTGCCGCTGGAGACAGCGGCACTCACCTTTGTATAAGGCGATTGCGGCTCCCCCAACAGCCGCGCCTTCCATAAACCCGGCACTCTCCCGCATTGAACGTTGTTGCCACGGTGACCCGGGGCAGCAACGCATTGCGCCGTCGCCACCCGGCTTCCGCCCACACCAGTGTCACGGACGATACGAGCCCGGGCCCAGATCAGCAGAGGGCCCAGATCAGCAGAGGGCCCAGATCAGCAGACTCGTACATTTTACGATGTTTGAAGTTGGCCCCTAGCTTCCAACTCACTCTTCTTTTTTGCTGAATTGATGTTCAGCATCTCCATTTTCTTGATGATTTCAGGGGAGTTCATCCAGCCCCTCGGGACACCGATAACATCCTCCAAGCCCCACACTGTCTGCGCCTCATCCATCCACTTCGTTAAGTCTGCTTCGTTCGTTGTGTTCACGCTGTGTGTTCCAAGTTCCCCGGAAAATCTCACGCTCTTGCCCTTCTTATGAACAAGTATGTGCGCGACATCTCCCTTGGGATCGATCCCATGAATGTATGCAACCACCTCTTCGCGATGGCTCTTGCCTGCATGAACTCGTATCGCCACCGAACAGGACCTTTCGATTATAGAAGACTCCACATGGGAATACCCCGCCGAATAACAAGCGCTACGCCTGAGATCGTTGAAATGAGGCCGCGAAGGTGCCTTCAGTTAGACGATGGGCGTTCCGTTCCGGCCGTTAAAATCGCGGTCGCTCCCCTTCACGTTTAGCGCGCCTTCCCCCACTTCCGTCAAGTTGACCCTGCGGTGGCCTCTGCTCGACCGTCATCGCCGCCGTCGGCGTTCTGCTGCGACGGAGACCGTCAGCAGAGAAACCTCTGGGCCGGTGGCGTTGAGAATGACCGGAAAGGGGCCCAAACTGCGACATAACCGTGGTGCGGAAATGAAGCCTTATGTCATCTGTCACATGAATTCGAGTATCGACGGGCGCATTCTCGGCAGCCGGTGGCGGCCCGCCGTGAACCGCATGCCCGGGCTGTTCGAGCGCCTGCATGAGCAGCTTGGCGGCGGCTCCTGGCTGATCGGCCGCGTGACCGGCAGCGAATACGCCAAGGCCGAGACCTACGCCGACCACACCGACCAGACCTATCCGCGGGAGCCTTGGTTCACCAGGCGCGATGCCGCCGCCTACGGTATCGCGCTCGATGCGCAGGGCAAGATCGCCTGGGGCCGGTCCGACATCGGCGGCGACCCGATCGTCGCGGTGCTGACAGAGCGGGTCTCCGACGCGCATCTGGCGGGTCTCCGCCGGGATGGCGTCTCCTACATCTTCGCCGGCGAACACGAGCTCGACCTGGGGTTGGCGCTGGAGATCCTGAACCGCGAGCTGGGGCTCGAACGGCTCCTGCTCGAAGGCGGCGGCGGCTCAAACGGGGCTTTTCTGCGGGCCGGCCTGATCGACGAGATCAGCCTTGCGATCTGCCCCGCCGTCGATGGCGCAAAGGGCGCGCCGAGCATCTTCGATTCGAGCGAGAAGGAGGCCGGCATCGCCGCCCCGATCCGCTCGATGACGCTGGCGAGCTGTGAGGTGTTGGAGGGCGGCGCGGTCTGGCTCCGCTACCGGCTGCACAACGGCTGAAGCAAGCGAGGGCCGCCCAAACGGACGGCCCTCCTGTATCTGATCCGCGGTTGCTTAGGCCGGCAGGCGGCAAACCCCAACCACCTTGTTGCCGTCGGGATCACGCAGATAGGCGAGATACACGACCCCTCGGCGCACACCGGGCGCGTCCTCGATCGATGTGCCGCCATTGGCAAGGCCGGCCTTGTGCCAAGCCGCCGCCTGGTCCGTGCTGCTCATCGTAAAGCCGATCGTGCCGCCATTGGCATTAGTGGCCGGCTTGCCGTCGATCGGCTTCGACACCATGAAACGCCCGCCGTTATGCGTGTAAATCAGGCGTCCGTTGGCATCCTCAGTGCCGGGCTGCGCGCCCATCGCGGCAAACAGGGCATCGTAGAATTTTTTCGATCGGGCGATATCGTTGCTCCCGACCATGACATGGCTGAACATTCGGTTCTCTCCTTATCAGCAACACCGGCGCCCGCCGTCTCCGCTTCATCGGCGGAGCAGGCTTTGCGGGCCGGAGTCAGTATGACGGGGTAACGACCGGCAAAAGAGAAAAATCTTGCCCCTCCCGGTCGTTGTTGCCTCCAATCAGCCCGGCGCCGCGCTACCCTAGGAAAATCGCCGGAACCGCCCGCGCAAGAATGCCGATACCACGGTCCCGACAGCCACGGCAACGCCCACCACGAGAGCCATCAGGGCCGCCCCCAATAGCAGGGCGAACCCGACCACCAGCACAACGCCTGCGATCAGCGCCAGGACGACGAGCCGACCCGGCCCTAACCTCGCGATGTAGACACGCTGCGTGCGCTCGGTGTCGGCCGATGCCCAAGATCGGTCGGTGGGAATGCCGACCCCAGGGGGATAGATTTCGGGCTCCGGCTGGGGGCGTTTGGAAGGCGGTAGCGGGGTCTGGCTCATGCTGCGGTGCCGATCAGACGGTGCGGGGTCTTACGGGATAATGTGGTACGCCCGGCGACAAACACCCGAGATTTTCCTATCGCGCTTTGCCGCAGCTTGGGTCCGCTCGCCTCAATCACCGGCGTAACCGATGCTCCTCCAAGGGATAACGGCATAGGTGACAGCAGCCATAGCACCTTGAGGCACCGGCTAAACTGCTGTCAAATGACAGGGTGGAAATGGAGGATTGCGGATGCCGGACTCGGTTTTTTTTGGCGGCCTCGCGCAGGCGCACCCGCCGGTGGCGCGCCCGAACACGGTGGCCGCGCTTGAGATTGTGCCAACCGGACGGGCCGTCGGCGCGGAGATCCGAGGGGTGGACCTGTCCCAGCCGGTGCCGGCCGATGTGGCCGCCGCACTGCATGCGGCCTGGCTCGATCATCTCGTGCTGCTGTTCCGCGGCCAGTATCTGGATGCGGCGCACTATCTCGACGCCGCCCGCATCTTCGGCGAGCCGGTTGAGGGTGGAGCGCGGCGTTACATGAGGGCTGCCGGGGTTCCGGTCGACAAGCAATTCCCGGAACTGGCGATCCTCTCGAACCTCGACGAGAACGGCCAGCCGGTCCGCGACAATGGCGGGCTCGGCAGTTATGAGGTCGTCTGGCATTCGGACAATTCCTATGTCGAGGCACCGCCCGCCGGCAGCTGTCTGTATTCGCTCGAAGTGCCGACCCATAGCGGCAACACCTCGTTCAACAACCAGTACCTCGCCTATGAAACCCTGCCGGACGACTTGAAGCGGGCGATTTCCGGCCGGCGCTCGAAACAGGATGCGAGCCGCAACTCTGCCGGTGTGCTGCGCCCCGGGCTCAAGGTCCCCGAGCGTCCGGAAGACGTGCCCGGCCCGATGCACCCGCTGGTGCGCCGGCACCCCGAAACCGGCCGGGTGGCGCTCTATCTCGGTCGCCGCCGGATCTATCCCTCGCAGTTCATCGAGGGGCTCACCGAAGCCGAGAGCGAGGCGCTGCTCGAAAAGCTCTGGGCGCATGCGACCCGCGACGAGCTGAGCTGGACCCACGTGTGGAAGCCGGGGGATTTCCTCGTCTGGGACAACCGCTGCGCTATGCACTATCGCGAGGAAGTCGACGACAGCCAGCGGCGGGTCATGTTCCGTACCCAGTTTGCCGGACAGGTGCCGGTCGCCCCATAGCGGCACCGGCCGGGCGCGAACCGGGGCCAGGTTCCGGCGGGGCCGTGCGCCGCCGGAACCCGGCCTACCGGCTCAGGCTTTGGCGCAGGCCGAAACCCATCATCAACAGCGACAGCACGAGCAGCGCGATCGTCACCGGGCTGGGAAGCCCGGTGAGCGAGCCGCCCGACAGCAGTAGCGCACGGCGTAAGTTGGTCTCGATGATCGGGCCGAGAATAAACCCGACGACCAGGGCCGGGGCCGAGAAATGCGCCTTCTTCAGGCTGTAGCCGACAATTCCAGCGACCACGGCGAGTTGCGGATCGAACAGGTTGCTGCGGCTGACATAGCTGCCGATCATCACGAAGATCACGATCGCGATCGCCAGCAATTCCTGCGGCACCGCGAGAAGCCGGGTCCACACATTGGTCGCGATGAGGCCGACCACCCACAGAAACCCGGTCGCGAGGAACAGGCTGATCATCACGGCATAGGGGATTTCCGGATGATCGGCAAACAGCATCGGACCCGGCGTCAGGCCGCTCAGCATCATCGCGCCGAGGATCACCGCCGAGGTCGGGGTGCCCGGGATCCCGAAGCTGAACGCCGGCAGCAGCGTCGAGTGCATGACTGCGGCATTGGTCGCTTCGGGAGCGACGAGCCCGGCCGCGGCGCCGTGACCGAATGTTTCCGGTTCGGACGAGGTGGCTTTCGCCAGATTGTATGAAATCCACGGCGGGACGCTGCCAGCCAGCCCCGGAATGAGCCCCATTACAAAGCCGATCCCCGTCCCGAGGCACATGACCGGGAAGACCCCGGTAAACTCGCGCCACCGCAGCCACACCCGGCGATCGCCGCCGCTCGCGTCGCGCCGAAAGCCGGCACTCTTCTCGGTCAGCAGCACGATCGCCTCGGGCAACGCGAACAGGCCGGTCAGCAGCGCCACAAGCGGCAAGCCGTCGAACAGCGACGGAATGCCGAACGTAAAGCGCTGGACACCGCTGATCAGGTCGAGCCCGATTGTGCTGAGCATCAGCCCGAGGATGGCCGAGATCAGCCCGCGCAGCGGATAATCAGTCGACAGAATGCTGACGCAGGACAGACCCAGTATGCCGAGTGCCGCATATTCCGACGGCCCGAGATAAAGCGCGAGCCGTGCCATCGGCTCGCCGAGCACCAGCATCCCCACCGTGCCGATCAGCGACGCGAACACCGCCGACCACAGCGAATAGGCGAAGGCCTTGCCGATCCGCCCCTGGCGGTTCATCGGATACCCGTCGAGCACCGTCGCCGCGGCGTTTGGCGTGCCCGGTGTGCTGACCGCGATCGCGGTGATCGAGCCGCTGTACTCGGCGCTCTGATAGAGGCTCGCGTAGAAGATCAGCGCCTCGGCCGGCGACATGTAATAGGTCAGCGGCAGCAGCAACGTAATGCCCGCCGCCGGGCCGAGACCGGGGATGATGCCGACGAGATACCCGGCAAGGGTTCCCGCGACGATGTAGAGGGGCGATATCAGGCTGAGCGCGTGGTGCAAAACGTCGGCAGTCATCTCCACAACCATCCGACCGGCAGCGGTTCGGAGACGACATAGGCGAACAGCGCCCACAACACGATCGTCACGACCGCGCCGCCGAGCCCCACGACAAAACGGTTGGGCGCGTACACCATCGCGACGACGGTCACGAAGATCAGCGAGGCGAGCAGAAACCCGAGCGTCGGCAGCAACACGAAGGCGTAGAGGCTCAGCAGGACGATCGCAAGGGTTCGTCGACCGATACTGCGCCACGACAGATACGCCGCGGAGCAAGCCGGGACGACGCACCCGCACAGCACCGCAGCCATTCCGCCGGTCACCAGCGGCAGCAGCCAAGGGGCGGCATGCCCCCGCCGGATCTCGGAGAGAGAGACCACCGCAACATAAACTCCAACCCCGGCGCACAGCAGGGCGAACAGGCGGCCGGCCCAGGCCACGTTGACCGGCGGCCCCTCCGCACCGGCGGCCGGGCGGGCCGCTTCACCGGTCAGGGTAACCGCAGTTGCCGCGTCGTATTCGCGGTCCGAGACCGCTTCAGTCACCGGCTCGTCTTCAGGTATTGCTGCCAGCTCGCCACGTCTTTGCGCAACTCGTCATTCGCCGCACCCGGGTTCGCCGGGGATTCGATCTGCGAGAAGCGCTTCGCAAAATCGTGCCAGGCGGGACTTTGCACCGCCGCGCCCGCCGCCTTGGACAGCGCATCGACGACCGAGGCCGGCGTGCCCTTCTTGACGAACACCGCGCGCACCAGAGGCGCATCGACATCGTATCCGGTGCTTCCCGCGGTTTCGACCTTCGGCATCGGGGGATAGGTCTTCGCCTTCGTCAGCACCATCACGACACGAAGTTTGGGATTGTGCACCGCGTTGCTCGGCGCGGTTATGCCAAGGTCGACGTGTCCGCCGAGCACCGCGGTCAATATCGTCGAGCCGCCCGCATAGGGGATCGACTTCATCTGGATTTGTGCCGCTGCGTCGAGATCATCGAGCGCCTTTTTCGACAGCCCGTCCCCGCCGTTGGCGACGGCCAGCGCGTTCGGATGCGCCTTGGCGAACTGCACCATCGCGGCGACGGTGGCGAAGCGCTTGTCGTCGGCGCGCGCGACGACTGCCATCGATTCGCCGCCGACCGTGGCAACCGCCTGGAAATCATCGGCCCCGTAGGGCAGTTCCTTGCTGGCGATGACGTAAGCGAGCTGCGAGATGATGTCCCAGAAGGCGACATACCCTTCCGGCGGCTCCTGCTCCATCTTGCTGGCGCCGACCGCGGTATTGGCCCCCGGCGCATCGACTACCCGCACCGGCTGGCCGAGCTCCTTGGACAGCTGCTGCGCCAGAACCCGCGCACCGATATCGGAGATCGAGCCCGGCGGATAGGGTTCGATCAACGAGATTGGTTTCTCGGGATACTTGCCGGCCCAAGCCGACGGCACGCAGCCGATCGCCGCGCTCAAGATTATCCCTACAATCGTGCCCCGTTTTAACGGTGTCATGTTTTCTTCCTGTTGCGCGTCATGAACATTGCTGCGGCGCCTTGCGGCAGCGATCACGTCTACCGTGATCGTCGAGCGGGCGCAATCCGACCCGGGCGGACGATCGGGGAGCGGTTCGCCGAGCGTATCGCCGGGTTCCTCGCGGAGCGAGGCCACCGCAGAGCTACTCCAACGATGACCAGAATTTGACCGCCGCGCGGGCACAGCGTTCCGGCTGCAGCAGATTGACGCCGTGTCCGTAGCCGGCGAACAGCTCCACCCGGCCGTTCGGCAAGGTTTCGGCAAAAATCTGCTGTTGCGCCGAAGCGATCGGGCTCTTGTCGCCGCTGAGCAGCAGCGCTGGCGCGTTTATCCGCGGCAGCAGCGGCACGGTATCGACGCCCTCGAAACAATCGTGCATCGCCGCGGCGACCTCGGGTGGCGTCCTATCCATCTCGCGCACGACCCAGTCACACAGATCCTGGCCCGCATGCTCCATATCGAGCCGGTAACCAAGCGTCTGGCGGCACCATTCGCCAACACCGTAGGCGCGCATCGCGTCCGAGGCGGTGGCACGATCCAGCGCGTAGGTGCGCTTGATCTGATCAGGAATGCGTGTCGGCGTATTGCACAGCACCAGGCTGGCGATGCGGTCTGGATATGCCGCGGCGAGCAACAGACCGATGATCCCGCCGGAGGATTCGCCCACCCAATGCACCCTCGGCAACGCCAACGCGTCGAGCACGGCGAGGATCTGCGCGCCGATTGTCTCTGGCGTATAGCGGTAACCGTCCGGCGGTTGATCCGACAAGCCGCAGCCGAGCAGGTCGGGGCGGTAAATGCGATGCGTTTCGGCGATCGCCGGCACCCAGCGGTTCCAGAACGTCGCGTTGCGGGCAAACCCGTGCATCATCAACACGGGTGTCGAACGGTCCCACGGCCACAGGCAATCGTCAATAATGCAATGGACGGAAGCGCCTTCCGGCAGCGAAATGCGAGGCATGGCAACTCCTGCGGAACTTCAAACCGGGACGGACATTTGAACTTATTCGTCCACCTGATCGCCCCCGCTCTTCACGCCACGCGGGCGTCGCGGATCGTCCGCCACACGCGCTCCGGGGTGGCCGGCATGTCGATGTGGCGAATGCCGAACTCGGATAACGCGTCGACCAGCGCGTTCATCACCGACGGCAGAGCGCCGGCGCAACCGGCCTCGCCGCAGCCTTTGGCGCCGAGCGCGTTGGTGGTGGCCGGCACCGGGTGGCTGGCGTTGACGAATAACGGGACATCCTCGGCCCTCGGCATCGCGTAATCCATGTAAGAGCCGGTCAGCAGCTGACCGTCATCATCGTAGACGACACGCTCCCGCAACGCCTGGCCGATGCCTTGGGCGATGCCGCCATGCGCCTGACCGTCGACGAGCAGCGGGTTGATGACCACCCCGAAATCATTGACGAATGTGTACTTCACGACCTCGACTGTTCCGGTATCCGGGTCGACCTCGACCTCGGCGATGTGGCATCCGTTAGGGAACGCCGAAGGCGGCCCGTTGCTGATGTTCTGCACGTCGAGGCTCTGCGGGCAGTCCGGTGGCAATGCGAGCCCGGCATGGAGACGTCCGGCCAGCTCCATGATCCCAATCGACCGGTCGGTGCCGGCGATGACGAACCGGCTTGCGCGGAATTCGATATCCGCCGCCGCGGCCTCCAGAACTTGCGCGGCGATCTGCCTTCCGGCTTCGATCACCTTGTCGCTGGCTTCGACGATCGCTACGCCGCTCGTCATCATCGACTTGGAACCGCCTGTGCCGCCCCCTGCGATCAATTGGTCACTGTCCCCCTGCACCAGCCGGATGCGCCCGAACGGAACGCCGAGCCGGTCGGCGAGCACCTGGGCGAACGGCGTGGCATGGCCCTGGCCGTAATCGAGCGTGCCCGTCGTCAGCGTCACATCGCCGTTCTTCTCGAAACGGATGCCGCCCATCTCGCGGCCAGTGACGCCGGTCAGTTCCAGGTAGTCGCCGATACCGCGCCCGCGCAGGCGTCCCCGCGCGAGGCTCTCGGCCTTGCGCGCGGCAAACCCGTCCCAGTCGGCGAGCGCCAGCGCCTGGTCGAGCAGCGCGGTGAATTCGCCGCTGTCATAGGTGGTGCCATTCGGGCTCTTGTACGGCATCGCCTCCGGCGGGATGTGATTGCGCCGGCGCAACGCGACCCGATCGATGCCCATCTCTGCCGCGGCGGCATCGACCAGCCGCTCCATGTAATAATTCGCCTCCGGGCGACCCGCGCCGCGATAGGCGCCAACCGGGGTGGTGTTGGAGAACACGCATTTGGTGTTCACCTCGAACAGCGGCGTGCGATAGACGCCGAGGGTGTTCCTGACAACATTCCCGGTCGCCGGTCCGGGCGCCCCATAGGTCGCGCCGAGATTGCCGTAGCCTGCCACGCGGACCGCGAGGAAATTGCCGTCGCCGTCGAGCGCCAGTTCGGCGGTCATCTCGTGGTCGCGGCCGTGACTGTCGGAAAGGAAGCTGCCCGAGCGTTCGTCGGTCCACTTGACCGGCCGGCCAAGCTCGCGCGCTCCGTGCAGGATGCAATAGTACTCGGCGTAGGTCGCCTGCTTCATGCCGAACGAGCCGCCGACGCGATCGGTCAACACCCGCACCTTGTCGCGTCCGACCCCGAGAACGTCCGCGATGTAGTTGCGGAACGCAAAGACACCCTGGGAGCCGACATGAAGGGTCCAATGCTGCCGCTGCGCATCGTATTGCGCCAGCGCCGAGCGCGGCTCCATGGCGTTGACGACAATGCGGTTGCTGCGCAGCTTGAGGCGCGTGACGTGGGCCGCACGGTCAAAGGCCGCCGCCACCGCGTCGCTGTCGCCGTAATGGAAATCCACCCCGACATTGCCCGGCACGTCGTCATAGAGAACCGGGGCGTCGGCCGCGGCGGCCGAGCTGGGTTCGGTTACCGCCGGCAACGGGTCGATCTCGACGACGACGGCTTCGGCGGCGTCTCTCGCCGCCGCCGTGGTATCGGCGATGACCGCGGCAACGGCTTCGCCGACATAGCGCACCTTGTCGGTGGCCAGCACATGACGCGTCGGAGTCCGCATCGGAGTTCCGTCGCGATTTTTGACGATCTGGCGCGGCGCCAGCAGCCCGATGCCGCCCGCTGCGAGATCGGCCGCGGTGTAGACCGCGAGAACCCCCGGCATGGCGCGCGCCGCCGCGGTATCGATCTTATGGATCGTCCCGTGTGCATGGGGGCTGCGCACCATGACGGCATATGCCTGACCGGGCAGGCTGATGTCGTCGGAGTAGCGCCCTTCACCGCGCAGCAGCACCGGGTCTTCTGAGCGCGGCACCGGCTGCCCGATGGCAAACCTCTCGTCCGGCCCTAAGATGCTCGGATCAATGCAGTCGTCCATGAGCTCACCTCTCTCCCGAGCGCTATCGTGGTGGCGCGTGCATCTCGTTGCGCCGGGCTCGACCTAGGATATCGCTAACGGCAACGCAGCAGGACGGAAATCCCGGCGGCTGCGGTCCCGGCGCAAAGGGGCGGCGTCCCCGAACCGAATAGAACGGCTACCTTGACGATTATCCCGGTCGCGGACACGGTGCTGAAAATCGGCAATGTGGAGGAGCGGGCGATGGAGTTCGGCATCTTTAATCTGATGGGATCGCGCGACATCTCGAAACCGTCGGCCGAGGTGTTTGCCGAGGTTGCCGAGCAGACCCGGCTCGCTGACGAACTCGGCTACACGATCGCCTGGTTCGCCGAGCACCATTTCTCGAATTACTGCCTATGCGCCTCGCCGCTGATGATGGTGTCGCACTGTGCGGGGATCACCAAAAAGATCCGGCTGGGTACCGCAGTGCTGGTTCTGCCGCTGTACAACCCGGCACGGCTTGCCGCCGAAATTGCGACCGCAGACGCGCTGTCGAACGGTCGGCTGATGCTTGGCGTCGGCGCCGGTTACCAGCCCTACGAGTTCGAGCGCTTCGGGGTCGACCTCAAGCAGAACTTGGAAATGACCGAGGAGTTCTGCGACATTCTCGACTTGGCATTCAACCGGGATTTCTTCAGCTACAGCGGCAAGCACTACCAGATGCCGGAGACACATATCCCGGCACGTCCGGTGCAGAAGCCGCTGCCGATCTACGTCGCGGGCCATACTGAGGCGATGTTCCGCGCCGCGGCCCGCCACGGCTATCGGGTGCTGTCGTCGGGCCGGGTCGGCGGCGCGGCGCTGCTCGCCGAGCAATACGCGGTCATCAAGGCCGCGTTCGAGGCAGAAAAGGTGCCGCTCGCCAACGCTCACATCACCGTCAACCGGTTTTGCCACATCACGAACAGCAAAGAAGAAGGCCTGCGCTTTGCCGAGAATGCGCGCTACCAGACGCGGCTGGCGTCCAGCCTGCGACGGCGGCAGGAGGTCATGGACGGCACGGTCTTGGTGGACCGGCCGTTCCCCGACGAGCCGTCGCTTGAAACCATCCGCGACGATTTGCTGATCGGCGATGTCGAGACCGTGGCCGAGAAGCTGATTGGCGAAATCCGTGCGACGCACCCGATGCACATCTGCTTCTCGTTCAAGATCGGCAACACCGAGCATAAGGCGGCGATGCGCTCGATGGAGCTGATGATCGGCGAGGTCAAGCCGCGGGTGGAAAAGGCGCTGGGCGTTTCGGTTCGGGTCGCCGCGAAATAGAGGGCTCTCTGCGGCACTATTCCAGGCAGCAATCGATAAAGGGAGGACAGCATGACCGGGTTCGTCGTCGCCAATTTCCGGCATGTCGCCGATGGCCTGCAGGAGGGTCAGTTTGCCGTCGGCGAGCGCAAGCGCGCCGCCAGCCTGGACGATCTCGATCCGATCTACCGGCAACTTCTCGACCGGCCGATCACGCAGACCCTGGGATTGGTCGGCGTCGATGGCCGGATAAGCCTGACGCCGATGTGGTTCGACTATGAGAACGATAAGATCCTCGTCAACACGGCCTCCCACCGTGCCAAATGCGAATGGATCCGGCGAAGCCCGCAAATGACCAGCCTCCTGGTCAATCCCGAGAACCCCTATCACTGGGTCCAGATCAAACACACGGTGGAAAAGGAACTGCGCGAGTGGGAGCCCGGCGGCGAATACGTCACCCGTCAGCTCGACCGGATCTGGACCAAGTACACCGGCAATCCGCCGCCGTACGGCTTGCGCGACCCGAAAATCGACGAGAAGCGGGTGCTGTTTGTCTGCCGCATCGACCGCCTCGCCACGTTTGGCAAGCCCTGACGCCTCGAACCGGGGCATCGCTCACCGGCAGGCGAACTCTACCCTGCGCTTGCCGTTCCGCCACTAGCGGAACACCCAGGACTTCGCGCCGCCTGGCGCGACGCGCAAGAACAGGTTGCCGCCGGCGCCGTATAAGCTTGGCTTCGTCTTGCTCGCCACTTGCCGCGGCGATAGGGTGTGGAGGCCAATTTTCTGTGTGTCGATCTGTGTGCCAAAACACGCCGGATCTTGGCGACCGGCAAGCGACGACGGGAATTCACCTATTTGTTTCAATGGAGAAGATACCCCATGCGTGAGAGAATCGCTCTACGCGAGGTGGGCATGCGCGATGGCTTGCAGTCGATCGCCGAGGTGATGCCGACCGAGACCAAGATCGCCTGGCTCGATGCCGAATACGCCGCCGGCGTGCGCGAGGTCGAGGTCTCGTCGTTCGTGCCGCCCAAGCTGCTGCCGCAGCTCGCCGATGCCGAGGCGGTGATCGCGCATGCGATGACCCTGCCCGGCCTCAAGGTCTCGGCCCTCATCCCCAATTCGCGCGGTGCCGAGCGAGGCCTTGCGCTTGGCGTGCCCGAGATGAATTTCGTGCTGTCGGTCAGCGAAGGCCACAATTTGTCGAACGTGCGCCGCTCGACCGGCGAGTCGATCGAGGATTTCCGCCGCGTCGTCCAGCTCTGCCGCGCCAGCGGAAAGACGGTCAAGATCAACTGCGGGCTCGCCACCTCGTTCGGCTGCACGATCGAGGGCGATGTCGACGAAGACCGCGTGCGCCGCATCGCGGGCGAGATTGCCGCTTCCGGCGCCGACGGCATCATCCTGGCCGACACGGTCGGCTATGGCCAGCCGGCGGCGATCGGGCGGGTGTTCCGCAAGGTCATCGCCGATGTCGCGCCGCTGCCGGTGGCGGCGCATTTCCACGACACGCGCGGGCTCGGCCTCGCCAACGTGCTGGCCGCGTTCGAGGCCGGCTGCCGCGAGTTCGACGCCTCGCTCGGTGGTCTCGGCGGCTGTCCCTACGCGCCCGGCGCGACCGGCAACATCGTCATGGAAGACGCCGCGTTCCTCTTCGAATCGATGGGCTGCGACACCGGCATCGACATCGACGCGTTGGTCGAGGTGCGCGCGATCGTCGCCCGCGCGCTGCCCGGGGTGACGCTCTACGGCGCGATCGCCAAGGCCGGGCTGCCGCGCAATTTCCACCCGGTCGCCGAGGCCGCGGAGTGATGGCCGAGAAGCTGTCGCCCGACGAATTCGCCCGGCGCCTCGCCGAGGCCGGGCTCGACCCGCGCCACGATCCCGCGCGCTTCGAGGAATTGCGCGAGGGCACGAAATTCCTCGCCCGGCTCAAGGCGAGTGTGCGCAAGCCGCGCGCCGGTCAACCGGGGGCGAGAGATCGGGCCGCCGAGCCGGCGCACATCTTCATCCACCCCAAAGGCTGAGGCGCGATGGCCGATCCAAGCCAACTCTCGCTCGCCGAGGCCGGCCGTGCGATCGCCGCCGGCGCGCTGTCGCCGGTGGCACTTACCGAGGCCTATCTCGAACGCATCGCCGCGCTCGACGGCGAACTGCACTCTTTCCTGCTGACCCTGCCCGACGCCGCGCTCGCCGCGGCGCGCGCAGCCGAGGGCGAGATCAAATCCGGCCGCAGCCGCGGCCCACTCCACGGCATCCCGATCGGGCTCAAGGACATCTACAAGACCAAAGGCGTGCGCACGACTGCCGGCAGCCGCGTCTACGAAACCCATGTGCCGGGCGAGGACGCCGAGACCTGGGTGCGGCTGCGCAATGCCGGCGCCATCCTGCTTGGCAAGAACGAAACCCACGAATTTGCGATCGGCGGCCCGGATTTCACGCTGCCGTTCCCGCCGGCGCGCAACCCGTGGAACACCGCGCACTACCCGGCCGGCTCGTCGAGCGGCTCGGCCGCCGCGGTCGGGGCGCATCTCTGCGCCGCGGCGATGGGCTCGGACACCGGCGGCTCGATCCGCGGCCCGGCGGCCTATTGCGGCATCGTCGGGCTCAAGCCGACCTATGGCCGCGTCAGCCGGCGTGGCGTCTTCCCGCTCAGCTATACGCTCGACCATTGCGGCCCGCTGACCCGCACGGCCGAGGATTGCGCGCTGATGCTGCAGGCGCTGGCCGGGCACGACCCGCTCGACCCGGCCTCGGTGGATGTGCCGGTGCCGGATTACGCCGCGGCGCTGGCGCCCCGGCTCGACGGCATGCGCATCAGCGTGATCCGCCACTGGCACGAGACCGACGCGGTCGCCGGGTTCGGCGCCGGCAGCACGCCGTCGCCGGCCTATGTCGCGGCGTTCGATGCGGCCTGCCGCACACTCGAAAGCCTCGGCGCGCGCGTCGCCGAGATCACCGTGCCGCCGCTGATCGATTTCGCCGATGCCAACCGGATCATCATGGTCAGCGAGGCCTACGCGCTGCACGAGCACGATTTTCGCGCCCGGCCGCAGATTTTCGGGCGCCACATGTTCGCGCGGATCGGGCTCGGCGCGTTCCTGTCGGCAGCGGATTACATCGAGGCCGTGCGCCAGCGCCGCGAATTGTGCCTCGAACTCGCCGCAGCGATGGACACGTTCGACGCGGTCGTCTCGGCCAACGCCACCGGCCCGGCGCCGCGCATCGATGCGGTCGATACCTGGACCGTGTTCGATCGCGCCTCCTACACCGCGCCGTACAACGTTACCGGGCTGCCGGCGCTGTCGGTGCCGATCGGGTTCGAAAGCGGGCTGCCGCTGGCGTTCCAGATCGCCGGCAAGCCGTTCGCCGAGTCGGCGGTGCTGCGCGTCGGTCACGCGTTTGAGCGCGCCACCGATTTCAACCGCCGGCCGCCGATCGCGGCGCCGCTGCCGTCGCGGCGGTGACCCATACCGCCGGCCGCATCGTCGCGGCGCTTGCGCTCGCACTGGCGCTGGCGGATTGCGGCACCGGCGTCAATCGCGAGCTCAACGACGCGCAGGCGGTCATCGCCGACCTGAAGCTGTCCACAGCGCCGAAGCCGGACGGCCTCGTCGTCGCCGGCACCGCGGACCGCAGCGCCTATCGTGCCGGCGAGCCGATCACGCTGTCGGTGACCGCCAACCGCGCCGCCTACCTCTCGGTGCTGCGGGTGCTGCGCAACGGGGTCACGACCATCATCTTTCCGAACCGCGCCCAGACGGACCCGCGCGTCGCGGCTAACGCGCCGGTCACGCTGCGGGTCACCGCCGCCGACAAGGGCACCGAGCTCTACGAATTCATCGCCGCAGCCGACGGCTCTGCCTGGCCGTTCACCAGGAAGCCGCCGCCCGGGGCCGAATATGTCGATCTCGGCTCGACCACCCGCGCGCTCGCCGGCGACCTGGAGACGACGTTTAACCCGGCGCCGCCCGGCACCGTCGCCCTCGCCCACCTGGCGCTGCACGTCGCGCCGTAGTCACCCGACCGGCACGAAATCGTAGACCCCGACGCCCTGGATGATCATGAACCGGCACGGCCCGCCATCCTGGCCGTGGACGTAATGCGCGGTCCTGGGCGGCACCATGCAGCGCTCGCCTTTTTCGAGCACTTGCTCGCTGCGCGGCGCCCGTGTCTCGACCACCATCGGCCCGTCGAGGCAGACCATCTGGTCGCTGATCTCGCTGTGATAGTGCCACGGGATCGCCTGCCCGGCGGCGAGCGTCAGCACCTGGACGCGCAGATCGGCGCCTTCGGCCACCAGCTCCCGTCCGGCGATTTCATAGCTGCCGCGTGAACGGCTTTGCATGACCGCCTCCTTCGTTCCGGGCAGCGTATCACGCCGCAACCCGGGCGGCGAAACCGCGTGACAACCGGCCGCGTTCGCGCGAGGCTGCGCGCGCATTTCAAGCCCCTCGGAAAGGAGCGCGCCATGTACGAAAAAGAGGTCATCGTCACGACCAAATACGGCCCGATGCCGAGCTTTGTGGCCTGCCCGGAAGGCCCCGGCCAGTATCCCGGCATCATCTTCTACATGGACGCCCCGGGCATCCGCGAAGAATTGCGCAACATGACCCGGCGCATCGCCCGGCAGGGCTATATGGCGATCCTGCCTGACATGTATTACCGGCTCGGCCATCTGCGGTTTGACGTGCACCGCCGCGACGACACGATGATGCCGTGCGTCTTCGGCGCGATGAACAGCCTGACCAACGCCAAGGTCATGGACGACACCGGCGGCATGCTCGGCTGGCTCGACGCCCAGGACAAGTGCAAGCCCGGCCCGGTCGGCTGCGTCGGCTATTGCATGAGCGGTCAGCACATCACCAACGCCGCCGCGTTTTTCCCGCACCGCATCGCCGCGGCGGCCTCGCTCTACGGCGTCGGCATCATCACCGACAAAGAGGATTCGCCGCATTTAATCCTCGACCGCATCAAGGGCGAGCTCTACTACGCCTTCGCCGAGACCGACCGCAGCGTGCCGCCCAACATCCCGGGCGACCTCGCCAAGCTCTTGGCCAAAACCAACATCAAGCACGAGATCAAGACCTTCGCCGGCACCGAGCACGGCTTCGCCTTCCCCGAGCGGCCGATCTACAACACGCTCGCCGCCGAGGAGACCTGGGACAAGATGTTCGCGATGTGGGGCCGCACGCTGAAATAGCCTGAACCTTTGAAATAGCCTGAACCTTTGTCATTCCGGGGCACGGGCGCCAGCTCGTGGACCCGGA
>DATLRD010000069.1:0-19952 GCA_035534855.1 Allostellaceae bacterium | reverse complement strand
CTTGCCGACCATGCGCAGAAAGCTCGGCCCGGAATTGCCGCCCATCTGGCTGAACCCTTTGGCGAGCGACTCCCACAGCCCGACGATATTGGCGCCGGGCCACGCGGCGATCCAGGCACCGAAACTCTTGTGCTCTCCGGCGACCTCCAGCATCGCGGCGGCGTTGTCGCGCACCGCCTTCAACTTGCCCCACGTGCACTTGCGGTGATGCAACTCAAGCCACGGCGGTGCAGGGTGAGATTAATCTCAACATCTTGCGCCCGCTATGTGGATGAAACTGTGGGTAAATCTGTGAATTGAGTCTAAAGCGAGATTAGTCTCAGAAACGTCTCGCGGTGAGACTAAACGCGAAAAGCCGAGGGAAACTGCGGAGTTGTCGCGCACCAGTTCGCGCACTTTGCGATCTAAGATTGGTGCGCGGACTCAAACGGTCCCCGCTATTCACAGGCTGTGCATAATTGTGCCGACTTGACAAACTCACTACCCCCAATTGTATTGCTGACTGGACTTGCATAACCTAGCGTTGGGTTTATACTGGCAATATAGAAGCTAAGTTATAGATTATGAAAACATTTAAGAACATGAAGTTTGTAGAGAGAGATTACGAAACGACGAATGTGGTATACGCAAAGGGAGACGTGGCACCGGAAGGCAATTACTGGGCGGAGACAAACGAAGAAGTGCCGTCAAACATGACGCAACTTTATATCCAAGCTGGCGTACACTATTATGGCTGGCTCTAAAAGAGGGAAGACATATGAAGAATTAAGTAAGCCGTTTAAGACTATGATTAATGGCAAAAGAAATCCTCTGTATATCCCTGTCTATTATGGGTTAGGAGCGGCATTAGATGCAGAACAACGAATAATGCAAAAACCAAGAAGCCCCGAATATGATCATGTTCTGAAGAAAATTAAAAACGAGATTTTTTGGTATAAGACACGTCCGAAAATATGAAAAACGCCGCAGCCGTCGCCCTCGGCTCGATCAAGAGCGAGCGCAAGGCGCAGTCATCGCGCCGGAACGGGAAGAAGGGCGGGAGGCCACGCCGACCAGCGCCACGGCCCCCTACCCTGTAGGCTCACTCGGCGAATTCGGCGTGTTCCTGCTTCAGGTAGATGTTGATCGGCAGCCACTTGTCGCTTCGCGGCTTTTTCACCTCCCAATAATCCCAGCCGTTCAGCGCCGTTTGCTTGCCATCTTTCGTTCGAGCGACACCTACGGCTGCGCCCGACGGTGAGTCATGGAACTCGCCCTCGACCAACCACCGACCGTCCACGATTCGGCCTTCGTGTGTGCGATGGTTGTAGCGCATCCGGAGCTGCGTGCCGTGTTCGAGCACGACATTTTTATAAGTCCACGGTCGTCCACTTGACGGCTCGCTCGCCGCCGCCTTCGGAGCCTCTGGCATTTTCAGCAGCCGTCGCAGAGCGGCTAGGGGAGGATCATCGAACCCTCGCCGCTCCGCCTCGATCATCTTGTACACGTCAAAATCGATTTCGATGGTGTGTGCCACGTGAAAGCCTCCTCGTTTCTGGTACCAGGGAATTTACTCCTTTCCCTAGTTTATGCAAGGCCCAGGTATCGTGGTGCGTCATCCTGCCGCACTTCGCACACCAATTTGAGCTTCGGTTCGACACTTCTGTTCATGATTAGTTCTGAGACTAATCCGAGACTAATTCCCCTAACCCACTGATTTTTCGTTTGACACTTAGTTTGCCCCAGTGGCGGATCAGCCGGGCGTCGTCGAGCAGCGCCTCGAGGGCTTCGTCGGGCATCGCCCGCACCCGGCGCGGGTCAAATCCGTGGAACACGCCCTCGAATGCCGGCCACTTGGCGTCGACGTTGCTGTGCTTGAGCCCGGCGCGGAAGATGCGCAGCGACATCTGCGACAGGTAGCGGTCGTCGCCGGTCGCGGCGAGTGCGGCCGGAATCTTCGGGGTCGGCAGCCGCGCCTCGACCGCGGCGGCGCCGTGGCGCTCGCGGGCGGTGTCGAGGATCGCGGCGAACGGGGTCGTGCTCATGGACAGGTCTCCCGTCAATACCCTGCACCGGGGCCGAGCTCGACCTGGGCGACCTGGAATTTCTCGCGGAGCCGCATCAGCCGGTAGCCGAGCCCGAGATAGGCGCCGCATTCGGCGCGGGCGGCGATGAATTCGTCGGGGCTGGTGCCGTGGCGTTCGCGCAGATGCGCGACGACGACCGTATCGACCGGGATGCGGCTGAAATCCTGCAGCAGCATCCGGCAATGCGCCGCGGCATAAGGGCCGATGCCCTTGAGCCCGACGAGGTAGGCGTGGTCGAGCCGGCTGGCGAGGCCGTGGCCGGCGGCGTCGATGGCCCCGTCGTCGAGCATCCGGCGGGTCGCCGACACCACGACCGGCGCACGAAAGCCGATCCTGGCGACGCCGCGCAACCGCTCTTCGCCGTAATCAATGAGCGCCGCCGGCTCGGGAAAGGCACCGCCGCCGGGCTCGGCGACCAGCGCGGCGGTCATCCGCACGGTCGACGACCAGGTCGTGTTGATCGTCAGCACGGTCTTGATGAAGTCTTCGTAGAACGTCGAGCCGCATAACAGGCGGCCGCCGCCGTGCGCGATCAGCGCCGCCTCGTCGGCAAACGCGGGGGCGAGCGCGGCGACCGCCGGGCCGGGGTCCCAATCGCGCGATACCCAGCGGGCGACGCGGCGCAGGATCTCGGGGGCGGCCGCCTCGGGAAAACCGTCGATGGAAATCGCGAGGGTACCCATGTCGCGCTGCCGGGCGGCAACCCGCCCGATCTGCCCACCGATGCGTTCGACCCGCGACAGGGTGCCGGTCCCGGGGTCCCAGCTCCACGGAGCCAGGTGCACCCAGCCGTGACTGGCGACGGTCAGGCCTAGATCAGTCGGCCAGGCGAGAGGGAGCGTCGTTGCAAAGCCAGACCGCCCGCATGTCAAGGTATCGGCCATCCCGTTCCCGCTTCCGCGCCCCGCGTTTTCCGCGACGCGCTCGTCCGCCGGCCGGCAGCTATGCCGGGATGGCGCCGCCCATCGTGGTGCGGTGCATCAACCGGCGCTGCGGCATGTCGTAATCCTGGATTGCGCGATGCTGTACCGTGCAATTGTCCCACATCAACAGGTCTCCGACGCGCCATTGATGCCGATAGACGAAGGCTGGCTTGATGATGTGGTCGGCCAGCGCCGCAATCAGCGCCTCCGCCTCGTCATCTTCCATGCCGTCGATAGCGGTGCAGTCGTCGCGCATCACGTAAAGCGACTTTCGCCCGGTGCGCGGGTGCGTCCGAACGATCGGGTGCCGCACCGGCGGATTGCGGTCGATCTCCGCCTGGCTCGGCGGAAAGGCGCGCTTGCGGCCGCGGAAATCGAACACCGCGCAGTGCCCTTGCAGCCTCTGCTGCAAGGACGCCGGGAGCGCGTCCCACGCCGCGGCGGCACTGGCGAATTCGGTATCGCCCAGGGGCAGCCCGAACAGATCGGGGATCTCGCGGGCATAAAGGACCGTGCCGCGCGGCGGCTGCGCCGTATAGCACATGTCGCTGTGCCAGTTTTCACCGGCGCGGCGTATGCCGAGCGGCCTGCCGCCCTCGGTGACGTTAGACACCACGACGATTTCGGGACAGCCGTCCACGCTCCAGCGCTCGCCGAAAATGTTGAACTCGATTTCGCCGAAGCGGCGTGTGAAGGCGACCTGCTGCTTCGGCGAGATGTTCTGTCCCCGGAAGAAAATCACGCCGTATGTGTCATAAGCCTGTTCGATCCTGGCAAAGGTGGCATCGTCGATCGGCTGCGAAAGATCGACGCCCCGGATCTCGGCGCCGACGGCCGCTCCCGTAGGAACGACTTCGATAGGCATGGGCTGCTCCCTCTAGAGCTTTGGCATTCACTCGGCTCGGCCGGCGCGGTTACGCCGCGTCGAGCGCCTGTTTCAGGTCGGCGATGATGTCTTCCTCGTGTTCGAGGCCGATCGACAGGCGGACATAACCATCGGTGACCCCGGTTTTGATCTGCTCTTCGGGGGTCAGCTGCGAATGGGTGGTCGAGGCCGGGTGGATCGCGAGGCTGCGCGCGTCGCCGATATTGGCGACGTGGTAGAACATCTTCAGCCCGTCGATAAAGCGACGGCCGGCGGCCATCCCGCCTTTCAGCTCAAACCCGAGCAGCGCGCCATAGCCGCCCTTGAGATGGGCGTCGGCGCGGCGCCTGGCCTCGCCGGTCATCACGCTCGGGTGGATCACCTTGGCGACCTTGGGGTGGCCGGACAGGTATTTGCCGACCGCCAGCGCGTTGGCGCAGTGGACGCGCATGCGCAGCGGCAGCGTCTCGAGCCCCTGGATGTGCAGAAAGGCGTTGAACGGGCTGGCCGCGGCACCGATATCCCGCAGCAGCGTGACCCGCATCTTGAGGATGTAGGCGATCGGGCCCAGCGGCTTTACCGCCTGGGTCCAGACGGCGCCGTGATAGCTCGGATCGGGCTGGTTCAGCAGCGGGAAGCGGTCGGCGTGCTTTTCCCAGTCGAAATTGCCGCCGTCGACGACGATGCCGCCTATCGACGTGCCGTGCCCGCCGATGAATTTCGTCGTCGAGTGCATGACGATTGCGGCGCCGTGATCGAACGGCCGGCAGATCACCGGCGCGGCGGTATTGTCCATGATCAGCGGCACGCCGAGCTCGCGGCCGATCTTGGCGACCTCGGCGATCGGGAACACTTCGAGCTTCGGGTTGGGCAGCGTCTCGGCGTAGTAGCAGCGGGTCTTCGCGTCGGTCGCGCGGCGGAAGTTTTCCGGGTCGCTCGGATCGACAAAGCGCACCTCGATGCCCATCGTGCGCTGCATCGTGTGCAGGAACAGGTTCCAGGTGCCGCCGTAAAGATCGGTCGAGCTGACGAAATTGTCGCCGGCCTGGGCGATGTTGTTGACCGTGAACAGCGAAGCGGCCTGCCCCGATGCCAGCGCGAGCGCGGCGACCCCGCCTTCGAGCGCGGCCACCCGTTCCTCGAGCACCGCGTTGGTCGGGTTCATGATCCGGGTATAGATGTTACCCAGCTCCTTGAGCCCGAACAGGTTGGCGGCGTGCTCGGTGCTGTTAAATTGGTAGCTGGTGGTCTGATAGATCGGCACGGCGACCGCTGTCGTAGCCGGGTCGCTGCGATAACCGGCATGAAGCACAATGGTTTCCGGGTGTTTGCTTTCCGTTGGCATCGGGGCCTCCGTCGAAATTTTAGGCAGCGCGGCACTCTGCCACGGGCGGTGCGGCGGCGTAAGCGCCATTCTGGGCATCAAGCGTCGAGGCGAAGATGCGTCGAATAGGAACCTGGGTCGCGGTCGGGATCGCAGTGATCTGCGTGATTGGTGCGACCGCGAGCACCGCCAGCTTCTGGAATTCGATCGGTGGGGCGATGAGCACCGCCGGCTGGATCGCGATGGTGGTCGGCGTGCTGTTCAGCCTCGCGCTCGGCGTCGGGTTGATGACGCTGGTGTTCATCAGCAATCGGCGCGGCTATGACGATCTTGGCGGCGACGATCGGCGTTGAGGCGGGGCCGGTCCGTCGCGGTTTCGTGCCTTCTCGTAAAGCGCTTGCGGCCGGCACGCCTTCAATGGTAGGTCGCACGGAGAATGCCGACGGTGATGTAATGTTAAGCAGACCCAAGAGGGAAAGCGGCGAAATTCGACTGTATGGCCGCGGTACCGGAATCCCCGACCCAGTTGATGTTCACGTCGGCAGCCGCATCCGCATGCGCCGCTTGCTGCTCGGCATGAACCAGGAAACGCTGGCGGACGCTTTGGGGCTGACCTTTCAGCAGGTTCAGAAATACGAAGGCGGCGCCAACCGGGTCAGCGCCTCGCGCCTGTCGGAAATGGCCAAGATCCTGGGCGTGCCGATCCAGTATTTCTTTGGCGACCTGCAGGCGCCAGGGACGGCGGCCGATCCCTATGATACCGAGCGGCGCGAACGGATGCAGCGGCCGGAAACGATCGAGCTGATCCGGCTTTATTACGCGATCACCGATCAACAGATCCGTCACCAATTCCTCGATATGGTGAAGTCGGTGGCGCAATCGTATTCGCCCAACGACGGATAGCGCGTCGGGCCGACCCCAGTACGCGCGGCGACGGCGCCGCCCGCGACATCGCGCCAGCGCCGCTGTGTGGGGTTGTGCCGATGAACGATCCCAGCGCGTCACGGTCCGCCGCGGCCGATGTCGGCAGTTTGGCCGCGCGGTTTCGCAACCACGCCGCGCGGATCGGCGTCATCGGGCTCGGCTACGTCGGGTTGCCGCTGGTTCGCGCCGCGGCTGAGCGCGGATTTGCCGCGGTCGGCATCGATATCGACCGCGCCAAGGTCGATCTGATCAACGCCGGCGGGTCGTACATCAACCACATTTCCGCCGAAAGCATCGCCGCCGCGCGTGCCACCGGGAACCTGTCGGCAACCGACGATTTCTCGGCCCTGGCCGGGTGCGACGCGATCATCCTGTGCGTCCCGACGCCTCTGACCAAGCAGCGCGAACCCGATCTGACCTTTGTCGTGCGGACCACCGAGGCGATCGCCCCGCACCTGCGGCGCGGCCATCTCGTCGTGCTCGAATCGACGACCTATCCGGGCACGACCCGCGAAATCATGCAGCCGATCCTCGAACGCGGCGGGCTGAAATCCGGCCGCGACTTCTTCCTCGCCTATTCGCCGGAGCGCGAAGACCCCGGCAATGCCCAATACGGCACCAACGACATCCCCAAGGTGGTCGGCGGCGACGGACCCGACGCGGTGCGGCTCGCGGTCGCGCTGTACGACCAGATCGTCGCCCGCACGGTGCCGGTCTCGTCGCTCGAAGCGGCCGAGGCGGTCAAGCTGACCGAAAATATCTTTCGCTCGGTCAACATCGCCCTCGTCAACGAGTTGAAGGTGGTGTTCGAGGCGATGGGGATCGATGTGTGGGAGGTGATCGAGGCGGCCAAGACCAAGCCGTTTGGCTATATGCCGTTCTATCCCGGCCCCGGCCTCGGCGGGCACTGCATCCCGATCGACCCGTTCTACCTGACCTGGAAGGCGCGCGAATACGATATCGCGACCCGGTTTATCGAGCTGGCCGGCGAGATCAACACGGCGATGCCGCGGCGCGTCGTCGACAAGACCGTCGCCGCGCTGAGCGAGCGGCGGGGGCGGGCGCTCAAGGGCGCGCGGGTGCTGATCCTCGGCGTCGCCTACAAAAAGAACGTCGACGACACGCGCGAAAGCCCGGCCTTCAAGATCATGGAACTGCTGGAGCAGCGCGGCGCGGTGGTCGATTTCCACGACCCGTTCCTCGCGGCGATCCCGCCGACCCGCGAGCACGCCCAGTTTGCCGGCCGGCCCTCGTCACCGCTCAACGAGGCGACGCTTGCCAAAACCGATGCCGCGATCATCTGCGCCGACCACGATTCGGTCGACTACGCGCTGCTGACCGCGCACTGCCCGCTGGTCATCGACACGCGCAACGTTTGCGCCCGGCTTGGCGTTGCCGGCGACCACATCGTCAAGGCATAGGCTTTGCTGTGGCGGTGCGGGATCTCGGGCCTAGGCCAGCCCGTAAAACTCCCGGTACCAGGCGACAAAGCGCGCGAGGCCCTCGGCGATCGGGGTTTTCGGCTCGAAGCCGAGGTCGCGCCGCGCGCTCTCGATATCGGCATAGGTCGCCTGCACGTCGCCCGGCTGCATCGGCAGCAGCTCGCGCTGCGCCTGCCGGCCGAGCAGCCGTTCGAGCGTGGCGATGAAATCGAGCAGCTGCTCTGGCCGGTGGTTGCCGAGGTTGTAGAGAAGGTGCTGGCCGGGCTCGGCCGCCGCGGGACCGGAAGCCGCGGCGATCGCAGGCAGCATGTCGTCGATATAGGTGAAGTCGCGCGCCATGCGGCCCTCGTTGAACACCTTGATCGGACGGTCCGCGAGGATCGCCTCGGTAAACAGGTAATAGGCCATGTCGGGCCGGCCCCACGGCCCGTACACCGTGAAAAAGCGCAACCCGGTGCACGGCAGTCCGTAGAGCCCGCAATAGCTCTCGGTGACCAATTCGGCGGCGCGCTTGGTCGCGGCGTAGAGCGAGACCGGGTGGTCGGCGCGGTCCTCGACGCTGAACGGCTGCTTTTCGTTGCGGCCATAGACCGATGACGAGCTGGCGTAGACGAAGCTTTTGAGGTTTTTCAATTTCCGCGCCGCCTCGAGCATGACGACCTGGCCCTTGACGTTGCGGTCGATGTAGCCGAGCGGATGGGTCAGCGAATAGCGCACCCCGGCCTGGGCGGCGAGGTGGATGATCGCCGTGATGTCCGGGTAACGCTCGACGAGGCTGTTCAACTGCGCCGCGTCGCTCACGTCGACCGCATGAAAGACAAAGCCGGGCCGCTGTTCGAGCCGCGCGAGCCGCGCCCGTTTCAGCGCCACATCGTAATAGGGGTTCAGATCGTCGATCCCGATCACCTTCTCGCCGCGGTCGAGCAGATGGGCGGAGACATGAAACCCGATAAACCCGGCGCTGCCGGTGACCAATATCGTCATTCTCTCGTCCGCGGCCTGGCGCTGTTCGCTCGTCGTGGCCGGACCCTATCGGCAAGCGGCCGGAGAGCGCAAACCAGGATGCGACTCACGCTGCAAATGCGGTAGGTTGCTCACGCATTTTTACAGGCCGGTTGTTCCAGGATGTGCGGTATCGGCGGCTTTCTGCTGGCGCGACCGTCGCTGCCGCGCGGCGCGATCGAGGCACGGCTGTGGGCGATGACCGCCACGATTCGCCATCGCGGGCCGGATGACCAGGAGGTGTGGACCGACGGCCTCGCCGGGCTCGCCCAGGCGCGGCTGGCGATCATCGACCTGTCGACCGCGGCGAACCAGCCGATCTCCAGCCAGGACGGCATGGTGTGGCTGACCTTCAACGGCGAGATCTACAATTTCGCCGAGATCCGGCGCGACCTTGAAGCGCTCGGCTATGCCTTCAAAAGCCGCGGCGACGCCGAGGTCATCGCCAATGGCTGGCACGCCTGGGGTACGCGCGTCTTCGACCGGCTGCGCGGGATGTTTGCGCTGGCGTTGTGGGACCGGCGCACGCGGCGGCTGATCCTGGCCCGCGATCGGCTCGGCAAGAAGCCGCTCTATTACGCCGAGACCGCGTCGGCATTCGCGTTCGGCTCGGAAATCAAGGCGCTGCTGAGCGCAGCGGAAATGCCCCGCATCCCCAACCTCGCGGCGATCGACCATTACCTGACGCTGCAATACGTGCCGTCGCCGGAAACCGCGTTTGCCGGGATCGCGCGCCTGCCGGCGGCGCATTACCTGGTTGTCGAAGCGGATGCGGCGGGCGGCTGGCATCATGGCGAACCGGTCCGCTATTGGCAGTTGCCCGAACCGCGCACCGCCCGTACCACGCAAACCCCCGAGGATCTGCAGCGCGAGCTGATCGCCCATCTCGACGAGGCGGTGCGCCTGCGGCTGATCGCCGATGTGCCGCTCGGCGCGTTCCTGTCGGGCGGGGTCGATTCCGCGAGCGTTGTCGCGACGATGGCGCGGGTCGGCGGCGGACGGGTCAAGACCTTCTCGATCGGGTTTGCCGAAAAGGAATACGACGAGACCCGCTATGCAAGGATGGTCGCAGAGCGCTATGGCACCGAGCACGAGGAGCTGGTCGTCGAGCCTGATGCGGCAGCGGTTCTGCCGCTTCTGGTATGGCATTACGGCGAACCGTTCGCCGACCCGTCGGCGATCCCGACCTATTACGTCTCGCAGATGGCGCGCCGGCACGTTACCGTCGCGCTCAACGGCGACGGCGGCGACGAGGCATTTCTCGGCTATTCGCGCTACCGGGCGATGCGGCATCTGGCGCAGCTCGACCGCATGCCGCGCTGGGGCCGCGACGGGCTGGCGCGGCTGATGGGCCTGGCGCCGGCGGGGATGCAACGGGCCCTGAAGCTGCCGCAGATCCGCGACGTGCTGCAGGCCTCGGCCGAGCATCCCGAGCAGCGTTACGCCAGCACGATCGTCTTCTTCCGCGACCGCGACAAGGAAGACGGGTACGGCGACGCGCTGCGCGGGCGGCTCGGCCATTCGACGCTCGACCTGCTGGCGCCTTATTTTGCCGCCGCCGGGGGGCTCGTCGCCGGCGCCAACTGGGCCGATCTCCACACCTATCTGCCCGACGATCTGATGGTAAAGGTCGATGTCGCGAGCATGGCGAACGGGCTCGAAACCCGCTCGCCGCTGCTCGACCATGTGCTGCTCGAATGGGCCGCGCGGATCCCGACCGAAATCCGCATGAAGGGCGGCACCACCAAGGCGCTGTTGAAGGCGGCGATGGCGCCGTATCTGCCGCACAAGATCCTGTACCGCAAGAAGATGGGGTTCGGCTGCCCGATCGACCGCTGGCTGCGCCACGAGCTGAAGCCGCTCGCTTACGATACGCTGCTGTCGCAATCGGCGCGCGAGCGCGGGTTGCTGCGCCCCGACTACGTCGAGCGCCTGCTCGATGAGCACTGCACCGGCGCGCGCAACCACCACACGCGGCTGTGGGCACTGTTGATGCTCGAATTGTGGTTCCAGATGTGGATCGACGCGCCGGCCGATCGGGTGGCGATGCGGCCGGCCGCCTAGCACCGGCGGCCCGATGCCGCGGCGGGTGCTGATCATCGTCAACCCCGCTGCCGGGCGGATGCGGTCTCGCCGACGTCGGCTCGACCGGGTGGTCGGCGCGCTGCAGCGGCTCGGCTGTCCGGTGACCGTGCGCGACGCGGCCGGCGCGCCCGGCATGGCCGAAGCGCTCGCCCGCAGTGCCGAGCCCGAATTCGACGTGATTGTCGCAGCGGGCGGCGACGGCACGGTGGCGGCCGTGATCAACGGTATTGCCGCGGCACCGCGGGCGGTTGCGATCCTGCCGTTCGGCACCGCCAACGTGCTTGCCGCCGAGATCGGCGTGCCGCGCGACGCCGAGGCGCAGGCGGCGATGATCGCCGCCGGCCCGGCCCGGTCGTTCTGGCCGGGGCGCCTTGACGGCCGGCTGTTCGTGACCTCGGCCGGCGCCGGGTTCGACGCCGCGGTCGTCGCCGCGGTCGATCCGCGAGTGAAGCGCTGGGGCGGCAGGCTCGCTTTTGCCTGGGCGAGCATTGTGTGCCTGATGCGACACCACGATCGGGACGTTACAGTAAAGGCGGATGGTGTCGTGCACCGCGCCGGCGCGGCAATCGCCACGACCGGTCCGCTCTATGCCGGCCGCTTTCTGATCGCGCCGGCGGCCCGGCCGGAGGATCCCGACCTCGGTCTCGTGCTGCTTCCGGGCGGCGGGCGGCGGGCGGTGCTGCGCTGTGGCGCCGCTCTGCTCCTCGGGCGGTTGCCGCGTGCCCGGGGGGTGGCGATTCTCAAGGCCCGGTCGATTTCGATCGTCGGCGAGGCCGGCGAGCCGGTCCAGGCCGACGGCGACATCGCTGCGCATCTGCCACTAACGCTAGAAATTGCGCCGTATTCGATCCCCCTGATTCACCCGGGCGGCGCACCGCGGTAGCGGCGTTGCCAAGCGGGGCTGCGCCACGGTATCAGCCTTCCCGGGGCATACATGGCACGCGCGGCGCAGCCTAAGGTTGCGGCCGACGATCGCGGCGGGTTGGGGGGAGCCAATGCCGGATCACTTTGCACTGGGCAAATGGGGACATGGTTTGGCCATTGCCGTCTTGGCCGCCTTCATGCTGCTCGTACCGGGGCACGCCGCGGATGCGCAAAACATTACCTATCGCGAAGTTACCCTCGGCATCCTCAACCACGATGCAAGCTTTCTCGGCGGCAAGGAAAAAGGGGTCGACATCAACCCCGAGCTGAAGTTCGGGTCACCAATCGACGATGCGACGCTGCTCCGCGTTCCGCCAGAGTTTCAATGGCTCGTGCAGCCGCGGCCGACGATCGGGTTCACGGTCAATACCGCCGGCTTTACCGACCAGGCCTATGTGGGCGCTACCTGGACCTGGCAGCTTGCCGGCAACCTGCTGCTGCCCGGCGACGGCATCACCTTGGGCTTCTTCTTCGGCCCGGGGCTGAACAACGGCGACATTCATGCGGCACAGCCCGATCGCAAGAGCCTCGGCTCGAACCTGCTGTTCCGCGAGGCGCTCGAGTTCGGCTATCGGATCAATGCGGTCTATACGGTCTCGGCCTATGTCGACCACGTGTCGAACGGCGGCTTCGCCAGGTACAACCAGAGCATCAACGATTTCGGCGGCCGCATCGGCATGGGCTTTTAGCCGGCGCTGCCATTGTTCATTCGCTGGCGAGTACCCGGGCGAGCTGGCTCAGCGCCTCCTGGTGGCGCTCGTTCGGGATGTGGGTAAAATTGCGCGCCAGCTCGAGGCACATCCGCTCGCGCGGGCTGATCGCCTGCGCGTTATCGTCTTCGAGGCCGTCGAAGAAATAGCCGACCGGCACGTTGAGGACCTGCGCGACTTCATAAAGCCGGCCCGCCGAGACGCGGTTGATGCCGCGCTCGTACTTGTGTGCCTGCTGGTAGGTGACGCCGAGCAGATCGGCCAGCTGCTGCTGGGTGAGGCCCAGCATGATGCGGCGCTCACGGACGCGCGCGCCGACGTGGCGGTCGACATCCTGGGCGCGCCCGTTAACCCGCCGCAGCGAGGGGCTGTCGGCGGGGATGGTGGTGCGCCGATGGCTTCTCGACGCTGCGGTTCTGACCTCATCCATGGATTTCATGCCGCTCCCCTCTCTGACATAGGGTGAGGCCGCCACAGAGCTGTGCAACCCCTTGGTTTCGGGTGATTGAGCGCGGGCCCTGTGTCAATTTTTAGGCAGGAATGCGGCGCTTTCGATGACGCATAGCGGCTTTCTGCTCGAATAATGGCTTCCGCGTTTGACAGCCTCTGCGACGGATGATACCGACGCGAGAGGCGGTTTAGGTCAGAGTGATGGCGCGCATTCAGATCGGCGACGGCGCGATCTTTTACGAGCGTCAGGGTGTCGGATTCCCGGTCCTGTTCATCTCGGGGCTGAGCGGGGTTGCGTCATTCTGGCGCGACCAGGCCGCGGCTTTTTCGAAAAAATTCGACGTCATCACACATGACCATCGCGGGATCGGGCAGAGCGAACCCAGCCGCAGCGGGTATACGGTCGACCGCATGGCGGCGGACGTCATCGGGCTGATGGATGCGCTCGAGGTCGAGCGGGCGCATGTCGTCGGCCATTCGACCGGCGGCGCGATCGCACAGACCCTCGCGTTCGAGCACCCGAACCGGCTCGCCAGCGTGGTCCTGTCGGCGTCATGGACCAAGCCCGACGCCTATTTCCGCCGCATGTTCGGCCTGCGCAAGGACATCCTCTTGCGTCTCGGGCCGAGCGCCTATGTGCAGGCCAACACGCTTTATCTCTATCCGAGCTGGTTCATCGCCCAGAACAACGAGCGGCTGCGCCATGCCGAGGCGCAGGCGCTGGCGGTGTTTCCGGCGAGCGAGATCGCGGCAAGCCGGATCGATGCCGTGCTGGCATTCGACCGCACCGAGGTGCTGGCGAAGATCAAGACTCCGACCCTCGTCGTCGGCGCCGAAGACGACATCGTGACGCCGGCCTATTTCTCCGAGGAATTGGCGCGGCGCATTCCGGGGGCCGAGGTCAAGATATTCCCCAAAGGCGGACACGCCTTTCCGCAGGTGCGGGCGCGGGAGTTCAATCAGGCAGTGCTGCCGTTTCTGGATTCACACACACCGAAATAGCCGGCGGCAGAGCCGCCCTGCTTTCGCCGTGATCTGCCGCCGGTTTAAGCGTTTCTCAACGCGCCTCCGGGCATTTTTCGCTCCCGCCCGATTGCCGTGGGCCCAAAGCGAAGAACCGGGGATTAACGCTGACATGCCGATTTCACTGACTGACCTGCCGCTCAGCCCCGTAGCCGGGGCACTGGAAGCGGCGGGTGACGCTGCCTATGCCTGGCACCTCGACAGCGACCGGCTCGATTGGGTCGGCCGGCTGGCCGCGGTCGGCGAACCGCTGGAAACGGAATGCGCGACCGGCCGCGCCTTTGCCGGCCGCATCCATCCGGACGATTCGCCGCAGCGCCAGCATCGGCTGGCAAACCACCTCGATGCCGCTGCTCCGTTCGATTGCGAATATCGCCTGCGCCTCGCCGACGGCAGCTTTACCTGGCTGCACGAGCGCGGGCAGGTCGAGCGTGCCGGCGATGGGCGGCCGCGGCGGATGCTCGGCGTGATCCGCATGGTCGACGACCGCAAGGCCCTGCAGACCCGCCTCGAACAGCGGGTCAGTTATGACGAGCTGACCGGCCATTTCAACGCAACCCGCCTGCGCGAGGCGGTCGACCGGATCATCGCCGCCGGCCAGCGTCGCCGGCAGGCGGCCGCCTTCCTGTCGGTCGGGGTCGACGGCATGGCGGCGATCAACGGCAGGTACGGCGCCGCGGTCGCCGATATGGTGCTGGCCGAGATCGGCCGCCGGCTCGATGGCTGTGTGCGGGTCAGCGACCAGATCGGCCGGCTCGGCGGCGACCGGTTCGGCGTGGTCCTGTCGCACTGCGTCGGCGCGCACGTTTCCGCAGCGGCAAGCAAGATCCTGTCGTGCATCAACAGCGCGCCGGTGATGACCGCCGCCGGTCTGGTCGCCGCGACCGTGTCGATCGGCAGCATCTCGTTTCCGGAGCAAGGCACGACCTCGTACGAGATCATCACCCGTGCCGAAGCCGCGCTCGCCGAGGCTAAGCGCGACGGCCGTGGCGGCCACGTCCATTTCGCCGACGAGGTCGTCCAGCGCGACCGCAAGCGCGGGGTGGCGATCGCCGAGACCGTGCAGCGCGCACTGCGCGACCGCCGCCTCATGTTTGCCTTTCAGCCGGTGGTGTCGGCGGCGACCGGGGCGGTCGACTATTACGAATGCCTGCTGCATCTGTGCGGCGAGGATGGCGGCGTCATGGGCGCCGGCGAATTCGTTCCGGTCGTCGAACAGCTCGGCCTGATCCGCCTGGTCGACCGCTATGTGCTGGATCGCGCGATCGAAGAACTGGCTGCCGCGCCCGATGTGGCGCTCGGCTTCAATATTTCCGCGCTGACCGCGGCCGACCGGGCGTGGCTGCGCGCGCTGACCGGGCATCTGCAGCGCGATCCCGAGCTGGCCCGCCGGCTGGTGATCGAGATCACCGAGACCGCGGCGCTCTATGATATCGAGGAATCGGCCCGCTTCGTCGGAGCGCTGCGCGAGGCCGGATGTCGCGTGGCGCTCGACGATTTCGGCGCCGGGCACACCTCGCTGCGCTATCTGCACAGCCTGCCGGTCGATACGGTCAAGATCGACGGCGGGCTGATCCGCAACCTTTCCGGCAGCCCGGAGAACCAGGCCTTCCTGCGCCACCTGTTGGGGCTTGCCGGCGGGTTCGGCTTTGCGACCATCGCCGAGTGCGTCGAGAGCGAGGCCGATGCCGAGTTTCTGCGGCGCGAGGGGGTCGGGTTTCTGCAAGGCCACCATTGCGGCCGCCCGAGTTTCGCGCGTCCGTGGCTGGCAGCCTAATTCAACCGCGCATTGTGGCAGAATTTCTGGTGCGAAATCAGTAAGCTGCGACTTTGCGCCTGCGATGGCCAACGCGCGGCGAGACTATATTAAGAGCGTGGGGATTATTGTCAGCGGAGTAAACTCATGCGAACCGTCCGCAACAGCCTGCTGGCCGGCGTCGCCGTGATCGCCGTCGCCGGCTTCTCCGGCTGGGCCTTCGCGCAGGGCCCGCAAGCCCGGCAGATCCACGACCAGCAGATCCACGAAATGACCATCCACCTTTCCGGGGGTGGGGTCGAGCAGATCCGCTATACCGGGGACGTCGCGCCGCGGGTTTACGTAAACACCGCACCGCAGGCGACGGAAGCGGCGCTGCCGTCGCTGTTTGGCCCGGATTCGGCGTTTGCCCAGTTTGAGCGCATCTCCGAGCAGATGGACCGGCAAGCCGACGCGCTGTTGCGCGAGACGGCGGCGCTGGCTGCGCAACCCTCGCTCGCCCAGCTTCAGGCAACCGATTTTGCCAACCTGCCGCCGGGCAGCCAGGGTTATTCGTTTGTCTCGACGATGTCGGGCAACGGCGTCTGCACGCAGAGCATGCAGATCACCTCGACCGGCAACGGCCCACCGCGGGTCGTGACCCACACCTCGGGCAATTGCGGGCCGACAGGCGGCACGAGCGGCACGGTCGCGCTGCCGCCGGCGATGGCGCCGCAGCACCGGACCCAGGAGATCATGACCCGGGATTATCCGGTGCAGACGCGCCGGCCCGACGTGATCATGACCCGCGCCGAGGGCGCCAAGCCCTTTGCCGGGCTCGTCCGCGACATCCCGGTCTCGGGGTCGCAGCGGTAATCAGTCCTTCTTTCCCAATGCCTCAAGCTGGTGGCGCATTGCTTCGATCTGCGCCTCCAGCCGCTTGAGGCGGGGGTCCTCGGCCTCGGCGGCAGCAGGCTCCGCGGCGGCTGACTTCGGCTCGGCCGGGTAGGGCGAGAGCATCTTCAGCGCCCGCTCGAACAGCGCCATGTTCTGTTTGCCCATCTCCTCGAACTGTCCGAACGGGAACATGCCGAACGTGGTGCGCAGATTGTTGCGCATCTGCTCTTGGTTGTGGGCAAAGGTGTTCATCGCCTGCTCAAGATACCCCGGCACCAGAAACTGCATGCTGTCGCCGTAAAACCCGATCAGCTGGCGCAGGAAGTTGATCGGCAGCAGGTTCTGCCCCCCCTTCTGCTCCTGTTCGACGATGATCTGGGTGAGCACCGAGCGGGTGATGTCTTCGCCGGTCTTGGCGTCGAAGACCGCGAAATCGCCGCCGTCCTTGATTAGTTTCGCCAAGTCGTCGAGCGTCACGTAGCTGCTGGTCGCTGTGTTGTAGAGCCGGCGATTGGCGTATTTCTTGACGACGATCGGCTTGGCCCCGCCAGGTTGCTCGCTGCTGGGAGTGTTCATGCGCGTGGTGCCCCGCCGCAGCGGATGTGCTGCTATGCAACAATACCGCTATTCCCCGGGTTTGGCGCATGATTCGCGCGGATTTCCGCCCGCCGATACTGCGCTGCGCCGCACCGTCGCCTATAATTGCAGCAATGAGCGAGGCGGACGAACTGGCCCGGCGCTTTCTGGCGCTGTGGGCCGATTACCTGGCAGCCGTGGCGTCCGACCCGCAGAACGCGGAAATCTGGCGGCGCTGGCTGGAAGTTGCCATTCCGGCGCCGGCCAAACGCGATGATGCCGGCATCGACGGAAACCCGCCCCGACCGCCGGCTGGCGCCGCGGCCGCTGCCGGCGCATTTGGCGAGCGCGATGATGCTGTGGCAGAGCTCGCGCGCCGCATTGAAGGAATCGAGCAGCGCCTGGCCGCTCTGGAGCGGGGGCGACGCGAACCGGTGGCGCGACCTCGCGGCGGAAATCGCGCAAAGCGGACCTGACGCGGTCGCTGCCGCGCTCGACGGCGAGGTCGGGCGCCGCGCCCGGCGGTTTCTCGACGGGCTCGAAGCCTATCGCCGGCACCCGTATCGCCGCGCCGCAGAGCGCGCGCCGGTGCGCTGGCAAGAGGGGAGCACGCGCCTGCTCGATTACGGAACCGGCGGCGGGCCGGCGGTGCTGGTGATCCCGTCGCTGATCAACCGGTTTTATGTTCTCGACCTGCTGCCCGGGCAGAGCTTTCTTGGCCATCTCGCCGCCGCCGGACTGCGCCCGCTGGTGATCGACTGGGGTGCGCCGGGGCCGGACGAGCGTGGGTTTGGCCTGTCGGACTATATCGCCGGGCGGCTCGATGCGGCGCTGACCGCGGCGCGCGCGTTGGCGCCGGGGCCGATCGGCGTCGCCGGCTATTGCATGGGCGGGCTGTTGGCGCTGGCTTTGGCGCTCCGCCGGCCGGCCGAGACCGCGGCGTTGATGCTGCTGGCGACGCCATGGGATTTCCACGCCGAGCGCCGCGCCGAGGCGCAGTTTCTCGGCCGAGCCGCCGGGCTCGCCGCGGCGTCGGGCGAGGCGCTGCCGGTCGAGGCGATCCAGATGCTGTTTTTTGCGCTCGACCCGCTGCTCGCCGAGCGCAAGTTCCGTCGCTTTGCCGAGCTCGACGCCGAGAGCGCGGCGGCGCGGCTGTTCGTCGCGCTCGAAGACTGGATCAACGACGGTGTGCCGCTCGCCGCCGGGGTCGCGCGCGAATGCTTTGGTGGCTGGTACGGCGCCAACGACCCGGCCAGCGGAAGCTGGCGGGTCGCCGGGCAGCCGGTGATCCCGGAAAAACTCGACCGGCCGGCGCTCGTCGTGCTGCCGGCGCGCGACCGCATCGTGCCGCCGGCCTCGGCGGCCCCGCTGGCCGCGGCGCTGCCGGCGGCCGCGGTGCGGCGCCCGCCGCTCGGCCATATCGGGATGATGGCCGGCGCCGTGGCGCCGCAAACCCTGTGGCCGGCGCTTGCCGAGTGGCTGTGCGCGAATGTGCCGGCGGCATAGGCGCCGCATCTGGACTTTCGCTGCGCGGCGCTTTTAGTGTCACAGTCGCTGCCTATATCCCTGTCATGCCCACCAGGAGACTCCCATGACCGAGGTCGTCATCGCCGGCGCCGCCCGCACCCCGGTCGGCGCCTTCAACGGCGGGCTCGCCAGCCTGCCCGCGCACAAGCTGGGCGAGGTCGCGATCGTCGAGGCGCTGCGCCGCGCGGGGGTCGATGCCAAGGAGGTGTCGGAGGTCATCCTCGGTCAGATCCTCGCCGCCGGCGAAGGCCAGAACCCGGCCCGCCAGGCGGCGATCGCCGCCGGCATCCCGTTTGAGACGACGGCGTATGGGGTCAACCAGCTGTGCGGCTCGGGGCTGCGCACGGTCGCACTCGGCTTTCAGGCGATCCGCACCGGCGACAGCGACATCGTCGTCGCCGGCGGGCAGGAAAGCATGAGCCAGGCGCCGCACTGCATCCACCTTCGCAACGGCGTCAAGATGGGCGACGGCGAACTGGTCGACACGATGATCAAGGACGGGCTGTGGGACGCCTTTAACGGCTACCACATGGGCAACACCGCGGAAAACGTCGCGCAGCGCTGGCAGATCACCCGCGAGCAGCAGGACCAGTTTGCCGCCTGGTCGCAGGAAAAGGCCGAGAAGGCGCAGAAATCCGGCCGCTTCAAGGACGAGATCGTGCCGGTAACGATCGCCTCGCGCCGCGGCGACACGGTCGTCGACACCGACGAGTATCCCAAGCACGGCACGACGGTCGAGGCGCTGGCCAAACTGCGCCCGGCCTTTGACAAGAACGGCACGGTGACCGCCGGCAACGCCTCGGGCATCAACGACGGCGCCGCCGCGGTGGTGCTGATGACCGCCGATGCGGCGGCCGGGCGTGGGCTCAAGCCGCTGGCGCGCATCGTGTCGTGGGCGACCGCCGGGGTCGATCCGGCGATCATGGGCACCGGGCCGATCCCGGCCAGCCGCCTGGCGTTGAAGCGCGCCGGCTGGTCGGCCGACGAGCTCGACCTGATCGAGGCCAACGAGGCCTTCGCGGCGCAGGCCTGTGCGGTCAACAAGGACCTCGGCTGGGACACCGGCCGGGTCAACGTCAACGGCGGGGCGATCGCGCTCGGCCACCCGATCGGCGCGTCTGGCGCGCGGGTGCTGGTGACGCTGCTGTACGAGATGCAGAAGCGCGATGCGAAAAAGGCACTGGCGACGCTGTGCATCGGTGGCGGCATGGGAATTGCTTTGTGTCTGGCGCGCGACTAGCGCGACGGACCTGATCGCACCGTTGGCGCGCGACTAGCGCGACGGACCTGATCGCACCGCCGGCGCGCGACTAGCGCGACGGACCTGATCGCACCGCCGGCGCGCGACTGAGCGCGCGGCGCCGCTTCTTTAAACAGGCCGCGCGATCGGCGCGGCAGGGCCTTTTGTCGACGGGGAGGAAGCCATGCCCAGAGTGGCGGTGGTGACGGGCGGCACGCGCGGTATCGGCCGGGCGATTG
>DATLRD010000068.1:0-7627 GCA_035534855.1 Allostellaceae bacterium | reverse complement strand
ACCCAATCCTATGCCGAAACCTATCGCCGCTCGCTCGAACGCCCTGAAGAATTCTGGGCCGAGGCGGCCGAGGCGATCGATTGGGAGCGGCGCTGGGACCGGGTGCTCGATGACAGCAACAAGCCGTTCTACCGCTGGTTTGCCGGGGCGCGGCTCAATACCTGCTGGAATGCGCTCGACCGCCATGTCGCAGCCGGGCGCGGCGAGCGGATCGCGCTGATCTGGGACAGCCCGGTCACCCACACCGTCGCCTCGTACACCTATCGCCAGATGCGCAACCAGACCGCGCTGTTTGCCGGGGCGCTCGCCGGGCTCGGGGTCGGCAAGGGCGACCGGGTGCTCATTTATATGCCGATGGTGCCCGAGGCAGCGGTGGCGATGCTCGCCTGCGCCCGGCTCGGGGCGATCCATTCGGTCGTGTTCGGCGGGTTTGCGGCGCACGAGCTGGCGACCCGCATTGACGATGCCAAGCCCAAGGTTATCGTCTGCGCCTCGTGTGGCATCGAGATCAACCGCATCGTGCCGTACAAGCCGCTGCTCGATGCGGCGATCGACGAGGCCAAGGCCAAGCCAGCCGCGTGCGTGATGCTGCAGCGCCCGCAATGCGAAGCGGCGATGGTCAAGGGCCGCGACCATGACTGGCACGCGCTGATGGCGGCGGCGAAGCCGGCCGATTGCGTGCCGGTGCTGGCGACCGATCCGCTCTACATCCTCTACACCTCGGGCACGACCGGCATCCCGAAAGGGGTGGTGCGCGACAATGGCGGGCATGCGGTCGCGCTGTCGTGGTCGATGCGCTACGTCTATGGGGTAGAGCCGGATGAGGTGTGGTGGACCGCCTCGGACATCGGCTGGGTGGTCGGCCATTCCTATATCGTCTACGGCCCGCTGATCTATGGCTGCACCTCGATCATGTACGAGGGCAAGCCGGTCGGCACGCCCGATGCCGGCGCGTTCTGGCGGGTGATCTCGCAGCACGGGGTCGCGGTGTTCTTTACCGCGCCGACTGCGTTCCGCGCGTTGAGGCGCGACGACCCCGACGGCAAGTTCATCCGCACCTACGATCTGTCGCGATTCCGCACGCTGTTCCTCGCCGGCGAGCGGGCCGACCCGCCGACCGTCGAATGGGCCGAGCAGCAGCTCAACCGGCCGGTCATCGACCATTGGTGGCAGACCGAGACCGGCTGGCCGATCGGCGCCAATTGCCAGGGGCTGCAAGGCCGGCCGCCAAAGCACGGGTCGTGCAGCTTTGCGGTGCCGGGCTGGGATGTGCGGGTGCTCGACGCCGAGGCCGAAGGCGAGGCGCGCGAGATGAAGCCGGGGACGATCGGCGCGATCGCGCTGAAATTGCCGCTGCCGCCGGGCTCGCTGCCGACACTGTGGCAGGCCGACCAGCGCTATGTGTCGTCGTACCTGACGGCGTTCCCCGGCTATTACCAGACCGGCGACGCCGGGTTCATCGACGACGGCTACATTCACGTGATGGCGCGCACCGACGACATCATCAACGTCGCCGCGCACCGCCTCTCGACCGGCGAGATGGAGGAGGTGCTGGCGGCGCACCCCGATGTCGCCGAATGCGCGGTGATGGGCGTCGCCGACCCGCTCAAGGGCCAGGTGCCGCTCGGCTTTCTGGTGCTGAAGGCGGGGGTCAACCGGCCGCACGGCGAGATTGAGCGCGAGGCGATGACGCTGGTGCGCGAGCGGATCGGGCCGATCGCCAGCTTCAAGGCGGCGCTGATCGTCGACCGCCTGCCCAAGACCCGCTCGGGCAAGATTTTGCGCGGCACGATGCGGGCGATCGCCGACGGCGAGGAATACCGCATGCCGGCGACGATCGACGATCCGGCGATCCTCGGCGAGATCACCGAGGCGCTGGGTAGGGCCGGCTTCCCGCAGCGGGGGTGAGGCCGGCGGCGGTCAGCTTTCGACCGGCTCGCTGTTCTCGTCGTATTCCGGCTCGACCACCGGGCGCGGCTTGCCGCGCAGGCTGCGCGCGATCGCCGCGTCGAGCTCGTCGAGCGTGCACAGCCCGAGCCCGACCGGGTGGCGCGGCTTGATGTTGGGGCTGTTCCAGTGGGTGCGGTCGCGCACCGCGGCGATCGTTGGCTTGGTGGTGCCGATCAGCTTCGATATCTGCGCTTCGCTCAGCTCGGGGTGGTTGCGCAGCAGATAGGCGATCGCGTCGGGCTTGTCCTGGCGCTTGGCGATCGGGGTATAGCGCGGCCCCTTGTGCTTGACGAATTGCGGCGGGATCGCCTGCGGCGCGAGCTGCAGCTTGCGCTCGGGATCCTTCTGGCACAGCTCGATCTCTTCGGCCGTGGTCTGGCCGTTGGCCACGGGGTCGAGCCCTTGCATCTGGGTCGCCACCTCGCCATCGGCGATCGCCTGCACTTCAAGCGCGTGCAGCCCGCAGAACTCTGCGATCTGCTCGAAGGTGAGGGAGGTGTTCTCGACCAGCCAGACGGCGGTCGCCTTAGGCATCAAAGGTGTCGGCATGGGACGGGTCCGATCGAGCGGCGTGCCGCTTCTCACAAGTGTTCGATGCCTGGATATAATGGCCGGGCGCCCTAGTGGGAAGCGGTGAAGGGAGATGCGACGGTGGATGAAGAGGATTTGTTGCCGCAGCGGCAAAAGCCCAAGCCGCGCGACCTGTCGCTGCTCGGTATCGCAGAGCTCGAGGAATATATCGCCGAGCTCGAAACCGAGATCGCTCGCACCCGTGCCGAGATCGCGCAGAAGCGCAGCCATCGCGGCGGCGCCGAGGCGTTGTTCAAGCGGTAGCGCCGCTGATCAGGCTTGGTTGCAAGGAATGCTGCGACGCGGCGCTCCGCCGGCAACGATAGGCTCGGGCCTACCGGTCTTTGAGCGGCGGCAGGCCCTGCTCCTTGCGCACGTCGTTGATGATCTGCAGCACGCGCTCGCGGTAGGGGCGGAACTGGATGCCGAATTCGGTGACGACCCGCGAATTGTCGATCATGAAATTGCCGCTGCGCTCGCGCCCGCCGGTCTCGTGGTCGAAGGTGATCTGCGCGTCGGGGATGAATTCGCGCACGATGTCGGCGATCTCGCCGAGGCTGATCGTCTGGCCGCCGGTGCTGTAGACCGCGTGCTCCGGCTTGTCCTTCATCGTGACGCGGGCAAAGATTTCGGCGATTTCGTCGACATGGACGGGCGCGCGCATCGCATCCTTGTAAGGCATGTTGACCGGCTGGCCGCGCGCCGGGCGGGTGACGATGAACACGTGGTCGACCGAGCCGAAAATCTTGTCCGGCCCGGTGACGTTGGCCGGGCGGATCGTCGTGATCTCCATCCCGTGCTTCTCGCGATAGTCCTGCGCCTGCCACTCGTTGAAGATCTTGTGCATCGCGTATTGCACGTGGCCGTAGCGGAAATCGTCTTCGGTAACGATCCGCTCGCCGAAATTCTTCTGCTCGCCCGAGACCGCGACCGAGCTGGCGTAGACGACGCGGTTGACGCCGGCGAGCCGCGCCGCCTCGAAGCAGTTGTCCATGCCCAGCACGTTGAGCTTGAACGCGACGCGCGCCGGCAGGTCGCTGCCGATGTAATAGGCCAGGTTGACGATCCGGTCGGGCTTGGCCTCGACGATCCGCGCCAGGAAATCGTCGAACTGGCTGACATCGCCGCGCACCACCCGCACCTGCTTGCCGAGCGCCGAGTAGTCCGCGGTCTGTGGGTTGAGGTCCATGACGACAATCTCGTCGCTGCGCTGCGCGAGCAGCGGGATCAACCGCCGCCCGATAAAACCGGTGCCGCCGGCGACGAAGATGGTCATGGCGCTGTCCTCCCGAATGGTGTGCAGGAAAGGTTAGACCCCGCTCGAGCCGTTCCGCAATCGTCGCTCTACATACAGAGGATAAGCTTTCCAGATGAGCCCAACCGGGGGCGCGGTGCCAGGCCCCGTCAATGCCCGGGCGGGACGCTGGCGAGCGCGGCGAGGGCGCCCAGCGCGGTGGCCAGCCCCAGGCCCTTGCGCAGCGTAAACGGCTCGCGCAACAGAACAAAGCCGACCACGGCGGTCACGAGAAACCCCATCTGCGCGATCGGGATGACGACGCTTGCCTCGCCGCGCGCCAGGCTTTCAGCCATCAGAACAAAGGCCGCGGCGAGAACGACGGCGGCCCACGGCGCATAACGCACCGCCGCAGCCGCCGGGCGGATGCCACGGTCGACGGCGCCGGCGAACAGCGTCGAGAGCGTAACCACCACCGCGGCCTGCGCCACGATCAGCGATGCCGGCGTGATGCCATCCCGCAAGCCGAACTTGTACGCGACGTTGCCGATGCCCACCGCCGCGGTCGCCACCAGCACGCGGACCAGCGACGATCCGCTTTCGCGACGGCCCGACCGGTTTCCCGGGGCCGGCCCGCCGAGCAGCAGCCAGGTCGCGACGAGGGCGAGCGCGATGCCGAGCGCCTTGCGCGAGGTCAGCGGTTCGCCGAGAACCAATATCGCGAGGCCGGCGGTGATCACGAAGCTCAGCCGAAAGATCGGCGCGTTGACGCTGATCGAACCCGATTCGAGGCTGTGCGCGAAATTGTAGAAGCCGACCGTCATGAACAGCCCGGCGATGGCGCCCCAGGCCGCTCCGGCGCCGAAATGCAGCGCGCCGGTCACCAGCCCGTATACGACGACGGTCGCCAGGAACACCCACGACTGCACCATCAGCAGCTGATGCGGCCGCGCCCCGGCCGCGGCGCCCTGCTTGTAGATCAGGTCGCCGAGGCCGAAACACACCAACGCGCCGAGCGCGTAACCGATCCCTCCCGTCATGCGGCCGGCAACTCAGGCGGCGTGTCGGCTGCCGTACCGGCACCCCGGCCCGGCGCTCGCGCCGCCTCTTTCGGCCCGAACGCCGCCTGGGTGTCGCGCCTCATTTCTTCGGCGCGGCGGCGCTTTTCGGGTTGAGGCTCTGGATGTGGCCACTCTCGGTGCCGGCGGTCGGGTCGATGACGGCGTTGATCAGCGCAGGCTTGCCCGAGGCGAGCGCCTCGGTCAGGGCCGCGGTCAGGCTCGGCGTGTCGGTGCAATGGTAGCCGCGCCCGCCGAACGCCTCGATGATCTTTTCGTAGCGCGCGTCGCGCAGCAGGCCGGTCGGGGTATAGGGCATGCCTTCCGGATCGCCGCGATAGACGCCGTTATTGTTGAAGATGATCGTCGTCACCGGCAGGTCGTAGCGGCAGATCGTCTCGATCTCCATGCCGCTGAAGCCGAACGCGCTGTCGCCCTCGATCGCGACGACCGGCTTGCCGGTCACCGCGGCGGCGCCGACGGCATAGCCCATGCCGATGCCCATCACGCCCCAGGTGCCGCTGTCGAGGCGGTGGCGCGGCTTGTCCATGTCGATGATGTTGCGGCCGAAATCGAGCGTGTTGGCGCCCTCGTTGACGATGTAGACATCGGGCTGCGTCGCCAGCGCGTTGCGCACCGCGCGCAGGGCGCTGGAGAAATTCATCGGGTTCGGGTCGGCGTTGAGCCGCGCCGCCATACGCTCGATATTTTGCTGCTTGCGTTTTCCCATCTCGTCGAGCCACGGCCCCTGCGGCCTGATCCATCCCGGCTTCAGCGCCGCGTTGAACGCCGCGAACACCGATTTGATGTCGCCGACGACTGGCGCGGCGATCGCCCGGTTGCTGTCGAACTCGGTCGATGAGATGTCGATCTGGACGAATTTCGTGTTCGCGTTCCACAGCGGCGCCCGGCCGTGCGACAGCAGCCAGTTGAGGCGCGCCCCGGCCAGCACCACCACGTCGGCCTGGCCGATCGCAAACGAGCGGGCCGCGGCGGCCGATTGCGGATGGTCGTCGGGCAAGAGGCCCTTGGCCATCGACATCGGCAGGAACGGGATGCCGGTGGTTTCGAGGAACGCGCGGATTTCCTTTTCGGCTCGCGCATAGGCCGCGCCCTTGCCGAGGATCGCCAGCGGACGCTGCGCCGAAGCCAAGAGGTCGAGCGCGCGCGCCACCGATTCCGGAGCGGGGGGCGATGCCGGCGCCGGGTCCACGACCTTGACCAGCGATTTCCGCCCGGCTTCGGCATCGAGCGCCGAGCCCAGCACCTCGGCGGTCAGGTCGAGATAGACGCCGCCCGGGCGCCCCGACATCGCGGCGCGGATCGCCCGCGCGATGCCGATGCCGATATCCTGCGGCCGGTTGACGCGGTAGGCCGCCTTGCAGTGCGGCCGGGCGACCGCAAGCTGGTCCATCTCCTCGTAATCGCCCTGTTCGAGATCGACGATCGCGCGGTCGCTCGACCCGCTGATCAGGATCATCGGAAAGCAGTTGGTCGTGGCGTTGGCGAGCCCGACGAGCCCGTTGAGAAAACCCGGGGCCGAGACGGTCATGCAGATGCCGGGCTTCTGCGTCAGATACCCGGCGATCGCCGCGGCGTTGGCGGCCGATTGCTCGTGCCGGAAGCCGAGATAGCGGATGCCCTCGTTCTGCGCCAGTCGCAAGAGGTCGGTGATCGGGATGCCGGCCACCCCGAAGATCGTGTCGACCCCGTTCAGCTTCAGCGCCTCCACCACCAGGTGAAAGCCGTCGGTCGTGTCGCCCGGGAGTTCCGCTTCACTCATCTCGCCCACCTTTCCGGTCATGCGCCAGGGTCTAATAAGAGTTGACCCCGCCCGTCAACCGCCGTCCGGCCGCGGCGAAACCATCTCCTCCTGCCGCGCTTTGTTGTCGGTGGTCGATCGTGCACCGTACCGGCCACCGCCGCGCAGCAGCCGCGATGCCCCGACCGGCGATCGGGCGTGCGCTACCGAGCCTCGATCACTTGGCAGAGGCTTTCCCTACATCGGTTGATGAAAGCCGACGGCGGCCAACGCCGGGAAGTGAAGCCCCTGCGGCATACCGAACTTTGCAGGATTGGCTCCTGATTGCTGGTCGACGACATCGGCTAGGTTCCCGCCCCGCTCCATCTGCCCCAATATTGTGCCCCAATATTGATCGGCATATGCTCGGCAATCCGAATATGGGCAATTGAAGCCGTTCGCTTTGTACGTTGGTGGCGTGAACGGAATATCGACCATCGTCTCTACTCGGCGCTGTTTGCCAATCTGGAATCGTACTATGGCTCACGTTCTAACTGCGCGCGATCTCCGTCAGCGATTCGCCGCTCTCGCGCCGCTGTAGGGCTCGCGCTTCTGGTGCGGCGGTAGCTTGGGCGCCCGGCCGAGCTTGACGTCGCGCGCCTTTGCCCGTCCCTCGCCGGTACCGGCGCGTCAACGCTTTGGCCTTCCGTCGATACCCGTGCGCGCAGCCGCAGATTATGCCGTCATTTTGCACGTATAATCTGCACGGCAAAAAGGGCCCGATTTCAGCATCTTCGGTTTTGTGCAAAATTCTTGAGACAGCGCAATGTGGGTTAGCTGATGCAAGGCAGACGATCGGGGTTTTCGTCGGCCCTTGCCCCCATTTCAGCCATTGGCCGACACCAGCTGAATTGTCTTAGGAAGGGTGGAAAGCTAGTGCACCGACTCAGACGGAAGGTACAGGCAGTCGGGTGAGCTTTGCGAGGATGTCGCTTGCGGGCTTGGTCCAGACGAAGGGCTTTGGGTCGAGGTTGTGCTCATCGAGGTAGCGGTTGATGGCGGCCTGAAGATCGA
>DATLRD010000067.1:0-4298 GCA_035534855.1 Allostellaceae bacterium | reverse complement strand
GAGCCGGTCAACACCTATTCGACCGGCATGCGGGCGCGGCTCAATTTCGCGCTGTCGTTCGCGATCGATTTCGATTGCTACCTGATCGACGAGGTGATCGCCGCGGGCGACGCGCGGTTTCAGCGCCGCTCGCACGAAGAGGTGTTCGAAAAGCGCACCGACCGCAGCATGATCCTCGCCTCGCACGTGCCTGAAATCGTCAAGCAATACTGCACGCGCGCGGTGGTGCTGCATCGCGGCCGGGCCAAGATATTCGACGACCTCGATCTGGCCGCCGACATCTACAACGATCTGTGAGGGTGGGTCGTGTCGGGCGCCGCGGCGACTGCATCCAACCCTCGTCGCTGTGCATGCCGACAATCTGGACTTGGCGCCCTGTAGATAAATCCGTGTCCAGTTTACGGATATAGGTAAGCGAGGTGCGATCCTATAGTCAGTGCAGCTCCGAGCCCCCGCTATCCCCTGAGGACACGCAGGCCCACATAGCCGGCGCCCAAGCCGCTCCCGCCGGCGAAGCTCCGCCGGCGCGCCGAGCACGGTCCTGCGGAAGCGCCGGTGGCCAAGCCGACGGTTCCCAGCAGCAGCATGAACAAATCGGCGCTGGCATCCGCGGAGCGAACAAACCCATGCAGACTCCTTTACGCCCGCAAATGACTGAGAGATCGTACAATCTCTAACCTCATCGAGGTAGCAGAACAGGGAACAGGGCGACCAGCGTGACCGTAGCTCAGCCGCCCAGCGAGCAGCGGCTCCCCTGCCCATCGTCATAGCCCATCGGGAGGCGATCGCGAACCCGGTCCGAGCCCCAAGCCCTCCCCAGCCTGCACCATATTCGGCCGGCCCCTTACACGACCCTTTTCAGCTTTATAGTATTGATCTAAAAGGCTCCGGCGACTATCACCGGCAAGCGCGGCACGATCGCCGAGCCGGTCAAGGAGGCCTTTCGCGAGGCCGGGCTGTCGCACCTGCTGGCGATCGCCGGACTGCACCTGGGCCTCGTCGGCGGGTTCATCTTTTTTGCCGTGCGCGGCGGGCTGGCGCTGATCCCGCGGCTCGCGCTGCGCCTGCCGATCAAGGAGATTGCGGCGCTCGTCACGCTGGTCGCTCTGTTCTGTTACCTGATGATCTCGGGCGCGGCGATCCCGACCGAGCGCGCCTTCGTGATGAACAGCATCGTCTTCGCAGCGATCTTTCTGCGTCGGCTGCGGCTGTCGATGCGGATCTGCGCGCTGGCCGCGATGGTGGTGCTGCTGCTCGACCCACCGAGCCTAGTCGGCGTCAGCTTTCAGATGTCGTTCGGGGCCGTCGTCGCGCTGATCGCGGTATACGAGACCTGGGGGCCGCAACTCGCCCGCCGCTTGCACCGCGGTTCGCTCGCCCACCGCGCGCTCGGGTATTGCGGCGCGGTCGCCGTCACCACGGTGGTCGCAACGCTCGGCACCGAGCCGTTCGCAATCTATCACTTCCACCGGGTGGTGATGTATTCGCCGCTCGCCAACGTGATCGCGGTGCCGATCTCGGCGCTGTGGACGTTGCCGTGCGGCGTGTTTGCCTGCCTGTTGATGCCACTCGGGCTCGAACGTCTGGCGCTGGTGCCGATGGGCTGGGGCATCGACGCAACGATCTGGGTCGCCCGGCACACGGCCGCGCTGCCCGGCAATTTGTGGACGACGCCGCATCTGCCAATGGCGGGGCTGGTGCTCGTCAGCCTCGGCGGTCTGTGGCTATGCCTGTGGCGGCAGCGCTGGCGTCGTTGGGGGCTCGCGGCAATCGCCGCCGGGATGGCGACGCTGGGGCTGACCCGCCCGCCCGACATCGTGATGGCCGATTTCGGCCGGTTTCTCGCGGTGCGGCAGCCGGACGGCGGCTACGCCGTGCCCCCGAGCGCGTCGAAATTCGACCGCTCGTTCTTCGCCTCCAATACCGGCGCCGCGACGACCGCGGGATGGCCGGGCGACCTCGTCTGCGACAGCGGGCGCTGCACCCTCGCCGCCGACGGCAAGCGGGTGGCGATCGTCACCGATAAAACCGGGGTGCCGAATGATTGCACCGGCATCGACGCGATCGTCGCGCAGGTGCCCGCCGGGTTTGCCTGTCGCGGCCGCGTCCCGGTCGCCGACCGCATAGACAACTGGCGCTACGGCGCGATTGCGTTATGGCTGGGTGCCGACGGCGTGACGATGGAAAGCGCCAATCAGAGCCGCGGCGACCGCCCGTGGGTCCCGCATCCGATCTCGAAACGCGAGCGCGCCGCCCGCGATGCCGCAGCGCGGGCGAACACCGCGAAAGCCGCTACCCCGCCTGATTAAGCATTAGGCCGGGCGAGGGCCAGTCACAGGCCACCAGCTTGCCGGTGCCGGCGAGGGTGATGTAGGCGGTCTTCAGATCCGATCCGCCAAAGCAGATGTTGGTGGTGATCGGATCGGGCATCGGGTGGTGCTCGACGTGACGGCCGTCGGGCGAGATCACGGTGATGCCGCCGTTGATCAGCGTTGCGACGCAGATGCGTCCGTCTTCCTGCACCGCCAGCGAGTCAAAGCGCTGATAGCCGCCCATCCCGGCGACGAGGTGGCCGCCGTGCGGCGCCGGCGAATCCTGCTTTTTGAGAACGCCGGGCGCCTCGATCGCAAACGACCAGAGCCGCGCCGACTCAGTCTCGGCGACGTAGAGCGTCTTGCCGTCGGGCGACAGGCCGATCCCGTTCGGCGTTACCATCGGGTAGGCAATCTCGGCGATCGCCGAGCCGTCGAGCCGGGCGTAATAGACCCCGCCGCGGTCCCAGTCGCGCGCCCTGCCCTTGCCGAGATCCGTGAAATAGACTCCGCCATGCGCGTCGATGACGAGGTCGTTCGGCCCCTTGAGCGGATAGTCGCCGCAGGCCCGGTAGAGCCATTCGGTGGCGCCGGTCTTCAGGTCGACACGTTCGAGCCGGCCGGTGACGTAGTCGTGCGCCTGTACGGTCGGCCGCCGCAGCCCGCCGACGATCGCCCATTCAAAGCCGCCGTTGTTGGCGATATAGCACTTGCCGTCGGGCCCAATCGCGGCCCCGTTGGGACCGCCGCCGGTTTGCGCCACGACGCAGCGGGTGCCGTCGGGCGCAATGCGGGTCAGCGCGCCGGCGGCGATCTCGACCAGGACGACCGAGCCGTCTTCCATCGCCACCGGCCCCTCGGGAAACAGCAGCCCCTCGGCCAGCGTGCGCAGTTCCATTACCGGCACTCCGTCAGTTCCTAGCCGGAGCCGACAGGGCCGACCAGTACCACTGATAAAAGCCGGGGCTCAGCGCCGCGAGAGGCTCCGCAGCAATCGCACCACCGGCGTCGCGCACCGCGGCCGCCACGCGATCCTCGTCGCCCGCGGCGGGCGCGGCACCGCGCGGCGCCATGCGGACGAGGTCGATATCGGTGTGCCCCGGAAAGCGTGGAACGAGCCGCACCAGCACCGCCTCCTCACCCTGCGCGGCGATAAAGCTCAGCGCGCCGAACTCGATCGCCGTGTCGCACTCGCCGGCCGGGAAAACCAGTTCCTTGCGCTGCCACAGGAAGTCGCGCAGGTGCTTCCAGTTCCAGGTGGTCGGATGGCGCTGGCGCCGCGTGACCACCCGGTCGCCGAGATCCTCGGGCACCGCGCCCAGCTCGATCGGCCCCGGCTCCGGCGGGTTGGGGCCGGCCACTGACAGGTCGACAAAGATCAGCCCGCGGCGGATCTGCATCGCATAGCGCGGCAGCCGAAAGCGCGAGCGGTCTTCGATCTCGGGCCGCAGCTCCGGGTCGGTCAGCCGCCCGTCGAGCGCGTAATCCCAGCCGTGGTAATAGCAGAACAGGTGGTTGCCCTTGCCGTCCTCCTCGTCGCAGATGCGATAGCCCGCGTGGAGACAGGCATTGCGCAGCGCGTGCATGCATTCGGCGGTCTCGCGCACCAGCACGATCGAACGGCTGCCGACATCGAGCCGGAAATAGCTGTTGTCTTCGCCGAGGCGGCTGGCATGGTCGACCACCAGCCACGGCTTGACAAAGATGTTCGACAATTCGGCGCCGAACACCTCATAGGCCTCGAAGAACTCGGGCGTCGGGGTGATGGCGCCGCCGCCCGAAAGCTGCTCGCCGATCGCGGAAATGGGGTCGGGAAGGTCCATGGCTCGGATCCGGGCCCTTATGGTGTCGCCTTCTTGCCGCTATACCGGGCTTTGCCGCCATTTCCTATGAAAACATGCGTCCGGCGCCGCGGGGCTGCCCCGCCGTGCAAGCAACCGCGGTTGCCGCAAGGCGGGGCAGGATCGTGGGCCGGATCAGATGCCA
>DATLRD010000066.1:0-4856 GCA_035534855.1 Allostellaceae bacterium | reverse complement strand
CGCAAAAACAAGCGGCCGGACCTTGCGGGTCCGGCCGCGTGCAGCGTGCGCCGCGGATGGTCAAGCCATGCGCGGCTTCATTCGAACCGCGTCAGAACAGGAATCCAGCTTCGATGAGGCCGCGAAACTGCGACTTGTCGTTGCCGCTGAAGCCGAAGACGGAGCCGGGGGCGGTCTTGTCGGCCCCGACATAGGACGCCTCGACCCGCGTGAAGAAGATCTTGTACTGATAGGTCGGCGTGATCGTCAGCGACCAGGCCTTGCTGCCGGCGCCGTAGCCCAGGAGGTTGGGTCCGGTCGCCGTGCTGCCATCCGACGAGATGTATTCCGCGCGGAACGGCAGGCTGAACCCGCCGAGGCTCATGCCGCCCAACATGGTGGATGAATCGAACGTGTAATCGACCAGGAGCGCCGCGCCATAGGTCGAGCCGCTGGTCGTCGTCCCGAGGGCCGGGACCGCCGGCGCATGGGTGTATTGGATATAGGGGTTCAAGGTCCACGGCCCGGACGTGTGCAGAAACGAAATATCGTACATCTGCTGGTCGTTGAAGATCCCGGCGACGGGCCCGGTCGCGCTGGGAATCGTCGTCGTGGTCGTCGCCGTATTGCCGCCGCCGGCGAAGGTGAGGGAGTTCGTGCTGTTGAACGTCCAGGTCGCCGCCCCGGTCAGATACGTGTAGTCATTGGAATAGAATCCGTCGTTCCATGACAGCGACAGGGCCAGCGGACCGGTCGAATAGTTGATCTGGACGCCGCGGTTGAAAATGTTCTCCTGGTTCCACAGGAGGCCGCGTTCGATGTTCATGTTCTGGAACGTGTAGGTGCCTTCCGCGCCGATCAGGGTTGGCAGTTTGCCAGCCTCGATCGACCAGTTGTCGTTCGGCACCAGTTTCACGTAAGCCTGCGGCAGCAGCCCGAACGTGTTGCTGGTGGTATGGGACGCGTCCGCATAGGGGACGCCCAGAACCGGGAACGAGTAGCCGCCGGCCTGGATGAAATACTGGAAGAGACCATCGGTCTTCTGGATCTGGACCATGCCGTTGGACAGGTCCGCTTCCCAGGTGCGGTTGGCGGGAATACCAGCCCCGAGCGCGCTGGCCGCCGAAGTGGGATTGGTCTGCCCGAAACCGATGCCGGTGAGTTCGCCCGTGATGTAGGTCTTGCCAAGCGGACCGAGATCGACGCTGTACGGATTCGGATTGGCCGCGAGCGGTCCGGCCATCGCCGGCGTGGACATCGGGCTGGGGGCCGGCGGCGCCGCTTGCTGAGCCTCTGCCGACATCGGCAGAGCGAGGCTCATGGCGGCGCCGGCGAAAGCTGCACGGCGTACGATTGCCGCAGTAGCACGTGGTTTAACATTCATGGGTCGTGACCCCTTCTTGAAATTTACGATCAACATGCGACCCCGCTGCACAGTTTATGGGCGGCGTGCCCAGGAATGCGCCAGCACCCTCGCGGGAAAGCCCGCCGCCCGTGCGTTTCGGGGCCCTCATTGCAATTCGCTTGCCATAGCGTCGTCATCCCCGCGTTGATAGACATCGAACTGCAATCGGGGCGCCGGGTGTTGCCGCGGCGCCACGACCGAGGGCAATATGGCCCGGGCGCTGCCGACCGCACGGCAAGACCGAGGAGTTCGAGATCATGAAGAAGCTGCTGATCGGATTGCTCGCGCTGATCGTTCTCGTGGTCGTCGCCGCGCTCGTCGCGCCCTTCGTTATTCCCGTCGCGACTTACAAGGACCGGGTCATCGCCCTCGTCAAGCAGTCGACCGGGCGCGACCTGCGCATCAACGGGCCGGTGCGGCTTTCGTTCCTGCCGCAGCTCGAGGTCGATGCCAAGGACGTGGCGTTCGCGAACGCGCCGGGGGCGGCCGAGCCCGAGATGATGCGCCTCAAGGAGCTCGAGGTGCAGCTCCGGCTGCTGCCGCTGCTACACGGCGCGATCGAGCTAGGCCGGTTCGTTCTGACCAACCCGGTGATCGCGCTCGAGGTCGATCGGCAGGGCCGGCCGAACTGGGTCATGACGCCCCCGGGCGCTGCGCCCGCCCCCGGTGCGGCGCCGGCGAAACCCGCCGCTCCGCCGCCGGCCGCGGCGCGTGGCGGCAGCGCGGCGCTGTCCGAGCTGCGTCTTGAGGATGTCAGCATCGTCGACGGCCAGGTCAGCTATCGCGACGACCGCACCGGCAAAGCCGCGCTTTTCACCGCCGTCAACATGAAGCTGTCGCTGCCCGGTCTCGACAATCCGTTCAAGGGCGATGGATCGCTGGTGTGGAACGGCGAGAAACTCGCACTGACGGTTTCGGTCGCCAAGCCGCGGGCGCTGCTCGACGGCCAGGCGAGCGCCCTCGCGATGAGCCTGGCATCGAAGCCGGTCAATTTCGGCTTCACCGGCCAGGCGACCGGAATGCCGCCGGCGCGGCTCGGCGGGACGGTCGATCTCGCCGTTCCCTCGCTGCGCGGCCTCGCCAAGTGGGCGGGATCGCCGCTGCCTCCGGGCGGCGGCCTGGGACATCTTGCCATCAAGGGGCGGATCGACGTCGCCGGGCCGAAGATCGCCTTCTCCGATGCCGCAATCGCGCTCGACGACATCACCGCGAAAGGCGCGCTCACGCTCGAGACCGGCGGCGCCAAGCCCTACCTCAAAGGCCAATTGCAGGTCGGTCAGCTCGACCTCAATCCCTACCTGCCGCCCGAGACTGCCCCGGGAGCGAAGCCGTCGGCCACGGGCACTGCCGCGCCGGGCAAGGCGGCCCCTGGCGCGCCGTCGCCGGCGGCGGGGTGGAGCGATGCTCCGTTCAATCTGTCCGGGCTCGGCGCCGCCGACGCCGATTTCGCTTTGCGCGCCGGCGGGATCGTCTATCGCAAGATCGTCATCGGCCCGAGCGCACTCGACCTCCACCTCAAGGGCGGAAAGCTCAGCGCCGATCTCAGTCAGCTCACGCTCTATCACGGCACCGGAACCGGCAAGGTCGTGCTCGACGGCAGCGGTTCGGTGCCGGCGCTGGCGCTGAACTTCAACCTCGCCGGGCTGGAGATTCAGCCGCTGCTCGTGGCGGCGGCGGGCATCGACCGCTTCAGCGGCACCGGCAAGCTGGCGCTCGACGTCACCGGCCGCGGCCAGAGCCAGCGCGCGCTGGTCAGCGCGCTTAACGGCAAGGGCAGGTTCGATCTCGCCAACGGCGCGATCAAGGGCGTGGACCTGATCGGGCTCGCCGAGAACCCGACCGGGGCGATCACCGGGCATAGCAGCGGCAAGACCGATTTCGGCGCGCTGACCGGGACCTTCACCATCACCAACGGGGTGGCGAAGAACGACGATTTGCAGCTCAAATCGGGCGTGGTCCCGATCACCGGCGCCGGCACCGTCAACCTGCCGGCCCGGACCGTCGATTACCGTCTTACCGTGAGCCTCGCCGGCGCCATCGGCGTGCCGGTGCTGGTGACCGGCCCGTGGGACAATCTGAGCTATCGGCCCGACGTCGGCGGCATACTGAAAGGCGCGGTGCAGGAGCCGGGCAAGGCACTCGATCAGCTCAAGAAGCTCGCGCCGAGCGGCGGCTCGGGCACCGTGCCCAGTCCCGGGTCGCTGCTCAAGGGCTTGCTCGGGAAGTGAGCGTCAGGACCGGAGGCCGGTCTCCTGCCGGTACCAGTCGAGCAGCTGCTCGCCGGTCCAGAAGGCCACGCCCTCATGCCGGCGTGCATAGGCGAGGAATTCCTCGAGATACCTGATCCGGTGCGGCACGCCGGTGATGTAGGGATGGATGGCGAAGGACAGGATCTTGGCCCGTGCCCCGCCCTCGCGGTAGAGCCGGTCGAACTGGTCGCAGGCGCGCTTGAGAAAGACATCCGAGGGGTGGTGCTGCACCATCGCCAGCGCGATGTCGTTGAGCTCCACCGTATAGGGCAGCGTCACCAGCGGGCCGTGCGCGGTGGCGATCACCGCGGGCTCGTCGTCCCAGACCCAGTCGCCGACATAGCGCACGCCCGCCTCGGTCAGCAGGTCGGGCGTCTCGAGGGTCTCGGTCAGGCCCGGGCCGAGCCAGCCCACCGGCCGCTTGCCGGCGAACGCCTCGAGCCGGTCGAGCGAGCGGTGGATGGTAGCGCGCTGGTCGTCGAGAAGATGGATCGGCATCTGCACATAGCTGTGCCCCATGAACTCCCAGTTCCGCTCGCGCGCGGCGGCGGCGACGCGGGGATAACGGTCGACCACCTCGGCGTTGATCGATAGCGTCGCCCGCGCCATCACCGCATCGAGCGCGGCAAAGAAGCGCCAGACACCGACGCGCATGCCGTATTCGTGCCAGCTCCAATTGCACAGATCGGGCATCACCGCGACGCCGGTCGGCGCCGGCAGCACCTGGCGCGCCATCGGCCGCTCGATCTCCCAGACTTCGAGATTGACGATCGGCCAGATCACCAGACGCAGCCCGGCCGGGAGCCTGAGCGGCGGGCGATCGACGATGGCGGAGAAGGGCGCGCGCTCGTGCGGCTTCATGGCGGACCTCGTGTCTCGCGGCGGCGGATCGAGCATAGTCGAGCCCCAAACCAGCGCAACGTCCGGTTCCGCGCGCCGCGCACCCAAGCGGACCCGCCGCGCCGCGCCATGGGACTGTGATATTAAAATCACATAATTTAACTATGTTTCGACCGTGAGGGCCACCAGGCTTGCCGCGGTCCCGCTAATCTTTTCAATGGCCCCCAGTGGATGGAGCGATCCGTCCGCGCTCCGCGGAACCTTTTTGCTGGGGGTTACATGAAAAAGATTTGCAGCTCGAGGCCGGCGCTGGCGCTGGGCGGCTTGGTCGCCGCTGCCGCCTTGCTCGTCGGCCTGCCGCAAGCTCAAGCCCAGGCGCCGGC
>DATLRD010000065.1:0-16125 GCA_035534855.1 Allostellaceae bacterium | reverse complement strand
TCATCGGACGCTGCGGCCTGGAGGGGCTAGGAAACTGCGCCGCCATCGTGTTTTCTTTCACTGTGTTCTACATGGTTGGGATTCTTGACTGGCCGTACGATCTCCCGCTGATGTTCGCTGGGTTTCTATTCATGACGTGGTGGTCGCTCGCAGTGGCCATGATAGTTGCTGCTCTTTCCGAGCAATACGAAATGGTTGAGCATGTCTGGCCCCCGATTGCCTACGTCTACATCATGCTTTGCGGGTTTCCTTATATGGCTTATTGGCTGCCGCCGGCGTTGCAAAATTTCGCTCTGACCGTTAACCCGCCCCTTCTTGCCTATGAACTGATCCGTGGCGGGCTATATGGCAACATAGCGCCGACCTACCAATATCCCGGCTACCTCGCGTATCTGCTCGCCATTCTCACCGTCATCGGCCTGTGGCTGATGCACCATGTGCGCGAGCATGTCGAGGTGCGCGCGTGATCACGGTATCGGGCGTCTACAAGGATTACCACTCGGAGACGCGGGGCAAGTGGAACCGCGTGCTGCGCGATGTGTCGTTCACCCTTGCGCGCGGCGAGAAGATCGCGCTGCTGGGGCGCAACGGCGCCGGGAAATCGACGCTGATCCGGCTGATCGGCGGGATCGAGATGCCGACCGCCGGCACGATCGAGAGCACGATGAGCGTGTCGTGGCCGGTCGGGCTCGAAGGCGGCGTCGGCGGCACGATGACCGGCAACGACAATGTCCGCTTCATGGCGCGGGTCTATAATAAGCCGGTCGAGGAGGTGTTCGACTTCGTCGAGGATTTCGCCCAGCTCGGCCGCTTTATGTCCGAGCCGGTCAACACCTATTCGACCGGCATGCGGGCGCGGCTCAATTTCGCGCTGTCGTTCGCGATCGATTTCGACTGCTACCTGATCGACGAGGTGATCGCCGCGGGCGACGCGCGGTTTCAGCGCCGCTCGCACGAGGAGGTGTTTGAAAAGCGCACCGACCGCAGCATGATCCTCGCCTCGCACGTGCCCGAAATCGTCAAGCAATACTGCACGCGCGCGGTGGTGCTGCATCGCGGCCGGGCCAAGATATTCGACGACCTCGATCTGGCCGCCGACATCTACAACGATCTGTGAGGGTTTGGGCCAGGGCTGGTTCACCGGCAATATCCTGCCGATGTTGGTGCCGCCCCTCAGCGCCACAAAACACAGCCGGCCCTCGCGCGCCCCTTTCCAATGAGATTGCTTCGTCGCTACGCTCCCCGCAATGACTGACGGCGGGAGGAGCGGGATGCCGATATTGCAGGACCAAATCGTGCTGGTAACCGGCGCCGGCGCCGGGATCGGCAAGGCGATCGCGCTGGCGATGGCGGGCGAGGGGGCGACCGTCGCCGCCGCGGATATCGACCTCGCGGCGGCGCAGGCGACAGCTGCGGCGATCGGCGGCAACCGGGCGCTGGCGATTGCTGCCGATTGCGGCGACGTCGCCAGCATCGACGCGATGGTGGCGCAGGCGGTCGCGGCGCTCGGCCGGCTCGACGTGATCGTCAACAATGCCGGGGTTACCCGCTATTCCTACATCATGGATCTGACCGAGGCGGATTGGGATCGCATCCACCGGGTCAACGCCAAGGGCGTGTTTTTCTGCCTGCAGGCGGCGGCGCGCGAGATGATCAAGCAGCACGGGGCAGACGGGCGCGGCGGGCGGATCATCAACATGGCGTCGATCTCGGGCCGCGGCTATGCCGGGGCGTCAAACGCCGCCTATGCCGCCAGCAAGGGCGCGGTCATCGCGCTGACCAAGATGGCGGCGCAGCAGTTGGGTCGCTACAACATCAACGTCAACGCGATCTGCCCCGGCGTCACCCGCACCGAACTCGGCCAGCGCAACGCGGTCGGCCGGGCCGCTTCGCGCGGCATCACGGTCGAGGAGATGCAGGCCGAGCAGGAGCGCCTCATCCCGATCGGCCGGGCCAACACGCCGGAAGACATTGCCGCGATGGCGGTGTTTCTCGCCTCGCCCGGCGCGCGCAACGTCACCGGCCAGTCCTACAATGTCGATGGCGGGCTGGTGCCGAGCTGAAATGCCCTCACCCGCCTCAGGGCTGCGCCCTCCGGCACCCTCTCCCGCATGCGGGAGAGGGAAGGGGCCCGACGCGCAGCGGCGGGAAGGGTGAGGGCAACGTGCGCCGAGCCCGATGAACGCGCTGCCCCGCCTGCTTTCCGCCCGGCTGCCGTTCTTCTACGGCTGGGTCGTGCTGGGCTGCCTGTGCTGCGTCGGGTTTGCGCGGCAGGGGCCGGCGGTGGCGACGCTGTCAATCTTTGTCGAGCCGCTGACCCGCGAGTTCGGGTGGTCCCGCACCGCGCTGTCGGGGGCGGTGTCGCTCGGCGGGCTGCTGGCGGCGCTGGCGTCGCCGTGGATCGGCCCGCTGCTCGACCGCCACGGCTCGCGCTTTGTGCTGTGCCTGGTCGTGCTGGTCAACGGCGTGCTGCTGATGCTGCTGTCGCTGACCCCGTCGCTCGCGGTGTTCTACCTGCTGTTCTGCCTGGCGCGAATGAACTGGGCCGGGCCGTTCGACCTCGGCATCTACGGCGCGGTCAGCAACTGGTTTGTCGCCCGACGCGGCTTTGCCATCTCGGTGGCGACGCTGGCGCAGACCGTGGGGCTGGCCGCGATGCCGCTGATCGGCGCGTTCGCGATCGCGCATCAAGGCTGGCGCAGCGGCTGGCTGGCGATCGGCGCGGTGACGCTGGCGGTCGGCTTTGTGCCGTGCTGGCTGTTGCTGGTGCGCCGGCCGGAGGATCTCGGCCTCGCGCCCGACCCGATGCCACCGCGCGCGGTCGCCGGCCCGGCGCCGAGCGTGCCGGACCCGTCGTATTCGCGGCACCAGGCGATGCGCACCGCCTCGTTCTGGCTGCTGCTGCTGTACACCGTGCTGGTCTACCCGGTGCAGGCGGGGGTGAGCCTGCACCAGGCGCCGTTTCTGATCGAGCGCGGCCTCAGCGCGGCGACCGCTGCCGCGGTGGTCAGCACGTTTTCGCTGTTGACCGCGCTGGCGACGATCGTCTGCGGCGTGCTGCCGCGCGGCCTCCCGCTGCACTATGCGCTGGCTGGCACCGCCGCGACGCTGGCGGCGAGCGTTCTGGTGATGCTGTCGGTGACCTCGCCGCCCCAGGCCTTTGCCGGCGCGGCGCTGTTCGGCTTTGGCGTCGGCGGCATCCTGACGCTGCTGCCGCTCGCCTGGGCGGATTATTTCGGCCGCGCGCATTACAGCGCGATCCGCAGCGTCGCGCTGTCGGCGCAGGTGCTGGCGCAGGCCACCGGACCACTGCTGTCGGGCGCGCTGCGCGACTGGACCGGCAATTACGACCGCTCGCTCGAATGCTTTGCCACGCTGTCGTGTCTCGGCATCGCCGCGGCGCTCGCGGCGCGCCGCCCGGCGCCGATTGACTTGCCGGCGCTGGCGCACTGATCATGGCCCGGCAACAAAAAGCGTCGGGGGAAACGATGGTGGAGACCGGAGAGGAGTTCGACTTTATTGTCGCCGGCGCCGGCTCGGCCGGGTGCTGCGTCGCCGCGCGGCTCAGCGAAAGCGGCAAATACCGGGTGCTATTGCTCGAGGCCGGCCCCGAAGACAAAAGTCCGTGGATTCACATGCCGATGGGCTATGCCAAGCTGTTTGCCAACCCGCAGCTCAACTGGATGTACGAAAGCGAGCCAGAGCCGGAATTGGGCGGCCGCACGATGTACCAGCCGCGCGGCAAGGTGCTGGGCGGCACCAGCTCGATCAACGGCATGGTCTACATGCGCGGCAACCCGGCCGATTACAACGAGTGGCGCCAGCGCGGCTGCACCGGGTGGGACTGGGACAGCGTGCTGCCGTATTTCAAGAAGGCGGAAAACCAGGAGCGCGGCCCCAGTGAAACCCACGGCGTCGGTGGCCCGCTCAACGTGTGCGACCATCCGGTGCGCTGGGAACTGGCCGATCACTGGATCACCGCCGCGGTCGAGGCGGGGATGGCCCCGAACAGCGACTTCAACAACGGCAACCAGGACGGCGCCGGGCATTTCCAGAACACGATGCACAAGGCACGCCGCTGGTCGACCGCGGCGGCCTATATCCGCCCGGCACGCAGCCGGCCCAACCTGACGGTCGCCACCGAGGCGCTGGCGACCAGGGTGCTGTTCGACGGCGCCCGCGCGGTCGGCATCGCCTATCGCCAGGCCGGCGTCGACAAAGAGGCGCGCGCCCGCGGCGAGGTCATCGTCTGCGGCGGGGTCTACAACTCGCCGCAGCTGCTGCAATTATCGGGGGTTGGCCCCGGCGATCTGTTGCAGCAGCACGGCATCCCGGTGGTGTGCGAGAGCGCTGATGTCGGCAACCAGCTCCAGGACCATTTCTACGTCCGGCTGGCGTATCGCTGCGCCCGGCCGATCACCCTCAACGAGGTCGGCAATTCGCTGTGGCGGCGCGCCGTTGCCGGAGTGCAGTACGGGTTGTTCCGTAGCGGCCCGCTCGCCAGCAACGGCATCTGCGCCGGCGGCTTCGCGCGCAGCGACCCGCGCCTCGACCGGCCCGACATCCAGCTCAATTTCAGTACCTGGAGCTTTTCGCACCGCGATGCCAAGGGCGTCTATCCGCACCCGTTCCCCGGGTTTTCGGTCAGCGCCGTGCATCTGCGCCCGGACGCGCGCGGCAGCGTGCTGATCAAGAGCCCGGACCCGACGACGCCGCCGCTGATCCGCTTCAACTTTCTCAAGACGCAGTCCGATCTGCAGGCCCTGACCGCCGGCATGCGGCTCGCACGCAAGATCACCGAGCAGCCGGCGCTGGCGCCGCTGGTCGTCGCGGAGCTGCTGCCCGGCGCCGCAGTCACCACCGATGCCGAGTTCGAGGCGGCGATCCGCACCCATGCACAATCGAACCTGCATCCGGTCGGCACCTGCCGCATGGGCGCCGACCCGGCCTCCGTCGTCGACCCGCGCCTCAGGGTCAACGGCGTCGGGCATCTTCGCGTCGTCGACGCCTCGGTCATGCCGGCGGTGCCGGCCGGCAATACCAACGCGCCGACGATCATGATCGCCGAAAAGGCGTGCGACATGATCCTCGAAGACGCCCGCGCCGCGGCGTAAGAGGCGGGGCGGTGCGCGCGCTCGTCACCGGGTTCGAGCCGTTCGGCGGCGACGGGGTCAACCCGTCGTCTCTGGCGCTTTCGCATCTGCCGCGGCGGCTCGGCGGGCTCGACATTCACACGCGGGAATTGCCCTGCGTGTTCGGCGAGGCGATCGCGGTGCTGCGTGCTGCGGTCGCCGAGACGCGCCCCGACCTCGTGCTGTGCACCGGCCTCGCCGGCGGGCGCGCCGAATTGTCGCTGGAGCGCGTCGCGATCAACGTCGACGATGCGCGCATCCCGGATAACGCGGGCAACCGGCCGATCGATCTTCCGGTCATCGCCGGCGGGCCGCCGGCCTATTTCTCCCTCCTGCCGATCAAAGCTACGGTCGCCGCGCTGCGCGAGGCCGGGTTGCCGGCCGCGGTATCGAACAGCGCCGGCACGTTTGTCTGCAACCACGTCTTCTATGGGCTGATGCACCTGGCGGCGACTGCGGCGAGGCCGTTTCGCGGCGGGTTCCTGCACGTGCCGTATCTGCCGGCACAGGCGGCGCGCCAGCCCGGTGCGCCGTCGCTGGCGCTCGCCGATATCGTGCGTGGGATCGAGGTGATCCTGTCGGTCAGCGCCGCGCGAACCGACGACATCGCCGCCACCGAAGGCGCGCTCGCCTGAGCCCGTCATCGCCCCGCGGATGGGTCTGCGGGTCGCGATGACGAGAATTTGACTTCGCCCCGTCATTGCGGGGAACGGAGCGACGCGGCAATCTCAGTGAAGCGAAGTCTCGCCGCGAGATGTAACGGCATTTGAATGGAGAGATGGCGATGGTCGCATTTGCCGGAGCGCACGTCGTCGTCACCGGCGGCACGGGGGCGCTGGGAAGCGCGGTAGTCGGCGCGCTGCGCGCCGCCGGCGCCGAATGCCACGTCACCAATTTCGTCGCCGCCGAGCTCGACCGGTTTCCGTTCAAGAGCGACCCGGCGGTACATGTCGCGACCGGCATCGACCTCGCCGACGAGGCCGCGGTGCGCCGCTTTTACGAGGCGCTGCCACCGCTCTGGGCGTCGGTGCATCTTGCCGGCGGGTTCGCGATGGCGCCGGTCGGCGAAACCTCCGGCGCTGATTTCGAGGCGCAGTTCCGGATGAACGCGCTGTCGTGCTTTCTGTGCTCGGCGGCGGCGGTGCGCTCGATCCGGGCGCGGCGCGACGGGCGCAAGGGCGGGCGCATCGTCAACGTCTCGGCGCGTCCGGCGCTGGAGCCGCGGCTCGGCGCCGGCATGGCGGCCTATGCCGCGTCGAAGGCCGCGGTCGCGGCGCTGACCCAGGCGCTCGGCGAAGAACTGGTCGGCGAGGATATCTGGGTCAACGCGGTCGCGCCGTCGATCCTCGACACCCCGGCCAATCGGGCCGCGATGCCGGGTGCGCCGCACGAGCGCTGGGTCGCCCCGGCGGCGATCGCCGCACTGATCGCGTTTCTCGCCTCGCCCGACAACCGGGTGACGCGCGGCGCCGTCGTGCCGGTTTACGGCGGGTCGTAGGTCATCCTCCCTCTCCGCCCCCGGGCGCGGAGAGGGCCGGGGTGAGGTGGGGGAAACGTCGGCGCATGCCCACCTCACCCTCCCATCGCTGCGCGATGGGCCCCTCCCTCTCCCCCCGATGGGCGGAGAGGGGTATTGTCAGTGCCGACCCGAGGGAGGAGACGATGGCAAAGGGCATCCTGATTGCGGCGATGAACATCGGCAACGCGGCGGTCGACGAGTTTCACGACTGGTACGATACCGAGCACCTGCCGGAGCGCGTCGCCTGCCCCGGGTTTCTCGTATGCCAGCGCTGGATCGGCACCGCCGACCCCAAGGTGTCGGTCGCGATCTACGACCTCGACACCGCAGACGTGTTGAAAAGCCCGGGCTATCTGGCGATCGGTGGCGCCAACCTGTCGCCGTGGTCGAAGCGGGTGACGAGCCGGGTCGAGCGGCTGATGCGCTTTGAGGGCGACCAGGTCCTGCCCGGCGACCAGCTCGCGCCGAGCGGCGCCGGCGGGTTTCTGCTCAATGCGATGAACGTCGCGCCGGAGCACGAGGCCGAATTCAACGAGTGGTACAACACCGAGCACATCCCGGCGCTCTCCGCGGTGCCCGGCGTGCTGTGTGCCCGCCGCTTCCGCTCCACCAGCGCCAACCGCAAATACGTCGCGCTCTATCACCTGCAATCGCCCGACATCCAGGCGACCCCGGCGTGGAAGAACGCCGCCGGCACACCGTGGACCGAAAAGCTGCGGCCGCATTTCCGCGACCATCTGCGGCTGGTCTGCAAGGCCTACGTACGCGGCGCCTGACTCCGAACCGGCGCCGACCGCGAAACGACGACCGGCGGCGCGCCCGGGCGATGATGGGGTTTCTGGCGCATCTGGCGTCGCACGGGTTTCTCGCGCCGCCGGCGATCTTCATTACGCTGTGCGTGGTGGGCGCGGGGCTGACGCTCTACCGCCCGCATCTCGGCGCGACGATATCGCTGGTGTCGAGCCTCTGCCTCTATGCGGCGGCGACGCCGGTCGCCGCCTCGTACCTGTTGTCGCGGGTCGAGGCGCGTATCCCGCCGAGCGGCGATCTGAGCCAGGCGCAGGCGATCGTCGTGCTCGGCGCCAATATCCATCGCGGCGGCGGCGACACAAAGGATACGCTCGGGCGGGTTTCGCTGGAGCGCGTGACTTATGCCGCCGAGGCCTATCGCAAGCTGCATCTGCCGATCGCCGTCAGCGGCGGCCGCGACGATGATTCGCGAGACACCGAGGCCGGGTTGATGGCGGCGGCGCTCGACACGGAATTCTCGGTGCAAGTTACCTGGACCGAAGACAAGTCGCGGACCACGTTCGAGAACGCGCTGTTCACCCAGCGCCTGCTGCAGCCGGCCAACATCACCACCGTGGTGGTGGTGACCGAGGCGTGGCACATGCCGCGCGCGTTATGGTCGTTCGAGCGGGTCGGCTTTAAGGCGCTGCCGTGGCCGGCGCCGCGCGACACGCTGCAGGATTCCGAGCTGCGCGATTTCCTGCCGAGCATAGGGGCGCTGCACGACACCTTCCGCGCGCTGCACGAGGCGCTCGGGCTGGCCTATTACCGGATGCATTATTAGCCCGCCGAGATTGCGCGGCTCCGGCGGCGATGCCATCTTGCTGGGAGAGATGCGGTCAGGGAGGCCCGGATGCGTCGGCAAGACCAGATCGTCGCGGCGAGAAAGCTGCTCGCCCATCTCGACCAGCGCACGACGGCGCTGGCCGATAGCGTCTATCGCAACCCGGTCAGCGATTACATCTGCCCGCAGCAGGCGGAACACGAGCGCGACGTGTTTTTCCGCCACGGCGCCGTGAATATCGGCCTGTCCTGCCTGCTGCCGCGCCCCGGCGACTGGATGACGCACGACTATGCCGGCCAGCCGCTGCTGCTCGCGCGCCGCGCCGATGGTTCGCTCGGCGCCTTTCTCAACGTCTGCCGCCACCGCGGTGCGCGCGTCGCGGAAGGCTGCGGCAGCGGGGCGCGGCATTTCTCATGCCCCTACCACGGCTGGAGCTACGGGCTCGACGGCGCGCTGGTCGCGCGGCCCGACGAGGCCTCGTTTGCGGCTGCCGACCGGGCGACGCACGGGCTGCGCGCGCTGCCCTCGGTCGAGAAATACGGGATGATCTGGGTCGGCTTGCAGCCTGACACGGCGGTCGATGTCGATGCGATGCTGGCCGGGCTCGGCCCCGACCTCGAATCGTACGATTTCGGCGCGTACCACCATTACGAAACGCGGGTGCTGCGCCGCCGGATCAACTGGAAGCTGGCGGTCGATACGTTCGGCGAAACCTATCACCTGCAGCATCTGCACCCGAGCACGGTGGGCCCGCTGTTTCACAGCAACCGCGCCACGTTCGACGCGTTTGGCCGCAACCACCGGATGGTCGGGGCGCGCCGCACCATCGATGAGCTGCGCGGCATGCCCGAAACCGATTGGGATTTCTATACCCACAGCGTGGTCATCTATGTGCTGTTCCCCAACACGGTGCTGACCTTCCAGCGCGACCACGTCGAAATCTGGCACATGTATCCGGGCGAAACCCCGGACGAAACCGTGATGTGCGTCTCGCTCTACATTCCTGAGCCGGTGTCGAGCGCCAGCGCGCGGCGGCACTGGGAAAACAATTTCAACCTGCTGATGGCGACGGTCGAGCGCGAGGATTTTCCGACCTGCGAAGGGATGCAGCGCGGGTTTCACTCGCCGGCGCAGGACGCGATCACCTTCGGCCGCAACGAGCCCGCCTTGCAGCATTACCATAAGAGCATCCGCGCGGCGCTGGCCGAGGCGGTGGCCGCGGAGTAGAAAGTGGCGGGCCAGGCCGGCCCCGGTGCGTGCGATGGAATTGTCGGTCGTCATCCCGGTCAAGAACGAGGCCGGCAACATCGCGCCGCTGGTCGGCGAGATCGCCGCGGCGCTCGAGGGTGTCGTCGAATACGAGATCATCTATGTCGACGACGGCAGCAGCGATGCGACAGCGACGGAGATCCGCCGCCTCCAGGCGGCGATGCCGCGCCTCAGGCTGTTGCGGCACGCGGAAAGCTGCGGCCAGAGCGCGGCGGTGCGCACCGGGGTCAAGGCGGCGCGTGGGCGATGGATCGCGACCCTCGACGGCGACGGGCAGAACGACCCGGCTGACGTCCCGGCGCTGTGGCGCATCGCCGGCGAAGCGCCGGCGACACCGCCGCTGCTCGTTGCCGGCCACCGGGCGCGGCGGCGCGACACCTGGTCGAAGCGGCAGTCGTCGCGCATCGCCAATGCGGTGCGGCGGCGGATGCTGCGCGACGACACGCCCGACACCGGTTGCGGGCTCAAGCTGTTTCCGCGCGCGGTGTTTCTCGACCTGCCGTATTTCGATCACATGCACCGGTTTCTCCCGGCGCTGGTACTGCGCGCCGGCGGCGCCGTGCGCTCGGTGCAAGTCAACCATCGCCCGCGCGAGCGCGGCGCCTCGAAATACGGCGTGCTCGACCGGCTGGCGGTCGGGATCACCGATCTGTTCGGCGTGATGTGGCTGCGCCGGCGCGGCTCGCGCCCAGTTGTCAACGAGGAGTCGGCGGTCAACGAGGAGTCGGCGGTGAGGCAGGGCGACGCCGCGTCGCCGCCCGCCCCTCGGCGGGAAGCTGCTGCGAGCGATATGGCGGCGGTTCCCGGCTCGCCGCGCGCCTCGCGCTGACCGGGAACCGGCGATGCCCGACATCAACGCACCCCCCGTGCCGAGCTGGGCCCGGCTGCGCCAAGTCGGGCGGATCGCACTCGGCGCGTTGATCGTCGCCGGGATCGTCGCTGCCTGGCGCTGGCGCGGCGAGTTTAACCCGGCGGTGTTGAGCACCCAGATTGCCGGGTCGCGGCTGGCGCCGCTGGTGTTTCTCGCGCTGCATATCGTCGCCAGCCTCCTGTTTGTGCCGCGGACGCTGCTGGCGATCGTCGCCGGCATTGCGTTTGGCATGTGGTGGGGAACGCTGTGGGCTGCGCTCGGCAGCGTCCTCGGCGCCGGCGCCGGGTTTTTCGTCGCCCGCTACGTCAACGGAGGGCTGATCGATGCGGCGAGATGGTCGCGGCTTTCCGGGCCGATGGCGCGGGTCGAGCGCGGTGGCTGGCGCGCGGTAGCGATGATCCGCCTGCTGCCGGTGATACCGCACACGCTGACCAATTATGCGCTGGGGCTGACGCGGCTACGGCCGCTGCCTTATCTGCTCGGGTCGCTTGCCGGACAGCTGCCGCTGACCATCGCCTATGCCGAGCTCGGCGCTGGTGGCGGCCAGGCGCTGCGCGGCACGCACGACTGGGTGCTGCCGACCGCGATCGGCGCCGGGGCGCTGCTGTTGTCGATGCTGATCCCGATCATCGCGCGGCGTCACTGGCGGTCGCGGCCAATGCCGGAGGCATAGGCCCGCCGGTCGCCCAGTCGAGCAACTCGACCGTGTGGACGACCGGCACGCCGGCACCGGAAAGCTGGGTGATGCAGCCGATATTGCCGGCGGCGACGCAGTCGGCGCCGGTCTCCGCGATATGGGCGAGCTTGCGGTCGCGCAGCCGGCCGGCGAGCTCGGGCTGCAGCAGGTTATAGGTGCCGGCCGAGCCGCAGCACAAATGCCCTTCGGCGATGTCGAGCGTCGTAAACCCGGCTTCCGCCAGCAGCGCCTTCGGCTCGCTATGCACCTTCTGTCCGTGCTGCAGCGAGCAGGCCGAATGATAGGCGACCCGCAGCCTGCCCCGGTCTGCGGCCGGCGTCAGACCGAGCGTCGTCATCACCTCGGAGATGTCGCGCGCCAGCGCCGATATCCGTGCCGCTTTCGCCGCGTAGGCGGGATCGTCGCGCAGCAGAAACCCGTAATCCTTGACCATCGTGCCGCAGCCCGAGGCGTTGACGACGATCGCGTCGAGCCCGCCTTTCGTGTGCAGTCGCTCCCATGCGTCGATATTGGCGCGGGCAAAGGCGAGCGCCGGCTCGTCCTGGCCGAGGTGATGGGTCAGCGCGCCGCAGCAGCCGCTGTCTGGTGCGACGACCACCTCTGCGCCGTGCCGGGTCAACAGCCGGATCGTCGCCGCGTTAACCTCGGGCGCCAGCACCTGCTGGGCGCAGCCGGTCAGCAGCGCCACCCGCATTCGCCGCTCGCCCGCGGCGGGAAACACCTGGGCGCGGTCGTAAGCCGACGGGGCCGGCACCCGGGCCGGCGCCAGGTCGAGCATCGGGCGCAGCCGCGTTGGCAGGATCGGCGCCAGCTTCTTGGCCGGCGCGGCCGCCAGCAGCGCCAGCCGGAACAGGCCGGGCCGGCTCAGCACCACGCCGAGCAGGCGGCGCAGCGCGCGCTCGGGCCACGGGCGGCGGTAGTGCTGCGCGATCCAGCGCCGCCCGTGATCGACCAGGTGCATGTAGTTGACGCCGGACGGGCAGGTGGTCATGCAGCTGAGGCACGACAGGCAGCGGTCGATATGCGTGACGGTTTCCGGGCCCGGCGCGGCGCCGGCTTCGAGCATGTTCTTGATCAGGTAGATGCGGCCGCGCGGCCCGTCGAGTTCGTCGCCGAGCAGCACATAGGTCGGGCAGGTCGCGGTGCAGAACCCGCAATGAACGCAGGCGCGCAGGATCTTTTCCGACTGTGCGGTGTCGGAATCTGCGAGCTGCTCGAGCGTGAATTCGGTCTGCACCGGGCGACTATACCCCGTCGACGATCCGGCCGGGATTGAGGATGCGGCGCGGGTCGAACCCGTCCTTGACCCGGTGGGCCAGCGCCGCCAGCGCCGCCGGTTGCGGCTCGAACACCGGCACGGCGCGGCGCAGGCCCAGGGTGCCGCGGATCAGCGTCGCGTGCCCGGTGCCGGTTCCGTCGGCGCCTTTGATCGCGGCGCGGATCTGCGCCGCGCCGGCATCGCCCCGTTCGGCGACCGCCAGCCACAGCAGCCCGCCGCCCCAGTCGAGAAACCACGCCGCATCGAGGGCTCCGGCGACGCTCTCGGCGATTTCGGCGCCGCGGCTCGGTGCGACCGATACCCGCCACACTGCGCGTTCCGCCGCGTCGGCGAACGGCGCCGCCGCGCCGATCGCCCGCCACAGCGCCCGTGATGCGTCGTCGCCAAGAATTTCGGCCGCGCCCCGATCGGCAAACTCGCGGATGAGGCCGTCGCAGCGCGCGGCGACCGACGGCGCCGGCCCTTCGAGGCGCAGCGCGACCGAGTGCGGCGGTACCGCAAAGCCCGCCGGCAGATAGGCGGCGCCAGAGATTTCATGTGGCGTGCCGAGCGCCGCCGCCATCAGCCGCACCGCGTCGCCCGGGGCGAGCCCGGCGAACAGAGCGGTCGCGACCGCTTCCGGCCGCGGCAGCACCTTGACCGTGACCTCTTCGAGCACGGCCAGCGTGCCGTACGAGCCGGCCATCAATTTGCACAGATCGTAGCCGGTGACGTTTTTCACCACCTTGCCGCCGGCCTTGAACACTTCGCCGCGCCCGCTGACCGCGCGAAACCCGAGGAAATGGTCGCGCGCCGCGCCGGCCTTGAACCGTCGCGGCCCGGCAAGATTGCAGGCGAGGGTGCCGCCGAGCGTCGGCCGCGCGTCGCCGGCGCCGAGCAGCGCGCGCCAATCCGGCGGCTCGAATGCCAGCATCTGGCCGTTCTCGTCGAGCAGCGCCTCGATCTCGGCGAGTGGTGTCGCCGTGCTGGCGGTCAGCACCAGTTCGCTCGGCTGGTATTCGCGCACCCCGGACAGGCGCGACAGGTCCAGCGTGTGCGGCGTCTGCAACGGCCGCCCCAGCCCGCGCTTCGACCCGCCGGCGACGATCTCCACCGGCTCCTCGGCGGCGAGCGCCGCGGCGACGGCTTCGCGCAACTCCTCAAGCGTCTCAGGAACGAATCGGGTCATGCCGCGGGGAAAATCAAAACCGCGGCAGCTCTGGGTGCGGCACTGCGCCGTGATGGACGTGCAGCCGGCCCAGTTCGGCGCAGCGGTGCAGGGTCGGGAACACCTTGCCGGGGTTGAGCAGCCCGTCGGGGTCGAACGCGCACTTCAACCGCTGCTGCTGGGCGAGGTCGGTCTCGTCGAACATCACCGGCATCAAATCGCGCTTTTCGACGCCGACGCCGTGCTCGCCGGTCAATACCCCGCCGACCGCGACGCACAGCTTGAGGATGTCGGCCCCGAACGCCTCGGCGCGTTCAATCTCGCCGGGCTTGTTGGCGTCGTAAAGGATCAGCGGGTGCAAATTGCCGTCGCCGGCATGGAACACGTTGGCGACGCCGAGCCCGTGCTCGCGCGACAATTCACCGATGCGCACCAGCACCTCGGCGAGCCGGCCGCGCGGGATCGTGCCGTCCATGCAGTAATAGTCGGGCGAGATGCGGCCGACCGCCGGAAACGCCGCCTTGCGCCCGGCCCAGAACGACAGGCGCTCGCCCTCGTTCTGGCTGATGCGCAGCGAGGCGGCCCGGTTGTCGCGCGCCAGCCCCTCGACGGCGGCGATCAAATGGTCGACCTCGGCCTGCGGCCCGTCGAGCTCGACGATCAGCAGCGCCTCGACATCGAGCGGGTAGCCGGCATGGACAAACGCCTCGGCGGCATGGATCGCCGGCCGGTCCATCATCTCCATCCCGCCGGGGATGATGCCGGCGGCGATGATCGCGGCGACGCAGTTGCCGGCGTCCTCGATGGCTGGAAAGCCGATCAGCAGGGCGCGCGCGGTGCTCGGCTTTTTGAGGATGCGCAGCGTCACCTCGGTAACCACGCCGAGCAGCCCTTCCGAGCCGGTGACCACGCCCATCAGATCGTAGGTTTCGGCGTCGAGGTGCTTGCCGCCGAGGCGGATTACCTCGCCGTCGATCAGCACCATTTCAAGGCCGAGCACGTTGTTGGTCGTCAGCCCGTATTTGAGGCAATGCACCCCGCCGGAATTCTCGGCGATGTTGCCGCCGATCGTGCAGGCGATCTGGCTCGACGGGTCGGGCGCATAATAGAACCCGGCCGCCTCGACTGCATTGGAAACGCCGAGATTGGTCACCCCGGGCTGCACGACCACGCAGCGATTGGCAAAGTCGATGTCGAGGATGCGGTTGAATTTGCCCATGCCGAGCAAGACGCCATCGGCCAGCGGCAGCGCGCCGCCCGACAGCGAGGTGCCGGCGCCGCGCGGCACCACCTTGATTCCTTCGGCCTTGCAATAGCGCAGCACCGCCGCTACCTGATCCACCGTCGACGGCAGCACCGCGACCAGCGGCGGCTGGCGATAGGCGCTCAGACCGTCGCTCTCATAGGCGCGGCGCTCCGCGGCCGACACGATCACCCCCTCACCGGGCACGATGCGGCGCAGCGAAGCGGCGATCTCCTCGCGACGGGCGATGACCGCCGCATCCGGTTCGGGCATGTGCATGAGGGGAATGTGTCATCGCCGGCGCAGCGATGCAATCGCGCGCCGCGAGCCGGCCCGTCGAGATTGCCGCGCCGGTGATGGCGCCGCGCGGCGCTGGCGACAGCTAGCCCTGGCGCGCCTTGTAGCGCGGGTTGGTCTTGTTGATCACATAGACCCGGCCCTTGCGCCGCACGATGCGACAGTTCTTGTCGCGCTTTTTCAAGCTCTTCAGCGAATTGACGATCTTCATGGCCCGGCCTCTTGCGAGCGGCGGAACATAGGGACCAGCCTCGGCAAAGTCAAATGCTGCTGGTCAAATTAGCATCCATTCCATAAACCGGCTGACATCTAGCTGAAGGCGGGAATTGGAGTGCGAGAAATCGGCGCCTTCGAGGCCAAGAACAAGCTCAGCAAGCTGCTCGATCTCGCGGAACAGGGCGAGGAAATCATCATCACCCGGCATGGCAAGGAGGCGGCGCGGCTGGTGCCTCCGCGGGGCAAGCCCAACCGCGAGGAAGCCCGCGCCGCGATAAAGCGGCTGCGCGAGCGGGCAAAGCAGGAAAATCACGGCGCGTTCGACTGGCAAGAATGGAAGGCCTATCGCGACGAAGGCCGGCCGTGAGCATCGTGCTCGGTCACGCTTGCCTGGCTCTACCCCGACGAAACGACGCCCGTGATCGATCGGATCTTCGAATCGGTCCTCTCCGACGGCGGATTGGTGCCGGCGATCTGGCCGCTCGAGGTCGGCAATGGGTTGATCATGGCAATGCGTCGCGGGCGCATCTCTGTGCCTTTCCGGACCGAGGCGCTTAACGCTCTCGAACGGGCGCCGATCGCGGTTGATCCGGAAACCCAAGCTCAGGCCCGGACAGTCACACTGCAACTCGCCGACCGGTTCCGGCTCACCTTGTACGACGCGGCCTATCTTGAACTGGCCCAGCGTCGCGTGCTGCCATTGGCCACGCTCGACCGCGCCCTGGCGCAGGCCGCGCGCGACCTGGGTGTGCCGGCGATCGGTGCCTGAGCCTCTACTTGGCGGCGGCCGGCACCCGGCGGTCGGTGCGGCGCAGCTCGGGGCTGTCGTTGCGGCCTTGCAGGAACGCCTTGATGTTGCGCGCCGCCTGCCGGAGGCGCTGG
>DATLRD010000064.1:0-3917 GCA_035534855.1 Allostellaceae bacterium | reverse complement strand
TAAGCCGCCGCCGGGTGCAGCCGGCGGCCCCAGCCGCGGCGCAGCACGAGAAAGCCGACCACCGTCATGTTGGCGAGGTTGAAGAGCACGCCGGTGGCGAAGGCCGGCCCGTAAAACCCGAAATGGTCATAGATCGCGCCGGCGAACCAGCTGCCGAACGCCATTCCGCCCATGCTGACGAACAGCACCAGGGGCACCCGCCATGCCGCCTCGCTCGACGGAAACAGCTCGCGCACGATCAACACATAGGCCGGCACGATGCCGCTGAAGCCGAGGCCGTAGGCGGCCGAGACCGCGAACAGCCCGGCTTCGCTCCGGGTCATCAGGAAGGCGCTGATCGCCAGCGCCTGACAGGTCGAGCCCAGCAGCAGCGTCGGCAGCCCGCCGACGCGGTCGGCGAGCCAGCCCCAGAACTGGCGGCTGAGGAATGCAGCGCCGGTCATCACCGACAGCATCAGTGCGCTGCTCGTCGGCGTGATGCCGACATCGGTGCAGAACGCTACGAGATGGCTCTGCGGCAGCGCCATCGGGATGCAGCAGCAGAACCCGGCGACGCACAGCAGCGCCATCACCAAATTGGGCGGCATGCCGAGTACCTGCCGGCCGGTCCGCTGGCGGTCGGCGTGCGCCTCGGCGGCATGCGGCGGCGGGGCGGGGTACAGAAACAGCGCGATCAGCGGAATCGTCACCGCGCAGACCGCGGCGAACCCGACCATCGCCCGCTGCCACCCATAGTCGGTCATCGCGCGCTCGAACACGCTCGGCCACACCATGCCGGCGACGTACTGGCCCGATGAGATCAGCGCCAGCGCGGTGCCGCGCCGCGCCTCGAACCAGCGGCTGACATACACCATCAGCGGCGGCATCATCGCGCCGTTGCCGAGCAGCCCCATCAGCAGCCCCTGGCCGACATAGAGCGCCCACAGTCTGCCGAGCGACGACAGCAGCAGCCCTGCGGCGATCATCGTCGCGCCGAAGACCACCGTGCGGCGGATGCCGATCCGGTCGGCGAGCCAGCCCATCAGGATGCCGCCCGTGCCGGTGCCGATCCACATCAGCGCCGCCGCCAGCGACACCGCTTCGCGGTCGGCGCCGAGCCCGCTGGCGATCGGCTTCAGCCCCACCACCAGCAGCAGCGGGGAGCCGTAGGAGAACGACAGCACCACGAGCGAAGCGGCTGCGGCAACCCAGGATCCGCGCCCTTCGACCGCGGCGCCGGGGCGCGCCGTTCGGTGCTGGGGCGTCGTCGTTCCCGCCGCATCCGCCATCGGCCGACTCTCTCCGTGGTCGCTGCTCATCGATTGGGCAGATCGACACAGATACCGCGTGCATGCGCGGGCCGGCAATCGCCGATCGAGCAGCGCACGAATGTGGTCGTGTGATACGCTCGGAGCGAGCGAGGACGGGCAATCGGGAGGCGCGCGATGGGCAAGCGGATCGTGATCGTCGGGGCGGGTGCGGTCGGCACCTATACGGGCGCGCACATGGCCAAGGCCGGCGAGGACGTGACCTATATCGATTTCTGGCCGGAGAATGTCGAGGCGATCAACCGCGACGGCATTCGCGTGACGCACCACCAGGGGCCGGAGCCGTTCGCCGTCAAGGTGCGGGCGATGCACCTGACCGAGGCGCAGCAGCTCGCCAAGGAGCCGCCGGTCGACATCGCCTTTATCTGCGTCAAATCCTACGACACCGAGTGGGCGGCGCGGCTGATCAAGCAATACCTGGCGCCGGGCGGCTATGTCGTGTCGCTGCAGAACTGCATGAACGAGCCGACGATCGCCGAGGTGGTCGGCTGGGGCAAGACGCTCGGCTGCATCGCCAGCCATATCAGCGTCGCGCTCCACGCGCCGGGCCAGGTGCATCGCGGCGGGCTGATCGGCGGCAGCCGCCACACGGTCTACCGCACCGGCGAGGTGCACGGCCGCATCACCGAGCGCGCGCAGGAAGTGTGCCGCCTCGTCTCCACCGCCGACAGCGCCATTGCGACCGACAATTTGTGGGGCGAGCGCTGGACCAAGCTGGTGCAGAACACGATGGCCAACGGGGTCTGCGCGTGCACCGGGCTCAGCGGCGCGCAATGCGCCGACAACGAGGCGATCCGCCACTTTCAGGCGCGGCTCGGCGGCGAGGCGATCCGCATCGGCCAGGCGCTCGGCTACCGCCTCGAAGAGATCGACCACCAGCCACCGGAGGTTGTCGCCCGCGCCGGCGAGGGCGATGTCGAGGCGTTGCGGCGCTACGACGACCACCGCCTCAATTCACCGCGCGGCGCCGCCAATCAGCGCCCGTCGATGGGCCAGGACATGGCCAAGGGGCGGCGCACCGAGATCGAGTTCCTCAACGGGTTTGTCGTGCGCGAAGGGGCGCGGGCCGGCATCGCCGCGCGCGCCAACGAGAAGCTGGTCGAGATCGTCAAGGCGGTCGAGCGCGGCGACCTCAAGCAGGACCCGCGACATATCAGCGAGTTGCGGCTCAACTGACGCGATTCGGATAACCCCTCTTCCGCGATGCGGGAGAGGGGCGCTTCTCAGCGAGCGGCCTTGGCCTGGGTCTCGATCTTGCTTCGTTGACTCGCCACCTCGGCGACCAATCCCGTTCAACCCGCCGTATCAACGGAACCGTTTGCCGGTGAAACGTTAATACAGGCAGATACCGAATGGGAGAGATCATGATCCGGGTTCTTTTGACGAGCGCTTTGCTCGCCGTGGGCCTTGCCGCCTGTGTGCCGCCGCCACCGCCGCCCCCGCCGCCACCGGCCATGTACCAGCCGGCCCCGCCGCCACCGATGCCATATCCCGGGGCAAGGCCCTCGCCGCAGTAGCAGCCGAGAAGGGGTTCGACCCTCTCAACCCGCCGCCTTGGCCTGCTTGTCGATCTGCGCCGACAGGCGGCCGTAGACGCGGCGGGCGTTGCCCTCGAAAATCTTCGCCTTGTCGGCGGCCGACAGCGGCAGCGCGTCGATGTAGCGCTTGGTATCGTCGTAATAGTGCCCGGTTTCCGGGTCGACGCCGCGCACCGCACCGATCATCTCGGAGGCGAACAGGATGTTGTCGACCGGGATCACCTTGGCGAGCAATTCCTGCCCGGGCAGGTGATAGACGCAGGTGTCGAAGAACACGTTGTTGAGCATCAACTCGGAGAGCAAGCCGAGCTTGGCGTCCTGCGCCAGCCCGCGATAGCGCCCCCAATGGTACGGCACCGCGCCGCCGCCATGCGGGATGACGAACTTGATCGTCGGGAAATCCTTGAACACCGACGAGGTCATCAGCTGGTTGAAGCCGGCGGTGTCGCCGTTGAGGTAGTGCGAGCCGGTCGTGTGGTGGGTCGGGTTGCACGAGGCGCTGACATGGATCATCGCCGGGATGTCGTGCTCGACCATCTTTTCGTACACCGGGTACCAATAGCGGTCGCCGAGCGGCGGGTCCTGCCAATGCCCGCCCGACGGGTCGGGGTTGAGGTTGATCCCGACCATCCCGTATTGCGTGATGCAGCGGTCGAGCTCGGCGAGGCAGTTCTTCGGGCTGACGCGCGCGCTCTGCGGCAGCATCGCGACGCCGATGAAGTTCTTCGGAAACAGCGAGCAGACGCGGTGGATCAGCTCGTTGCACGCGGCGGCCCACGCTTCGCTGGTCGTCGCGTCGCCGAGATGGTGGCCCATGCCGGCGGCGCGCGGCGAAAAGATCGTGAGGTCGGTGCCGCGCTCGCGCTGGAGCTTGAGCTGGCCGCCGGTGATGGTCTCGCGAATCTCGTCGTCGCTGATCGTCGGGCGTGGCGCCGCCGCCTTGCCGGCGGCGTGCGCCTCGATCTGCTGGGTGCGCCACGCCTCGTGCTGGCGCGGCGAGGTCGTGTAGTGGCCGTGGCAGTCGATGATCATGGCAACCCGCCTCCTTGCTGCGCCGCGCCCGCCTCGGCGA
>DATLRD010000063.1:0-2217 GCA_035534855.1 Allostellaceae bacterium | reverse complement strand
AGGTCGAGGAGATCACCATGTTGACCGGTGGCGGCGTCGGTCCATTTGCCGGCGGCGCCCTTGCCGCTGTCGGGTCCACTCAAGCGGACGAACAGGCTGCGACCCGGCGTGTTGGTGACGTCGCCGATCAGCCAGTAGCGGCCTTCGCGATGCCCGTTGGAGAGATAGTGGCGGCAAACCGCCTCGGCATTGCGCGCGAGACGGTAGGCCAGGTCGGCGGCATGTGACGACATGGTGGCCGCCTCACGCCGCCGGCCGATCCGCGATGCGGACGAGCGGGTAGCGTTCCATCAACGCACCGAGAATGACAGGACCATGCGCACCGGTCGGCACGAACAGACGCAGCTTCCACGAGATGATCTCCGAGATCAGGCCGGTCGCCTTCAGCCGATCGACCATGCCGTCGGTGAACCCGGTCAGCTCGACCCGGAATTCGCCCATGATCTTGGCGCGGCGAAGCTGGAGACCCTCCTGGAGTTCCAGAATTGTCCGGCCGTCAAGCAAAGCGGTCCAGGCGTCGGCCGAGGCGATCGTCGGCGTCTCAGCGTCGCCCGCCTGCGCCACCCAGGCGGGCGAGACCAGCCGGCCGATGATCCGCTCGCCGGGATCGGTCTGAAGCCGATAGACTCGCATCGAGTCATCAGGGAGCCTCTTCCAGATCGGCAGCAACAGCCCGGTGACGATGTGCAGATCGCTGTCGCTGAAAGTCGGGACCGCGGCGAGTTCCTTCTCCCAGGCGTGAGCGAAAGTGTCGCGATCGGCCTCTTTCCAATGCGTCTGCGCCATCGCGGCGAGCGGGATCGCCGTGCGCTCCATCGGGCGCAGCAGCCGCACGCGGCGTTCGACCTCGCCGTCGTCGAGCATTAGGCTCGGCGCCGGGACCTGCACGGCGGCACGCCCGGACTGGGTGTTGACCAGCAGCAGCGCGCGAGGATCGTCGGCGCGTTCGCAGGCGTCGGCGAGCGCGAGGGGATGATTGCGCTCCCGCCGGCGGATGGTGAAGATCTGCGTCTCCGCCCCGGTCTGCGGATGGACGTAGAGCGTCCTTCGGTCGCTCACGATCAGGCTTTCCGCCGTGAGCGTCTCGACGCCGGTGTCATAAGTGCCAGAGGCGATGGCGCCTTCGATCCTGGTGTGCAGCAAATCCTCGAACACGCCGAACAGCGTGTTCTGCAGGTCGATGGTCAGCGCCAGCAACCGGTTGAGGAAGGTGGTGATCGGTGGCAGGTCCTCACGCAATGTTCCGTCCTGGTCGGTCAGGCGCAGACCCGTCGCGTTCTCGAACGCCTGGAACGAGCAGCCTTCGACCTTGCCGCTGAACAACAGCACATAGAGCTGGCGCAAGGCGGCGCGGCCATAATCGGACTCGAGATTGTCGTCCGAGCGGAACAGTCCCTGCCCGCCGGTCTGGCGCTGGCCCTTGGTGATGGCGCCAAGCGTGTCGAGCCGGCGCGCGATCGTCGACAGAAAGCGCTTCTCGGCCTTCACGTCGGTGGCGATCGGCCGGAACAGCGGCGGCTGCGCCTGGTTTGTGCGGTTGCTGCGGCCCAACCCCTGGATGGCGGTGTCGGCCTTCCAGCCCGCCTCCAGCAGATAATGGACGCGCAGACGCTGGTTCCTGGCTGCGAGATCGGCGTGATAGCTGCGACCGGTGCCGCCGGCATCGGAAAACACGAGTATGCGCTTCTCGTCATCCATGAAAGCATGCGCCTCGGCGAGGTTGGCCGAGCCGGCCCGGTTCTCGACGCAGAGCCGGTCGCCCTTGCGCACGATCCGCCGCGAGCGGCCGGTGACCTCCGCCACTATCTCGGTGCCGAAACGCTGCACGATCTGGTCGAGGGCGCCCTGCACGGGGGCGAGCGATGCAAGCCGCTCGATCAGGCGGTCGCGGCGTTCGACAGCATCGCGGCTCTGCACCGGCTGGCCGTCGCGATAGACCGGCCGGGAGGAGAGATTGCCCTCGCTGTCGGTGAAGGGCTCGAAGAGCTGGGTCGGGAAGCTGTGCGCCAGATAGTCGAGGACGTACTCGCGCGGCGTGATGTCCACCTGCACGTCGCCCCATTCCTCGGTCGGAATCTCGGCGAGCCGGCGCTCCATCAGCGCCTCGCCGGTCGAGACGATCTGGATGATGGCGGCACGGCCGACGTCGAGATCGCGCGCGATGGCGCCGATCAGGGTCGGCGTCTTCATCGAGGTGATCAGATGCGAGAAGAACCG
>DATLRD010000062.1:0-34488 GCA_035534855.1 Allostellaceae bacterium | reverse complement strand
CGGCCGGCTTCGATCCCCAACGATCGCGGCCAAGCGCGCGCGGTCCTCGGCGGTGACGACGACACATACGGTCTGAGCCATCCGCCCAGATTCGCATACCTAGCCGCCTTTGTGAATCCTACGTCTGTGTCAGTGCACTAGTCTAGGTCCGATTGATCCACAGTTTGGAATTATTGGCGCAGTAGGTTTAGTAACAGAAGTAAAGCGCGCTTATGAAGAGATAATGAAAGACGAGAAAGCTGCACTATTTTGGAGTCCTATACTCGGAAAGATTACTCCGTCATTTATTCAGAGATGCGAAGAAGCAATAAAAAATTCCCACGATTTTATAAACAAGACCCTAGCGGAGAATATGTTTTCGGCGCTGGCTCCGAGAGCTCGGCAGGCAAAAATAAAGAAAGTCAGTAAACTTTTGTCAAACGACGAAGGAAAGACTCACAATACGCACTTCCAATACGAGGCGTGTGAGGCGGCGGAGTTAAAAGTATCTCGATTGGAGAACGATCAAAAGTTCCAGGATTTAGTTTTAACCATTCATCATTGTTATATGCATACTTTGAGCAACACTCCAGCATTTAAAATTATTGAAAATCAACTGGGCCGGGCAATGGTCAAAATGCAGCAGCAACAAATGGCGTTCATGCAAGCTGCGCCTATGGCTTAATTTTGGCGGCCCACCGCAATTTAGCCGCATTTTTTGCGATTTCGCTGCGTCGCTCTGGCGTCATCCCGGCAGCACGAGCCTTTCCGCCCCGCGCACCAAGTTCCGCTGCCGCCGACTTCACCGAATCGGCTTCCTCGGTTTCCTCGCCGGTCGCGATCCGCATGACGCGGACAGCGTTACCGATCACGTCGGCGGGGCGCTTCTGTCCTTGGGGGCCTTTAGGCATGGCTGGACCTTCGCGGTTTCACGCTCATGTGTTCGGCGAGCAGCGCGCGAACACCGTCGAAGGTCATAGAGCGCGTACTCCATGCCTCGGTATCTACTGCTCGATAGTCGGGGAATGGCTCGCCGAGGTAGTCGAACGCCTGAATGGGATGCCCGGCCGCATCGTCGATCCGATAATGCGGCATCTTTCCCTGGCCGGTCACGCCGATCCGCACCGTCACGTTCCCATGCGCTTTCTGCATCTGGTAGAATGTGCCGATCACGCGCCGGAGGTAGTCCTCCGGCGTCGCTAGGCTCGACATGATATCTGCGATCGTCGCATCGGCTGATAAATTTGGCATCCCCATCCCCGGCGCTGCTTTGCGCTAAGCATACACCAGGAAGGTGGGCGGGGCGAGCCGCGCTACAAGGGGCGGCCAATTTCAAACTGAGACACTACCTGGCCGTCAGACCGCTTCGCCTCGCGGCCGGGTCGGCGTAATCTCGGCCCATGTATCTCGATCTTGAGCGGCTGCGGCAAGCCCCGCTGTGCCGCGACCCGTTCGATTATGTGATTTTCGACAGTTTCCTCTGTGCCGACCGGGTTGCCGAGCTGGCGGCCGGGTTTCCGGCGGTTCCCGGGCACGGCAGCTATCCGCTGGAAACGGTGGCCTGCGGGCGGGCCTTTGCCGCGCTGGCGGCGGAGTTGACCGCCGCGCCGCTGCGCCATGCGATCGAGGAGAAATTCGACCTCGATCTGTCGGATCGCCCGACGATGATCACGCTGCGCGGCTTCAGCGACGGCAAGGATGGCCGGATTCACACCGATTCGGCGACAAAGCTGATCACGCTGCTGTTGTACATGAACCCGGCATGGGACGAGGCGGCCGGGCGGCTGCGACTGTTGCGCGGGCCGGACGATCTTGACGACTATGTGACCGAGGTGCCGCCGCTCGCTGGCACGGTAGTGGCGTTCCGCCGCAGCGACGTGTCGTTTCACGGCCACTACCCGCATGTTGGCGCGCGGCGCAGCGTCCAGCTCAATTGGGTTACCGACCGCCGGGTGGTCCGCCGCGAACTCGGTCGGCACCGCTGGTCCGCGCGGCTCAAGGGGCTCAATCCGTTCGGCTGATCTGCGGGGCGCGCGAAACCGGTTGGCAAGGGCCGGAGTGCCACGGTACGTTAACGGCGAATTTTGTAGCCCACATGAACGAATTACGAGGGACTTGGCCGTGAAGGGCATGCTGCGCGCCGTCGTCTTTGTCGCCGCCGCGATCGGGGTCCTGTTGGGGTCCGGCGCGGCGCGAGCCCAGGTTCCTTACCTCGACGAGCTCAAAATCGGCGGCCTCGCCCACGACGTCACGCTATTTGGGCGGCACGTCGAGAGCGGCGCCGACATCAACCTCGAAGCGCTGTTCAAATCGCCCGATTTCCTGTCGGTGATCGGTTCCCCGCGGCCGCACATCGGCACCGACATCAACACCGCCGGCAACACCAGCGATGTCTATGCCGGGCTGACCTGGGGCATCACGCTGTTCCACAATGTGCTCCAGCCCGGCGACGGGATCTTCGTAAACGGCAGCCTGGGCGGCGCGCTGCACGACGGGTACGAGCTATCGGCGCCGCCGGGCCGCAAGCGGCTGGGCTTTCCGCTGCTGTTCCGCGAAAGCGTCGAGCTCGGGTATCAGATCACCCAGAGCGTCAATGTCGCTGCCTTCGCCGACCATATCTCGAACGCCAATCTGGCGCCGCGTAATGCCGGGATCACCAGTGCCGGCGCGCGTCTCGGTTTCAAGTTCTGACCTGAACTCTTTGTCTGACCGGGCAAGGGACGGTTCCGGCACCGCCGATTAAGGCGTCCCGGCCGGCCAATAATTCAACGGTATTGCCGTAAGCCTCGGCCCGCGCGGCGTTTTCGCCGTGTGGTTGCCGGTTGCTGAACCTCGGCAACTGTGTGGCATTTTCGCAACGCTGAGACGAAAACACCACGAAAACATCAATGCGCGCTTGATCACCCTTTGGTTGCTCATATCATGGGCGCCTGGCGTCGGTACGCCCGTAATCCGCGTAACCGCAACCATTGATGTTATTGGGGGAGCAATGAGCACAAAGCGGACTTTCGGCACTCTGGCAGCGATCGGCGGGGCTACCGCCGTCGTCGCGCTGCTATGTAGCGTGCCCAACGCAAGAGCCGACGAGCTGTCGGATCTGCGCGTCAACAACGAGCTCCTCCAGCAGCGGCTCGATCAGCTCGCGCAGGCCGCCCAGATGGGGCCGGGCGAGCGCATGTATCAGAACATGGCGACCCAGAAGCCAGCGCCGACGATCGCCGGCAGCTTCCCGCGGTCGTTCCTGATCCCGGGAACCGACACCTCGATCCGCGTCGGCGGCAACATCACGTTGATCACCGACACCTTTCTCGAGGGCGGCGTCGCCAACGGCAGCCCGTGGAACACCACCATCGGCGCCAACGGCGCGGTCAACTCGATCGGCGTCGGCACGACCAGCAACGCCAAGGGCTCCAACGATTGGGGCTTCAGCGCTCGTCAATCGCAGCTGATCGTCGAGACCCGCACCCCGACCCCCTACGGCGAGGCGCGAAGCTACCTGTCGCTCGATTTCGCCAACTCAACCGCCTACAACCCCGGCGGCTCCGGACCGGCGGCCATCGCCGACAACCTCACCCCCCGCATGAAATACGCCTATGGCACGTTGGGCGGGTGGCTGGCTGGCCAGGCGAACTCGAACTTCGAAGATCCCGACGCCAACGCCGAGACGATCGATTTCGGTGGCAACGTCGGCGAACCGGGCCGGGTCCGCGTCGCGCAGATCCGCTACACCATGCCATTGAACTGGGCCTGGGGCGGCGCGCTGTCGTTCTCGGCGGAAAATCCCGAAGTCGAGGCTTTGACCTCGGGTGGCATCTGCGGTTCGGACGCAGGCATTCCCAGCGCCTGCACGACCGGGACGGTTACTGGCAATCCGACCAAGCCGTCGGCGCCTGACTTCACCGCGGCTCTCTACATCCCGCAGCCGTGGGGTCATATCGACATCGGCGGCGTGCTCCGTCCGGCCATGGGGTTGTCTGACGGCAAATATCTCAGCCGCAGCTACACCGGCGGCGGTGGCGCCATCAGCTTCGACGTGAAGCCGGGCTGGCTCACCCCGAAGGATGACATCCTCTTCCACTTCGTCGCCGGCGACGGGTTGGGTGCCTACCTGAACAACTTCGGCAACGCCGCGATCGAGACCAATTACTCGGCTCTGACGACCGGTGCTACCGGTGGCGCGTGTGTCGCCGCGGGCCCGGCTGGCGCGACCACCGCGAATTGCGTCCGGTCCAAGCTGATCCAGGAGATCGGTGGCGAGATCGGCTACCAGCATTGGTGGGCGAGCAATCTGCGGTCGACCTTCAGCTTCGGCATCAACGAGCAGAACGGGGTCAAATCCTCGTACCTGACCGCTGCGGCTGCCGCTGCGGCGAGCCGGCGCATCGAGACGGCACACGCCAACCTGCTGTGGAACCCGGTTCCGTTCGTCACGGTCGGCGTCGAATACATGTGGGGCCAGCGCTGGGCGGTTGCGGTTCCGACCGGCACGCCGGACAGCAACCAGATCCAGACTATCATCGGCAAGTTCGACGTGGCCTTCTGATCGCGTCGACCTAACCACCAAGCACACGCAGAGAACCCGCCGGCTAAGCCGGCGGGTTTTTCTTGTGCCTCGTTTGCGTTCAAAGACGGCCGGGTCAAAGCCGCCAAATACGATCATGGAGGACGCGGCGCGGGTTCGTGACCCGAGGGCCGGTGCGATGCGCGCCGCGGCGTTTCGCCGTACGGCATCTCCATGGAAACGCCTATGGCTATGGATGGGTTGGCAGTTCCGTCCCGCGAGGTGACGGGTCGGTGGCGCCTGTGGGTGATGTCGACTGCCGTCGGACCGGAACAATGAGCGGTGGGCGGTGCGGGTGGAGACCCCGTAGGCAGGATCGGTTGGTGGCGTGTGCGGCGAGGCCGTTGGCGGAGTTCAGGAGACAGCCGGTTGTGGGCAGTCCCGTCGCATGGGTGAACTGGGCGGCGCGGGTGCCGGTCGACGGGAGAGTGGATTATCTTAACCGCCCGCAACGGCCTCTACAGCTACTCCGGATCGGTAAGCCCGGAATCGCCGGGTTTGCCGATGTGGAGCAGAGCCTAGAGGGATCGCGGGCACATGGCCGACGTCGATCCGGGGCGGTCTATGACGACGGCTCGTCCGGGGTGCATCTCGCAGCGGACATGGCATCGCGGCGGTTAAGCCGGCGCCGATGTCTCTGCCGGATGCAGGCCGAGGTTACGGCCGCATATTCTCCATCGGAGATCGCCAACGGGGCGCGGCCGGAGGTTGACAGCGGTGCCCGAAACCTCGGGCCCGTCCGAAGGGGGCTCGCGCAAAGCTAAGGTTGCCGTCCCGCAAAAGTGCCCGCCGCGACATAGGGCACGTTGCCGGTTCCCTGCACGGCAAAGCTGCCGCCGGCCTCAATCGCACCCGGGCCGAAGAATGTGCCGGCCGCACTGCCGTTGACCCCGCTGCCGGAGAGCGGTGCGGCGAATGCCGGCGACCCGCGAGCCCCGGTGACCGTTCCGCCGAACGTCTTGCCGTCGAAATTGCTGATGGTCATCGTGCCGGTCTGGGTGCCGAAATTATACGATTGATTGAAGCCGCCGGCGGCGAGGTAGTGGCTGCCGTTGTTGAACACGCTGCCGACCGCCGCGCCTGAGTAGCTCGCCGTCGCGCTCATCCCGATCAGGTTGTTGATGTCGGCGGCCGGGGTCGGCGAGCCGGCCACCCAGGTGTTGATATGCGCAACGTCGGTGCGCGCGCCGTTCGGGTCGCTGGTGTCGAGCTCGCCGCCCCAATAGCCCCATTGCAGGAACTGGCACTGGCAGAAGCTGACGCCGGCCGGCAGTAGCGTGGTATTCGGCACCGCGCTGGCGGTGACGAGATAGAGACTGGCGGTCCCGCTATTGCTGTTCAGCGATGATCCGGAGCCGCCCGGGCTTTCCAGCATGCCGAACAGGTTGTTGTTGATATAGCCCTGCCGCGCACTGGTGTTGCCGGGGCTCAGCGAGCCGTATGACAGCACCACCGAATTGACCCCGCTTTGCGTCGGGGTGAACGGGTCAGTGGCCGCGATCGTGCCGGCAATTTGAAGATTGGCCGGGTCGCTCTGGATCGCGATGCCGCCGGTGACCGCATAGGCGGTGGCGGTTCCGTTCTGGTTGGCGGTCATCGTGCCGCCGGCAAATCCCGTCAGGTTCTGCGCGGTCTGCGGGCCGCTGCCGATCGCTGGCAGCGTCGTCGCGGTGACCGGCTGGACGAAGTTATAGTTCGTGACGGCGCCGGTCTGGGTGTTGATTTCCTGAGCGGTACTGGGCGTCTGCGAGCCGTCGGCGTTGCAGCAATTGTTCGAATCCAGCACAAATCCGGTGATCGAGTTGTTACCGTAAAAGCTGTTACCGACCCCGTCGATCCCGGTCAGGAACGCGCTATTGATACGCGTGGTCGCGCTGCCGCCGGCGGGGCTGTACGAGCCTTCGGCGATGCCGTTCAGCACCGGCATCGCGGTTGCCTGGCCCGGATTGCCGGCGGTCGAGAAGATGTTGCCGACCGCTACCGTCAGCGCCGAGCTTTGATTGGCCCCCTGGCCGTTGATCGCCAGGCTTGCCTGCAGCGCCTTGGGATACCCGGCGCCAGAGAACTGACCAAAGGCAAAGCCGGTGGCCGGCGACACCGCCAGATAAAGTGGCGACACTGTCGGGTTGGGGATCGATCCGCCTGTCTGGTTGCGGGTGAACGGTATGTTGTTGTTCAGCGCCGCGTCGGGGTTGACCTGGAAGGCATAAAATTGCGGCGACCCGGTCGCGCTGTAAACGCTCTGGTTCACCGGAAGCCCGCCGTAGATGAAGCCGAGTTCGTTGGGATGATTGATCGGCGACGCGTTGGCATAGACGAAGGTTTTATCCGGGCTCGTCGTCACGGTTGCGTTGAACGCGCCGAGTTCGGCCGATTGCCCGGTGCGCTGCACCGTCCCGCTGCCGTTGCCCAGGGCGACCGACACGGTGTCCTGGCCGACCGTGGCGATAAACACGCCGTTCTGCACGCTGGCGTTGCTGAATGGGACGGGCGCCCCATCAAAACCGGTTCCGTTGCCGACGTTGGAGGAGATTGTGAAGCCGCCTGAGATACCGGTCTGGTTGGGCGGTGCCTGGGTCGAATTCTGAACCTGGGTCTGCCCGTTGATCGTATTGAGATTGGTATTGGTGTTGGGTTGCGGACTCGGGTTGGTGGTCTGAGTCGCGGGTTGCGTCTGCGGTTGGGTCTGCTGCGCAATCTGGATGTTGCCGGTAATGTTGCCGGAGATCGCCTTTGAGACACCGCTGTTGGCCACGATCGTGTCGGTCGGCGGGTTCGCGCTGCCGCCATCACCGCCGGAGCGGCCGTCGAGCGAGGCGAGAAACCGGTCCAGCAACGCCCGGGGAGCCGGACCCGGCGGCGACGGCGCCGCACCCGGGCCGGAAACCGACACGGCGAAACCGGGCCGGGTGATCGTCTGGGTTACGCCGGTGAGCCCGGTAACGGTGAGTTCGTCGCCGTAGAGGAACACGACATAGAGGTGGCCGTCGGCCGTGAGATCCAGCAGGAACACGCCGCCGCGAATGCCGATCGCGGCCGATTGCGTGCGCATCGTCACCGGGGTGGTGAGTTTGCTGAGCTTTCCGCCGACATAGCGGAAGATGCCGCGGGTGGCGCTCAGCGCCTCGGTTCCGGTTCCGGTCTTCGGATCGTAGACGAATTTGTCGATCGTCATATCCGAATTGGGCCCGACGCTCATCGCCGATTCGTCGACGAACAGGATCTGGGTCTGGCCCACAGGACCGGTAGCGATGTGCTCGTTGTAGACGATGTTTTCGCCGATCACGAGCTGCTTGGCCGGAATGCCCGGCGGCGCGCCTGTGGTCGCCGGGTTGACCGCGCTGCTGATCCCGACGCGTTGCGCTGCGGCCGGGAGAGTAACGGCAAGGACGGCACCAGTTGCCACAAAGCAGATGCCGAGCGAGCGCAGGATTGGGGTCATCCGACGCCTCCTAGAAACTGATCCGCGCCCCGACGAGCGCAGAGTTGCTGGTGTAGGCATAAAGCGGCAGATCAGACGACACCACGTCGCGTTGCAGCTGCACAACGATGCCGACATTGTCGCGAACCATGAAGGTCTGCGACAGGCCAATCCGCCAACGGCGATCGAATCGGTTGCTGAACGATGGGGAAAACGGCAAGCCGCTGGTGCTGCAGCACGGGTCGGGCGCGGCGTAATACCCCCAGCTGCGGCCGGCGAACAACGCGGATTCCCAGGGCAGGCGCAGCGTATGGGTCGGGTCGGCATAGCGGATGCGATAGCTCGCGGACAGCGAATAGGTCCGGTTGCTGTAAAACCTGAGGGCCGTGACCTGGTCGAGGAACTCCGCTTCGAGGCCGACCTGCGACATCGGCGTCACCATCTTGGTGAGCGCCAGGGTGACCAGCTTGTCTGTGCCGTTAAGCCCCGACGACAGCGGGCGATCGGGGGCATTCGTGAATTTCTTCCGGCGAATCTCGACGCTGCCTTTGAAGTCGATGTCGTGCGCCATCTTGGCGGTCAGTTCGAGGCCGCTGCCATAGGTCCAGAAATACTGGTTTTCGCCAAGCCCGACTTCGTTGGCTATGACGTAGGGCCGTAACGTCGCAGATTGCACGCCCGGAAGGCCGGGGTGGGGAAAGCGCAGGCGCGGCCCGAAGCTGACCTCTGCAAAATCCAGGTCAAGCCGGCTGAACTGCATGTAATGATTGGCATAAATCGTCGAATCGACTTCCAGCGTGTCGCGATCCTGGGTTTGGAGGTCGTAGCTGTAGCGCGCGACCGCGGTCCCGAAGAGGTCGAAATCGTGGTGTTTGATAAACTGGCTCGACAGCAGCACATCGCCGATCGGCGAGTGAATCAGCGGCGAGCTAGGCGCCACGTTGGCATCCGACTGGTATTGCGCGCCGACGAATGCGTAGCCGACAAATTGCTGCGGGGATTCGTGCTCGTTGATCTGGGCGAGGTATTCCTTGATGTGCTGCCTGACCTCGGGCGGCGGATTGGCCGCAAGCGCTTTGTCGAAGTAACTGCGCGAGGTTTCGAAAGAACCCATCCGGAAATAGAGCGCACCGAGTTCGAGGTCGACGCGCGGCAGGTTCGGGTTGAACAGCAGCATCCGCTCCAGCGCCGCCACCGCCGCTTCGTCATTGCCGAGGCGCGCCGACAGGTCGGCATAGGCAAAGGTGATGTCGAGGTTGGCCGGCTCGCGCAGCATCCGCTGAAACAGCGCTTCCTTTTGCGCTTCCAGCTTGGCGCGCGCTGCGGCAGTAAGCGTATCGGCCCACGCAGTCGGGCCGGCGCTTAGCGTAGCAGAAATAATCAGTAGCAGAGGCAATAGATGCCGCAAGATTCGTAGTCGCACGAGGCCTTCCCCAATTCCGGGTGCGGTCAGCGATTCGCCACATGACCTAGACTACCATGCGGCCATCGGTCGCCGATACATAATTGGACACCTGCGTTGCCGAATTTATCCGTGTGGTTGCCGGTACGCCACAATGTTCCCTGCATCAGGCTCTTGATGGCGCCCGGATCGCGGCGCAATCTCCGGTGCGTGCCGCCGCGCCTTTGCATAGGGCAGCGGCCGGGGAGGAACAGGGTGAGCAGCCTGCCCTATTTCGACGCGCTGGAAACCCGCGATCCGGGGGTGCGCGAGGCTGCGCTGATGGCCGCGCTGCCCGGGTTGATCGGTGCCGCAAAGCGCAACGCGCCGGCTTATCGGCGCCTGCTGGCCGAGATCAGGCCGGAAGAGGTCGTCGACCGGCGGGCGCTCGCGCGGCTGCCGGTGACCCGAAAATCCGAGCTGATCGAATTGCAGCGGCAGGATATGCCATTTGGCGGCTTCAACGCGGTGCCGGTACCGGCACTGGGCCGGATCTTCGCCTCGCCGGGGCCGATCTACGACCCCGAGGCGCGCCGCCCGGATTTCTTTCGCATGGCGCGGGCGCTGTTCGCCGCCGGGCTACGCCGCGGCGACCTGATTCACAACGCGTTTTCGTATCACCTGACCCCGGCCGGGGCGATGGTCGAGAGCGCCGCCCAGGCGCTCGGCTGCCCGGTGATCCCGGCGGGGACCGGGCAGACCGAACTCCAGCTGCGCACGATCGTCGATCTGCGGCCAGCCGGTTATGTCGGCACGCCGTCGTTTCTCAAGATCCTGCTCGACCGCGCTGCGGAGTCCGGCGTTGATATCGGCTCGCTGGCCAAGGCGCTGGTCAGCGCGGAGGCCTTTCCGGCGGCGCTGCGCGCCGAGTTTGCTGCGCGCGGCATCGCCGCGCTGCAATGCTACGGCACGGCCGATCTGGGGCTCATCGCCTATGAAACCCGTGATCCCGGCGGCGCGGTGTGCGACGGCATGATGGTCGACGAAGGCGTGATCCTTGAACTGGTAACGCCCGGTACTGGCGACCCCGTGGCGTCGGGCGAGGTGGGCGAGGTCGTGGTCACCACGCTGACCGCGGAATACCCGCTGATCCGTTTTGCGACGGGTGATCTGTCGGCGCGGCTGCCCGCGCCGAGCGCGTGCGGACGCACCAACCAGCGCATTCGCGGCTGGCTCGGCCGCGCCGACCAGACCGCGAAGGTGCGCGGCATGTTCGTCCACCCGGTCCAGGTCGCAGAGATCGTGCGCCGCCACCCGGCGATTGCGCGGGCGCGGCTGGTGATCGAGCGGCCGGGGAGTGCCGATGTGATGACCCTGCTGGTCGAATTGACCGATCCCGGTGTCGCCGATGCGGCGATCGTCGAATCGGTTCAGGCGGTGACCAAGCTGCGCGGCAGCGTCTCGCGCGTTGCCGCAGGCAGCCTGCCGGGCGATGGCAAGGTCATCGAGGATCGCCGGCCGATCGACTAGAATTCATCGAATCGCCCCAATTTATTCACACCTGCGACCCAATCGGACACGAATATCGTATGCGTAAGGTTCGTCCTTACAGGTTTGTCCCCCAAACCTCGTCTCTGGCCGATCCCCTTGGCCAGAAACATCGCGGCTCCGGAACTCCCCCTCCGGAGCCGCTTTTTTCTCTTTCGTTGCGACGCTAGCCGGTGGCCGATCCAGCCGCAGAACCCGGAGAAAACGGGGGCGACATCGTTGCCGAGGCAGTCGCCTGCCGGCGTGGCGAACGCCTGGTGTTTGCCGGGCTGTCATGCCGCCTGGCGGCGGGCGGCGCGCTGCTGCTGACCGGTCCCAACGGCAGCGGGAAATCGAGCCTGTTGCGGTTGCTGGCGACGCTGCTGCCGCCCGAGGCAGGGCGGCTGTTGTGGGGCGGGGTGGCGATCGCCGGCGACCCGGCGCCATACCGCGCCTCGTTGCACTATGTCGGTCATCTCGATGCGATCAAGCCGGCGCTGACGCCGCGCGAGACCTTGACCTTCTGGGCCGGGCTGCGCGAGTTGCGCGTCGATCCGGCGCGCGTCGCGGCTGCGCTCTCGGCATTGGGGCTCGACCGGGTGGCCGATTGGCCGTGCCGCTGGCTCTCGGCCGGCCAGCGCAAGCGGCTGGCGCTGGCCCGGCTGGTCGCGGCGCCGGCGCCGGTGTGGCTGCTCGACGAGCCGACCGCGGGGCTCGACCGCGATGGGGAGGAGCGGCTGGTGCGACTGATCGGCGCGCATCGCGACGCCGGCGGCCGGGTCGCGCTGGCCACCCACCAGGCACTGCCGGTGCCGGGTGCCCAAGCCCTGGCGCTGGGCGATTTTGCCCCGACTGCCGCGGCGCGGGCGGTCGATTTCTGAGATGGGCGGCTTTATTGGCCTGATCCGCCACGATCTTCGGGTGGCGATGCGCCAGGGCGGCGAGGTCGGTTTGGTCGTCGGGTTTTTCGTGCTCGCGGTCGTGCTGTTTCCGTTCGGGGTCGGGCCCGAGCCCGAGATGTTGCAGCGAATCGGCCCCGGGGTAATCTGGGTTGCTGCTCTGCTCGCGGTGGTATCGAGCCTCGATCGGCTGTTCGCGGTCGACTACGCCGATGGCGGGCTCGACCTGATGGTACTCTCGGCGTTGCCCCTTGAGGCCGGGGTCATCGCCAAATGCATCGCCCATTGGCTGACCACCGGGCTGCCGCTGACCGTGATCAGCCCGCTCCTCGCGGTGATCGTCAACATGCGCCCGAGCGACATGCCGCTCCTGGCGCTTAGCTTGCTGATCGGCACGCCGGCGCTGACCCTGGTCGGCGCCATCGGCGGGGCCTTGACGCTCGGTGCCCGGCGGCCGGGGGTGCTGTCGGCGCTGCTGGTGCTCCCGCTTTACGTCCCGCCGTTGATCTTTGGCGCCGGCGCGTTCGCGGCGAGGATTGGCGGTGGCGGCAGCACCGCCCATCTGTTGCTGTTGGGCGGGTTCAGCCTTGCGGCGGCGGCGCTGGCGCCGTGGGCCGCGGCGGCGGCGCTGCGCGACGCGCTGGAGTGATGCGACAAACCGGACACGGGTGCGACCGCCCTGCCGCTGACGCGGCCGGCAAACAGGCGTAAAAGGCACCATGATCAGCCGCCTCGCCAATCCAGCGCGCTTCATGCGGGTCAGCGGCACCGTCCTGCCGTGGGTAGCTGGCCTCGCCGCGGTCGTGATCGCGGTCGGCTTGGTGTGGGGGCTCGTGTTCGCCCCGCCCGATTACCAGCAGGGCGAAAGCGTCCGCATCATGTTCATCCATGTGCCGTCGGCCTGGATGGCTTCGTTCGTGTACCTGGTGGTCGCGGTGGCGAGCGCGATCGCGCTGGTCTGGCGCCACCCGCTGGCCGAGATTGCGGCCCGCGCCGCCGCGCCGGTCGGCGCGGCCTTCACCTTTGTCTGCCTGACCACCGGCTCGCTGTGGGGGCGGCCGATGTGGGGCACGTGGTGGGTGTGGGACGCGCGGCTGACCTCGGTGCTGGCGCTGTTCTTTCTCTATCTTGGCTATATTGCGCTGGTGAACGCGTTCGACGATCCGGCGCGCGGCGCGCGGGCGGGGTCGATCCTCGCCGTCGTGGGGGTTATCAACCTGCCGATCATCAAGTTTTCGGTCGATTGGTGGAACACGCTGCACCAGCCCGACAGTGTTTTTCGGCTCGGCGCCCCGACAATCTATATCTCGATGCTGCTGCCGCTTTTGGTGATGGCGATCGGGTTCATGCTGCTGTTTGCGGCCCTGCTGATGGTGCGGATGCGCGCAGTCCTCAATGAGCGCAAGGCGCGCGCACTGCGCATGATGCATGCGACCGGCTAGGTGGAGGGAATGGCGGCGCTCGACCGGTATTTCGCGATGGGGGGTTATGCTGTCTTTGTCTGGCCGGCTTATGCGATCGCTCTTGTCGTGATCGGCGGGGTGGTGGTGCTGTCGTGGCGGCGGTATCGCGCCAGCCTGCGCGACCTGGAACGGGTGCAGCGCGACATCGAGGCGTCGCGATGACCCGCAAACGCAAGCGGCTCTTGATCCTGGGCTGCGGCATGGCGGCGCTGGCCGCCGCCGCGGCAATGGTGCTCTCGGCGTTTAGCAACAACCTGGTGTTCTTTTACGGGCCGAGCGAATTGGTTGCCGAGGGCGTCCACCCGGGCCAGCTGGTCCGCATCGGCGGGCTGGTCGAGCGGCACAGCGTCGTGCACGAGCCGGGCGGCCGCCTCGTGCGGTTCCGCGTTACCGACGGCAAGACCGATATCGCCGTCGTCTATGACGGCTTCCTGCCCGACCTGTTTCGCGAAGGGCAGGGCGTGGTGGCCGAAGGGCGGCTCAACGGCGGCGGCGTCTTTGTCGCCAGCAACGTGCTGGCCAAGCACGACGAGAAATACATGCCGCCCGAGGTCGCGGCGGCGCTGAAAAAGGCCGGGCGCTGGCAAGAGGGCGGCAAGCCGCCGCTGTGAGCCGCCGCTATGGCCCCGGCTGCCGCTCGTCGCGCGCCATCGTTGACAGAAAACCCGGCAGGTCGGGCCAGCCGAATCCGGTGGCGGGGATCGAGGCGCCGCCGACCGGCAGGGTCTTGCGCCGCACCTCGCGGCCGCCGAGCCGTTGATAGAAATACCGTGCCGGGTTGTCGCGCAGCACCCAGATGACCGCCGACCGATGACCCTTGTCGACCAGCTGCGCGAACAGCGAGACCAGCAGCCGGCGCCCGATGCCCCGGTTCTGCCAGTCGGGCGCGACGTACAGGGTGAAGACCTCGCCGGTAAAGTTGGGCTCGTCGCGGCAGGCGCCGCAGCTGCCGAAACCGCGGATCGCGCCGTCGGCGTCGACCGCGACGCGAATGTCGCGCGGCGTGCGACGGATCGCATAGGCCCAGCCGCGCTCGCGCCGCTCGGCCGACAGGCCGACAAGGTACGGCGTCGTCAGGATGCCGGCATAGGCCGCCTGCCAGGTTTCGACATCGAGCGCGGCGATCGCGCGGGCGTCGTCTGGCACTGCCGGGCGGGTCGTGATCGAGTCCATAACCGCCGCATTCTGCCCGTTTTTCGGCGTTATGGGGAGTGGGTGGCGCCGCGTGCGCCATGGCATTGGGGCAAGGCAGGGGGTAAGGTGCGGCAATGAGGCAATATCGGCTTTTGATCGCGGGCGGGCTGGTGATCTGCGCCGTGGCAGCGATCGCGATGCCCGGGCGGGCGGCTGAGCGCAAACGGCACGAGGCGAAACCGGCGGTCGCAAACCCGCCGCCGGCGCACGAGATCGGCAGCGCCGGGCCGTGGAACGCCTATGTCGCCGGTGACCGGACCGGCAAGGTCTGCTACCTCGTCGGCCGGGCGGAAAAGAGCCTGCCGGCCTCGGCGCGGCGCCAGCCGCCATCGGCGATGGTGACGCACCGGCCGAAGGAGCATGTCTTCAACGTCGTCAGCTTTGTCGAAGGCTATCCGCTCAAGGCTGGCAGCGACGTGAGGCTCGATGTCGGCCCGCGGAAATTCGAGTTGTTCACCAACGGCGACGCGGCCTGGGCGCGGACCTCCGACCTCGACAAAGAGATTGTCGAGACCTTGGCAAAGGGGCGTGATGCGGTGGCGCACGGCATCCCGGCGCACGGCGCGGCGACCACCGATACATATTCGCTCGTCGGGTTCAGCAAGGCGCTGGGGATGATCGACAAGGCCTGCGATGTCAGACGCTAGGGTCAACTTGGTCGGGCTTGGTCGCGACGCGCTGGCCGCCGAGATGGCGGCGTTCGGGGCCGCGCCATTTCGCGCCCGCCAGCTGTGGCACTGGGTCTATCATCGCGGCGCCATAGATTTCGCCGCGATGACCAGCCTCGCCAAGGGGTTTCGCGACGAGCTTGCGGCCCGCTACACGCTGTCGCGGCCCGAGATCAGCCGCGCGCTCGCCTCCGCCGACGGCACCCGCAAATGGCTATTGCGCTTTGCCGACGGGCACGAGGCCGAGACCGTCCACATCCCCGAGACCGACCGCGGCACGCTGTGCGTTTCCTCACAGGTCGGCTGCACGCTGAACTGCACGTTCTGCCACACCGGAACGCAGCGCCTGGTGCGGAACCTGACGGCGCTCGAGATCGTCGGCCAAGTGATGCTGGCGCGCGACGCGCTCGGCGAATGGCCGTCGCCGCGCGAGGACCGGCAGGTCACCAACATCGTGATGATGGGGATGGGCGAGCCGCTCTATAATTTCGACAACGTCGCCGCGGCGCTGAAGATCGTGATGGACCACGAAGGGCTGGCGATCTCGCGCCGCAAGATCACGCTGTCGACCGCCGGCGTGGTACCGATGATCGCGCGTTGCGGTGGCGAACTGGGGGTCAACCTGGCGATCTCGCTGCACGCGGTGACCGACGAATTGCGCGACCGGCTGGTGCCGCTCAACCGCAAATACCCGATCGCCGAGCTGCTCGCCGCCTGCCGCGCCTATCCTGGGTCGAGCAACGCGCGCCGGATCACGTTCGAATACGTGATGCTGAATGGGATCAATGACAGCCCGGCCGAGGCGCGCGAGCTGGTGCGGCTGCTTGACGGCATTCCGGCCAAGGTCAACCTGATCCCGTTCAACCCGTGGCCGGGCTCACCGTATGAGTGCTCGTCGGATCGCGCGATCGCGGCGTTTTCCGATATCGTGTTCCAGGCCGGCTACTCGGCGCCGGTGCGCACCCCGCGCGGCCGCGACATCCTTGCTGCGTGTGGTCAGCTCAAATCCGACAGCATCAGAGCGCGACGCGCCGAGCCGGCGGCGGCTACCGCCTAATCGTCGACGATAAACGCCGAGTTTGACGGAAAGTGCGCCGGCTTGTCGTTGCGTCCCTGCGGGGGCGAGCGCTGGTCGAGCGTGATGGCGCTGCCGGAACCCAGCGACACCCAGAACAGGGTAGCGCCGAATATGATGAATGCGCCGACGATCAGGGCAAGTACTGCGATTTCGCCAATGGACATCTGACTCCCCTGGTTGCGCTTCGCAGCTTGACCCCGATCGCGCCGGCGTCGCTTTGACCTGGATCAATGGGTGCCTGACGCGCGGGATTGCTTCGCCTCGCCGGCAATGACAAAAAGCGGGGCTCGGCGCGGAACGAGGGAGCGGCATGGCTGACGAGGCGAAACCCGGACAGGTGAAAAAAATCGTGCTCGCCTATTCGGGCGGGCTCGACACGTCGGTGATCCTGCGCTGGCTGCAGGAAACCTATCGCTGCGAGGTCGTCACCTTCACCGCCGATCTCGGCCAGGGCGAGGAACTGGAGCCGGCGCGCAAGAAGGCCGAGCTGCTCGGTGCGAGGGAGATCTTCATCGACGATCTGCGCGAGGAATTCGTCCGCGATTTCGTCTTTCCGATGTTCCGCGCCAATGCGCTTTACGAGGGGCAGTACCTGCTGGGCACCTCGATCGCCCGGCCGCTGATCGCCAAGCGCCAAGTCGAGATCGCCCGCCAGGTCGGCGCCGACGCGGTCGCGCACGGCGCCACCGGCAAGGGCAACGACCAGGTGCGTTTCGAGCTTGGCTATTACGCGCTGGCGCCCGACATCAAGGTCATCGCGCCGTGGCGCGAATGGGATCTGACCTCGCGCACCCGGCTGCTCGACTACGCCGACAAGCACCAGATCCCGATCGCCCGCGACAAGCGCGGCGAGGCGCCGTTTTCGGTCGATGCCAACCTGTTGCACATTTCGGCCGAGGGCAAGGTGCTCGAAGACCCGTGGTCCGAGCCCGAGGAATATGTCTACAGCCGCACCGTCGCGCCCGAGGCGGCGCCGGACCGGCCGCAATATGTTGAAATCGATTTCGCCGGCGGCGACCCGGTCGCGGTCGATCGCGAGGCGCTGTCGCCGGCGGCGTTGTTGACCCGGCTCAACGAATTGGGCGGCATGCACGGCATCGGCCGGCTCGATCTGGTCGAGAACCGATTTGTCGGCATGAAATCGCGCGGTGTCTACGAAACCCCGGGCGGCACGGTCCTGCATGCGGCGCACCGCGGTATCGAAAGCCTGTGCCTCGACCGCGGCGCGATGCACCTCAAGGACGAGGTGATGCCGCGCTATGCCGAGCTGATATACAACGGGTTCTGGTTTTCGCCCGAGCGCGAGATGCTGCAGGCGCTGATCGACAAGAGTCAGGAGCGGGTCGAGGGCCGGGTGCGGCTGAAGCTCTACAAAGGCTCGGTGCGCGTGGTCGGTCGGCAGTCGCCGAAAAGCCTCTACAGCCAGGCGCACGTCACCTTCGAGGAAGACGCGGTCTACGACCAGCGCGATGCCGAAGGGTTTATCAAGCTTAACGCGCTGCGCCTGCGGCTCGCCGCCCGTCGCGACCGGCGGTAGGCGAGGCCGCGCTTTACCCCGCCGGCAGCGCTGCGATCGCCGTGCCGAAGCGGGCCAGCAAGGCGGCCGGGTCGCCGGCGATCCGCACCACCTTGTCGCGGCTCGTCGCGCCGGAAACGATCGCGAGGTCGCGCCGCGGCACCCGCCATTCCCGCGCCAAGAGCCGCAGTAGCGCCTCGTTGGCGCGGTTTTCCGCCGGAGGCGCGGTCACCGACACCTTGAGCGCGCGGCTGCCATCCGCCGCCGGGGCGACGCCGTCGATACGGTCGGCGCGCCCGCGCGGGGTCAGCCTGATGCGGATTCGCACGCCATCGGGCGCGACGCTCAGCGGCGTATCAGAGGTACGCGAAAAGGTAGTAGTCGACAAGGCGCCGTAGAAACACCAGCAGCAGGATTAGGATCACCGGCGAGATGTCGATCCCGCCGAAATTGGGCATTATCGAGCGGATCGGCCGCAACGCCGGCTCGGTTACACGGTAGAGGAAATCGCCGACCACCGCGACGCCGCGGTTGTAGCGGTTGATGACGCCAAAGGCCAATAGCCAGCTGAGCACCGCCTGCGCGATCAACAGCCAGATATAGATTTCGATCAGGGTGTCAAACAGCCAGAGGAACGGATTGTACATGATTCCAGCCCGCGCGGATCGCGGGCGCGACGGTACCCGGGGGACGCCTTCGCTGCAAGCGCAGCAAGAGAGTTTGACGAGGGCGGCTCGCGCGCCGGGCAAAGCGGAAACCGCCCGGGGGCCGCGCTTGACAGGCCCCGGCGGCGTCCCCATAGTCCGCGCCGCCCGGCACCCGAATCGCCGGCGGATGGGGCCGTAGCTCAGCTGGGAGAGCGCCGCGTTCGCAATGCGGAGGTCAGGGGTTCGATCCCCCTCGGCTCCACCAAAATCCCGCCTCGCGTTGGCTTTAGCCGCGCTGCAGCAGCAGTCGCCACCAGCGCCAGGTCAGCGCCATCGCCAACAGGCCTTCGAGCCCGCTCAGCGTCGTTGCCCACGGCGCGCCGATCCATTCGGCCAGAAGGCCGATGTGCAGAAACCCGATCAGCCCCGAGCCGATGCACAGCGACAGCACACCATAAAGCCGGCTGCGCATCTCGGCCGGCGCGGCGAGGTAGATCAGCGTCGCCTGCATCACGCTGAACCCCGAATTGGCAAGGCCGGTCGCCAGAAGAGCCGAACCGGCGGCGAGCGGCACGGGCGCCTGCGCGAAGACGATGATCAGCGTGATATAGGCCAGCACCGCGCCGACGTAGAGCCAGGTGAAATGCGGCGGCCGTGCCCAGACGGCGATGGCGATCGCGCCAATGAACGCGCCGACGCCTGTCATGCTGGCGAGGACGCCGATGCCGGTTGCGCCGAGATGCAGGCTGTCCTGGCCGATCACCGGGATCATGCTGGTGACCGGCCAGCCGAACACGTTGTAGATCACCGTGATAGTCAGGATGCCGATGAGCCGGCGATCGCTTCCGGCCATCACCAGCCCTTCGATCAGCCGCGTCAGCACTGCTGTGCCCGCCTCCGGCGCGGCTAAATTGCGGTGCTGCAGGCGACACGCCGCGATTAGCGACAGCGCATAGCAGGTGACGCTGATTGAAAACGCGCCGGCGATGCCGAAATGCGCCAGCACCAGCCCGCCGACGGTCGGTCCCAGCATCTGGCTCGCGTTGTTGGCGCCGACATCGATCGCCATCGCCCGGCCCATCCGCTCAGGCCCGACGACCTCGCCGATCATCACCCGTCGCACCGGGTTGTCGGCGGCCCAGGCGATCCCGTTGCAGAAAGCGGCCATGCCAAGGTGCCACACCTCCAGCCGTCCGGCGAAGGCCAGCGCGACGATGACCGCGTCGGTCAGCAGCAGCCCCACACCGGCAATGATCTGCGCGCTACGGCGCTCCCAGCGCTCGGCGACGGCGCCGATCACCGGGCCGAACAGCACCATCGGCAGCATCCGCAGCAGGGTCATCAGCGCGACATCGAAGGCGGAACCGGTGCGTTGGTAGACGAACACCGCGACCACCAGCATTTCGAGCCAGCGCACCGCGAACAACGCGAGCCCGATAAACCACAGCCGGCGGAAATCGGGCACGCCGAACAGCCCGAGCGCCGAGGCCGCACGCACGCCTCCCGGCAGATCGGCCGGCCCGGGCGCGCCGACGCCCCACCGCCGCATGCCGAGCGCAGCGCGAAGCCTGTCGTTGAATCGCATCGCGGCGGCCGGTGTCTGGCGTTTCCCCGCTCGCAGCCGGTTGTTGCTTCGGCCCGAGGGGGCTTAGTCTACATGGCAGCGGGCCGGCGCAACCGGTCTTTCGGGGCGGGCGCGGCACGGGGCTGCGTTGCGCCGGGTATAGGGGGCGTCGACGGCGATGGATCTGGGACTCAAGGGCAAAAAGGCGCTGGTCACCGGCGGCACGCGGGGAATCGGTCTGGCGATCGTCGATCTGCTGGCGGACGAGGGATGCGATGTCGCGCTGTGCGCGCGCAGCGCCGGCCCGGTCGCCGAGACCGTCGCCGCGCTCGAAAGGAAAGGTGTCAAGGCAACCGGCGCGGCGGTCGATGTCACCGACATCCCGGCGTTGCGAAGCTGGGTCGGCGCCGCGGCCGAGGCGCTGGGCGGGCTCGACATCGTTGTCGCCAATGTCAGCGCGCTCGCCCAGGGAATGGACGAGGAATCGTGGCGCCGCGGTTTCGAAATCGACGTGATGGGCACCGTGTTCGCCATCGAGGCGGCGCTGCCGGTGCTGGAGAAATCACCCGCCGGGTCGATCATCGTCGTCGGCTCGACCGCGCTTGCCGAAATCAACGGCCCGACCCGCTCCTATGCCGCGGTCAAGGCGACGCTGGTGCCGTATGTGAAGGGGCTGGCGCGCAACCTCGCGCCAAAAAACGTGCGCGCCAACATGGTCTCGCCCGGCAACATCTATTTCGACAGCGGCGTATGGGGCGGCCTCAAGGCGCGCGACCCGGCAACTTTCCAGGTCATGCTCGGCCGCAACCCAATGGGCCGCATGGGCACGCCCGAAGAGGTCGCCAACGCGGTGGTGTTTCTTGCCAGCCCGCGCGCCAGCTTCATCACCGGCACAAACCTGATCGTCGACGGCGCGCTGACCCAGCGCGTGCAGTTTTAGCCCCGGCCTCAATAAAGGAACGAATTGCGGAAATACTGGGCGCAGACCTGGTGCAGCGACACCCATACGGTCGCGCCCGGCGCGCCGTGCTTCAGCACGACGCGCACGTCGATTCCCCGGAGCTGATCGCCGTTGCCGGTGGAATAGCTGCTGGTCTCCGGCGCCGCCGAAAACGAGCGGACGATCCCTCGCGGCGTCGCGGCGACGATTTTGGCAGTCACCGGGCCAAGGCTGCCGGTTACGACAAAGGTGCGCAGCTCGTCATGCGCATCGTCGGTGAAATCGGTGGCGCCGAGCGTGATCTGCGCACTCCGCGCCGGGCTGGCCGGATCGTGTTCGTCGCAGGTCTCGGCACGCACCGCGGTGTGGCCGGCCAGCATCAGGGCGACGATGCCCGCCGCCACCCGTGTCGCCCCCCACCCGCGCCCCATGCACCACTCCTGCAATTATCGCAGCGATATAGTGCATGTCATGCGCCCCGGCGTGCGAAAACTTGCCGCTGGCGTCGTCGCCCAGCGGTGCTCAGGCCGCCCGGGCAGGCGCCAGACTTTCCGCCGGTCGCGCTGCCGCCTCGGCCGGAAACACCGCGGTGACCGTCGTGCCGCGTCCCGGGATGCTGGCCAGCGCCAGCTCGCCGCCATGCAGGCGTACCAGCGCGCGGGCGATCGGCAGGCCGAGGCCGGTTCCCGGCACGGCGGTAGCAGACCCGCCGGCCACCCGGCCAAATGGCTCGAACGCGATCTTGATCTCGTCCGGCGACATGCCGACGCCGGTATCAGCGACGGTGACCGCGACGCTTCGGTCGACGCGACCGGCAAAGCTGAGGTCGATGTGCCCGCCCGGCTCGGTGAACTTGATCGCGTTCGACAGGAGGTTGACCAGCACCTGCTTGGCCGCGCGCGGGTCGGCGTGGAGGTCGGGGCAGGTCTCGATGCCGCTCACCGCCAGCGTGATATTGCGCTCGCGCGCCAGAAGCTCGACGAGGTCGAGGGTTGAGCGCGCCAGCGCTGCCGCCGACACCCGGATCGGCGCGATGTCCATCCTGCCCTCTTCGAGCTTGGAGATGTCGAGCAGGTCGTTGATCAGCGACAGCAGGTGCTGGCCGGCATCGTTGATCAGCCCGGCGTATTCGAGATAGCGCGGGTTTGCCACCGGCCCGAACATCTCGCGCCGGATGGTTTCCGAAAAGCCGATGATTGCGTTGAGTGGGGTGCGCAGCTCATGGGTTACCTGGGCGAAAAAGCGCGATTTGGCGCGGCGCGCCTCATCCGCCCGGCTTGCGGCGGCGGCCAGCTCGGCGACGTTGCGGCGCAGGGCTACCGCTTCCTGCGCCTGCGATTCGGTGGCGCACGCGGCGGCGCGGCGGCGGCGCCGGTCGATCAGCGCCGCGATCAGCGTCACCAGCACACCGACTCCGCCGACCAGGGCGCCGTTGCGCAGCCAGACGGCGCGCCACTCCCGGCCGATCTCGCTTGTACCGACGCGATAGGTGACCGAAAGCGGATAACTGTCGATCGCCGTTTCGAGGCCGGCTCCTGTGCCGCGGCCCGCACGAAACAGCACCGCGCGATCGTTGCGGCGGATTTCCACGGTGCCGTGCGCCGGCAGCAATTCGGGCGGGACGAGGCTGGCCGCGTCCACCGCAATCAGCGCCAGCCCGGTGAACACGCCGTTGGCGTCGCGGCGAGCCCGGGCGATCCCGACCAGGTTGATCCCGAGCACCGGGTCGGGAACCGCGTGCGACAGGTAGAGCGCCGAAGTCGGGGCGTTCGCCAGCGCCGCTTTAGCTTCGGCGACGAGCGCCTCGAACGGCGCGCCGTCGGGGCCGTTTGGGGCGCGCGCCAGCACGACGCCGCGGCGGTCGGTCAAGACCGCCGCGCGAATGCCTCGCACCAGGGCAGGCGCCAGGATGAGCTCGCCGGGCGGCGAGGGTACCGGCGGTTCGGCCGACAGCCGGTCGAGCAATTGCGCATCCTGGTCGAGGGTGGTCTTGACCGATGCGGCGATGCGCTCGATCGCCGCTCGATGCTCGCGGGTCGCGGCCGCATCGCGCTGGGCGCGGTCGGCCGCCGCCAGCCCGATGAACGCGGCGATCAGCACCAGGGCAAGCGCCACCCCGGTGAAACGCGGGCGGGCCATCGGGTCCCGGTTGCGGTCGGATACGGGCATCGCGGTCGGTCGGAGCCTCCGAAAACCCGTTAACGATCAGCCAACAATGGTTAATATTGTGTTGACGAAACGGCGCCGCGGCACCGGGACAATTGGCCTCAGGGTAGGTCGCACTCGTACTGCGCGGTATAAGAATCGCCGCCAATATAGCGAGCAACCCGTTGATATTGCGCGCAATGATTTTGCGCGAGGTTGTCGGCGAGCGAACGGTCCCCCGGCACGGTGCGGATCGTGGCTCCGTTAACATCGCCGCTGTCGAGGAACGGCTCGGAATGCATGCATCCTGCGCTGCCGGCGCACAGCACCGCAAGCGCCGCGACGCGCAGGATCGGGGTAATTTGTGAGTGGGCTGATCGTATCGCGCTCATTCCGGTAACTGTGCCCACTTCGCCCCCGCCTGTCGATGCCCCCGCAAGAGCCTTCGCAGGACCCGGCTCTTAATCTAACATCATGCCGGAAGCGGCGAAAACAAAGGGTGAGGGCAATGGGGCTGCGCACCCCGTATCTGATGTTCATCGGCGACGCGCCCGACCAGCTTGCCGCCAAGACCGCGGCCGGGGTCGCCTTTTGGCGCCCGCAATCCTGCCTCGGACAGTTGCGGCTGCCGGGCTGCAAGGCCGATCTCGGATTGGCCGACATGACGCTCGCGGAAGCCGCCGCCGCCGGCGCCAAGACGCTGATCGTCGGCACCACCAACCGCGGCGGGGTTCTCGGCGACGGGTGGGAGTCGCTGCTGGTCGGTGCGCTCGAGCTGGGCATGGATCTGGCGAGCGGCCTGCACCATCGGCTCGCCGACATCCCGGCGTTGCGCGATACCGCGGCGCGATGCGGCCGCCAGATCGCCGATGTGCGGCATCCGACCCGCGATTTCGCCGTCGCCACCGGCGCCAGGCGGCCCGGCAAGCGGCTGTTGACGGTCGGCACCGATTGCTCGTGCGGCAAGATGTTTACCGCCCTGGCGCTCGAACGCGAGATGCGCGGGCGTGGGCTCAACGCCGATTTTCGCGCCACCGGGCAGACCGGCATCCTGATCGCCGGCGACGGCGTGTCGATCGACGCCGTCATCGCTGATTTCATCCCGGGCGCGGTCGAATGGCTGACCCCGGCCGACGAGCCCGACCACTGGGACGTGATCGAAGGGCAGGGGTCGCTGTTTCATGCGTCGTATGCCGGGGTCAGCCTCGGCCTGCTGCACGGCGCCCAGCCCGACGCGCTGGTGATGTGCCACGAGCCGACGCGCACCCATATGCGCGGGCTGCGGCATTTTCCGCTGCCCGATCTTGGGCTGTGCATCGAGCGCAACATCGAAGCCGCGCAATTGACCAACCCGGCGGTGAGATGCGTCGGCGTCAGCATCAACACTGCCGCGCTCGACGGCGCCGCGGCGCGCGATGTGCTGCGGCGCACCGAAGACCGGCTCGGCCTGCCGTGCGTCGACCCGGTGCGCAGCGGGGTGGGCAAACTCGTCGATCGTCTCGGCTGAGATGGCGCCACATCCGCAGAACCTGTCGGTTAGCCGGCGGAGCTGGCCGCTGGCGCAGCCCTTTGCGATTTCGCGGGGCAGCAAGACGACCGCCGAGGTCGTCGTCGCCGAGCTTTATGACGGGCAATATCGCAGCCGCGGCGAATGCGTGCCGTATCCGCGCTATGGCGAAGGCGTCGACAGCGTGGTCGCGGCGCTGGAGGGGATGAAGGGCGCGGTGTTTTCGGGGCTCGACCGCGCCGAGTTGCAGGTGGCGATGCCGCCCGGCGCGGCGCGCAACGCGCTCGACGCGGCGTTCTGGGATCTCGATGCCAAGCGCAATTTCTGCCGGGTTTCCGAACTCGCCGGGCTCGCACCGCTGCACCCCGTCACGACGGCTTACACGTTGAGCCTGGACACGCCCGAGCGGATGGGCGAGGCGGCCGCGGCCAATCGGTCGCGCCCGCTGCTCAAGCTCAAGCTGATCGGTGACGGCGATCTCGACCGGGTCCGGGCGGTGCGGCGCAACGCACCAGGGTCACGGCTGATCGTCGATGCCAATGAGGGCTGGACGCCGAGACATTTCGCCGAGCTCTCGCCGGTGCTGGCCGAGCTCGGGGTTGAATTGATCGAGCAGCCGCTGCCCGCCGATGCCGACGATGCGCTCGCCGAATTGCCGCGCCCGATCCCGGTCTGCGCCGACGAATCCTGTCATGTCGCTGCCGATCTCGATCGGCTCGCCGGGAAATACGACGTGGTCAACATCAAGCTCGACAAGAGCGGCGGGCTCACCGAGGCCTTGGCGCTCGCCGCCGCCGCCCGGCAGCGCGGGTTCAAGATCATGGTCGGCTGCATGGTCGGCACCTCGCTGTCGATGGCGCCGGCGGTGCTGGTCGCGCAGCAGGCCGAGTTCGTCGATCTCGACGGGCCGCTGCTTTTGGCGACCGACCGTGCCCACGGCCTCCGCTACGACGGCGGTCTCGTCTACCCACCCGAGGCGGCGCTGTGGGGCTAAGCGGCGGGGTCGCCTACGCGCCCTCGGGTCTCGACCAGGGGCTGCAGGCGCTTTGCGGCGAAGCAGTGTTTCGCAGCATCCTCGAACGTGCCGGCGAACCGCGCTTTCGCCGCCGGCGCAATGGGTTTGCGACGCTGCTGCACATCATCCTTGAACAGCAGGTGTCGATTGACGCGGCGGCGGCGATGCACCGCCGGCTCGCCGGGCTGTGCGTGCCGCTGGCGCCTGAACCGTTCCTCGCGCTCGACGACGCGACGCTGCGTAGCTGCGGCTTCAGCCGGCAGAAGACGGGCTATGCCCGCGGGCTGGCTGCCGCGGTCGCCGACGGCAGCCTCGATTTCGCGTTGCTCGACGCGGCGCCCGACGACGCGGCGCTGGCAACGCTGGTCGCGCTCAAGGGGATCGGGCGGTGGAGCGCCGAAATCTATCTGATCTTTGCGCTCGGCCGCGCCGACATCTGGCCGGCCGCCGATCTCGGGCTGCAGCTCGGCGTCGCCGAATGCCTGGGCCTCGACGCGCGGCCAGCGGAACGCGCGCTGCGCGAACTCGGCGAGCGCTGGCGGCCGTGGCGCTCGGTCGCGGCGTGCCTGTTCTGGCAATCCTACCTGCATGCGCGCAACCGCGCCGCGCCACGCCTGCCGCCCGAGCTGTACGCTACGATTTCGGGATGATGAATACCTGGCCGGGGTAGATCAGGTTCGGGTTGCGGATGTGCGAGCGATTGGCCTGATAGATGATCGTATAGTGCACACCGTCACCATAGGTGCGCCGCGCCAGTATCCACAGATTGTTGCCCGGCTTGACGACATAGCGCTCCCCGGCCGGGATCGCGGTGGCCGGCGGCGCGGCAAACGGCTCGGCGGCGGCCTCGGCGACGGCGCCGTTCGACGCAAGGATTTCGGCGCGTAGCCGGAAGCCTGGCGCGCCCGGCTGCAGCGGCGCCACCAGCGACCATTTGCCCTGCGGGTCGGTGGTCGCGGTGCCGAGCGGCCGGTCGCCGGCGTACAGCTTGACCGCGGCCCCCGGCGCGGCGTGGCCGTTGACCGCAAGGTGGCCGTGCCCGTTATCCTCGGCCGTGTCGATCGTCAGCGCGCCGGCGGGCGGTGGGCCGCCCGGCTGCTGCAGCACCTGGGCCGGCTTCTCGGGGTTGTTCGGCACCAGCACCGCGACCGGCGTTCCGCCCGCCGTGCCCGGCGCTGGAGCCGATGCGACAACGACGGCAACAGATCCGGCCGATGATTGTTTGGCACCGGTCGCCGGGTCGGTGGCTTCGAGGGTCAGCTGGCGGTCGCCCGGCGGCAGCGGCTTGTCGGGCACCAGCACCCATTCGCCGCGGCCGTCGGCGGTCACCTGGCCGATCCGTTGCTTGCCGTTGAGCACCTGCACCTGGGCGCCCGGCGCGGCGCGCCCGGCGATCACCGCATGGCCGGTCGGGTCGACCTTGACGATGTCGAAGCTCGGCGGCGGACCCGCCGATTTCGGCCGCGCCGCGGCGTCCGGGGACGGTTTCGCCGCCGGGTGGCTTTCGGTCGCCGCGGTCGGCGGGTGCGGGGAGGGGCGCGGCCAAAGCCACACCACTGCGCCGCCGATAGCCAACGCCGCCACTGCACCAGCACCCAGGAGAAATCTCCGTCGCACCGGCACCAATCCCTTCGGGGTCACCAAAAAAGCACATTATTCCGTGCCGGGCGGGCTTGCAATCTTGCCGCAAACCGGGGAAGAGGAGCGCGCCAGAGGAGCCGGAGAAGATGGGGCGGATCAAGCGACTGTGCGTTTACTGCGGATCGTCGGGCAGCGTCGACGAAGCCTATCGCGGCGCGGCGCGCGAACTGGGCGAGCGTCTGGCCGCCTCCGGGATCGAGCTGGTCTACGGCGGCGGCCGCATCGGGTTGATGGGCATCATCGCCGACGCGGTGCTGGACGGCGGGGGGCAGGTCATCGGGGTGATCCCGACGCGGCTGCGCGACGCCGAGGTGGCGCATCAGGGCGCCACCGAACTGATCGTCGTCGACACGATGCACGACCGCAAGCGGGTGATGGCAGAACGCTCGGACGCGTTTGCCGTGCTGCCGGGCGGCATCGGCACGCTCGACGAAACCTTCGAGATCATGACCTGGCGCCTGTTGGGGCTGCACGACAAGCCGATCTTCCTGGTCGATGTTGCCGGGTATTGGCAGCCGCTGCTCGCGCTGTTCGACCATATCGTCGCGTCCGGCTTCTCCCGGGGGTTGGCCGGCACGCTGATCGAACCGGTTTCCGGGGTCGACCGGCTGATGGACATATTAGACCCGCCTCGTTGAGGCGGGGGGCCGGCTTGCCTCTGTCCGCGCCGGCCTTTATCTTCCGGCGCTTCTGCGGTTTGGGGTGATTTCGATGGCGAAGATCCAGGCGAAGCCGCCGGCCGTCGAGCTCGACGGCGACGAGATGGCGCGGATCATTCGGGGCTTTATCACGAGCAAGCTGATCCTGCCCTGTCTCGACATCGAGCTGAAATATTACGACCTCGGCATGGATAGCCGCGACGCTCTCACGTCAGTGCGACAAGACAGGCCATAATCGTCGATAGATCAACTCAGCCGAAACGAAAGCGGCGCGCGGAGGTGCAAGCATGTCAGATCTCGAAATCGTTTGGACGAAAGTTGATGAAGCACCTAGGCTTGCGACGTTTTCCCTTCTGCCGATCGTCGAGGCCTTCGTTGGGGCGGCCGGCGTGAAGATGAAGCTGAAGGACATTTCGCTGGCTGGCCGCATCATCGCCAACTTCCCCGACAAACTGACGCCAGCGCAAAAGATTAACGACGAACTCGCCGAACTTGGCCAGCTTGCGATGCGCCCCGAGGCCAACATCATCAAGCTGCCCAACATCTCCGCCTCGATCCCGCAGCTGAAGGCTGCGATCAAGGAGTTGCAGAGCAAGGGTTACGACGTGCCGGACTATCCGGACAGCGACGCGACGCCAGCGGATAAGGAAATCCGCGCCCGCTACGGCAAGGTGCTCGGCAGCGCCGTCAATCCGGTGCTGCGCGAAGGCAATTCCGACCGCCGCGCCGCCGGTGCCGTGAAGCAGTACGCGCGCAACAACCCGCATAAGATGGGCGCCTGGACCAAGGACTCGAAATCGCGCGTGGCACACATGTCGGGCGGCGATTTCTACGGTTCGGAGGCCGCGACGACCATTGCGGCGCCGACCAATGCCCGTATCGAGTTGGTCGGCAGCGATGGCGCGGTCACGGTGCTGAAGGCGAAGACGCCGCTTCTGACCGGCGAGATCATCGACGCGGCGGTGATGAACCGTAAGGCGTTGCGCGCCTTCTTCGCCACGCAGATCGACGCCGCGAAGAAGGACGGCGTCCTGTTTTCGCTGCACGTCAAGACGACCATGATGAAGATCTCTGATCCCATCATATTCGGTCATTGCGTTTCCGTGTTCTTCGCCGATGTGTTCGAGAGGCATGGCGCCACACTGACGCGCCTGGGCGTCGATCCCGACAACGGCGTGGGCGACATGCTGACCCGGATCGAGAATTTGCCTGAGGCTGAAAAGGCGGCGATCAAGGCCGATATCCAGGCCACCTACGCGAAGCAGCCTGGCCTGGCCATGGTCAATTCCGACCGCGGAATCACCAATCTGCACGTGCCGAGCGACGTGATCATCGATGCGGCGATGCCGGCGATGATTCGCGAATCCGGGCGCATGTGGGGCGCTGACGGCAAGCTGCACGACGTGATCGCCGCGATCCCCGATCGTTGCTACGCGCCGCTGTTCCAGTCCGTCATCGAGGACTGCAAGGCGCATGGCGCCTTCGACCCGAAGACGATGGGCTCTGTGCCGAATGTTGGGTTGATGGCGCAGCAAGCCGAGGAATATGGCTCGCACGACAAGACGTTTGAGGTCGCCACGGGCGGAACGGTGCGCGTGGTCGCCGATGACGGCACGGTTCTGCTGTCACAGCCGGTCGAGACCGGCGACATCTTCCGGATGTGCCAGGTCAAGGACGCGCCGATCCAGGACTGGGTCAAGCTTGGGGTGCGCCGCGCGCGCCTGACCGGGACCCCAGCGGTGTTCTGGCTCGACGCCAAACGCGCGCACGACGCGCAGTTGATCGCCAAGGTCGAGACATACCTGAAGAACGAGGACACATCGGGGCTCGACATCCGCATCCTGGCGCCGGTCGAGGCAATAAAGTTCTCGCTCGATCGCATCCGCAAGGGGCTCGACACCATCTCTGTCACTGGCAATGTGCTGCGCGACTACTTGACCGATCTTTTCCCGATCATGGAGCTAGGCACGTCGGCCAAGATGCTGTCGATCGTTCCGCTGCTGGCGGGCGGCGGGTTGTTCGAGACCGGGGCCGGCGGTTCGGCGCCCAAGCATGTGGAGCAGTTCCAGCACGAAGGCTATCTGCGCTGGGATTCGCTGGGCGAGTTCCTGGCGCTTGGCGCTTCGCTGGAACATCTGGCGCAGACATGTGGGAATAAGGACGTGCAGGTTCTGGCCGAGACGCTCGATGAGGCCAACGGCAAGATCCTTGAGTACAACCGTTCGCCTGCGCGGAAGGTTGGCGAACTGGATAATCGTGGCAGCCATTTCTACCTGGCGCTGTATTGGGCACGGGCGCTGGCCGGGCGTGACAACAGCTCGGCACTGGCAGCCCGCTTCAAACCGCTGGCGGAGGCGCTGGCGGCCAACGAGGCCAAGATTAATGCTGAACTGATCGCCGCGCAGGGTAAGTCGGTGGATACTGGCGGTTATTATCTGCCCGATCAGGCTAAGGCATCGGCGGCGATGCGGCCGAGTGCGACGCTGAACGCTGCGCTCGCCGCTCTCTGACGCGGCGTCAGGTGGAGCCCCGCACAGGGCAGCAGTCCGACCCGCTGGCGCAGGGCTTCGGCCCGCTCGGCATGATGACCTCGGTGCTGCTGACGCCGGACGGCAAGACCGTCGAGGCCGAGGCGGCGCACGGCACAGTCACCCGCCATTACCGCCGGCACCGGCAGGGCAAGGAGACCTCGACCGGCTCGACATCAACCTGCAAAAGGCAATGGCCTGAAATATCGACCTCGGGCGCGCCTCTCCACCCCTGGGGCCCCGGGGGTGGAGAGGGTGTCCCTATCGGTGGGCGCTACACCTCGCGCCCGCAACGGGGTACGGGGCTACTTCTCCTGCGAAGGGCTGCCGGCACCAGGCCTCGGCTCACCCGCCGGGGGGGTTGAACTGCCGGTATTGACGTTGGCGCTCTCGTTGAACTTGTATTCCTGCGCCTGCTTGATCTGGTCCTTGCTCATGTTGAGAGCGAAGGTCTCCCCCGACTTCTGCTGAAGCTCGGCCAGCGGGACGGCGATGTACTTGGTCCCGATCCCGGCGAACCCGCCGGTGCTCAGTACCACGGCGGCGACTCGGCCATCGTGGCCGATGACAATATCGGAGACCTTTCCGACATCGTTGTTCTGGCTGTCTTCCACCTTGCTGCCGATCAACTTGCTGGCGCGGATCTGGCCGGGCTCCATCTCGTTTGCAACGGCACCGCCGGACGGTGCCGCGCTGGTCGACGGCATTACCGGGGGTGACGTCGTCGTCTGAGCCAGCGCCAGCGGCGACGAAGCCACCAGCAGCGCGAATGCGGCAGTCATGGTTTTCCTCATCGAATTTCTCCTTGATGTAGGGTTATACCGAGGGAAACACGACAGCATCGACTCTGTTCCTTATTAAAAAACTCCCCTATACGGCGATTTAAGACATCACGCTTTCCATTATTTGGAGGGTTTCATCCGACAGGAGCGTTTCAACTGCTACGGTACCGGACCAAGGCATCTCCGGCGGCGCCGTCGGAGAAGTTTCTGGCGGCGGTTGGCGGGATGGAGCCTCGGCCAGCCCATGCTATGCTGAGTGCAGCGGAACCCGGCATTACGGAGAAGCGATATGCGGATGGGCGTGTTCTATTTTCCAACCGATTACGGCATCAACATCGCCGAATTGGCGCGCGCGCTGGAAGAGCGCGGCTTTGCATCGCTCTATCTGCCCGAGCACACCCACATCCCGACCAGCCGCAAGACCCCGTTTGGCGGTGGCGGCGAACTGCCCAAGCGCTATTCGCACACCCACGACCCGTTTGTCGCGTTGAGCTTTGCCGCCGCGGCGACCAAAAAGCTGCTGCTCGGCACAGGTATCTGCCTGATCCCCGAACGGGACCCGATCGTCACCGCGAAATGCGTCGCCAGTCTCGACCAGCTGTCGGGCGGGCGGGTCCTGTTTGGCATCGGCGGCGGGTGGAACGTCGAGGAGATGGAAAACCACGGCGCGCAGTACAAGACCCGCTTCAAATTGATGCGCGAGCGCATCCTGGCGATGAAGGCGTTGTGGGCCGAGGAGGAAGCTGAGTTTCACGGCGAAATGGTGAATTTCGATCCGGTCTGGTCGTATCCGAAACCGGCGCAGCGCCCGCATCCGCCGATCCTGTTGGGTGGCGAAACCGATTACACGCTGCGCCGCGTGGTCGAATATTGCGACGGCTGGTTTCCGCGCCCGCAGCGCGGCTGGAACATCCGCCACGAGCGCGACCGACTGCGCCAGATGGCCGACGCGCATGGCCGCGATTTCGCCTCGCTGTTCATCTCGGTGTTCCGCGCCCCGGCCGACAGGGCGGCGCTCGCCGATTACCGCGAGGCCGGCATCCAGGAAGCGGTGCTCGAAATCCCCGACCAGAGCCGCGACGAGATCCTGCGCGTGCTCGATGGCTACGCGCCGCTGCTGGCATAGTCTCTCTCATGACGATCGTTTCGACCGCGGGCGGCCGTGTTGGGGCGGCGGCGACGGTGGAGAGCCGCCGGTCGTGGGTGATTGCGGCGACCGCCGTCGCGGTTTACGCGGTCTCTTACGGCGCGCCGATGATCACCGTGGTCGGGCTCAAGACGATCGCCACCGATCTCGGCGGCGGCCGCGAGGTACCGGCGCTGGCCTATTCGCTGGCTTGGCTTGGCGCCGGGATCGGCGGGATCGCGATGGGGCGGCTCGCCGAGCGGGTCGGCGTCCGCAGGGTGGTGATGGGCGGCGCGGTGATGATCGCGGTCGGGCTGGCGATCTGCGCCTCCGGTGGGGCGACGAGCCTTTATGTCGGCCAGGGCGTGTTCATGGGGCTGGTCGGCAACGCCTGCATCAACGCGCCGCTTTACATCTATGTCGCGCGCTGGTTCGACCGGCGGCGCGGTACCGCGCTGGCGTTGATCTCGAGCGGGCAATACGTCGCCGGCGCGTTCTGGCCGCCGATTTTCGAGCACTCGATCGCCGGCTTTGGCTGGCGCCACACGATGCTGGTCTATGCCGTGTTCGAGGTCGTGGCGATCCTGCCATTGGCGACCCTGGTGTTTACCGCCGCGCCGGAAACCGTGCAGCCGGGCGCGGTCGCCGCCGGGCCACGGGTCGGCGAGCCGGTCATCGGCATGCGGGCGAACCTCGTGCTCGGCTTTTTGTGCCTGGCTGGGATGCTGTGCTGCATCCCGATGGCGATGCCGCAAGGCCACCTCGTCGCCTATTGCAGCGATATCGGCATTTCGGCATCGCAAGGGGCGCTGATGCTGTCGGTGCTGCTCGGCTGCGCCTTTATCAGCCGGCAGTTCTGGGGCGTGCTGTCCGACCGCATCGGCGGGCTGAACACCGTTCTGGTCGGGTCGGTCTGTCAGGTGACCGCGCTGATCGGCTTTCTGCTGACCCAAAGCGAGGCCGGCCTGTTCGCCGTCTCGGCCTGGTTCGGCCTGGGCTTCAGCGGCATCATCCCGGCCTATGTGCTGGCGATTCGCCAGCTGTTTCCGGCCTCGGAGGCGGCATGGCGGATCCCGATGATCCTGTTGTTCACCGGCTCGGGCATGGCGATTGGTGGCTGGCTTGCCGGCGCGATCTTCGACCGCGTCGGCTTTTATCAGGCGGCCTTCGCCGCCGGCATCGCGATCAATCTGTTGCACATCGTCGTGGTCGGCGGGCTGGTGGTTCGCCAGCGTCTGCACGCGGTGGCCTGAGCAAAATACCGGACGGGAGACGAAACGATGCGGGTCAGTATTCTCGATGACTATCAGGGGGTCGCGCTCGGCATGGCAGACTGGTCGCCGGTGCGCGCCCGCGGCATCGACATCGCGGTCGAGCGCTTTCCGTTTGTTGACGAGGACGCCGCGGTGCGCGCGCTCGCCGACAGCGAAATCGTCTGCGCGATGCGCGAGCGCACGCCGTTTCCCCAGCCGCTGATCGATCGCCTGCCCAAATTAAAGCTGTTGATCACGACCGGCATGCGCAACGCCTCGTTCGACATGGCGGCGCTGAAGGCCAAGGGCGTCACGGTGTGCGGCACCGGCGGACCCGGCGGCGGTAACGAAGACACGGCTGAATTGGCTTGGGGCCTGATCCTCGGCGCGGCGCGGCGGATCGCCGAAGACCATGCCTTCATGCGCCAGGGCGGCTGGCAGACCCGGGTCGGTCACCGCGTCGCCGGCAAGACGATCGGGTGCCTCGGACTGGGCCGCCTCGGCAGCGCGGTCGCCCGGGTCGGGATCGCCTTCGGCATGAAGGCGATCGCCTGGAGCCAGAACCTGACCGCCGAAAAGGCCGCCGAGCAGGGTGTCGAGCGCGTCGAGAAGGACGATCTGTTCCGCCGCGCCGACGTTCTTTCGGTGCATCTGGTGCTGAGTCCGCGCAGCCGCGGCCTGGTCGGCGCGCGCGAGATCGGCCTGATGAAGCCGTCGGCGATCCTGGTCAACACCTCGCGTGGCCCGATCGTCGATACCGACGCGGCGATCGCTGCGCTGAAGGAGGGCCGGCTCGCCTATGCCGGGTTCGATGTCTATGACAAGGAGCCTCTGCCGGCCGACCACCCGCTGCGCACCGCGCCCAACGTGATCCTGACGCCGCATATCGGCTATGTGACCGACGAAAACTACCGCAGCTCGTACCCGCAGATCGTCGAGAACATCATCGGCTTTCTCGACGGCAAGCCGATGCGGGTCATCTGACCGCGGCCGG
>DATLRD010000061.1:0-59140 GCA_035534855.1 Allostellaceae bacterium | reverse complement strand
TTTCTTCCGGCAGCGTTGTTAATGGTACCTTAGCGCTTGCTCGACCTAGTTCCGGTAAGATCCTTCCCAGCATGTTCGACCACCGCGGCATGACCGTGGCCGCAATGGGGGTGATGCTTGAGCAGCGTCTACGATGCGTTGCAGCGCGCGCGACAAGGTGGCCAGAACGCGACGGCGATGCCCGAGCCGATCCTCCGCGAGCCGGAGCAGATCCCGGCGCCGGTTGCGCCCCGCCCGATAGCGGCGGAGTTGAGCTCGCTGCTGGCGGCGGTGCGCCCGATGTTCGACCGCGACAGCGGTGTCGTGCTGCATATCGTTGCCGCCACGCCTGGCGAAGGCGCCTCGACAATCGCCCGTGAGTTCGCACTACTCGCCGCAACCAGCGGCCAGCGCCACACGCTGCTGGTCGATGCAGACCGCCGCAACCCGCACACGGCGCGGGAGTTCGGCTACGATTCCGGCCGCGGCCTGGTCGAGGCGCAGTGGTCGGTCGACAATGCCGATGTCATCCAGCCGGTTCCGGGCACGCTGCTGTCGGTAACCTGCCTGATCGGCCAGCGCCGACCGGGTCTCGCCAATGCGGGCACAGTCAGCGAGGTCTATCGCCGGCTGCGCAGCCGGTTCGAGCTGGTGGTGGTGGATTGCCCCTCGGTCGCCAGCGGCGACTACCTCGAACTGGCACCCGAGGCAGCCGATGGAGTCATTCTCGTCGTCCGTGCCGAGGCGACCCGGCCTGCCGTCATTACTCACGCCAAGGTCCAGGTCGAGCGGGCCGGCGGGAATCTGCTTGGTGCGGTGCTGAACCGGCGGACCAACTACATCCCTAATTTTCTCTACCGCATGCTGTAGCGCGGCCGGTCACTCCGGCGCCTGGCGGCGAAGCCGCCGCACCAGAGCGCGGAGGCGCCGGTTGCGGCGAAGCCGCTCCTTCAGGTTGTGGGCGGCGACGATCGCCCTGCCCCGCAGGCTGCAGGGCGCCATATAGGCGAAAAGACGGATCGAGTGGTCGGTCCAGCTTTGCTTGTAAGCTTCCTCGCCGCCGGTCAGATCATAGACCGCGACCTCGCCGGTTTCGATGCACCATTCGATCACGCTCTCGATCAGCAGCCGGCCGACCGAGAGACGGGCCCATTCACCTTCCTCATAGCCGCTGATCAGTTCGCAGTATCGCCCGCGGAACACAGTCCCCCATTTGGTCGCAACGATCTCGTCGCCGACCCGCAGTGCGGTCAAGTCGACCCGTCCACGCGGCAGCAGGATGTCGGTCAGACTCCGATAGAAATTCCGATAGCCCGGCTCGGCAAACCAGTCGCGTTGTCCGGTCTCTCGCCAGCGCCGCGATTTCTGGCGGGCCAGTACCGAGAACACTTCCTCGACGAGCTCCGGCTCGGCCGGCCGCAGGAACGCGAGAGGCCCCTTTTCGGCAAGCCGCCGACGCTTACGCCGATTGTCGCGAAACAGCCTTGTGCTTCGGCCGGCGCGGAACTCGGTGATCGTCGCCGGGAGGGTGGCGGCGTACCCGTTTTCGGTATGAGACGCGCCGGCTAGGGAGATGAACGGATTGGGCACGTCCTCGATCGTCTCGGGCATGCGGCGCAACCGCACAAGGTCTACTCGGGGCAGGCGCCTGAGGATGTCGGCCCAGAGCGCCGCCATCTCGCTCGGGCCGAGGGCGGCGGCGAATTCGCGGTCGATCAGGGGCGCGTTGTAGTCGGTGACGAGGCCGCCGAGAAACCGCAACTCGCGCAGCCGGCCCCGGCGGTAGATGCCGAGCGGCAGCAGCATCAGGGTGCGTCCGCTCGCGTCGGAGAGGTGGACGATATGCGGCGCCACCCCCTCCACGGTCCCGATCGTCGCCTGCCAGGTCGCGTGCCATTCGAAGGTCTGGAACACGAATCCCGCGGAGGTTTCGAGCGCGGCCTGCCAGATCGCCTCGCTTTCGGCCAGCGACGTGAAGATCGTCAGCGATGTCCCCGCAGGGCATGACGCGCCGCCGCCGGGCATCCCGTCGCGACGCCCGGAACGAGCAAGTGGCGCCGATACCGACGCCGGAACACGCGGCGGGGCCGCGACAGTATCGTTCGACAAAATTCCAGCCATCGTCCCGCAAACCTCGGGTCGCGACGTCCCGAGTGCCGCACGGCGCGGGCACTCTATCGGGCACATTCAGCGTTACGCCAGCGTTACGCAGGCATCTTAACAAATCCGAAACCTCCCGCGGCGGCATCCAGGCTCGATTTTGAACCAGCCTCGTGTTATCGATGCGCCCCCTTTGCCGGCTGCCATCATGCTCCGGGCCGCCCGTGCGGGCTGGCTACATATCGCGGGATTCAGCCTTTTTTTTGATTTTAGCCTTATCTTAAGGCGCCGAAGACGATGCTCAACGGTATGAAAGGGTTCCGCGACGGCCACGGGCAACGGAGCGGTCGATGGCCGTGGATCGCACAGAAGCTCGCCCGCCACCGCTATACCGTGGCGGCGGTCGACCAGGTCGCGGTCAGCCTGTTCAACCTCGCACTGATATTCTGCCTCGTGCGAGTGCTCAACGCCGACGCATTCGGTTTCGTCTCGCTGTGGATGACAATCGCTATCTTCGCCAGCGATGTTCAGGTGCCGCTCGTGGCCCTGCCGCTCAACGTGCATGTGGTGAGCGCGGTGGGTGAAGACGACCGGCGGCGGCTTGAGGAAGCCGTGACGGCGGTGAACCTGCTTCTCGTCATAGCGGTCGTCGCCGCAGTGATCGCCGTTAGCCTATGCTACCATACGGACTGGTCGCCAAGCGGCTGGGTGATCGGTGCTGCCGTGCCGCTGTTCGTCGCGGTCGGCCTGCGCCGCGAATACTGCCGCAGCCTGGCCTTTAGTCGCGGCGACATGGCGATGCTGCTGTTGACCGACGCGCCGTATATTGCGATTACGTCGGCCTGCCTGCTGGCCATGGTGATCTGGCCGCAGCGCTTCGCCGGAATCGCCGCGGCGTTCCTCGCGATGTCGCTGGGCGGCATCGCCAGCCAGCTCTGCCTGCGCGCCGCATCGCGGTGGCGTCGGCTCTCGCTGGGTCGCAAAGGCTGGACCGCGACCTATGGCGGGATCGCGGGCGAGGTGGGGTGGGCGCTGACCGGCGTGGTCTCGACCCATCTGCAGGTGCGCAGCTACGTATACCTGACGACGTCGCTGGTGGGCCTCGCTGGCGTCGCGGCTCTCAACGCGGTCGGCGTGTTGTTCCGGCCGATCACGACTTTGGTCACCGCCTGGACCCGCTCGACCTTGCCGCTGCTGTCGGCGGCGCTGGCCGAGGGCCGCCTCGCCGCATTCGACCGCGCAGTACGGCAAGGGCTGGTCATCGGCACCGCGGGATGCATTTTCTGGTGTCTGGCGGTCTGGCTGATGTGGGCGCCGACCGAGGCCTATTTGTTCGCCCACAAATACCCCAACGCCGGGGTGCTACTGCTTCCCTGGGCGACCGTAGCCTGCTTGGTTGCGCTCGACCAGATCCTCAGCGTCGCCCTGCAAGCAGCGCGCGATTTTCGCTTTCTTGCCTTTGTCAGCCTGATCAGCGCCCCGGTCACGATCGCCGCCACCACCGGAGCCATCCTTTGGCACGGCTATGCCTGGACAATGTACGGGGTCGCGCTCGGCCAGATCGTCAGCCTGGGGCTGGTCGCCAGCCGCCTCTGCGTGGTGCGGCACCGCCTCGCCGCGCAAGCTGCGTCACCCCCGTTTTCGCGTCTTGCCGCCGTGGGCGGCGAGTGACCCGAGCAACGACGGCACCACCAGCATCCGAGAATGAATCATGGTCGCCCGCGTCGCCATCCTCCATCACGGCTACATCCCGCATTACCGCGTCCGCCTCTACGAGCTGCTCGCCGAGCGAGGGCGCGTCGAATACACGGTGTTCCACGGCGCCCCGCCCTCCTGGGTTGGCGTCGACGAGATCACCGGCCCGTTCGCGTTTCGTGAACGGCGCGTGCGCAACCGCGAGATCCGCATCGGTCCGTCGACGCTGCTCTATCAGCCGGTGATCTGGGAAATCCTCACCGGCGGCTACGACGGCGTCGTAATCGCGATCGAGGCGAAGTTCATCGCCAACATGCTGCTCGCCCCGCTGGCCAAGCTGCGCGGCATGACGGTGCTGTTCTGGGGATTCGGCTATCACCCGGCGCGCGGCTTCAACGACAGCGACAAGGCGCATCCGTGGTTCCTGGCCGGGCTCAACCGCTTCAAGAACGCGCTGACCCGGCTAGGCGACGGCTATATCGCTTATACCGGCCAGGGCGCGGCGCGGCTCGCCGAGACTGGATTTCCACCCGACCACACGTTTTACGTCCAGAACACGATCGACATGCAGGAGCAGTTCCGGCTGCACGAGCAGGTCGTAGCCGACGATCCGCAGGAGATCCGGCGCAGCCTCGGGCTGCGGCCCGATTCGGTCGTCCTCGCCTCGATAAGCCGGCTGGTGCAATTCAAGCGGATCGACCAGTTGATCGACGTGGTGCAGCGGATCAATCGCAACCGGCTTGCCGCGCGCCCCGTCGAATTGCTGATCGTCGGTTCGGGGCCGCTCGAAGCAGAATTGAAAGCGCAGGCGGCGGATACCCCGGAGATTCATTTTCTCGGCGCCCTGCCGCCCGACGAGCGGGTTGCGCGCTGCCTCAGGGTGTCGGTTGCCGCGGTTGTGTGCGGCATCGTCGGGCTGCTCGCCAATCACGCACTCGCGCACGGCCGGCCGGTGATCACGCGGGAGCTCGATTCGCACAGCCCCGAGCTCGAATACATCGAGCCCGGGCAAAACGGCCTAATAGTTCCTGGGGATCTCGATGCGTTCGCCACGGAACTGGCGCGCGTCGCCGATTCGCCAGAATGGCAGAAACAGCTGGCTGAAGGGGCGCTGCGCTCGCGCGAGGCATTGCGGATGGAGACGATGGCCGAACGCTTCGACAATGCCGTGGCCACCACCCTCGCGCGCCGCCGCGCCCGGGGTCGGCTACAACCCAACGCTAGCTGAAGAGCCTGAGCGGAGCATTCAATTCAAATTAAAGGTGAAATATCGTCCTAAAACGTTTTTAGGAAAAATTTAACTAGTCATGGTTGATAAATCCCGTGTGCGTCTGTTCGGCATTAAGTTTTGGCGACCCTGCCGCTGTCAGCACAGTTGCTGATTGTTAAGGAGTCATCGGGTAGGTTCGAGCCGACACGCGTGCCGAGGGACCAATTCCGGCCTCACCGTTTTGCACTGGCGGACAGATGCCTATGCGCGGCTGCCCGCGCTTTGCGGCGTAATGGCAGTTGGAGGGTGTATGAGGGCGTTGACCGAGGTCGTCGTTATCGGCGCCGGCCCCTATGGATTATCGATCGCGGCTCATCTGAGGCAGCGGGGAATCGCCCATCGCATTTTCGGCATCCCGATGCTGAACTGGCGCATCCGGATGCCGCAGGGCATGCTGTTGAAATCCGATGGCTTCGCCTCGAACCTGTCCGATCCGGAAGAGGTTCTGACGCTGGGGGAATTTTGCCGCCAGCGGGGCATCCGCTATGCCGACGACGGCGTGCCGGTAGCGATCGAAGACTTCATCGCGTATGGCGAGGCGTTTCAGAGGCGCTTCGTGCCCGAGGTCGAGGCCCGGTCGGTGGTCGGCCTCAGCCATGCGGGCGATCGTTTTGCCGTGCAGCTCGATGACGGCGAGATCGTCAGTGCCGGCAAAATCGTCGTCGCCGTCGGGGTCAGCGATTTCGCGTGGCTGCCGGCCCCCTTGTCGAACCTTCCCGAAGAGTTCCTGACCCATAGCTCGCAGCACGCGGCGATGGACGTGTTTCGCGGCCGCGAGGTCGCAGTCGTCGGCAGCGGGTCGTCGGCGATCGACATCGCCGCCCTGCTGCATGAGAAAGGCGCCTCGGTACGGCTGATCGCGCGTCGCTCCAAGCTGGCCTTTCACGCACCCCCGGAGCCCGGCGGCCGCACCCTGCACGATCGCCTCCGTGCGCCCAGCACCGGGATCGGACCGGGGTGGCGCAGCCTTTTCTACACCCAGGCGCCACTGCTGTTCCGGCTGCTTCCGGAGTCCAAGCGGCTGCATATCGTGGCTACGGCATCAGGGCCGGCTGGCGGCTGGTTCATGATGGACCGCGTTGTCGGGCGATTTCCCGTGATGGAGGGATATGCGCCACAATCCGCCGAAATTCGCGATGGTCGCATCTACTTGCGGCTCGCCGGGTCCGACGGATCGGGCAGCGATGTCAGCGCCGACCACGTGATCGCGGCGACCGGATACAAGGTCGATCTGCGCCGACTCAAGTTCCTTGACGATCGCTTGCGGGCGGCGATCCGGTCGGTTGCGAATTCGCCCATCTTGTCGAGTGGCTTCGAGGCATCGGTTCCCGGGCTGTATTTTGTCGGCCCGGCCGCCTCAAATACCTTCGGCCCGCTGCTGCGGTTCGTCTACGGCGCGGAGTTCACGACGCCTCGCGTAATCCGCCATCTGACGATGGGGACCGCGCGCCGTCCCACTCAGGCCCGACCCGCTCTGGCGGCACGCTGATCGGACCGATCCGGTACAGAGGATGAGGAGGCGCGCGATGAATGGGCTGATGATCGCCTCAGCCTTCGTGCTGCCCTATCATGTGATGCGCACCGCCGCGGCTGCCGGGGTGCGTGTTCATGTGCTGGGAAACGGCCCGTCGCGCGCGTTGCGGACATCCCGCTTCTGCGCGTCGTATCGGGCGCTGGGTGCCGATGCGACCGACAACGAGGCCGGCATGCTCGACGCAATCCGCCAGGTGGTGCGCCGCCGTCGCATCAAGGTGATCTTCGCCGCCGACGACGTCTCGACCCGGCTTCTTGCCGGGTTGGGCGATCGCCTGCCGACGCGGGTCATGTCGCTGCCCGATGTCAAGACGTTCGACCTGCTGAATGACAAGTGGAATTTCACACGCTTTTGCCGAGATATCGGCGCACGGGTGCCGCAAGGGTGGTGCTTCGAAACGGTCGATGGGTTGCGCACCGCCTTGCGCGCCGGCGAGATCGAGCTGCCGATCACACTTAAGCCGACCGCCCGCTCGGGCGGGGTCGGCGTCGTGCATATCCGCGACGACAGTGAAATCGCTCTTCTGGATCGGATCGATTATCGGCCGATCCTGGTGCAGCGACATATTTTCGGCGAGGAGATCAGCCTGTCGGCGATCTGTCGCCACGGCGTCATCCTCGCGCACACGGTCCATCGCCGGACCGCGCGCCGGTTTCAGCTCTTTTCCGAGCCGGACCTGCTCGAGACTGCCCGGCGGGTGATCGCCGCGGCCCGCTACAACGGACCGGTGAATTTCGACGCCGTCCGCGAGGACGGTACGGGGGCAAGCTACATCGTCGAATGCAACCCCCGGTTCTGGTTCTCGATCTTTCTGCAGATGATCACCGGCATCAATTTCTTTGCCGCGACCCTGGCCGGCGACGCCGAGACGCCAGTCCCGGCAACAATGATCAGCGACATGGTTGACCTCTCCCTCCGCCAAGCGCTGACGCAATTCCGCAGCGCGTCGGCACTCGAACGTCGGCTGGCGCGGTACCATTTGAGCGACCCGATCCCCTATCTGCTAAATTGGGCGCGGTTGGTTGACGACAGCGAGGTTGCCGTGCATGCCGATCAGATACACGTTTATGTCGAGCCGAATCCGGTCGTTGCCTCGGTTCCGTCGCGGTGGGCGCTGTTCGCGTCCCGGTCCTGACCCTGCTGGGCCGATGGATAGGCAATCGGGCCCGGCCTCGTGATCTCACGCCGCGAATTGTTGCGAACCGCGGCCGGCGGCGTCCTTGCGTGGCCCACACTTGCCGGTAGCGCGTCGGCGGCGCCGGCGGCCCCGCTGCGCGACATCGCCGCCGAGCGTGGGCTGCTCTACGGCGCGTATCTGAATCTGTTCGATCTCTTTGCCGACAAGCAAGCGCCCGCCATCGCGGCACGCGAGTGCGGCGTCATGGTGTCGTCGCAGATGGATTGGTCGCAGCTGTCGCCGACGCCGCAGACGACCGATTTTAAGCAGCTCGACATCAACTACCGCTGGGCGCGGGATCACGACATGAAGTTCCGCGGCCATGTGCTGGTCTGGGGCGAGAACGTGCCCGCCTGGTTTCCCGAGCTTTCGACCCGGGCCGAGGCGGTCAAGGCGATGGAGACCCACATCGCCGTGATGTGCCGGCATTTTGCCGGGCGAATGCAGTCTTGGGACGTCGTCAACGAGGCGATCAAGCTCGAATCCGGCCGGCCCGACGGGCTGCGCCAAACCGCCTTTCTTGAGCAGATCGGCCCCGACTACCTCGATATTGCGTTTCATGCAGCGCGCGACAGCGATCCGGCCGCCAAACTCGTCTACAACGAGTTCGGCATCGAATACGACATGCCCAAGCAGAATGCTCGGCGGCACGCTCTGCTAGACCTCCTCGACGGGTTCAAGAGGCGCGGCACGCCGATCGACGCAATCGGCATCGAAAGCCACCTGGCGACCGAATGGTCGGACCATTTCAACGACCGCGTACTTGCGGGTTTCCTGCGCGAACTCAGCGACCGCGGGCTGCAGATCATGCTGACCGAACTCGATGTCCGGGACCGGGGCGCGCCGTCCGACATTGCCCGGCGCGATGCCGAGGTTGCCTCGGTCTACCGCCGATATCTTGATGTCGCCCTCGACAACCGTGCCGTCACCGCCGTGATCACCTGGGGCCTGTTCGATCGCGACAGCTATCTGGTAGAGCACCACGATCCGTCTCTGGCGCGCCCGGACGGATTGCCACAGCGGCCGCTGCCGTTCGATTCCGAGGATCGCCCCAAGCCGGCATATTTCGCGCTCGCCGATGCCTTGCGGCGGGCGCCGACCCGCTGATGCGGTGACATCACACGCCTGACGTAGCCGACAGATCAAACCGCCGCCCGAGCCGTGGGCGGCGCCGGCGCCGCAGCCGAATTCGCTCGCCCGCTAGACTAGACCACTCCGCGGGCAGGTCCTTGCGCCGCGGTGGTGGGGGCGCGGAGCGGGGCCGCCGACGGCACCGACGGCTCCCGTCGTCCTTCGCGCACGGCGATCCTGATCTGGGCAAGATGGACCGAGGCGACGACGAACAGCACCCACATCATGTCGCCAGGGCGGAAGAATTCGTATTCGGTCAGGTTCTCCATGAAGATGGCGGCCAGCAGCGCGAGGCAGAAGGCGACGTGGCGCGCCGCCGGCGCGGTCATCAATCGGGCGACGCGGTAGAACGCGGCCAGCCAGTTAACCGCCACCAGCCCCATCCCGGCGATGCCGAGCCCGAGCCCGACCTCCAGCCAGGCGTTGTGAGCATGCGGGGTCTTGAACTTGACCATCGCCCAGATCTGGTTGGCCTCCACCCCACCACTCCGCCAGAACCCTCCATAGCCATAGCCGAACCAGGGCCGCCGTGCGATGTAATCGATCACGTAATGCCATATCCTGGCGCGGTCGGTGAAGGTCGGGTTGCGGCCGAGCGCCTCGAGAATCCCCGCCGGGTCGAACGCGAAGAGCCCGATCGCGACAAGCCCCAGAACCGCGACGACAAACGCGGCGATGAGCCCAAACCCGGTGCGGCGGTGCAGCATCACCGCAAGCACCCCGCAATAGAGCGCGGCGACCAGATCGACCAGCGGCGTCTTCGAATTGGCGAGCTTGAATGCCACCACGCTCATCGCCAGTGCCGCGACGCTCAGCCAGCGCGGCCCAAACCGGCGATGAAACCCATAGACTGACACGATCATCGTGATCGCGGCGGCAAGGCCCAGTGTGTTCTTGTCGGTAAAAGCGCCACGCCAGGCATGGATATAGTTTTCGTTGTGTCCGATCCCGATCGACGGAAACGCTACGATCATCGCCAGAGAAGCCAGCATGGCCAGGGCGTAAATCTTGACCAGCATCGCGATCAACTCGCCGAGTTCGTAGCGGCTGACAAGATAGACCCCGAACAGCGAGGTGAGCGTCACGGTGCCCGAGCGGCGGATCACCAGGCTCGGGGCCTCAGCCCAGAAAGAGCTGAGAAACGCCAGCCCAATCAGCGCCATCACCGGCCAGCCGAAGCGCAAGAGGCGCAGCGTCTGCTGCCAGCGCGCCAAAAGCGCGATTCCCAGAAACACGGCGAGCAAGGCGAACGCCATCGAATCAAAGATGTCGGAGGCGCCCTGGTTTGCGCCGGACGGATTGACGAAGTAGGCGTCAGGCGGCCAGAACACGTTCGCGAAGACCAGCAGGTAGACGTAGGTAATCAGGCGCTCGATGCGCTCGGTAAGAAACCTCACCGCGGCGCCCCGGCAATTGCCCGGGCCGGCGCTCGGTGCCAGTGTGGCCCAACCGGCGCGGCGCGCCGGCGTTGCCAGAAGAGGAGCGCGCACCCGCCATGCGGTTCGGCTCGGTCGTCAGGTTTGTCGCGGCCCTGATGCTGGCGGTCATCGCCGCGGCGCCAGCGCGCGCCGACGGGACAGTGCTGCGCGCGACCGGCTGCAGCGGCAAGATTTTCGTCTCCAGCGTCAACGGGTATTCGGTGCTGACTGCGACCGGCGCCGAGGGTGTGCGCGACGGAGACGCGCTGATCGGCAAGGTCGATACGACCGGTTATACAGAGCTTTACGATCGGAGCCGCGGCTTCAATTTCTCGGCAAGCATCGAAGAGCGCAACCTCAACCGGTCCGAGGTTGCGCCGCGCATCGCGGTCGCCTGCCGGTCGCTGCTTCAAAACGGGCTGACCACGGGCACGGTGGTCCGCGGCGAGGGGTGTCGCGGCCGCATCTTCGTCTCCGGCCCGGCCGGCTATGCCGTGCTGCAGCGGCTCGCCGGCGGCATCGTCGGCAAAGACGACGAACTCAGCGGCGATTTCAACAAGCCCGGGCGCGCCACTGTCAAGGACAAGCAGACCGGCTCGGTATTGACCGTATTCGTCGAGGATTACCAGCTCTCCCGGGCAGCCGCCGACCGCAAGATGGCCGGGCTGTGCAGCGCGAACCAATAGCACGCTGGCCCGGTCGAGAGATCATCCGCGGTCGTCGTTTGCCATTGGTTAACATCGCCGAAACCGACTGCCACGACATAGCTAACGCATCAGCGCGGCCCGGCAATGCTGCTCCGGCCACAGGCGCGAGCACCGCTACTATCGCCTTGCCGCTGGGTCCTTTTCGAACACCGCGTTTCCAGCGTTCGGCGCCAGACGGAACCGCTCGTCCCGCCGCACCGAACGCGGCCGCGCGGGAGACGGCGCCGGGGTCGCCTGACGCAGCGGCAGTGCGAGGTTGCGGCCAAGGAAGTGCGGCCGTGCCCCGTTTGTCTCCGGCTCGAGCTGCGGCTGGGACTCCGGCTCGATCACCGGCACCGACGCGGCAAACGCCGCCGGCTCGCCGGTATCCGGCTCGTTAGCTGATGCCGGCGCGGCCGGCACGGGCGCGATCATCTCCGGCAACGCCCCGCCGGCTTCCCGCCAGACCGCCATCGGCGACGGCGCCTGTTGCTGAGGGTCGAACCCGTGCGGGCGACGCCGGCGCAGGCCGAAGCGGCGCACCCGGGTCGGCCGCGGCGCGTCGGAATTGGAGGCGAACTCGCGCGTCGTGACCGCCGCGAGCGGGCTGCCGACCGGCCGCTGGCCGGCGCCGAACCCGGCGATCAGCACATTGTCGGCGAGGATATTGATGCAGCGGGGGATGCCGCCGGCGGCCTCGGCGATCGTCCAGGCCGCGCTTTCCGATAGCACCTGCCCCAGTTCGCGCGCGCCGCAGGCGACGAGGCGGTATTCGATGTAGTCGACCGCCTCCTCCGGGCTCAGCGCCCCTAGCCGCGCCCGCAGTGCCACGCGCTGCGCGACCTGGCGCATGTCGCGCCGGGCCAGCACGGCGTCGACCTCAGGCTGGCCGACCAGCACGATCTGGATCAGCTTTTCGGTGTCGGTTTCGAAGTTGCTGAGCAGCCGCAGGAATTCCAGGGTCTCGGGCGGCAGCAGCTGGGCCTCGTCGATCATCAGCACGACCGTGCGCCCGCCCTCGAAGATTTCGAGCAGCTTCAGCTGCAGCACCGGCACCGCGGCAAACACGCTGTCCGGCTCGGCGATGTCGAGCTCGTGGCAGATATAGCGCGACATCTCCAGCGGGCTGACCTGCGGCGTGAAAAGATAGACGATCTTGAACGCCTCGGCCCGCGCCTGGTCGAAAAACGCACGGACCACCGTAGTCTTGCCGGTGCCGACCTCGCCGGTACAGACAACAAACCCCTTGCGGGTTTCAATGCCGTAAATAATCGTGGCCAGCGCCTCGCGGTGCGCCCGGCTCATATACATGAGGCTCGGGTCGGGGGTGACCGCGAACGGCGGGCGAAACAGTCCGAAAAAACGCTCGTACATCGGGCCAGTGTCACAATCGACAAACGCGGTACGTTCGTGGCGACCCACGCACGCATCGGGCAATGCCCAACGTATCAGGGGTTTGTAGGTCGCGCCAGCAGGCGGCTGCGGCGCCTATCCCGCGCTGTAGCCGGAGCGGCGCAGGCAGCGGCGCTGGTGTAACGCCCAGGCGGCTTCGTAGCAGGCAAGCAGGTTCGGAATCTGATAGTCGAACGCGACCGTGCCGCGCAGCCGCGCCTTGCCGAATTCACCCATGGCCTGCCGTCTCGTCGGGTCATCGAGCAGTGTGGCGATGCCGTCCGCCATCGCGCGGACGTCGTTGGCCGTTACGAACAGCCCCGCCTCCTGCGCCGAAACACGGGCCTCCTTCAGGTCGAACGCCACGATCGGCAGCCCAAAAAACATGTATTCGAGGATCTTGTTCATCGTGCTGCGGTCGGAAAACGCGTTCTTCGGCAGCGGGTCGATCGCAATGTCTGCCGTCGACAGGATGTGGAACAACTCGTCGTCGCTGACCACCCCCGTGAAATGGCACAGATCGCCGACCCCTTGCGCCTCGGCAAACGCGGCCACCGAGGGCTGGTGCGGTCCGCCCCCGATCAGCACGCAGCGGAAATCCTCGCGTCCGATTTCCCCGCGCAAGGCCTTGACCGCGCGCACCATATACTCGACCCCGTCCTGCTCGGACATTTCGCCGAGATAGACCAGAAGGTGCGGTTTGCCGGCCTTGTAGGCCGGATTCGGCGGGCAGATGCGGAAACGCGAGACCTGGGGGCCCGAGCGGACGATGAAGATGTCGCCCGGGCCCTTGCCGCCGCGCTCAATCGCAATCTGCTTGTAGCTTTCGTTGCAGGCGATGACGACGTTCGCCGCGCGAAAGGTCATGCGTTCGAGAAACAGCAACCCGCGTATTAATACACCGTCGGTCTTTCCCCATTTGGCCTCGGCCAGTTCGGGCGACAGGTCGCGGTGATCGAAGATGAACACTTTTCCGAAGGCGCGCCATAGCCACGCCATCGGCCAATAGGTCTCGGGCGGGTTGCAGATGTGGAGGATGTCGAAACCGCGGCCGAATGCGCCGATGCGCACCGACAGCAGGAACGTCGCCATAAAGCACCATAAGAACTCGACGATGAAGCCGAGCTTGCCGTGGCCCTCGACCGGAAGCGGGTAGCGGTGGATGTCGACGCCCTCGATCCGCTCGCGGGAACGGGTAAAGCCCCGCCCCTTAGGACAGATCATGCTAACTTCGTAGCCATTCGCCGCCAGTGTCGTTGCCTGCAGCCAGGCCCGTCGGTCGAACGGCACCGGAAGGTTCTGCAGGATGTAGAGAACGCGCGGGTTTCCCGAGCGAGACTGCATGGCGCTACCTTTATTGTGCGCGCGGCCACGGAGGCGCGTCGCCAATCGACGTACCGCTCGCGTCACGCCGGCCGTCATAACTTTGAGCCCAAGGGATTAACAGCCGGTTGCCAGCCTAGGGCGAGCGGGTCGGTACCGAGGCGAGCACCGGCAGTCCGAGCACCCGTTCGACGCTCTCGACCGTGATCAGCGTTTCGCGGAACACCAGCAGGTACACCAGCAGCCCGGACGCACCGACCAGGCCGATTAGGATCCCGGCCACGCCAAACGGCATATGGCTCGGTCCGTTCGGACGCATCGGCGCATCCGGGTGCTGCAAGACGCTGACGCTGACCACCTTCTCGCGGTCGAGGTCCTCGTTCATCCGCGCCTCTTCGTAGCGCGCGCGATAGGTATGGGAGAGCTCCGACAATTCGCGCCGCTCACGCTCCATCGCGTCGACCTGACGCGCCCCTTCGACGAGCGCCTGCAGGCGGGTCTCGATCGACTTTGCCTCGCGCGTGCGCAGCGCGACCTGCTGGTCGAGCGGCGCGGCGTCGGCGAGCGCGCGGTTCAATGCCACGACCATGTCGTCATAGGCCGTGTTGCGTTGCGACCAGGATTTCTGCTTGATCGGGTTGGGGCTGGCGATGAATTTCTTGAGGTGAGCGATCTCGCCCTCGGTGTCCTGCAGCGGCTTCACGTTGCCGACATAGCGCCGGCGCAACTGCTGCTCCTTGACCTGCAGGTCGAGGAGGCGGTCTTTGGCCTGCTCGACGACGTCGGCGGTCGTGGAGCCCGCCGCGATCAGCACCGGTGTCGCCTTCAGCCGCTTTTCGAGAAAGTCGATCCGCTGGTGCGCATCGATCGCCTGGCTCTTCAGCTGTTCGAGAATCGAGTTCACCGAAGCGCGGTCATCGATCAGCTTGGCGCGCTGCGCGTCGACGTCAAACAGCGAGTGCGATGCCTTGAGCTGCGCGATCTCGGCGTTTTGCGTGGCAAGCTGAGCCTCATATTTTTGGGTCTGCTGCTCCAAGAACTTGTACTGCGGATCGCTGAACATCTGGGCGTGCTTTGCCTGATAGACTTGAATCACCAGGTTGAGCGCGTCCAGCGCCATCGCGCGGTTGGGGTTTTTGTAGCTGATGTCGATCACGTCGGACTGCTCGACCGGCACGACCTTGAAATCGGAATAGAATTTCTGCACCGCAGCATCGGTGGTGGTCGACGAGCCGAACAGCCCGCCGCCCGGGTAGAGCTTGTCGGCCCCGATGCGGTTGATCACGGCGGTGACAAGATCACGGCTGGTCAGAATCTGAATCTCGGAATTGACGATTTCCTGCTTGGTAACCGAGGGCGCCGATGCGACAGGCGCCGCCGGGTCGGACCGTACCTGGAATTCGCGGCCGGTTTTGATGAGAACCCGCGCAGTCGCCATGTAGTACGGCGTCAACAGGTACGACAGGGCGATCACCAGCACCGTCAGGCCGAAGAACGTGACGAGCAGCTTGCGCCGCTCCTTGAACAGGATGCTGAGGACCTCGCGGGTCGTCAGGTCGTAAGGATTGGCGGCCATCGTAGCGTCCCGGTGGAATGCCGCGAAGCGGTCGCGGCCCCCGTTCGAACCCCAGCCTACTGGATGGGATAGTTGAAATAGAACGGGATATTTTTAACGTAATTGGCGAGGAAATCCGAGAACGAGGCAAAGATGGTCTGCGGAACGTAAACAACGTCATAAGATTTGAGCATCGGATCCTGAGCGACGCTGCCGGCCCCGCCGTAATTGCCCAGCGCGACCTGATAGTAGTACACCTTGCCGCCGGAACCGCGCCGCAAAATCAGCACGTTGTCAGTCTTGGCTCCGCTCTTGAGGCCCCCGGCCTGGGCCAGCGCGCGCGACACGGTGAGCGGCACATCGCTGCGAATGAGACCGGGCGTGTTGACCCAGCCGTCGACGTAAACCACCTCCGGCGCATAGGTGCGCAGGGTGACGGTGAGATCCGGGCTCTTGACGACCTTCTCGTAGGCCTCGTTGAGCCGCCGGGTGGCCGCGCCGACCGTCAGCCCGCCGAGGACGACGGTGTTAACGAGCTGCAGCGAAACCCGCCCGTCCGGGCCGACGACGACCCGGTCGTTCAAGTCGGGGTAATACGGAAAGCGAATTTCGAGCTCGTCGCCCGGAGCCAGCGTATGCTCCGCCGTCAGCGGCACGCCGCCGGGAAACACTCCGCCGCTGGCGATGTTGGGCGCGGGCGGCGTGCAGGCCGCGAGCAGCCCCGCCAGCAGGGCCAGGACCCCGAACCCTCGCGCAGTTCCGACGCGCAGCAAAACCCAAGCGATCAGCGCCCGGCCCCCTTTTTCGGCGGCCGCCGGTGCGTTTCTCCCGCCCGGCAACCAACGGGCGAACTATCGCCGAACACCGCTTCGCCTCGCAAGCCGGTTGAATTGCCGCAGCGCGCGGCGAGCGCCGGCTCCATGCCCTAGCGGACGTGGCGATTCCCGATAAACACCTTAATCGTCATGATCAGGCTGCGGATATCGAGCCACAACGACCAGTTGTTGATGTAGTCCAGGTCATGGGCCACCCGCGCCCGCAGCGCTTCTTCAGTGGCGACCGGCCCGATATAGCCGTTTACTTGCGCCCAGCCGGTAATGCCGGGCTTGACGTGATGGCGCAGCGCATAGTCGGGGACGATGTCTTCGTTTCTGCGGTCCGCGACCTGCATCGCCACGGCGTGCGGTCGCGGACCGACCAACGACATTTCGCCCCGCAGCACGTTGAACAGCTGAGGCAATTCGTCGAGGCTCGACTTGCGCAGAAAGCGCCCGACGCGGGTGATTCGCGGGTCGTTGTGGGTTGCCTGCCGCTCGCCGTTCAGGTCGGCGGCCTCGTGATACATCGAGCGGAACTTGTAGACGCGAATGATCCGGTCGCCAAAGCCGAGCCGGTTCTGGCAGAACAGCACCGGCCCGCGGCTGTCGAGCTTGATCGCGATCGCGCAGGCCAGCATCGCCGGCGACGCGACGATCAGCGCCAGCACCGCGACGACCTTGTCGAACGTACTCTTGACCAGGTTCTGGCCAAAACTCAGCGGCCGGCCGTACACGTCGATCAGCGGCAGCCCGGCGAAATCGGCTGAATCGTGGCTGGCGACGCTGAACCCCACCATGTCGGGGGCCAAGCTGATCTCGACCGGCATTTGGTGCAATTTGCGCAGCACCTCAAGCAGCCGTTGCTCGGCCGAGTGCGGCAGCGCGACGATGACGCGGTCGATCATGCGCTGGCGCGAAAGCTCGACGAGGTCGCGGGCCGTACCGCGCACCAGCGGCAGCAGGCTGCGGTTGCCGATCCGCCGCCGGTCGTCAAACACCCCGACCAGCTCGATCGAATCCGCACAGGTCGCCTGCAGGCGCTCCAAGAGGCGCGCGGCAAGGTCGCCGGTGCCGAAGATCGCGACGGCCTGCTTGAGCCGGCCGCCGCGATGCCAGCGCGCGACGAGCCCGGCGACGACCAGCCGGGTGAGCAAAACGCCGCACCCGGTTCCGGCAGCCCACTGGATCAGCCAGCGGAGCAGGGCCGCGTGGCGCGCCGGCTCGGCGAACGGCAGCAGCACCAGAATCGTGAAGCACAGCGCAAACGGCAGCAGCATGCGCATCAGCGCCTCGCTCGCCAGCCGGGTGGCGCCCCCGCGGGCCGCGACGGCGGCGAGCTGCGGCTCGGCCTTGGGCGGACGCAACGCCAGGGCGCCGATCGCCAATGCGATCACCGCGGCCGGCGCATCGGGCAGACCATGCAACGCCGGTTGCAGCCAGTAGGCGAGTAAACCGGCCGCCATCAGAAGCACCGCATCGCCGACGCGCAGCGCCCAGGCCACCCCGCGCGGGTTGATCCGGCGGGTTTCCGGACCAGGCGGGATGTCCAGACCTGGCTGGACCACCGCGGTATCCGCGGCGACCAGGGTCATCGGCACCGCAGCGACTTCACCCTTTTGATCTTCGGCGCGTCGGGCACGGCGCGTAGAGCGATTTCCGGGAGATCCGGAGGCGCCGCGCTGCTCGGCTCCAGGGGTGGGAACGCCTGTAGACGGAGCCGGAAACGCGGGCGATCCTTCGATAGCATGGGGGGATGACATCGCGAAATCGGCGCTCGCCATGGTAACTTGGTCGTCCAGCCCTTGCGATTGCTGTCGCCGCTTGTGGCGACCCGCAAGACCCGACCAGCTAGGGGGAATCTAGATAGACAATTACCAAAATCCATCATAATTCGTAGTTAAAAACAAACAAACAATTCCCTTTTCATGGTTACGGAAAATTTTCGGATGAACATTCATAATGTTTTAATCAAATTTCCCAAACTGCTCCAATTCGCAGCTGCGATCGCCGCCATTCTGGCGCCGATGGCGGTGGCCGCGCAACCGTCCATTGCGGTCGAGTCCGACCACGCGATGGTGGTCACCGCCCGGCGCATAGCGACCTCGGTGGGCCTCTCGATCCTCAAATCCGGCGGCAATGCGATCGACGCGGCGGTGGCGATCGGCTATGCGCTGGCGGTCGTCGACCCGTGTTGCGGCAATATCGGCGGCGGTGGGTTCATGGTGATCCGCCGCGCCGACGGCAGCGAGCGGGTAATCGATTTCCGCGAGATGGCGCCGGGCGCCGCCCGGCGCGACATGTATCGCGACGCCGCCGGCAATCCGATCCCCGACAAGAGCCGCTTCGGCTATCTCGCCGCGGGGGTGCCGGGCACCGTGATGGGACTCGACAGGGCGCTTGGCGAATACGGCCGGCTCAGCCGGGCGCGGGTGATGGCGCCGGCGATAAGGCTGGCGCGCGGCGGGTTCGTGCTCAGCCCGGGCGACGCGGCGCTACTCGACGCCAAGGCCACGCGTCTGGCCCGCGACCCCGCGGCGGCGCGGATATTTCTGCGGCCGGACGGCACGCCGCTGCGGGCCGGCGACCGGCTGGTGCAGCCGGACCTCGCGGCGACGCTGGCGCTGATCGCCCGACTGGGATCTGACGCGTTCTATCGCGGCCCGATCGCCGCCAAGGTGGCGACCGCCGCGGCGGCCAACGGCGGCATCCTGACCGCGGCCGATTTCGCTGCCTACACGGCCCCCGAGGGACCGCCGCTCACCTGCCGCTATCGGCGCTATCGCATCGCCTCGGTGCCGCCGCCCAGCTCGGGCGGCGTGACGCTGTGCGAAATGCTGAACGTACTCAGCGGCTGGAACCTGCCGGCGATGCGGCCCGGATCGGCGGCAGAAATCCACCTGCTGGCCGAGACCATGCGGCATGCCTATCGCGACCGCAACACCGCGCTGGGCGACCCGGCGTTTGTCTCCAACCCGCTCGCCCTGCTGCTGTCGCCGGTACACGCCGCGGCGATCCGCGCCGCGGTCGCGCCCGACCGGGCAACGCCGTCCTCCCTGCTAGGCGCCGGCCAGCCGCCGCACGAACAGGCCGAGACGACGCATTATTCGGTGGTCGATTCCGATGGCAACGCGGTCGCCGTCACCTATACGATCAACGGCTTCTTCGGCGCCTGCGTCGTCGCCCCCGGCACCGGGTTCCTGCTCAACGACGAGATGGACGATTTCGCCGCGGCGCCCGGTACGCCCAACATGTTCGGGCTGGTGCAGGGCGCAGCCAACGCGATCGCCCCCGGCAAGCGCCCACTGTCGTCGATGACCCCGACGATCGTGACCAAGGACGGCAGGCTGCGCCTCGTGCTCGGCAGCCCGGGCGGGCCGCGTATCACCACCGCCGTGCTCGAAACCCTGATCGACATCGTCGATTTCGGCATGCCGCCGCAGCAGGCGGTCGATGCGCCGCGCGTCCACCACCAGTTCCTGCCCGACACGCTGTTTTACGAGGCGGACGGGTTGTCGGCCGGCACGGTCGCCGCGCTCGGCAGCATGGGTTACGTCCTCAAGGCGCAAAAGCCGTGGGGCGCAGTCGAGCTGATCGCGGTCGATCCCGGCCCGCCGCGCCGCCTTTATGGCGCCAACGACCGTCGCCGCCCCGACGGCGCCGCGCTGGGTTATTAGGCGTTATTCCCGCTCCACTTCGGCCCGCCGCCCGACGACCGGCGCAAAGCACGGGTGATAGACCGAGCCGTAAAGCCGGTAGGTGCCGCACAGGAACCCGTTGTCGATATGCATGTCCTTGTAGCGCAGGCAATCGAACGACAACCCGTCGCGGCTTCGCTTGCAGGTCGTCGGCCGATCGGTAAACGTGACCGGATTGCCCGGCATATTGTGGGCCGTCGGCGAACTGAGCCCACCGTTGATGTTGATCGCGACGCGGGTGTCGGTCACCCGGTCGATATTGAAGTTGACGTAGGTCTCGCCCATCGTCCCGGTCCAATGCCCCGCGGTCAGCGCAATGCGGCTGCCGTTCGGCTCGGGCGGCGGGACATACGGGCGCCGCCCTGCGCCGCAGGCGCAAAGCATCAGGCACGCGAGGAGCAGCAGCCCGGCCACCGTTCGCGATGGGATGATCATGCCGACCCGTGCAGCTCCGATGCCCCCCGCCGCGCCCGGCTATTGGGCGGGGTGCCCGTCCTTCGGCATTTCGGCCAATTCGAACAGAATGTTGCCGGTAGCCTTCGGGTCGATGAACGCGATCCTGCAATTGCCGTGGCCAAGCAGCGGCTCGTCGTTGAGCAGCGGCGTGTTCTTGGCCTTGAGCTCGGCAAGCGCCGCGTCGATGTCCTCGACCTCGAAGCAGATGTGGTAGAGGCCCTGCCCCTTTTCGGCGATCCATTGGCGCGCGCCGGATTGCGGGCTCAGCCCTTCGAGCAGCTCGATATAGGTTTCGCCGACCGGTAGCATCGCGAGCCGGGTCTGCACCCGCTCTTCCTCATATTCGAGAGTCAGCCCGAACTTGTCCTGCAGCAGCGCGCTGATCTCACCGAGATTGTCGACGGCGATCGCGATGTGCTCGATTCGCTTGATCTTCATGGCGCGGCTCCGGCGGAACAACGGGATGGGCCGGCCCAGGCTGTCATTGCGGGCGAAGCGGCGCAATCCCCTTAGAGGGCGCCGCACCGACCGGCAGTCGCCGGGATTCCGGCGAGAGACGGAACGCAACGATTGAAGCTTGCCACGCTCGCCAGGAAGTCCAAAATTGCGCGACCACCCGGAACAACCGGGGAATCTCGCCTATTTGAACAGACCGGAGGCTTACCATGCGCGCTATGGATATAATGACGACCGATGTGATCACGGTTGACCCGGACACGACGGTCCAGGCTTTGGCAACGCTGCTCGCCGAACGCGGGATCAGCGGCGCCCCGGTGGTTGATTCCGTCGGCCGCCTGGTTGGCGTCGTCAGCGAGGGCGATCTGCTACACCGCGCCGAAATCGGCACCGCGCGCCGGCACCGCGCGCGCCGCCGGTCGTGGTGGCTCGATCATTTCGCCTCTGACGCCGCCCGCGACTACGTCAAATCGCACGGCCGGACCGTCAACGACATCATGACCCGGGATGCTGTGACCGTAATCGAGGACACCGAACTCGCCGATGTCGCCGCGCTGTTGGAAGCACGACGGATCAAGCGCGTGCCGGTCGTGCGCGACGGCAAGGTCGTCGGAATCGTCAGCCGGGCCAACATCGTCCGCGCGGTCGGCGCGACCAGGGGCGTGGCGCCAGCCGCAGCCGAGAGCGACGACCGCTCGATCCGCGCGCATCTCCTGGCCGAACTCGGCCGCGAGGAATGGGTGAAGCTCTGGCCAGAGGACGTGATCGTGCGCGAGGGCGTCGTCCACTTCTGGCTGTCCGACGACGAGCCCGAGGAAATGCGCCAGGCGCTGCGTGTCGCGGCGGAAACCATCGCCGGCGTCCGCAGCGTCGAGGAGCACTTCCTGCCCGCGCCGATGGTTCCGGGGTTCTGAGCGCCGCCGTTTCGCGCGCCGCGCGAAACGGGTGTGATAGGGCGCGCAGCGCCGCAGCGGGCGCCGCGCAACGGCGGGCGCCTACTGGTCGAGATGGGCGGTTTTCCGGAACGTCTTTGTTTCGGAGACGCTGCCATCGGCATAGGTCAGTTCGACCGTGACCATCTGCGTCTTGGGCGGAAGCTGCAGGTAGGGTCGTGCGTTCGCCGGGATATTCTGCGGGTGCGCGGGGTCGCAGGGCGGCAGTTTGATGACCTTGTCGGGCATCGAGTTGTCGATCCCGATGCGGACCTCGCGGATCGCGCAGCGGAACGACATCAGCTGCGTATAATAGAGCAGCAGCCCGTTGAAATTGCGAAACATTACCCAGCTGCCCGCGGTCAGATCAAGGGCGCGCCGCTCACCGCGCACCACCTCGGCGGCCGGATCGAACTTTATCGGAAACGGCCCCGCCGTGTTGCCGTTGAGGTCGACGGCGCGGACGTAGATCACTGAGGCCGGGGTGTCGGGGTCAAGCTCGAAGCTGGGGTTGACCATGCGCCGCCGGGTGCGCGAATCCAGCGTGTCGAGAAACCCAGTCTCCTTGAACGGCCCCTTCTCGCCGAGCCGCCACGAGATCGCAATGACCGGGTCGACAAACGACAGTGAGACCGTCCAACCCGAGTTGCTGCGCATGAAATTCGCAAACGGCGCGTTGATCGGCTGAGCCGGCGCCGGTCGCGGGGCTGCCGGAGGTGCGGGGGACGGCGCCAGGGCTTCGGGCCGCGGCACGACGAGCGCGGCAGCGGTCCGCTCAGGAGCCTCACCGGGGCCCGGGTTGAGCACGAAATCTCCGACGATTTGGTCGTAATAGGCCGGGGTCTGGTCGTGCCGGGCAAACGCGGCCAGCTGCTTAACCTCGGCCTGGGTATGCTTGGCGATATCCACTATCGTCAGGCCCGGCCTCGCCAGTTCGCGCACGAAGTTGCGGGTGAACACCGAATCGGGGTCGGGATCGGTTGGCGACATCGCGTCTAGCGCGGTCTGCTTGGCGCCGGCCGAAAACAGGATGAACACGCCTTCCGGCGGCGTCACCGAGGCGAGGCCGCCGCTGCCGCCGATCGAGCGCGTGCCGGTGTGCGGAAACGGGTTGTTGCGACACGCGTCGAGCACCAGGATCGTCGTCCGGGCGCCGCGCGCCTGGAGCCGCGAGATGATGTTGTCGACCGGGAACGAGTCGTCCTGCACCAGTTCTTCCTGGCCCTCGGCCGCCGCGGGCACGTCGATCGGCAGCAGATAATTCGTGCCGCGGATTTCGAACCCGTGGCCGGCAAAGAAAAAGAACACGGTGTCGCCCTGCTGAACCGCGCTGTCGAGGTTGAGGAGCGTCTCGCTCATCGCCTGGCGCGACTGGTTCTGGGCGACGGTGACCGTGAAGCCGAGCTTGCGCAGCGCCGCGGCCACCGCATTCGCATCGGCGACCGCCTTCGAAAGTACCGGGACGTTTTGGTAGACGTCGTTGCCGATGACCAGCGCAAGGCGATGCGCCTTTGGCCCGATGTCGCGCGAGGCACCGCCGACGCGTCCGTCAGGCGCGCCGCGCTTCGGCGGGACGAACGGCGCCGGCGCCGGCGAACCGTCCGCCGGCTGTGCCTGTGCCAGCAGCAGCGCCGGCGCGTCAGGGACAGACGCCTCGCCCCGCTCCGCCTGTGCGCCCGACGCAGCGAGCGCGAGTGCCATCGACCCGAGTACTGCGACGAGCAACCGCAACATGCCTGCCGGTCTCCCTGCCTGCCGTGGCGATGCGCTGGCGGGTTTCGCTTTATGCCTCGACCAGCACGTTGACCCCGCGTGCGGCCACGGCGAACTCGCGCCAGGTTTCGTCGTCGATCGGCACCCCTTCGGCGACGCGTTTGGCGCGCATCAGCCGCTCCGGGTCGCCGGGAATCAGCACCGGCTCGCCGGATTTGCGCGCTGGCGAGGCGGTGACGTAATCGGTCATCGCCCGGATTTCGTCGTTGAGCCAGCCCGGCTCGGCGAGGCGCGCCGGGTCGATGACGACAAGCAGCATGCCGTTGGTCACCGATTCGGCGTCCTGCCGCTCGGGCCGCATCGTGCCGCTGCCGGTCACCGCGCCGGCGAGGATTTCGCAGATGAAGGCCAGCGCATAGCCCTTGTGCTCGGCAAAGGTGATCAGCGCCCCGCGCGGCCGGCGATACATCACATTGGGGTCGGTGGTCGGCTGGCCATCGCTGTCGAGCAGCGTGTTGGGGGCGATCTGTTCGCCCTTGTTGCGCGCGACCCGCACCTTACCCATCGCGATCTTGCTGGTCGCCATGTCGGCGACGATCGGCCGGTCGGGCGTCGGGCCGGGGATCGCCACGGTCACCGGGTTGGTACCGAAGCGCGCGTCGCGGCCGCGCCACGGCGCGACCGCCGGGCGCTGGTCGGTGATGTTGACGAACGAGATCGAGACGAGGCCTGCCGCGGCGCACATCTCGCCATAGGTGCCGACGCGGCCGATATGGTGCGCGTTGCGTAGCGCGACGACCGCGACGCCGGTTTCCCTGGCCTTTGCGATGCCGCGCAGCGTCGCCTCGCGGGCGACGATCTGGCCCCAGCCGCGCGCGCCGTCATAGACGATCATCGAGCCCGCTTCGCTGACCACGTGCCCCTTTTCGTTGGCCGCCGCCTTGCCGTTGCCGAGATTACGCAAGTAATTGGCAACAAGGCCGATGCCGTGGCTGTCATGCCCGCGCAGATTGGCCTCGACCAGGTGGGTGGCGATGATCTCGGCCTCTTCCGGCGCGCTGCCGGCGGCGGCAAACACGCGCTCGACGGTGCGCTGCAATTCAGCGTGATCGATCACTTTCATGCCGATTCATTCTCCCTGCGCCGCGCCTCCAGACGCAGCTGGTGGGCCGGATAGACGCCGAGGATTTTAACCTCGGTCGAGAAGAACCGCAGCTCTTCCAGGGCCAGCTTCAGGGGCGTGTCGTCGGGGTGAGCCTCGACATCGGCGTAGAACTGGGTCGCCGTGAAACGCCCGCCGACCATGTAGCTCTCGAGCTTGGTCATGTTGACGCCGTTGGTGGCAAACCCGCCCAGCGCCTTATAGAGCGCGGCCGGAACATTGCGCACGTTGAACACGAAGGTGGTGACGGCCAGCCGGCCGTGCGCCGCCCACTGCGCCTCGCGCGCCATGACCATGAACCGCGTCGTATTGTGCTCGGCGTCTTCGATGTTTTCGGCCAGCGAGACGAGGCCGTAGATGCGCCCGGCAAGCTCCGAGGCGATCGCTGCGACGGTCTTGTCGCCGCGCTCGGCGATCTCGGCCGCCGCGCCGGCAGTGTCGGCGGCGACGACCGGCGTCAGCCCGTGCCGCCGCAGCCACTTGCGCGTCTGGCCGAGGGCATGGACATGGCTGCGCACCGTGCGGATCGTGTCGAGCGTTGCCCCAGGCACCGCGAGCAGGTGGTGGTGCACCGGATCGAAATGCTCGCCGATAATAAAGAGGCCCGAATCCGGCATCAGGTGATGGATGTCGGCGACGCGACCGGCGACCGAGTTCTCGATCGGGATCATGCCCAGCGCCGCACGGCCTTCGCGGACCGCGGCAAAGGCATCCTCGAACTGCGCGCAGGGCAGGGTCGTCATGTCGGGATAGACATGCCGGCAGGCGAGGTCGGAATAGGCCCCCGGCGCGCCCTGAAAGGCGATCAGGTTGGCAGAGTCTTCACTCATGGCGGCTTCAGCGTTCGAGCAGCGCACGGGCGCGGGCGAGATCGGCCGGTGTATCGACCTGCACCCCGAGCCGCGCCGGATCGATCAAGCTGACTGACATCGTCATGCCGTTCTCCAGCGCGCGCAACTGCTCCAGCCGCTCGCGCATTTCGAGCACTCCGCGCGGCAGCGCCACAAACCGTTCCAGTGCCGCGCGGCGATAGGCGTAAAGCCCAATATGCTCGTAGTGCGGCCCGTCTCCCCACGGCACGACCGCCTTCGAGAAATAGAGCGCGCGGGCCGGCTGCCTCGGGTCGGCGAAGCCAGCGACCACCTTGTTGACGCTGGTGTCGGCGAGCGCCGCCGGGTCGACGATGACCGCGCCCAAGGTGGCGATATCGATCTGGGGGTCGTCGAGCGCAAACCGGGCGACCCGCACGGCCGCCGGGTCGAGCATCGGCAGATCGCCCTGAACGTTGATCACCGCGTCATGTTGGCGATCAGGATCGAGCTGGCGCAACGCCTCGGCGATACGGTCGGAGCCGGTAGGCTGGCGCGGGTCGGTCATCACCGCCGTACCGCCGGCGCGCTCGATAGCCGTGGCGATTGCCGCATCGCCGCAGGCGACCACGACCCGCCCGACCGCGGCAGCCATCGCGCGGCGCCAAACATGGACGATCATAGGTTCACCGGCGATCAATGCCAGCGGCTTGTTCGGCAGGCGGGTCGAGGCCAACCGCGACGGGATCATCACGATCGGGTTCTGAGGCAGGTCGTTGGTCACCGGCAACAATCAAATTCCCGTGGGGAGCGACAAGATGCCCGGTTCGCCGCTTCGCCGAAAGCGTGATATTTCGTTTGTGTCGGGTACCGGAATCAGATTTCCTTTGGCCTCGGTCGGGGCGTACCGGGCAAGGTGGGGGAGCCGAAGGGACGCACATGTCGTCTTTCGAGTGGAATAAGATCATTGCATCGGTGCTGACCGCCACGATCGTCGCGATGGTCGCGGGGATCTTGTCGAATTTCGTCATTCATCCGGAGCACCTGGCAAAGCTGGCCTACACGCCGCCGGGCGCCGAAGGCGGTGCGCCACCGCCGACCGAGGCCTCGTCGAAGCCGGCAGGCCCGCCGCCGATCGGGCCGTTCATGGCCAAGGCCGATGCCAAGCACGGCGAGCAGGTCGCCAAGGTCTGCGAGCAGTGCCACACCTTCCAAAAGGGTGGGCCGAACAAGATCGGGCCTAACCTGTTCGGCGTCGTCGACACCGAGAATATCGCGTCGGTGCCAGGCTATACGTTTTCGTCGGCGCTGTCGAAGCTCAAGACCGAAAAGTGGGACCCGGAAAAGCTGAACAAGTGGCTCTATGGCCCGCAGCAATTTGCCCCGGGCACCAAGATGACCTTTGCCGGCCTGCCCAAGGAGCAGGACCGCGCCGATGTGATCGCCTATCTGCAAAGCTTGAAATAACGGGGAAAGTGGCCGGGCTCGACGCCTATCTGGCGCTTGCTGCCGACCTCGCCGATGCGGCCGGGGAGGCGATCCGGCCACACTTTCGCGTTCCACTGGCGGTTGACGACAAGGCCGACCGATCGCCGGTGACCGCGGCCGATCGCGCCGCCGAGGCGGCGATGCGGCAGCTGGTCGCGGCGCGCTTTCCCCATCACGGGATCATCGGCGAAGAATACGGCCGCGAGCGCGAAGACGCCGAGTTTGTCTGGGTGCTCGACCCGATCGACGGAACCAAATCCTTCATCTCCGGCGTGCCGCTGTTCGGCACGCTTATCGCGCTCGCCCGGCACGGCCGCCCGGTGCTGGGGGTCATCGACCAGCCAATCTCGCACGAGCGCTGGATCGGCGCCGCCGGCCGCCCGACCACGCTCGACGGCAGGCCGATCCGCTGCCGCCCCTGCCCCGCCCTCGCCGCGGCAACGGTGTTCGCGACGACGCCCGACATGTTCGCCGGCGGCGATGCCGATGCGTTCGGCCGCGTTGCCGGCGCGGCCAAGCTGGTGCGATTCGGCGCCGATTGCTACGCCTACGGGCTGCTCGCCCTCGGCTGCATCGACCTGGTCGTCGAGGCGAGCCTCAAGCCCTATGATTTCAGCGCCATGATCCCGATCGTCGAGGGCGCCGGCGGCATCGCGACCGACTGGCGCGGCGCCCCGCTTGGGCTCAGTTCGGACGGCCGGGTGGTGGTCGCCGGCGACGCCCGCACCCATCGCGAGGCGCTAACCCGGCTCGCCGGGTAGGCCCTCATCAAGGAAACATCGATGCGCAGGTCCGCCGCTTTCGTCCTTGCCGCCGCCATTATCGTTGCGGGGGCCAGCGCGGTCGCCGCCGCCGACGGCGCGATCGGGCTGTCGCTGGTCGGAACGCTGAAATACCAGCCGGGCTTCACCCATTTCGATTACGCCGACCCGACCGCGCCCAAGGGCGGCACGATGAAGCTGTCGGCGGTCGGCACGTTCGACACGCTCAACCCGTTTGTCATCAGGGGCGTGCCCGCCGCCGGGATCAGCCAGATCTTCGACACGTTGACGACCCCGGCCGAGGACGAGCCCGAGACCGATTACGGGCTAGTCGCGAAAAGCATCGAGGTCGCGCCCGACAAGATGTCGGTGCTCTACACGCTGCGGCCCGAGGCGCGGTTCCAGGACGGCTCGCCGATCACCGCCGACGACGTGATCTGGACCTTCAACACGCTGCGCGCCAAAGGGCAGCCAATGTACCGCTCGTACTACGGCGACGTGGTAAAGGCGGAAAAGGAGGGCGCGGACGGCGTCCGATTCTATTTCAGATCAGCCAACAACCGCGAGCTGGCGCAGATCATCGGGCAGATGCCGGTGCTGTCACAAAAATACTGGAGCGGCCGCGATTTCGAGAAGACGACGCTGACCCCGCCGCTCGGCAGCGGCCCCTACAGGATCGCGGCGATCGATCCCGGCCGATCGATCACCTACAAGCGCGACCCGAACTATTGGGGCCGCAACCTGCCGGTCAACAAGGGCCGCTACAACATCGACACGATCCGCTACGACTACTACCGCGACGGCACAGTGGCGCTCCAGGCGTTCAACGCCGGGCAATACGATCTGCGGTTGGAAAATTCGTCGAAAGCCTGGGCCACCGGCTACAATTCGCCAGCGTTCCGCAAGGGACTGATCAAGAAGATCACGGTTCCCAACGCGTTTCCCAGCCCGGCCCAAGGCTTGGGATACAATTTGCGGCGACCGATTTTTCAGGACTGGCGGGTGCGCAAGGCGCTGGCCTATGCCTTTGACTTCGAATGGTCGAACAAGAATTTGTTCTATGGCTATTACACCCGCACGCGCAGCTATTTCGACAATTCGGCCCTGGCCGCGACCGGGGTGCCGCAGGGCGACGAGCTGAAAATCCTCGAACCGTACCGCAGCCAGCTTCCGCCGGAGGTGTTCACCACCGAGTACAACCCGCCGCACTATGATGGCACCGGCAACATCCGCGACGGGCTGCGCAAGGCGATCGCGCTATTGCACGACGCCGGATGGAGCTTTAAGAACGAGAAGCTGGTCAACGACAAGAGCGGCCAGCCGTTCACCTTCGAGATCCTCAACCAGGACCCGCAGATGGAGCGGATCATCCTGCCGTTCATCAAGAACCTGTCGCGGCTCGGGATCACCGCGACGCTGCGCACGGTCGACACCGCGCAGTACCAGCGGCTGATGGACACGTTCGACTTCGACATGACGACCGTGGTGTTCCCGCAGTCGCTGTCGCCCGGCAACGAGGAGCGCGATTTCTTCGGCTCGGCAACCGCCGACCAGCAGGGCAGCCGCAATTTGCTCGGGATCAAGAGCCCGGTCATCGACGCGCTGATCCAGGGCCTGGTGCAGGCCCCTGACCGCGCGACTCTTGTCGCCTACACGCACGACCTCGATCGGGTCCTGCAATATGGCTATTATATGGTCCCGCAATTCCATCTCGGCGCGTACTGGATCGCCTATTGGGACAAGTTCCGCCGCCCCGCGGTGGTGCCCAAATACGGCGTCGGTCTGTCGACCTGGTGGGTCGATCTGGCGGCCCAGAAGGCGATCGACGCTGAGCGCGGCCAGGGAACCCAATGATCGCCTACGCGATTCGTCGTATCCTGCTGATGATCCCCACTCTGTTCGCCATCATGGTGGTCAACTTTTTCATCGTGCAGGCCGCGCCCGGCGGGCCGGTCGAGCAGATGATCGCCAAGTTCCGCGGCCAGCAAATCTCGGCGACCGCGCGGATCACCGGCAACGGCGACATCAAGATGCAGACCGGCGGCGAGCAGTCGCAATACCGCGGGGCGCGCGGCCTCGACCCGGCGCTGATCGCCGAACTGCGCAAGGAATACGGCTTCGACAAGCCGATCACCGATCGCTTCTTCCTGATGATACGCAATTATCTGACGTTCAATTTCGGCAACAGTTTTTTTCAAGACCGCAGCGTCGTCTCGCTGATCAAGGCCCGGCTGCCGGTGTCGATCTCGATCGGGCTGTGGACCACGCTGATCACCTATCTGGTGTCGATCCCGCTCGGCATCCGCAAGGCGGTCCGCGACGGCACCCGGTTTGACGTGTGGACCAGCGGGGTCGTCGTCGTCGGCTATGCGGTGCCGAGCTTTCTGTTTGCGGTGCTGCTGATCGTGCTGTTCGCCGGCGGCAGCTATCTGTCGTGGTTTCCGCTGCGCGGCCTGGTCAGCGACAACTGGTCGAGCCTGCCGTGGCCCGACAAGATCAGCGATTATTTCTGGCACATCACGCTACCGATCACCGCGCTGTCGATCGGCGGCTTCGCGACGCTGACGATGCTGACCAAGAACTGCTTTCTCGACGAGATCAACAAGCAGTACGTGCTGACCGCCCGCGCCAAGGGGCTGACCGAGCGGCGGGTGCTTTACGGCCATGTGTTCCGCAACGCGATGCTGCTGGTGGTCGCGAGTTTTCCGGCCGCGTTCGTGTCGATCCTGTTTACCGGGTCGCTGTTGATCGAGGTGATCTTTTCGCTCAACGGGCTCGGGCTTCTGGGGTTCGAGGCGGCGATCAACCGCGACTACCCGATCATCTTCGGCACGCTCTATGTCTTCACACTGATCGGGTTGGTGCTCAAGCTGATCAGCGACCTGACCTATATGCTGATAGACCCGCGCATCGATTTTGGCACGCGCGGCGGATAAGCCGCCGCGCGTGAGAGATTCGGGAGGAAGAGGATGAGTAATTTCCGCATCGCTATGGTCCAGCCGATCACCGTCGCCCCGCCGGACGACGAGAAGAACGTCGCCGCCGCCGTCGAATGGATCGGCCGCGCGGCGCATGACGGCGCTCACTTCGTGGTCTTTCCAGAGAGCTATCCCGGCCCGTGGCGGATGCCGGCAACCTATGAGCCGCACGCCAGGATCGCCGAAGCGGCCGCCAAACACGGCATCTACGCCGTCTATGGCACGGTGGAGCCGATCGATGCCGCGAAGGCCACCGCCTACAACCTGACCTGCATGGCCTTTCCCGACGGCCGCGCCCCGGCACGCTATCGCCGCACCCACCCCAACGGGCCGTGGATCTACACCGGCGGCAAGGTGTGGGAATTCCAGTATGTCGCCGGTAGCGACTATCCGGTGTTCGACACGCCACACGGCAAGATAGGCTTGGCGATGTGCAGCGAGGTGTACATGCCCGAGGTTGCCCGCGCGCTGGCGCTGCGCGGCGCCGAGCTGATTTTCATGCCTTCGGGGCTCGACAAGCGGCGGCTGTGGGAGACGTGGCGCACGCTCTTATGGGCGCGGGCGATCGAAAACCTGGCGATGGTCGTGTCGACGCAGAACCTCTTGAGCCATGCCGATCGCGGCCTGTCGATCGTCACCGCGCCAGAATCGATCCTGTTCGAGAGCACGGTGGCTGGCATGGCGGTGGTCGAGGTCAGCCTCGACCGGGTGCGCGAATTGCGCGCGGGCCGCGACACGGTCAGCTCGTCGCAGCACGCCGGCGCCAAGCAGGGCGTGCTGTCGGAGCAGTGGCAGCGCCCCGACCTCTACGACAGCTTCTACCCCCGCCCGCTACGCCAGGCGGCGGAATAGCGCGGCGGCCCGGCGGGCGCGGTCAGCGTCGCCGGGTCGTCATCCATGCGACTCCGTAGCCGATCGCGCCGGCGATCAACAGCGCCGCGAGCGGGTTTTCAGCGACCGTGCGATCGAGCCCGGCGACGAGGCCGCTGCCCTGGCCATAAAGGTTCTGCGCGGCCGCGCCGGCCTGATGGCCGGCCTGGCGCGCCAGAGCCTGCGTCTTGGCACCGGCGTCGGCTGCGGCGTCCTTGACGCCCTGCACCGTCTCCGCGACCGCAGTGGTTGCCTGCCGGACCGCCTCACGGGCCGTCCCATGCGGATTCTGTTCGCTCATCTCAATCGCCTCGCTGTTGGCGCGGAACCTTCAGCCGTGCGGTGGCCCGCAGGAAGGTAACCCCCGCGGGCGGATGGCGGTTCCAACCGCTTGCGGCGCTGAGGCGATGGCGCCGGCGAAAACTGCCCGGGCGACCCTTACTCATATCAGCCAGCGGTTTCATGCCGGCCGGCCTCGGTTGACACCCTCCGGATCGAGGGCTAAGTCAGAGGAACGATCAGAGGCATGCGCCCCGCCAAGCCAGACAGAACATGACAACCAACCCGCGGCCCCTTTCGCCTCATCTGCAAATCTATCGCTGGCAGCTCACCTCGGTGATGTCGATCCTGCACCGGGCGAGCGGGGTGGCGCTCAGCGTCGGCATGATCCTCCTGGTCTGGTGGCTCGGCGCCGCGTCGGACGGCAAGGACTCGTATGACGCGGTCCAGCATTTCCTCGGCTCGTGGCTCGGCCTTGTGCTGCTGTTCGGATGGAGCGCAGCGCTGTTCTATCACCTGTGCAATGGCATTCGGCACCTGTGGTGGGACACCGGCAACGGCTACGAGTTGAAGACCGCTTACGCCACCGGCTGGGTGGTCGTGGCGGCAGCCGCGGCGCTGACGATCATCGCCTGGGTCGCCGGCCTGTCGCACTGGAGCCATTGAGATGGCAGAGCGGATGCGCTCGTCGCTGGGCCGCGCAGTCGGGCTCGGGTCGGCCAAGGAAGGGGTCGGCCATTGGTGGCGCCAGCGCACCACGGCACTGGCGCTGGTGCCGCTGGTGCTGTGGTTTGTGATCGCGGTGATCAGCTTGGTCGGCGCCGAGCACAGCGTGTTCATCGCCTGGGTCAGGAGCCCGCTGCCCGCGGTGTTTCTGATCCTGCTGCTGGTCACGATGTTCTACCACGCCGCGCTCGGCCTCCAGGTCGTGATCGAGGATTACATCCACAGCGAGGCGATGAAAATCGCGACCCTGCTGGCGATGCGCGTGTTGTGCATCGTGTTTGCGGTGCGCGGCATTTTTGCCGTGCTCAAGATTGCCTTCGGCGCCTGATCGAGCGAGAGAGCCGCCATGCCAGCCGCCTATCCGATCATCGATCACACCTATGACGTCGTCGTCGTCGGCGCCGGCGGCGCCGGGCTGCGCGCGACGCTCGGCGCCACCGCCGAAGGACTCAAGACCGCCTGCATCACCAAGGTGTTCCCGACCCGCAGCCACACCGTCGCAGCGCAGGGCGGGATCGCCGCAGCGCTCGGCAACATGAGCACCGACGACTGGCGCTGGCACATGTACGACACGGTCAAGGGGTCGGACTGGCTCGGCGATCAGGATGCGATCGAATACATGTGCCGCCAGGCGATCCCGGCGGTTATCGAGCTCGAACATTTCGGCGTGCCGTTTTCGCGCACCGCGCTCGGCCAGATCTATCAGCGCCCGTTCGGCGGCCACATGCAGGAATTCGGCGACGGCGCCCCAGCCAATCGCGCCTGCGCCGCGGCCGATCGCACCGGCCACGCGATCCTGCACGCGCTCTACCAGCAGTCGCTGCGCCGCAACGCGGAGTTCTTCATCGAGTATTTCGCGCTCGACCTGATTATGGACGATGAAGGCGCGTGCTGCGGCGTGATGGCGTGGAACCTGACCGACGGCACGATTCACCGTTTCCGCGCCCACATGGTGATCTTGGCGACCGGCGGGTACGGCCGCACCTACCTGACCTGCACCTCGGCCCATACCTGCACCGGCGACGGCAACGCGATGGTACTGCGCGCCGGGCTGCCGCTGCAGGACATGGAGTTCATCCAGTTCCATCCGACCGGCATCTACGGCGCCGGCTGCCTGATCACCGAGGGCGCGCGCGGCGAGGGCGGGTACCTGACCAACAGCGAGGGCGAGCGCTTCATGGAGCGCTATGCCCCGCACGCCAAGGACCTCGCCTCGCGCGACGTGGTCAGCCGGGCGATGACCATCGAGATCCGCGAGGGGCGCGGATGCGGCCCGCTTAAGGACCACATCCTGCTGCACCTTGAGCATCTCGAAGCGTCGGTGCTGCATCAGCGGCTGCCCGGCATCTCGGAAACCGCCAAAATCTTCTCGGGTGTCGATGTGACGCGCGAGCCGATCCCGGTGCTGCCGACGGTGCATTACAACATGGGCGGCATCCCGACCAACTACCACGGCGAGGTGCTGCGCCCGACCGACCGCGACCCGGACGCGGTGGTGCCCGGGCTGATGGCGGTCGGTGAAGGAGCGAGCGTTTCGGTGCACGGTGCCAATCGGCTCGGCTGCAATTCGCTGCTCGACATCGTGGTATTCGGCCGCGCCGCGGCGCAGCGCGCCGCTGAACTGGTGCATCCGGGGATGCCGCATTCGCCGCTTCCTGCCAGCGCCGGCGAAGGGGCGGTGGCCAGGCTCGATGCGGTCAGGAATGCGCGCGGCCCGCGCAAGACCGGCGAAATCCGCACCGAGATGCAGCGCGTGATGCAGGAGAACTGCGCCGTGTTCCGCGCGCCCGACGTGCTGCGCGAAGGCGTGACGAAAATCGACGCAGCAGCCAAGGGGTTCGCCGATCTCGGTGTCGCTGACCGCTCGCTGATCTGGAACAGCGACTTGGTCGAAGCGCTGGAATTGGAAAACCTGCTTGAACAGGCGGTCGTTGCGCTGCACTCGGCGGAAAACCGCACCGAAAGCCGCGGTGCCCACGCGCGCGAGGATTACCCCGATCGCGACGACGAAAACTGGCTCAAGCACACGGTTGCCTGGCTCGACGGCGACGGCAAGGTGTCGCTCGGCTACCGTCCGGTGCACCTGTTCACGCTGTCGAACGAGGTTCAGGTTTTCCCGCCGAAAGTGCGAAGCTACTGATGGCCGAATTCACTCTCCCTAAGAATTCCAAGGTCGTTACCGGCAAGACCTATGCGCCGCCGCCAACGCCGCAAAAGCCGCGTCGGTTTCACATCTATCGCTGGAACCCGGACGACGGCGGCAACCCGCGCCTGGACACCTACACCGTCGACCTCGCCGAGATCGCGCCGATGGTTCTCGACGCGCTGATCAAGATCAAGAACGACGTCGACACCAGCCTCACATTTCGCCGCTCGTGCCGCGAAGGCATCTGCGGGTCGTGCGCGATGAACATCGACGGCACCAACACGCTGGCCTGCCTCAAGCCGATCGAGGACATCAAGGGCGACGTCAAGATCTATCCGCTGCCGCACATGCCAGTGATCAAGGATTTGGTCGCCGACCTGTCGCATGTCTACGCACAATACCAGTCGATCCAGCCCTGGCTCCAGACGGAGAGCCCGGCCCCACCCGACCGCGAGCGCCCACAATCCGAGGACGAGCGCGCCAAGCTCGACGGGCTGTGGGAATGCATCCTGTGCTTCTGCTGCTCGACCGCCTGCCCGTCATACTGGTGGAATGGCGAGCGTTACCTCGGCCCGGCGATCCTGTTGCAGGCCTATCGCTGGATCGCCGACAGCCGCGACGAGAAGGCCGGCGAGCGGCTCGATGCGCTGGAAGACCCGTTCCGGCTGTATCGCTGCCACACGATCATGAACTGCACCAAGACCTGCCCCAAGGGCCTCAACCCCGCCAAGGCGATCGGCGAGATCAAGAAGTTGATGGTGATGCGGCGGTGACGAAGCCGGCGGTGCGCTGCGCCGCCTCACAGGGCGCGCTTCGATCGCTCCGCAAATGGCGGGATTCTTCACGTCCCTGACCGGGTCATGGTTGCTGGACCGAGCCATTGACGACGGCTCGTCGATGGTCGGTGGCGCGACGATCGTCCCGCGCAGCGGCGGAGGCTTCGGCTACCGCGAGCAGGGCCGGCTGACCCTCCCCGGCGGGCAGGTTCTCGATGGCGAACGCCGATACATTTTCGTCGAGGAGGTTCGCGGCTTCGCGGTGCTGTTCGCCGAGGCGCCGCCGCGCCTGTTCCACCGCGTCGCTTTGCGCCGCGAACGGACGAACTTCATCGGCACGGCGACGCATCTCTGCGGCGCGGATCGCTACGACAGCCGCTACGCGTTTGGGCCCGGCGGTGGGTTTGTCATCGAGCATCGGGTTTCGGGGCCGCGAAAGCGCTATACCATCGTGACCCGCTATTCGCGCAGCGGGTCACCGGCGGCGTGACGCGCCCCCAGTCTCTGCCAACTACCGGTGCTACCTCAGTCAAACCGGGACCGTACCCAACGGCCTATGACAGCCGGAAGATTTGACGGGCATGCTATAGTCGCCCCACCATTTCGAGGGACGACGCCATGCCGGGTGCGCTTGCCGGGTTTCGGATCATCGACCTGACGCAGAATGTCGCCGGGCCGCTGTGCACGATGATCCTCGCCGACGAAGGTGCCGAGGTGATCAAGATCGAGCCGCTCGACGGCGGCGACCACACGCGCCTCGCTGCCCACCGGCGCGCCGGGTTTTCCGCGTCGTTCCTCAACAACAATCGCAACAAGCGCTCGATCTCCATCGATTTGAAGGCGCCGCAGGGGGTCGCGCTGGTCAAGCGCCTCGCCGCCGGGGCCGATGTCTTCATCCAGAATTTCCGCCCCGGCGTCGTCGAGCGGCTGGGGCTTGGTGAAGAGGAAATCCGCGCCGCCGCGCCGACCATCGTTTATGTCTCGATCAGCGGCTTCGGAGAGGTCGGCCCCTATGCGCAAAAGCCGGTTTATGACCCGGTGATCCAGGCCTATTCCGGGCTGGCGACAATCCAGGCCGGGTCCGACGAGGCGCGCCCGCGCATGCTGCGCACGATCCTGCCCGATAAATTGACCGCGATCACCGCGTCGCAGGCAGTGACCGCGGCGCTGTTGGCGCGCGAGCGCACCGGCGAGGGACAGCACGTCCGGCTGTCGATGCTCGAAGCGGTGCTGCAATTTCTGTGGGCCTCGGATTTCAGCGACCAGACGCTGGTCGGCAACGAGCCGCCGCGCCAGGAGGCAGCGAGCGCGACCGACCTGGTCTACCAGACCGCCGACGGGTGGATCACCGTCGCGGTGCAGACCAACGCGCAATGGGTCGCGCTGACCGGCGCGCTCGGTCGGCCCGAATGGCTCGACGACCCGCGGTTTGCCACCCCAGCGCTGCGCCAGCACAATGTCGGCGACCGGCTGCGCCTGACCCAGGAGGCGCTGATCGGGGGCACCTCGGCTTATTGGCTCGACCGCCTCACCAAAGCTGGGGTGCCGTGCGCGCCGGTGCTGACCCGCAACGAGGTAATGCGCGCGCCGCAGGTCGACGCGCTCGGCCTTGTCGTCGAAACGACGCACCACCAGGCGGGGCGGCTGCGCCAGACGCGCCCGGCGGCGCGCTTCTCGCGCACCCCGTCGGAAATCCGCCGCGGCGCGCCGGGCCTCGGCGAAGACACCGGCGCGATCCTCGCCGAGCTCGGCTGCGCGCCCGACGAGATCGCCGCGCTGCGCGCCGCTGGCGTGGTCAACCCAGCGGGGTGAACCGCCATGCAGACCGACACGAATTTTGCCGGGTCGATCCCGGCCCTGTACGACCGCTGTCTCGGCCCCATGATCTTCGAGCCCTATGCGGTGGAGGTCGCCGGCCGCCTCGCTGACCTGCGGTCGGGGGCGGTGCTGGAGACCGCCGCGGGCACGGGCGTCGGCACGCGCGCGCTGGCGCAGGTACTGCCGCCATCCGTCAGGATCGTGGCCACCGACCTGAACCAGCCGATGCTCGACTTTGCCATGTCGCGCTCCGCTCTCCCCCGGGTCGAGTGGCAGCAGGCCGACGCGGTGCGTCTGCCGTTCGACGACGGCAGCTTCGAGGCCGTGGTCTGCCAGTTCGGCGCCATGTTCTTTCCCGACAAGGTCGCCGGCTATCGCGAGGCGTTGCGCGTGCTGAAACCGAATGGCCGCTTCTTGTTCACGGTCTGGGACCGCATAGAGCTTAATGAGATCACTGACGTCGTGACCGAGGCCGTGTCCGGAATGTTTCCGGACGATCCGCCGCGCTTTCTGGCGCGGACCCCGCACGGCCACCACGATACGCAAACACTCCGCCGAGACTTGCAAAGCGCCGGTTTCGGCCTGGTTCGTCTCGACACAGTCGAACGGCGCAGCCGCGCGGCGTCGTATCGCGACCCGGCGGTCGGGTTCTGCCAGGGAACACCGCTACGCAACGAAATCGAGGCACGCGACGCGACACGGCTCGCCGAGGCGACCGAGACGGCCGCGGCGGCCCTCGCCGCCCGGTTTGGCACCGGCGCGATCGACGCCCGCATGTCTGCCCACCTTGTAGAGGCGACCCGCCAATGATCGATTTCTATTATTGGCCGACGCCGAACGGCTGGAAGGTCGCGATCATGCTCGAGGAGTGCGGCCTTGAATACCGCACGATCCCGGTCAATATCGGCAAGGGCGACCAGTTCAGGCCGGAATTCCTCGCGATCAGCCCGAACAACCGGATGCCGGCGATCGTCGATCACGACGACCCGGACGGTCCGATGCCAGTGTTTGAATCGGGCGCAATCCTGATCCACCTCGCCGAGCGCATCGGAAGGTTCATGCCGACGAGCCGGCGCGGCCGCAAGGAATGCCTCGAATGGCTGTTCTGGCAGGTCGGCAATCTCGGCCCGATGGCCGGCCAACTCAGCCATTTCGTCAACTATGCGCACGGCGAGCACCCCTATTCGCACAAGCGCTACGCCGACGAGTACAACCGCTGCCTCGGCGTGCTCGATCGCCGGCTGAAGGACCGCGCGTTCATCCTTGGCGACGATTATTCGATCGCCGACATCGCGTGCTGGCCCTGGGTGCTGATCGCCAAGCCGCTCGGCCAGGCGCTCGACGAGTTCCCCAACGTCGCGCGCTGGCGCGGCGCGGTGCGGGACCGCCCGGCGGTGCGCAGCGGCGTCGATCTCGGCAAGGAATGGCGCCGCTCGGCCCCGCCGACCGACGCCGAACGGCAAATTCTGTTCAACCAGCGCGCACGCTGACCCGGTAGCGACGGCCGCAGCAGGAGCAGTGAACCGTATAACATAAAAAATAGGTTTAAATATCATATTGACTCTTAAAAACATGTGAATTAAACCTGTATTACAGCGCCGATTTGAGCCAGCTTGCGGGCGCTCGACAAATGCCGCTAAAGCGGGGCCGGTCCGGATGGCAGGGCGGCTCCCGGGAGACGCATAATGCCGATGGATTCATTCGGGCCGGAGACCGGCCTGCTGGTTGCCGACCGACGGTCGAGAGCCGCTGTCAGCGAAAGCATTGCGAGCCTGCCGGCGATCGGACCTGGTCAGATCTGGCTCGTCGAGTTGCACCCGGACCGCCCGGCGTCCAGCGTCGAGCGGCGGGTTCTCGAAGCGGCGAACGTGATCATTTACGACCGCACGCTGGCTGCGACGGTCGCTGAAATCCTGCCGCTCGGCCTCTATGCCGAGCCGGCGCCGCCCGCGGCCGAGGCGCCTGACGCGGCAATGATCGATCGCTGCGTGCGCTTTGCGCGCGATGGGTGGAGCGTGGTTCGCGCGGTCGTCGCGGGCACCCGCGCGCCGAACCGCGAGGCGCGACAGCACGCGTTTGCGGCTCGCTTGCGGACCGAGCGGATCGGCGGCGAGCCGGCGATGCGGGTGTTTACCGGGGCGGGCGGCGATACCGACGAACGCGCGATCACCGTGTTCGCCGCGCCGGTGGCCGCACTCCCCAGCCCGATCGCGGCCAACGGGCTCGCCGGCTAGCGGCTCGGCGTCAGGTCAGTTGAGCGGCCGGGCCGCAGCGGAACAACCTAGGATTGTTCCGACGGCGACAAAGGCGAGCCACAGCATTGCCCAGCCAACCATCGCGATAACGCGCGGCGCAGCCAAAGCGACGGGCGCTTCGAACGAAACGGCGATTGCCACGACGAAATCCTCGCGCACATCCGGACCGTTTCGATACTCGGTCGCGAATCGTTAACGACTGGTTCGCTGCAGTGCGGATTTTCGACGCGCTTGCCTTGACACGCATGCGGGTTCCCGCTGGACTGGCCGACAATTGCCAAACCGGTGGGGAGTGGAATGCCGTCGACGAGTCTCAAGGAGGCGCCTGCCGCGCCTGCGCCACAGCCCGACGGCATCGACTATCGCGCCCGGGTACGCAAACTGGCCCCGCTGCTGGAGGCTTCCGCCAGCGATATCGAGCGCGGCCGGGAATTGCCGCAGGAGCTGGTTGACGGACTGGTCGAAGCCGGGCTGTTTCGCCTGCTGCTGCCGCGCTCGCTCGACGGCGCCGAGCTTTTGCCGTTGCAATACGTTCCGATCATCGAGGACATCGCCCGTATCGACGCCAGCGCCGCGTGGTGCCTCAACCAGAATTCCGGCTGCTCGATGACCGCCGCGTACCTCGCGCCGCCGGCGGCGAAAGAGATCTTTGGCGGGCCGCGCGGCATCCTCGCCTGGGGGCCCGGGCCGGGTGAAGCGCGCATGGCGCCCGGCGGCTATCGCGTCACCGCGACCTGGGCGTTCGCCAGCGGCAGCCACCACGCGAGCTGGCTCGGCTGCCACGTGCCGGTGCTCGACGCCGACGGCACGCCGCAACTCGACAAAAGCGGCACGCCGATCGTCAAGACGATGCTGTTCCCCAAGACCAGCACTCGGTTCACCGACATCTGGCACACGCTCGGCCTGCGCGGCACCGGCAGCGACCAGTTCTCGGTGAGCGACCTGTTTGTGCCCGAAGAGTTTTCGCTGCACGCGCCGTCGCGCGGCGGCGACGCGGTGCGCCGTGAACCGGGCCTCTTGTATTGCTTCAGCAACCTGCAGCTCTATGCCGCCGGGTTTGGCGCGGTCGCCATGGGCATTGCCCGCAGCACACTCGAATCGTTCATCGAACTGGCGCGCGACAAGATCCCGCGCGGTGCCCGGGCGACCCTGCGCGACAACCACATGATCCAGTTGCAGGTGGCCCATGCCGAGGCGCGGCTCGACGCGGCGCGCGCCTATCTGATGCAGTCACTCGCCGACGCGACCGACGGGGCGGCGCAGCGCGGCGAACTGACGCTCGACGAGCGCATGGCGATCCGCCTCGCCGCCAGCTTTGCGATCGAGCAATCGGTCGAGGTCGTCGACATGGTGTATCAGGCGGCCGGGGCGACCGCGATCTTCAACATCCAGCCGTTCGAGCGCCGCTTCCGCGACATCCACACCGTGGCCCAGCAGCTGCAAGGCCGGCAGGAGCATTTCGAGACCGTCGGCAAACACCTGATGGGCCTCGAAGCCGACACCAGCTGGTTGTAGTCGTCAGTTCTTGCCGGCTTGGTAGTCCGCGCGCACCTGGTTCCTCAGACTCGCGGTGCCGGCCGCGATATAGCCGCCGTCGATCGCGATCTCCGCGCCGCTGATAAAGCTCGATTCGTCCGAGGCGAGAAACAGCACCAGCTCGGCGCATTCCTGCGGCAGGCCCTGGCGGTGCATCGGAATCGCCACCCGCGCGGCATGAGCAAACGCCTCACCCCCGCTTTGAAAGAAGCCGGTCTCGGCAATATGGCCCGGATGGATCGAGTTGACCCGGATGTTCCAGTCGGCGAATTGCAGCACCGCGGTCTTGGTGAGGCCGCGCAGCCCCCATTTGCTGGCGGTATAGGCGGCGTCGTCATGCGCGGTCAGGCCCGCGGTCGACGAGATGTTGATGATCGACCCGCCGCCGCCGTGCTTGACCACGGTGTCGCGAATCGCCGGGGCGCAGTGTTTCATGCCGAGAAGCGGCCCGGTCAGATTCACCGCAATCGTCCGGTTCCATGCCAAGAGCGTCGTGTCGACGATGCCCTGCCGGGCGATCGTGCCGGCATTGTTGACGAGGATGTGCAGCCCGCCGAATTCGCCGAGCGCGGCGGCGACCACGGCCTGCCACTGGTCTTCGTCGGACACGTCGTGGGGACGGAAAACCGCTTTGCCACCGGCCCGCGTCAGGTCGCCGGCGAGCCGCTCGCCGGCAGCCCGGTCGATGTCGGTCAGCATCACCGCGGCGCCCTCGCGCACGAACAGCCGCGCATCGGCGACCCCCTGCCCGCCCGCGGCCCCGGTAATCAGCGCGACTTTCCCAGCCAGTTTCGGCATCGGGTTCCTCCCTTGCGAGTTTCCGCGCGCGCTGCGCGCGATGGGTTATTCACAGTGACATTTCCGCACTTCGTGCCGCTCAAGGCGACGCCATATCCCCCGCCAGGGTCGGCTCGTAGCCCTTGCGCGGGTATTCCTCGTGGTATTGGCGGAAGCCCTTTTCGGTCATTTCGTGATGCGGATGGGCGCGCAACCGGGCGACATCGATATCGATGCCGAGGCCGGGCGCGGTCGGCAGGTTGAGCCAGCCGCCGTCGCGCGTGAGGCCGGCGGTCGCAATGTCGCGGCACACGCCCTCGAAATTCACGAAATACTCGGTGATCTTGAAGTTGGGGATCACCGCCGACACGTGCACGGTCGCCGCCAGGCCGACCAGCGGCGAGTTGTAGTTATGCGGCGACATCACCACCGCGTGCGGCTGTGCCATTACCGCGATATCCATCAGCGCCGAGATGCCGCCGATCGCGCAGATATCGGGGTTGAGGATGTCGGCGGCGCGGCGCGACAGGCACTCGGCGAACGATTCCTTGGTGTAGAGCGCCTCGCCGGTGACGATCGGGATCGCCACCTTGTCGCGCACCTCGGCCAAGAGCGCGAGATTATCGGCGAGGCACGGCTCCTCGTACCACTCGATGCCAAGCGATTCGAGCCGGCGGCCGATGCGGATCGCGTGCTGCGACGCAAAGCGGCGGTGCGCCTCGACCAGGATCTCGAAATCCGGTCCCAACGCCGCGCGCATCGCCGCGACGTAGTCGATCGCAAAATCCTCGTCGCGCCGGTCGACATGGGTACGCCACGGGCCGGGAAACGGGTCGAACTTGGCGGCGGTAAAGCCCATCGCCTTGATTTTTTTCGCGCGTTCGACGCCGTCTTCGATCGTCGTGCGCCCGGCCCAGCCGTTGGCGTAAATCCGCACCTTTTCGCGCGAAGCGCCGCCCAAAAGGTTGTAGACCGGCAGCCTGGCGATCTTGCCGATGATGTCCCACGAGGCGATCTCGATCGCGCTCCACGCCGACAGCAATTCCATCGAGCCGCGCTTGATCGCGAAATCGTCGAACATCACCTGGCCGGTGTGCCGTACCTGAAACACCGCCCGGCCGATCACCTGCGCCGCCATCTTCTCGATCAGGATGGCGATGACCTCTTCGCGGCCGTGCGTGACGTACGCTTCGCCCCAGCCATAGGCGCCATCTGCGGTCTCAACCCGGCACAACAGCAGATCCTTCGAGCTGCCGGTGCCGAGGATGAAGGTTTCGATGCGCGCGATTTTCATGAGACGGCTCCGCGACGGCGTGACCACTGCAAAAGCCTACCTCATCCTGAGATGAGGAAGATCGGGGTTTTGCGGTAATGGTAAATGACACAAGGATGCCGACGGCACCACTGATGCGCCTCATCCTGAGCGCCGGCTTCGGGGCCGCGTGCCAGAGGCCGGGTGGCGCCGCCCCCTTGCAGGCGCTAGGCTCGCTGTCGCCATTCCAAGAGACTGAGGGAGAGAACGCCGATGCTGGTCATGGACGCAATCACCGAGATCCTGAAGCGCGAGGGGATCTCGACGATGTTCTGCTTTCCAACGACGCCGATCATCGAGGCTGCCGCAGCGGCCGGCATCCGCCCGGTGATCTGCCGCCAGGAGCGGGTCGGCGTGCACATGGCCGACGGCTGCGCCCGGGTGCAGAACGGCCGCCCGCCCGGCGTCTTTGCGATGCAATACGGACCGGGCGCCGAGAACGCGTTTGCCGGCATCGCCTCGGCCTATTCGGATTCGACCCCGATCCTGCTGTTGCCGCTCGGCCATCCGCGCGACAGCGCGCAGATGTTTCCACTGTTCAATTCGACCCGCAGCTACGCCTCGGTGACCAAGCAGGTCGAGCCGGTGGTGATGCCCGAGCACACAGTGCCCGCTGTGCGCCGCGCCTTCAACGCGCTGAAGAACGGGCGGGTCGGCCCGGTGATGCTGGAAATCCCGGCCGATGTCATGACCGCCGAGTTCCCCGGCAACGATGTGCGTTACGAAACCGTGCGGCGCACCCGCTCGGCGGGCGACCCGCACGACATCGAAGACGCCGCCAAGCTGCTGCTCGGCGCCAAATGCCCGATGATTATCGCCGGCCAGGGCGTGCTTTATGCCGAGGCGTGGGATGAGTTGCTGGCGCTCGCCGAACTGCTCGATGCGCCGGTGATGACGACGACCGACGGCAAAAGCTGCTTTCCGGAGGACCACGCGCTGGCACTCGGCTCGGGCGGCACGGTGTATACCGGGCATGGCCGGCATTTCCTGGCCGCCTGCGACGTGATCTGCGCGGTCGGCACCTCGCTGACCAAGCACAACATCTCGACGCCGATCATCCCCGACGGCAAGGAGATCATCCAGATCACCAACGATGCGCGCGATCTCAACAAGGCTCACCCGACGGCGCTGCCGATCCTCGCCGACGCCAAGCTGGCGCTGGCGCAGCTGACCGAGGCGGTAAAGGACCGGCTGGGAAAGAAGAAGCACAGCACCGGGGCTCGGCCGGTGATCGCCAAGGAAAAGCAGGCCTGGGAGCAGCGCTGGGAGCCCAAGCTCCGTTCGCAGGAACGACCGATCAACCCGTATTTCGTGATGTCCGAGTTCCAGCGCGTGATCCCATCGGAAGACGCGATCGTCACCCATGACAGCGGCAGCCCGCGCGACCAGCTGCTGCCGATGTATGTCGCGAAAAAGCCGCGCGGCTATCTCGGCTGGGGCAAGTCGCACCAGCTCGGCACCGGCCTGGGCCTGGCGATTGGCGCCAAGGTCGGGGCACCCGATAAGATGTGCGTCAACTTCATGGGCGACGCGGCGTTCGGCATGACCGGGCTCGATTTTGAGACCGCGGCGCGCAGCGGCATTCCGATCACGACGATCGTGTTGAACAACTCGACGATGGCGATCGAGACGCACGCGATGGCGTACAGCCACGAAAAGTACAAGACGCGCGACCTCGGCGGCAACTACGCCAACCTCGCGGCCGATCTCGGCGGCTGGAGCGAGCGGGTGACGCGACCCGATGAGGTCGGCCCGGCAATCCTGCGCGCCCGCCGGGTCAACGAAAGCGGCCGGGCGGCGCTCCTCGAATTCATCACCAGCGCCGAGACTGCGTTCTCGCACCGCCGCGGCGCCGCGTAGAAGTCGGCGGCCCGGCATCGGCCCCGCCTGCCGCAACCCGGCGGGTGGGGCCGGCCGGCAAACTCAGTGGATGTCTTCCTGCTCCTTGAAGGCCTGGCGCAGGCGGTCGATTGAAAAGCCGGGCTGCTTCGACGCCTCGATGATGACCCGCTCGCGCCGGCTCAGCAGATCGACCGCTTCCGGGATCTTGTCGACGGCATCGGCCGGCACGACGACCGCACCGTGGCGATCGCAATGGATGATGTCGTTGGGCGACACGAGCATGCCGAACACGCTGACCGTGCCGCCGACATCGACGAGATGAACATGCGCGTGGCTCGGCATGATCGACCCGGCCAGAACCATGAAATTCGGCGCCATCGCGTCGAGGTCGCGCACCGAGCCGTCGGTGATCACGCCGGCACAGCCGAGCCCGGCATGAACATGGGTCTGCACCTCGCCCCAAAACGCGCCGAACCCGGTGTCGGGTGCGTCGATGTCCTGGATCACCGCGATGCTGGGCATCGGCTGCGCGGCGATGTGCTCGTAATAGCCGAGGCGCATCTTATTGGCCGCCTCGCGGTCGCGCGCGTTGGGCTCACGCGAGCGAATGAGGGCGGTGCGGGCAAACGCGACGATCGGCTTCATCTCCGGAAAACACGCAACCGCCGGACGGCGGGTAAAGCCGAGCGCGCGCCGCGCCGGGGCGACGATTTCGAGCGCGTTGCAGATCGTCGGCGTGTCCCAGGCGGTCAGCGCCTTGAGGGCGGCAGCGTTGGGCAAGGAAGGCATCGGGCGGACTCCGGCGATGAGGGAAAGGGTGTCCCGCTTTATCGGCCGGGGCGGCACCCCGCAAGGGCTTTTCCGCGGTCGGCGTTTCGCGCATCATCCGCAGAAGACCGGAAATAAGGGCCGCAGCGATGGGCTATACTGTCAGCCCTTTCGAGATCCGCGTGCGCGACGGCGCCGCGATGGCAAAGTTCTATACCGAAGTGCTCGGCTTTCAGGTGACCGACCGCGGTCTGCTGACCCGTGGCCCGGCGGCCGGGCGCGAGCTCATATTCATGAGCCACAGCCCCGACGAGCACCATCAGATCATTCTGATCCCGAGCAATGATGGCGGCCCCGGCGGCACCGGCATCGGCCATGTCGCATTCCGCGTCGACACACTCGACGGGGTGCGCCGCGTGTTCGAGAAGGTGCGCGCGCTGCCGCATGCCAAACCCGAGCCGGTTAGCCACGGCAACACTTGGTCGGTGTATTTCCGCGACCCTGAGGACAATCGGATCGAGGTGTTCACGCAAATCCCGTGGCATGCGAACCAGCCGTGCCGCTTTGATGTCGATTACGACCTGCCCGACGCTGAATTGAAGGCGGCGATGCTGCGCGACGCGCAGCACCTCGCCGGGTTCACCAGCAACGAAGCGTGGGCCGAGGCGTTTACCAAGCGGTTCGAGGAGGCCGGGGCGGAATAGCCGCGACCGGCGCTGATCCATCCCAACCCCGCCAGCAGAGCGAGGATACCGGACCAACCAGGGAGGTGCGCCGTGCCGACCTATGTGATGCTCGCAAACTGGACCGACCAGGGGGCCAAGCAGGTCAAGGAATCACCCAAGCGGGTCGATGCCGCCAAAAAGCTGCTCGCCGACATGGGCGGTACGTTCAACAGCCTCTACATGACGATGGGCGATTTCGACCTGATCGGCATCTATGAGGCGCCAGACGACGCGGTCGCGGCCCGCTTTACGCTGCTGCTCGGGCAGACGGGGGCGGTGCGCACTCGCACGCTCAAGGCGTTCCCCGAGGCTGCCTATCGCGCGATCATGAATTCGCTGGAGTAGCTGGCTGCTGCGTGGTTCGGTGCCTGCCGAGATTGCTTCGCGGGCCCCGCCGGGTCGTGGCGACGGCGCTTGGGCGACAGTGCCTGGGCGACGGCGCTTGGCGTCTGCGACATTTTGTCCTAATCTGGCCTCAGCCAGCGGTCGCTCGCGCGCCTGCCACGGCGCAGGGCGCCGTCCCTCAATGCTGGGAGCCCCGCGATGAATGTCGAAACCATCTTGCGCCACAAGGGAAAGCGGGTCGCGACGATCCGCCGCGACGCGCCGCTCCCCGAGGCGATCGAGCGGCTGCGCCGGTATGGCATCGGCGCGCTGGTCGTCAGCGACGACGGCGAGAGTGTCGATGGCCTGGTGTCGGAACGCGACATTGTCGTCGCGCTCGACCGTTACGGTGCCGGGTTGCTGCACCTGGCGGTCACCGATGTCATGACCGCGCCGGTGACTACCTGCCAGCCGAGTGACACGGTCGCCGAGCTGATGGCCGAGATGACCAACCGCCGCATCCGCCACTTCCCGGTGGTCGCAGGCGGGCGGCTGTGCGGCATCGTCAGCATCGGCGACCTGGTCAAGAGCCGGCTCGACGAGGTCGAGTACGAGGCTCACTCGCTGCGCTCGTTCATCGCCGGGGGCTGAGCGCTGCGCCGCTCTACCGTGATTAGCGGCGGGGATTGCGCGCCGGCCGCGCTTCCGGCTCAATAGCAGGCGATGAACCGCCTGCTCGCAGACCTCCGCATTGTCGAGATTTCCGCCTTTGTCGCGGCGCCGCTCGGCGGCATGACGATGGCGCAGATGGGCGCCGAGGTGATCCGCATCGACCCGATCGGTGGCGGCATCGACCACGCCCGCTGGCCGGTCGTCGCGAGCGGCGCTAGCCTCTACTGGGCCGGGCTCAACAAGGCCAAGCGCTCGGTCGCGCTCGCCCTCGACAAGCCCGAGGGGCGCGTACTGGCGCAGGCGCTGGCGACCGCGCCCGGGCCGGGCGGTGGCATCGTGCTGACCAACCTGCCGCCGCTGCCCGGGCTCGATTACGCCGGCCTCAAGGCGCGGCGCAACGACGTGATCCTGCTGCGCCTGATCGGCAACCGCGACGGCTCGGCCGCGGTCGACTACACGGTCAACGCGGCAAGCGGGTTTCCGCTGGTGACCGGCTCCAATCGCGACACGGGGGGCGGCATGCCGGTCAACCACGTATTGCCGGCGTGGGACATCGCCACCGGGCTTTATTTGGCGACCGCGCTGCTCGCCGCCGAGCGCCACCGCCTCCGCACCGGCGAGGGCCAGGAGGTCGTCGCCGCGCTTGCCGATGTCGCGCTCGCGATGGTCGGGCACCTCGGCTATGTCGGCGACGTGCAGATCAACGGCCATGCGCGGCCGCCGCTCGGCAACGACCTTTACGGCAGCTTCGGGCGCGATTTCGCGACCGCCGACGGGCGGCGGATCATGATCATCGCGCTGACGCCGCGGCAGTGGCGCGGGCTCGGCCGTGCCACCGGGCTTGCCGACAAATTCGCCCAGGCCGGGGCGATGATGGAGGCCGATCTCGACACCGAGACCGGCCGCTTCACGGCACGCGACGCAATCGCCGCGGTGCTGGCGCCGTGGTGCGCGGCGCGCTCGCTGGCCGAGATCGAAGCCGCATTTGCCGGCAGCGGTGTGCTGTGGAGCCCGTTTCAGGATTTCGCCGAGCTGGTGACGCGCGACCCGCGCTGCTCACCGCAGAACCCGATGTTCTCCGAAGTCGAGCAGCCCGGGATCGGCCGCTACCTGATGCCCGGCCTGCCGCTGGATTTCTCGGCCGCGCCGCGCGAGCCGACCCGCCCGGCGCCGCGCCTCGGCGACGACACCGACGCGGTGCTGGCCGAGGCGCTGGGGCTCGGCAACGCCGAGATCGCCCGACTGCACGACAGCGGGATCATCGCCGGACCGGCGGGTTAGGCTCGCGGCAGTCGTCTTCGCGAGGGCCACGGGTTGGCTGCTTTCACTGTTATCTGCAGGGAATCTGCAGCCAAACCCCGAGGCGGCCAAACCCAGAGGCAGCCAAACCCAGAGGCAGCCAAACCCAGAGGCGCGCGGTCCTGCTATTCCCCGCGGTCGGCCTCGCGGATCGCGCGCAGCACGTCGCGCACGTTGCGGGCGGTGCGCAATTTGCGCCCGATATCGGGCGCAAGGCGCAGATCGCCCTCGACGTCGAGGAACCCGGCCTCGGTATCGGGAGGCAACTCGCGCAATACCTCGGCGAAGGCGCGAAAGATCGCCTCGACATCCTTGGCTTCGAGCCGCCTCTCCCTGGCCACGCTGCCCGCCTCCGCCTCCGCCTCGCCCGACCCGGCCCACACTAGTCAGAACCGGCGGGAGGGGCCAGACGCTCAAAACAGCGCGAGCTGGTCGCCCGCCTGGGCCGGAGGACGGAACTTGGTGCAATCGAGCAGCTCGATGCTGCGCGGGTGAAAGCCGAGCCGGCGACAAGCGCGGTCAAACCGAGCGGCCAGCATCGCCGCATAAGGGCCGGCGCCGATCATCCGCGTCGACCAGCGCGAATCGTAAAGCCGGCCGCCGTGCGCCTGGGCGACCAGGGACAGGACGTGCGCGGCCTTGTTGGGGAAATGCTCCTCAAGCCATTCCCTGAACAGCGCCTTCAATTCGAGCGGCAGGCGCAGCATCGTGTAGGCGGCGGTGACCGCGCCAGCGGCGCGCGCCCGCTCGAGGATCGCCTCCATCTCGCTGTCGTTGAGCGCCGGGATCATCGGCGCCGCCATGATTCCGGTCGGGACCCCCGCGGCAGTGAGCGCCGCGATCGCTTCGAGCCGGCGCTCGGGCGTCGAGGCACGCGGCTCCATGACCCGCGCCAGCTTGCGATCGAGCGTCGTCACCGAAACGGCGACGACCGCCAGCCGCTCGGCCGCCATCTCGGAAAGGATGTCGAGGTCACGCTGCACCAGCGCCGATTTGGTGACGATCGTCACCGGGTGGCGAAAATCCCGCAGCACTTCGAGGATCGCGCGGGTGATGCCGAGCCGGCGCTCGGCGGGCTGGTACGGGTCGGTGTTGCTGCCGAGCGCGATCGGCTTGCAGCCGTAGCCCTTGCGGCCCAGCTCTACGGCCAGCAGCGCAGCGGCCTGCGGCTTGTAGAAGATGCGGCTTTCGAAATCGAGCCCGGGCGACAGTCCGAGATAGGCGTGGCTCGGCCGCGCATAGCAATAGATGCAACCGTGCTCGCAGCCGCGATACGGGTTTATCGATCGGTCGAACCCGATATCGGGCGAATCGTTGCGGGCGATGATCGTACGCGTCGCATCGACCGACAGCCGGGTGGTCAGCGGCATCGGCTCGGCATCGGCCGAGCCCCAGCCGTCGTCGAATGCGAACCGCTGCTCGCGCTCGAAGCGCCCGCTATCGCTGGTGATGGCGCCGCGTCCCTTGCGCGGCGGGGGGAGGGCCGGCATATCCATGCCGCGGATCATAACGCACTATGGGAACATTACAAGAACAAATACGAATCTCCGCGGTGATCCCGACGCTGAACGCGGCCGGATGCCTCGACGCCTGCCTCGCAAGCCTGAGGGCAAGCGCGCTGATCGGCGAGACCGTCGTCGCCGATGGCGGGTCGGGCGATGGCACCGCGGCGGTGGCGCGGGCGGGAACGGCGCGGGTGATCGACGCCCCACGCGGCCGCGGCACCCAGCTTGCCGCCGGCGCGACGGCCGCGACCGGCGCCTGGCTGTTGTTTCTGCACGCCGATTGCCGGCTCGACCCGGGTTGGGAGGCGGCGGCGCGCGCCTTTATCGCGGCGCCGGGCGCGGCCGGGCGCGCCGGGTATTTCGCCCTCGCGCTCGACGATTCGGCGCCGGCGGCGCGACGGCTGGAGCGCTTCGTCGCCTGGCGGTGCCGGGTACTGGGGCTGCCCTACGGCGACCAGGGCCTGCTGATCTCCCGCGCGCTCTACGATAAAGTCGGCGGGTTTGCTGCGATCCCGCTGATGGAGGATGTCGATCTGGCGCGCCGCCTCGGCCGCCGCCGGGTGGCGCCGATCGGTGCACGGATCGTCGCCTCGCCGCGTCGCTACCGCGACGGCGGGTACGTACGTCGGCCGCTGCGCAACCTGGTGTGCCTGTCGCTGTATTTCTCCGGCGTCGCGCCGCGGCGCATCGCGCGGATTTACCGGTGACCCGCCGCCATCTGGTGCTGTTCGTGCGCGCCCCGGCGCTCGGCCGCGGCAAGCGGCGGCTGGCGGCGGCAATCGGCGATGTCGCGGCGGTACGCTTCGAGCGGCTGATGCTGGCGCGCCTCGTCCGCCGGCTTGGCCGCGACCAGCGCTGGCGATTGCGGCTCGCGGTGACCCCCGATCGGGCACGGCTGCCCCGCTTGGGATTGGTGCCGATCACCGGGCAGGGGCGCGGCGATCTCGGCGTGCGCATGGCCCACGCGCTGGCCGCCTGCCCGCCCGGCCCCAAGGTGCTGATCGGCGCCGACATCCCGGCGCTTTCGGCGGGGCACATCGCCGACGCATTTCGCCTGCTCGGGCGGCACGATCTGGTATTCGGGCCAGCCCGCGACGGCGGGTTCTGGCTGGTCGGCGCGCGCCATCACCCACCGGATTTCGGCACGGTCCGCTGGTCGAGCCCGCACGCACTCGCCGATGTGCTGGGCCATCTGCCGAGGCGGCTGTCGGTCGGCTTCGCCGCGACGCTCGACGATGTCGACGACGCGGCTTCTTATCGCCGCCTCGCGCCGCGCGGGGGCTTATAGGGGCTCACCTCTCCTGAAGCCGCGGCATCAGCTCGACGAAATTGCAGGGACGGAAGCGGTTGTCGAGCTGGTGGACGAGGATGCCGTCCCAGGCGTCGCGGCAGGCGCCGGGCGAGCCCGGCAGCGCAAACAGATAGGTGCCGCCGGCGACCCCGGCGGTGGCCCGGCTCTGGATCGTCGAGGTGCCGATCTTTTCGTAGCTCTGCCAGCGGAACAGCTCGCCGAACCCGGCGATCTCCTTTTCGTAGACGCTGTGAAACGCCTCGGGCGTCACGTCGCGGCCGGTGACCCCGGTGCCGCCGGTCGACAGCACCACGTCGATCTCGGGGTCGGCGATCCACCCCTTGAGCTGGGCGACGATCGCCGCGGAATCGTCGCGCACGATGGTGCGCGCGACGATTTTGTGCCCGGCGCCGGCAGCACGCTCGGCAAGCGTGTCGCCGGAGCGGTCGTCGGCCGCGGTGCGGGTGTCGGACACGGTCAGGATCGCGATGTTGACGGCGAGAAACGGTCGGTCGAGGTTCAGCGGCATCGGCGGCTCCTATTCGCTCGGCATGTCCAGCCGCGCCTTCAGCGCCAGCAGGTCGCGCCACGCGTCGCGCTTGCGCTCGGGGGCGCGCAGCAGAAAGGCGGGGTGAAACATCGGCAATGTCGGCACCGGCGCGTCGAGGCCCGGCACCGCGAGGTCGAACCAGCGGCCGCGCAGCCGGGTGATCCCCTCGCTCAGCGGCAACAGTGCGCTCGCCGCGGTGCCGCCAGCCAGCACCAGCACCTTGGGGCGCGACAGCGCGATGTGGCGAAACACAAACGGCAGGCACGAGGCGATCTCGGCCGCGGTCGGCTTGCGGTTGCCGGGCGGACGCCAGTAGATGACGTTGGTGATCTGCACGCCGGTGCGGTCGAGCCCGATCGCCGCGAGCATGCGGTCGAGAAGCTGCCCGGCGGGGCCGACAAACGGCTTGCCGATGCGGTCCTCGTCGGCGCCCGGTGCCTCGCCGATGATCAGCACCGGCGCCTTCTGGTTGCCGTCGGCGAACACGGTGTTGGTCGCGGTCCGCTTCAGCGGGCAATCGTCGAACTGCTGCACCAGCCCCGCCAGCGCGGCGATCGTCTCGGCTCCCGCGGCGAGCCGCCGGGCGGATTGCGCCGCCTCGGCCAGCGATTGGGCGAGCGCATCGGGCGGCGCGACGGCAAGCGGCACCGCGGCGGGGCGCGACGGCGGCGCCGGGCGCGGCACCTCGACGGCCGCCGCCAGCAGGGGCGCCGGCAGGGGCGCCGAGCGTGACGCGAGCCGGTTTGGCGCGACATCGTCGATCGCCTCGTCGGCACCCATCTCGATCTGCCAGCGCAGCAGCGCGACGGCGGCGGCGCGGTCGTCGATCCGGGGCGGCACGGCATCGGGCGTGGACATGCCGGCGATCCTAGCACCGCACCGGGCGAGCGGCACCCGGGTTTGCCAGCGCCGGGACGACAACCGAACCAGATCCTCTATATACTTGCCGCAAACCAAACAACCGAGGCGACCCCGGTGGCGGAAAGCGAACGCGAGCAGATGGAATACGACGTCGTCATCGTCGGCGCCGGCCCGGCCGGGCTGGCGGCGGCGATCCGGCTGAAGCAGCTCGCCGCGGCGGGCGGCACCGAGCTCTCCGTCTGCGTCATCGAGAAGGGCTCCGAGGTCGGCGCCCACATCCTGTCCGGCGCAGTGTTCGAGCCGCGGGCGCTCAACGAGCTGCTGCCCGACTGGCGCGAGCGCGGCGCGCCGCTCGACACGCCGGCGATCGACGACCGCTTTCTCTATCTGACCCGGCGGCACGCGTTCCGGCTGCCGACGCCGCCGCAGATGCACAACCGCGGCAACTACATCGTCAGCCTCGGCAATCTGTGCCGCTGGCTGGCCGGCCAGGCCGAAGAGCTGGGGGTTGAGATCTATCCCGGCTTTGCCGCAGCCGAGGTGCTGTTCGATGACGACGGCCGGGTATGCGGCGTCGCGACCGGCGACATGGGGATCGGCAAGGACGGGCAGCCGACCGCAAGCTTCACCCGCGGCGTCGAGTTGCGCGCCCGCGAGACGCTGTTCGCCGAAGGCTGCCGCGGCTCGCTGACCAAGACGCTGGTCGCGCGCTTTCACCTGCGCGAGGGGCACGACCCGCAGACCTATGCGATCGGCATCAAGGAGTTGTGGGAGGTCGCGCCCGACCGTCACCATCCCGGCCGCGTGGTCCACACGGTCGGCTGGCCGCTCGACAAGAGCACCTATGGGGGCTCGTTCCTCTACCACCTCGAAGGGGGGCAGGTCGCGGTCGGGTTCGTCATCGGGCTCGATTACCGGAACCCGTTTCTGAGCCCATTCGAAGAGTTTCAGCGGTTCAAGACCCACCCGGCGATTCGCCCGACCTTCGAGGGTGGGCGGCGCATCGCCTATGGCGCACGCGCGCTCAACGAAGGCGGGTTCCAGGCGATCCCCGACCTCGATTTTCCCGGCGGCGCGCTGATCGGCTGCGCCGCGGGCTTTGTCAACGTGCCCAAGATCAAGGGCAGTCATACCGCGATGAAATCGGGCATGGCGGCGGCCGAGGCGGTGTTCGCCCGGTTCGGCGGCGACGCGACCGCTCGGGTCGGCCGGGCGCTGCGCGAAAGCTGGGTGTGGGACGAGCTGCACCAGGTGCGCAACATCCGGCCGAGCTTTCGCCTGGGCCTGTGGGGCGGGCTCGCCTATTCGGCGTTCGACACCTATGTGCTGCGCGGCCGTGCCCCGTGGACGTTTCGCCACCACCCCGACCACGAGCAGCTGATGCGGGCCGGATCGGCCCCGCCGATCGACTACCCACGGCCCGACGGCAAGATCACCTTCGACCGGCTGTCGTCGGTGTTCATCTCCAACACCAACCACGAAGAGAACCAGCCGCCGCATCTCAAATTGCGCGATCCCGAAAAGGCCATCTCAATCAATTATCGGCTCTACGACGCGCCCGAACAGCGCTATTGTCCGGCCGGGGTCTACGAGATCGTGCGGCCCGAGGGCGACGGAGAGCCGCATCTGCAGATCAACGCGCAGAATTGCGTGCACTGCAAAACGTGCGACATTAAAGACCCGGAGCAAAACATCGATTGGGTCGTGCCCGAAGGGGGCGGCGGGCCAAATTACCCGAACATGTAGCCCTGGACCGAACAAGCTGAGGCAGGTGCGAGCAGTGAACATGACAGGCGGGAAGACGGGTCACGGGTGCAGGCGCTGCGGCGCGGCCGCGCTGGCGGTGGCGATCGCGATGGCGGCGGGTGCGGCACAGGCCGCGGCGCCAACGACCCCGCCGGCCCCGGGCGTCGCCGGCCTGCCGCCGGTCGCCGGCGACACCGACCATCTGTTCGGCATCTATCTGGCGGCGAAGCAGGCCCAGGGTCAGCGCGACTTTCGCACCGCCGGAGCGTGGTACGCCAAGGCGCTGGCCCAGGACCCGACCTCGCCCGAACTGATCAGCCGCACGTTTCTGATGGATATCACCACCGGCGATTTCGACCGCGCGCGCAAGCTGGCGCCAGAAGCGCTGAAGATCGACCCGAGCGACGCGCTGCCGCAGCTTGTCCTGCTCGTCACCCGGCTCAAGGCCGGCGACACGGCCGGCGCGCTGCAATCGGCGACCGCCTTGCCGCAAGACGGGCTGCACCGCTTTGTCGCCCCGCTCGCGCTGGCCTGGACGCGCGCCGCATCGGGCGATATCCCCGGCGCCGACACCGCGCTGCAGGGCCTCGACAAATTCAACGGGTTTGCCCCGCTCAAGGAATTCCAGCTTGGCCTGCTCTACGATTACGCCAACCAGCCGGCCAACGCCGAGACACATTTTGCCAAGGCGCTAGCGGCTTCGGGCACGCTCAACTGGCGCCTGATCGACGCGATCGCGCGCTTCGATGAGCGCCACGGGCACCCGGAAAAGGCACAAGCGCTCTACCAGAAATTCATCAAGGAAAACGGCGGCAGCGAACTGGCCCAATCGGTGCTGGCGACCCGCCCGGCGAGCACGCCGGGACCGCTGGTGCGCACGCCGGCCGATGGCCTCGCCGAGGCAATGTTCGACCTCGCCAGCGTGCTCAACCAGGCCGAGACGCTGGACCTGGCGCTGATCTACGACCGCTTTGCGCTGGAACTGCGGCCGCAATTCCCGCTCGCGCAGCTGCTGCTGGCCGATGCGCTGAGCACCGGAAACAAGCCGGCCGAGAGCCTCGCGGTGCTGCAAACGATCCCGCAGACCTCGCCCTATCGCTGGTCGAGCGATCTGCGCGCGGCGGCCAACCTCGACACGCTCGGCCGCACCGACGAGGCGATCGCGCTGCTCACCAAGATTTCCCAGGCCTCGCCCAAGATGGCCGGTGCCGAGCTCGAGCTTGGCGACCTGTTGCGCAACAAGAAGCGCTATACCGAGGCGGTCGTCGCCTATGACGAGGCGATCCGCCGCGCCGCCGCCAGCGGCGAGCAGGAACGCTGGGCGCCGTTCTACGACCGCGGCGTCGCGCTTGAGCGCGCGCACCAATGGGCGCGGGCCGAGGGCGACCTGCTGCACGCACTGAAGCTCAGGCCCAACCAGCCGCTGGTGCTGAATTATCTTGGCTATTCGTGGATCGACCGCGGAGAGCACCTCGCCCGCGGCCTCAAGATGATCGAAAAGGCGGTCGAGCTGCGCCCCGACGACGGCTACATCATCGACAGCCTGGGCTGGGCGCACTATCGCATGGGCGATTACACCGGCGCGGTGCAATACCTCGAAAAGGCGGTCGAGCTGGTGCCCGAGGACCCGACGATCAACGACCACCTGGGCGACGCCTACTGGCAGGTCGGCCGGCTGACCGAGGCGCGCTACCAGTGGCGGCGCGCGTTGCAGTTCGGCCCAGAGCCCAAGGAGATCAAGCCGATCGAGGTCAAGCTCGAACGCGGCCTGACCGCCGCCCCGGCAACCCCGGAGCGCGGCGGCTGAACCCCGGCGCGTTCCGGAAAAGCGACGGGACCGTCACCGCCTTCGCCCCGGCCAAGATCAACCTCTATCTGCACGTCACCGGCCGGCGCGCCGACGGCTACCACCTGCTCGACAGCCTGATCGCGTTTGCCGATATCGGCGACCACATCACCGCCGCCCCGGCCGCCGCTGTGTCGCTGACCGTGACCGGGCCGGAAGCGCGGCACCTGGCCGGGCTCGGCGACGACAATCTCGTGCTGCGGGCGACCCGCCTGCTGCAGGCGCGAGACGGCATCGCCGTCGGCGCCGCGCTTTCCCTGTGCAAGCATCTGCCGGTCGCCTCGGGGATCGGTGGTGGATCGAGCGACGCCGCCGCGGCGCTGCGCGCGCTGGCGGCGCTGTGGCATTGCCGGCTCGACCCCGACGACCCCGCGACCGCCGCCTGGGCGGCGGCGCTGGGCGCCGACGTGCCGGCGTGCCTCGCCGGCGGCGCGCTGTGGGTCGGCGGGATCGGCGAGGAGCTGGCGCCGGTCGACGGATTGCCCGGCCTGGCGGTCCTGCTCGCCAACCCGCGGATCGCGCTGCCGACCGCCGCGGTGTTCCGCGCCCGCAGCGGCGGGTTCGGGCCGCCAAGCCGGCTTGCCCCGGTGCCGCACGACGCCGTCGCGTTTGCCGCCGCGCTGGCGCGCTGCCGAAACGATTTGACCGATGCCGCGATCGGGCTGGTGCCGGAAATCGGCCGGGTGCTGGAGGCGCTGGCGCGATTGCCAGGCGCCCTGCTCGCCCGGATGAGCGGCAGCGGCGCCACATGTTTCGCGCTGTTCACCGCACGCGACACGGCGCGGCACGCCGCAGAACTGCTGGCGCGCGCCGAGCCCGGCTGGTGGGTCCGCGATGGCGCGCTGCTGGCGCCGCCGCCGCGCCCTAGTCAGCCCGAGGCCTGAGCCGCCGCCGGGCGATCGGCGGCGGCCTTGCCCGATGCCCCCGTATCCGGCGCTGCAGGCGGCGGCACGGGCGTCTCTGGCGCGGGAGAATGGATCGAGGCCGCAACCTGGGCCGCTGCGGCTTCGGCGGCCTTTCTGTCATCAGACGAAAATTTCGTAAACAATTCGTCGGCGCGCTTTGCGGCGACATCGTCGCCGCGGCCCCCCGCCGCCTTGTACCAGGCATAGGCGGTAACCGGCGCACAATCATCGCCGGCGGCGCTTTCGCACTGGATCGCCAGGTTGACCATCGCTGCGACCACGCCCTGCCGGGCGGCGCGCCGATACCAGCGGTCCGCGGCAATCAAATCCTGCGGCGCACCGCGCCCGTCGGCATAGGACAAGGCGAGGTTATATTCGGCCGCCGGATAATTCTTCGCCGCGGCGCTGTGATACCAGATCAGCGCCTCGCTCATATTCTTTCCGAGGCCGAGCCCGCGCTCGTACAGCACGCCAAGATTGTATTGCGCCGCGGCATTGCCGGCGATCGCCGCCTCGCGAAACCACGACGCCGCGAGCTTGTAATCCCGCGGCACGCCCTGGCCCCGCGCGTAGAGCACAGCAAGCGTGTATTGGGCGGCCGCGTCGCCGGCCTTGGCCCGGGTCTGCAGCCGATCGATCCGCTCGGGCGCGACCGGCGGCGGCGCCGGGAGCAGCGGCGGCGCGACAGACGCTGCCGCCAGGCTCGTCGTCGCGGGTTTTGCTGCGGGCGCGGCGGCCGGGGCCTCGGCGACCAGGGGCGGTACCAGCATCGCTGTGGTTTGCGCCACTTCCGCTGTCAGCGGCGCCGCGCTCGCCGGGTGTTGCGGCATCTTGGCGAGGCCGGCGAAAATCTGGTCGCCATGATAGGCGACCACCCCGAGCGCGGCGCCGACGACGGCGACGGTGAGCCAGCCGATGCGCCGCCCGCCACGCCGGGCACGCCCCGGAAACGGCGTGCCGCGCAGCACCGCGCGGGTACCGAGCCCGGAAGTCGGGGCGCTGTGCCTGATCGGCGCCGGCGAACCGCTGACCCGCGGCTGCGCCGTGACCGAGGCGATCAAGTGGCGAGGAAGCGGCGCGATCGCCCGGCCATAGCGCGGACCCGGGTCACGCTCGGGCGCCTGAGCGCCGTGCCGTTCGCCGCTGTCGCCGATCGCCGGCGGCGTCTCCTGCGGCGCGGGGGGCGGCGCTTCGGGCTCGAACTCGACACATCGGATGTCGCGCCACCGCGTCGCCCGGCCAGCGTGCGGCGCCGCGCCGCCGCCACGGGCGGGGTGAGAACCTGCGGCGGGGAAATTCCGCGCTTCGGACATGACAGGCTTCCGTCTGGGGGCCGGCGCTGCGCCGCTATTGAAAGCCTTGCGCCCCCGCGATGCAAGCCGCTCGGCGCCGGCCTCGCCGGCCCGCCGAGGCGCCGCAAACCGGGCCGATGTGCGATCTTTGAGCCGAGACCTTATTGCGCCGTATTAGCGCTCGCGACGGCCGATCGCCGCCGCAGCATTGGTAGAGCGTAGCCAAGAGGTAAGGCACCGGAATTTGATCTCTCCGGCAGGCGTCCGGTAGGCCATCGTCTGATCCCGTGTAATATTGTATTTTTAGGGGTTTCAGCGAGCGGCTTTATCTGACTTATGGGCGTTGCCACGGCATCGAGCCGCGCATCGCGCGATACCACAATATCTTTGGCCCGCAAGGCACCTGGCAGGGCGGCCGCGAAAAGGCGCCGGCGGCGCTGTGCCGCAAGGTCGCAAGCGCGGCTGACGGAGCCGCGATCGAGATCTGGGGA
>DATLRD010000060.1:0-71244 GCA_035534855.1 Allostellaceae bacterium | reverse complement strand
GTGGAGCGCGCGTTTCGCTCCCTCAAGACGATCGACCTGAAGGTGCGCCCGATCCATCACCGCCTCGCCGATCGGGTGCGCGCGCACATCTTCCTGTGCATGCTCGCCTACTACGTCGAGTGGCACATGCGCGAGGCCTGGCGCGAGCTCATGTTCGCCGACACCGATCAAGCGGCCAAGGCCACGCGCGATCCCGTGGCACCGGCCAAGCGCTCCAAGGCGGCGCTCGCCAAGGTGGCGCGCCACGCGCTCGATGACGGCACCCCCGCGCACAACTTCGCAACCCTGCTCGGTGAGCTCGCCACCATCGTGCGCAACACCTGCCGCACCCCCAGCGCCGGGCCCGCGGCCCCGACCTTCGAGGTCCTCACCACCCCCAGCGCCAAGCAACAGCGCGCGCTCGAGTTGATCCAGCAGATCCGCCTGTAGACAGAAACCCGAACCCCAAGATCACGCCACGTGTCTGTGATGCAAAGGAAAACTCGCTCTGCGCTTGATTGAACTTCAGCCTAGTCTTCGCCTTCGGATGACAGCGCGAGCGCGCGGCGGATCGCTTCGTGGGAAAAGCCGCGGCCCTGCAGGAAGCGCGCACGGCGCGCGCGCTCCTCACGCGTCGCGGCGGGCTCTCGGTACTTGCGTCGCAGGATCTCGCGCGTACGCTCGATTTCCGCGCTGCGCGCCTCGGCTACCACGGCCTCGGCAACACCTTCGGCGACGCCCTTGGCACGCAGATCGTGGACGATGCGTGCCGCGCCGTACTTGCGCGCGAGCTGGTGAGCACGCGCTTCCGCGTAGCGCTCGTCGGAGAGCTGCTTTCTCTGCGCGAGCTGGTCGAGCAGCTGCTCGAGTGCCGCGCTCGACTCGGCGTGCCGCGCGAGCTTGCGCGCGAGCTCCGCGCGCGAGTGCTCGCGGCGCGCGAGCAGCCTGAGCGCCCGCGCCTTCAGCTCCGCCGGGGTATCGGCGACCTCGGGACCGTCAGCCCCGCTTGCGCGCTGCCGCAGGAGCAGGCTCCTCTTCGGCTTCCTCGTTGGCCGCCGGAGTAATCGGCAGCGGCATGGCGACGCCCGCCTTCTCGCGGATCTTGATCTCGATCTCGCGCGCGAGATCGGCATTTTCCTTGAGGAAGTCACGCGCGTTGTCCTTGCCCTGGCCGAGGCGGTCGCCTTTGTAGGTGTACCAGGCCCCGGTCTTCTCGACCAGGCCGTGCACCACGCCCAGCTCCAGGACTTCGCCTTCGCGCGAGATGCCATCGCCGTACAGGATGTCGAACTCCGCCTGACGGAACGGCGGCGCCACCTTGTTCTTCACGATCTTGACGCGCGTCTCGGAGCCGATCACCTCGTCGCCCTTCTTGATCGAGCCGATGCGCCGGATGTCCATGCGCACCGAGGCGTAGAACTTGAGCGCGTTGCCGCCGGTGGTGGTCTCCGGGTTGCCGAACATGACGCCGATCTTCATGCGGATCTGGTTGATGAAAATGACCATTGCACGCGACCGTGAGATCGAGCCGGTCAGTTTGCGCAATGCTTGGCTCATCAGCCTGGCATGCAGCCCCATGTGGCTGTCGCCCATCTCGCCCTCGAGCTCGGCGCGCGGCACCAGCGCCGCCACCGAATCGACGACGAGCACATCGATCGCCCCCGAGCGCACCAGCGTGTCGGCGATCTCGAGCGCCTGCTCGCCCGCGTCGGGCTGCGAGATCAGGAGGTTGTCGACATCGACTCCGAGCTTGCGCGCATAGCCCGGGTCGAGCGCGTGCTCGGCGTCGATAAAGGCGCAGGTGCCACCGCTTTTCTGCGCCTCGGCGATCACGTGTAATGCGAGCGTCGTCTTGCCCGAGCTTTCCGGACCGTAGATTTCGACGACGCGGCCGCGCGGCAGCCCGCCGATGCCAAGCGCGATGTCGAGGCCGAGCGAGCCGGTCGAGACGACTTCGACCTCGGCGGCGGCGTCGTGCGAGCCGAGCTTCATGATCGAACCCTTGCCGAAGGCGCGTTCGATCTGCCCGAGCGCCGCGTCCAAAGCCCGCTGCTTATCCATCGTTTCTCGATCCAAAAGGCGCAATGCGGGCTGATTCATAATCCCCTCCGTGCTTCCAAGCCAGAACCGCGGCGCGCTGCGGTCCGGATCGGAGAAGTACCTGATTTGTTCTAAGAACACAATAGCAACCTTGCGTCCATCCTGCGCCGGGCGGCCGTGGTCGCCAGCACTCAGTCGGGTTCGCCGCTGATCACCTCTTTAACCTTGCCGGCGAGCTGCTTGAGGCTGAACGGCTTGGGCAGGAAGTGGATGTTGCTGTCGGCGTCGAGCCGCTTGCGGAACGAATCCTCGGCATAGCCCGAGATAAAGATCACCTTGAGGTAGGGATGGAGCTCGCGGACCTCGCGAATCAGCGTCGGCCCGTCCATGTGCGGCATCACGACGTCGGTAATCAAAAGGTCGGGTGCGTGCTCGCAGGCGCAGATCTGCTGAAGCGCTTCCTCGCCGCTTTTCGCCTCGATCACGGTGTAGCCCTTGTTGCGCAGCGCCCGGGCGCCAAAGATGCGGACCGGGTCTTCGTCTTCGACCAGCATCACCGTGCCGATCCCGGTCAGGTCCTTGGCCGCCGGCGGTTCCGCGGTTTCGGCGCGCGCGGCGGGGGCCGCCTCGGCGAGCTGGTGGCTCGGCAGGTAGATGCGGAATGTTGCGCCCTCTCCTGGCTCGCTGTCGACAAAGATGAAGCCGCCGGTCTGCTTGACGATGCCATACACGGTCGACAGGCCGAGGCCGGTGCCGGAGCCGAGCTCTTTGGTCGAAAAGAACGGTTCAAAGATGCGCTGCAGATTGGCCTTGGGAATGCCGATCCCGGTATCGGCGACCGAGATTGCGACATAGCGGCCGGCCGGCATCACCTCATGCCCGCGGCGCAGCGGCGATTCCTGGGCCGAATTGGTGGTGCTGATGGTCAGCGTGCCGCCGCCCGACATCGCGTCGCGGGCATTGACCGCAAGGTTGATGATGACCTGCTCGAGTTGGCCCTGGTCTACCTTGACGAGGCCGAGGTCGCGGCCGAGCACGACCTTCAATTCGATGTTTTCCCCGATCAGCCGGCGCAGCAGATGCGACAGCTCGACCAGCACGTCGTTGATGTCGAGGATGCGCGGCTGCAGCGTCTGCTGGCGCGAAAACGCCAGCAGTTGACGCACCAGGTTGGCGGCGCGGTTGGCGTTTTGCTTGATCTGCATGATGTCGGCGAATGACGGGTCACCCGGCCGGAAGCGCATCAGCAACAGGTCGCAGAACCCGATCATCGCGGTCAGCAGATTATTGAAATCATGCGCGACGCCGCCGGCGAGCTGACCGACCGCCTGCATCTTCTGCGACTGGGCGAACTGGATTTCGAGGTTCTTCTGCTCGGTCACGTCGATGAAATGCAGCATCAGTCCGCCGTCGCCGCCGTCGACCCCGTCGATCCGCGACAGGAACACGACACAGGCCCGCTCGCGCGGCCCCCTGAGCCGCACCTCGACCGGCTGCGTATGCGCCGGGCCTTCCGCCGCCTCGGCGAGTTTGACCGCGATCGCGCGGCGGTCTTCTTCGGTGACAAAGCCGATCAGCGGCTGGCCGATCAGATCCTGCGGCAGCACCCCGAACAGTTCGGCGAGCGCGCGATTGGCCTCTTCGAGCCGCCCGAACCGGTCGATCAGCGCGATCCCGACCGGCGCACTGGCGAAAAACCGCTGGAAGCGCTCGCGCGACAGGCGCAGTGCCGCCTCCCACTCGCGCTCCGGGGTCAGGTCACGCACCACCGAGCGGGTCCGCAGATCGGCGCCGGTGCCGACCGTACTCTGGCCGATCGAGACGTAGAGATTGTGGCCGTCGCGGGTCTTCAGCACGACCTGGCCGCGGTCTTCGCCATCCCCGGTGAGGCCGATCGGGTCGAACGGCGCGGTGCCCGCCGGCGGTGGCGCGGCAAGAAAATCGTGCAGCACGGCGTCGCTGCCGACGATGTCGGCAGGCGTGCTGCCGAGCCAGCGCGCCAGGGTGCGGTTGACGAACAGAAACCGGCCCTCGGCGTCGACAGAGTAGAACCCGACCGGCGCATCGTCGAAGAAATCGACGACCTTGTTGCGCTCGTCGTGGATCACCGTCTCCATCTCGTGGCGGGCGGTGATGTCCTGCAGGTTCCAGAAACTGTACCCCGGCCGGCCCGCAATCGGGTTGACCGCGATCGCGAACCACCCGGCGGCGGCGCCCCGCGCGTCACGCAGTGCCAGCGCGGCGATCGCCCGCGAGCCGGCCGCCGCCTTTTCGCGCAGCCGCCGGAAATCGTCGCTCGCCTCGGCATCGGCGACGGCCTCTGCGATGCGCGCCAGCGGGCCGGTGTCGGCCTGCGGAAAGAGATCGTGAAACGCCTTGTTGGCATAGGCGATATGGCCGTCGGGGGCGACGACAAGTTGGGCATCGGGCGAGGCTTCGAGCGCCTGGCTCAGCACGTCGACCCGCCCCGAGAGCGCCGCATGCACCCAGCGGGCGGCAAAGGCGCTGACCCCGGTTACCCCGGCCAGGCCGGTCATCGTGATCGCGGTGACCGCGAAGTGGGTTCCGGGAATAACCGCGGTCGCCGACAGCATTCCGACACTGACGCCGATCGCCGCCAGCACCAGCGCGATATGCGCCAGCCAGCGGATCCACCACGGCTGCTGGCGCTCCGCCGCCCAATTCGCCCACCGGGGGGTGCTTTCCGCATCGGCGACCATCGCCCGCATCCCGCCTCAGTCAGCCATGCCGTGATGCTACCACCAAGCGGCCCGACGCCGCACTACGACGCCGCTCCGGGCCGCGCTGCGGCGGCTCGCATCGACCGTCGCCGCAGAAAGCGAGCGTTTCCGTCGCTCGCGGCGAGTGTCGCGGCGGCGGCGTTAAGGCCCCGTTAAGAGAGCGGGCGGGATCTCGCGGGCCGGTCCCTGCGCCCGGAGCGTCGGCGATTCGCCAATCGAGCGCTATTCGTCGCGGTGCGTGCGCTCCATGCGCTCATGCCGCTCCTGCGCCTCGATCGACAGCGTCGCGATCGGCCGCGCCTCCAGCCGGCGGATGCCGATCGGCTCGTCGGTCTCCTCGCAATAGCCATAGGTGCCGATATCGATGCGGAGCAGCGCTGCGTCGATCTTGGAAATCAGCTTGCGCTCACGATCCCGGGTGCGCAGCTCAATCGCGCGATCGGTTTCGAGCGAGGCGCGATCCGTCAAATCCGGCTTTACCAGGCTTTCTTCTTTGAGATGCCGCAATGTACCAGAAGAGTCAGCGAGCAATTCTGCACGCCAGCCCAACAGCTTTTGGCGAAAATACTCCACCTGCAGGGGGTTCATAAATTCTTCGTCGTCGGAGGGACGGTAATCCGGCGGCAGCGACACGCGCATCAGGCTCCCCGCGACCCCTTCATGACGGGCGCGGAGTATATGAATCGGGCATTCCCGGTTCAACTGCGAGAATCACATGCCACAAGTTTGATTCAGCAGAGCTTTAAGGCCGGCACGCGGACCGGTGGAACCGCCGCGCCGGATGATGTTTATCATCTCCTTCCAACAGGTAAAGCCTTGCTGCGCCGCTACCTGAGACGTCGGTAAACGACTTGTTATCCGATCGTACGGTTGAATCGTGCCCTCTACTACGTCTCAAAGGCAAAGAAAATTAACTAATATTTATGTCCAATTTTTATAGATATTTTAGTGCAGATCATAATGCTTCCTAGACGAAGCCAGTTTTCAATTTAGCACTTCATTAAGTGCCCACAGATACTTTCCGCCCAACAGCAACGGACACTTGTTTGAGGAAATGGACGCTATCGACACCACTATGACGGGCAGCGCCGCGGCGGTCGGCGCCGGTATTCTCGACCTTCCGCCCAGCGATACCAAGCGCTGGGTGGTGCGCCGCAAGGCGATCGTGGTCGCCGCGGTGCGCAATGGGTCGCTGAGCCTGCAGGAAGCCTGCCGGCGCTATCACCTTTCGGTCGAGGAGTTTCTCGCCTGGCAGCGCGCCATCGATGCGCACGGCGTGCCGGGGCTCCGCGTCACTCGCCTGCAGATCTATCGCGATACCGACGCGACGCGCAGCGGCCGGTAATTCCTCTCCTCACCTCGGCAGCGGGTGCCACCACCCCCCGCCGATCACCATCCCCTGCGGCGACAGCCGCCAGCGCCCGCTTCGGGTTTCGCCGAGCACATCGCGGTATTCGAATTCGCCACGCGACATTTCGAGGATTGTCGCGTCGCCGACACCGCCGACTGCGAGGCGCCCGAGATCGCTGCGGCTGATCGCGGCCGCAGGCGCCGCCGTGGCGGCGCGGATCACCGCCCCCAGTTCCATCCCGAGCGACAGCAGCTTCGACATCGTCACCAGCTGGTTGAACGCCGGCCCGTTGATGCTGAGCGCGTGTACGTCGCTGGAGATGACGTCTGGTGAAAATCCAGCGGCCAACATCGCCTCGGCGGTACGGAAGCCGAACGATCCGCCGCCGTGCCCGATGTCGAAGATCACGCCGCGGTCGCGCGCCTCGATCACTTCGTCGCGGATCCGCCCGTCGCCGCGCACCGGCGCATTGGGAAACGGGCGAAAGCAGTGGGTAAGGATGTCGCCCCTCCGCAGCCGCGAGACGACTTCGAGGCGCGAGGGCGGCGGGTTGTCGAGATGCGCCATCACTGGCAGCCCGGTTTCCTCGGCCACCTCGATCGCCATGTCGAGCGGCGCAAAGCCCGATGCGCCGCCGGCGCCGCGCCCTACCCGCACCTTGACGCCGGCGATCAGGTCGCGATGGGCATTGATGACGCGGACGCATTCGCGCGGCTCGATCAGCCGCAAATCGGCGCATTCGCCGACCATGACCGTGGCGGCAAACGCGAAGATGCCGGGAAACGACACGTTGAGAAACGGCACGATGCGCACCGGCGAGGGCTCGATCACATGCCGGCGAAAGCCATGGAAATTGCCGGGGCCGGCGCTGCCGGCATCGACAAAAGTGGTGGTGCCGCTGACGCGGGCGACCTCGGCGGCATCGACCCCGAGCGAGGTGCCGCCCCAATAGACATGGGTGTGTAGATCGACCAGCCCTGGCACCACCAAATGGCCGGTCGCGTCGACGGTCTCAGCCGAGGCGGCAGCCAGTTCCGGCCCGATCGCCGCGACTTTGCCGGCGGCGAAGGCGATATCGACAACCTCGTCGCGCCCGCTTGCCGGGTCGAGGACGCGCCCGCCCTTGAGGATCAGATCAAACTCGCCCACCGCCATCGCCGGTTTCTTTGTCGCGGGTCAAGTCTACAGTAGACTTATCCGATTGACACCCAAGGACACCGCTATCGAAGGGGAAGTGGGAGCGGGTTTGAAAATGAAGCCATTTCGCTTCGGGGTAAACATCCGACATGCACAATCGCGGGCCGAGTGGCGTGAAAAGGCTCGCAAGGTCGAGGCACTCGGCTACGACATTTTCAATGTCCCCGATCACCTCACCGATCTGGTTGCCCCTCTGCCGGCCCTCATCAGCGCCGCAGAGGCGACAAAGACCCTCAAGGTCGGCACGCACGTTCTCAACAACGATCTCCGCCATCCGGTGCTGGTTGCGCGTGAGGCCGCTACAGTCGATCTCCTGACTGACGGGCGATTTCAACTCGGGTTGGGTGCTGGGAGCATCCAGTCAGAATATGACGAAGTGGGATTGGCCTTTGATGCGGGAGCCATCCGGGTCGAACGGCTGGCCGAGGCGGTCACGATCATCAAGGGCCTGATGAGAGGGGAACAGGTAACTTTCGCGGGCCGGCACTATCGACTCATCGGCCACACCATCTTTCCCCTTCCCGTCCAAAAACCCCATCCACCCATCCTCATCGGTGGCAATGGCCCGCGTCTTCTCACCCTCGCCGCGCGTGAAGCCGACATCGTGGGGCTCTCAGGCTTGACCTTCCGACAGGGTGGCGCCGTCCCGCCGGACCTGTCCGGGTGGCGAGCGTCAAGTGTGGATGCACGGGTTCGGCTCGTACGCGAAGCCGCAGGTGGCGAACGAAACGCGCGGCTGGAGTTGAGCGCACTCGTCCAGCAGGTTGTCGTAACGGACAATCGCCGCAAGGCGGCCGAGGAATTGTCAAGCCGTTGGACACAGCTAAGTGCTGACGAAATCCTCGACAGCCCCTACATGTTGATCGGAACCGTCGAACAGATGGTCGAAACCCTGCGAGCGTGCCGACAGCGTTGGAGCATCTCCTGTTACGTTATTCATGAGCCTTACCTGGATGCTTTCGCTCCTGTCGTCGCCCGCCTCGCCAACAAGTAGAGCGCACTTCAATATCTGGCGTGCTTGGGCGATCTGGCGTGCTTGGGCGTCAGGTGGATAAGCGGGCCGACACGGTCCCACCAAGTGAGCGATAAGCCGCCGGGCGCGAGGCGGGAGTGAATGGGCTTTCCCCCAAAAGCTCCAAAACTGATGGCGGCTTCCCCCAAAGCCCCCATCGGCCCCCTCGCCTCGCTGCCGGGTCGACGGCAACGAGATGATGCGTCGGATCTGGCGATCACATCAACCTATTGTGGGCCGACATGTTTAAGACCCTCTATTTGTGGGATTCTTAATGCTTGACGTCGGCCGGCCGGAAACCCGGCCTTTCGCCATCTCGGCGAATCGCGACGCCGGCCGATCGCGGGGTCGGGAATGCCGCGGCGATTGACAAGCCCAGCCCGCGGCGGCTCTGATCCGGGCGGATTTCGTGAACCGGGAGGAAGACTTGGCCAAATACAGGATCGCGACGCCGGCCGGCGCGAGCTTCACCGTCGCGGGCGGCGGCTATGACTACGAAATGGAGGCGCTGACCCCGATCGATGCCGAGATCTACGAGATCCCGGCCGGCAGCGAGGATGAATTCGTCGCCGCGGCTAAGGATGCCGACGCGCTCTATGCCAAGGGCCGGCGCATCACGGCCAAAATGATCAACGGGTTGCAGCGTTGCACGATCATCTCGCTGGGCTCGGTCGGCGTCGACTCGGTCGATGTCGACGCCGCGACCGAAAGGGGCATTCCGGTCACCAACTGTCCCGATACCTTCATCGAAGAGGTCGCCGACCACGCGATGCGCCTGATCCTGGCGACGCACGGCCGGCTCGTCGAGCAGGACCGCATGGTGCGCGAAGGGCGCTGGGCCGAGGGCCGGCCGGCGCTGCTCAAGATTCCGCGGCTGCGCGGCCTGACGCTTGGGCTCATCGCGTTCGGCCATGTCGCGCGCGCCGTTGCCGAGCGCGCCAAGCCGTTCGGCCTGCACATCTGCGCCTACGACCCGTTCATCGAGGAAATGGTGATGACCGAGCGCGGGGTCGAGCCGGTCAGCCTGCCCGAGCTGCTGGCCCGCTCCGACATCATTTCGATGCACTCGCCGGCGACCGCCAGCGCACAGCGGATGATCCACGAAGAGCATTTCCGCCAGATGAAGCCGAGCGCGATCTACATCAGCACCGGCCGCGGGCCGACCACCGACGAGCCGGCGCTGATCAAGGCGCTCGATGAAAAGATGATCGCCGCCGCCGGGCTCGATGTGCTCGAGCAGGAACCACCGGGCGGCAACAACCCGCTGTTGAAGATGGACAATGTCATTCTGACCGCGCACGTCGCCTCGGCGACCAGCCGCTTCGACCCGTCCCGCCGGCGTCGCGTCGGCCTCGAACTGTCGCTGGCGCTGACCGGCAGATGGCCGATGTCGTGCGTCAACCCGAGCGTGCTGGCGAAAGGCGGGCTGCGGCGCTGGCAGCCGGTGTCGATGGAGCGCGGCCCGAATTCTTAGCGGGTCGCACCGAAACCGCGGCGCGGGGTAATCAGGCGATGCCGGCCGCCGCCGCGAGGCGCACCAGCGTCTCGCGGCCGGCCAGCATGTCGTCGAGCGAGCCGAACGCGGTCATGTAATGCCCGGTGAAGCCCGCCGCCTCGACCCGGCGGAACAGATCGGCAAAATCGAGATCGCCCTTGCCCGGCGGCAGGTGGACCTCGTGCCCGTTGCGAAAGCAGTCGGCGAGCCGCACTTCGGCTGCCCGGCGCATGTCGACCGCGGTGACGAACCCGGCGACGCCTTCGGGCACGAGATGCGCGTGGTTTGCGGTAAACGACAATCTGAGCGCCGGCGAGGCGATCGCGTCGAAATAATACCGCCACTCCTCGACCGTGTGGGCGAGGTAATGGATTTCGGCCTCCTCCGGCTCCTTGTTGAGGTTTTCCAGGAGGATCCTCGCGCCCTTGTTTTCGGCGTATGCGACGATCCGCCGGAGCCGCTCGCGCCCCGCCCGCATCCGCTCGGCCCTGTCGGAACCGAAATGAAACCCGGCATGCATGACGATCCACCGCGCACCGAGCCGGATCGAGGCGTCGACATAGGCGGTCAGATAGGCCTCGACCGCATCGGCGACATAAGGGGCGGTCTCGGCGACGTTGACCGACGAGGCGGTGTGCAGCCCAAGCCGAACGCCGTGACGCTCGCACAGTCCCCGCACCCGGGCCCCGCGCACCCCGTTTATCCGGTGCAGCGCGTTGTCCTCTCTGTCGAGCTCGACATCGATATAGTGGACCCGGTGCTCGGCCGCCCACTCGACGGCGTCTTCGAGCACCAGCTTGCGCCCGACATCGACGCCGATGCGCTCGCACAGGCTCATCGCCGTCATCCGTAATGCTCGATATAGCGGCGGATGTATTCTTCCCAGGTCACTTCCCGGCCGAAGGCTTGGTACCGCGTCCTCTCATCGGCCCATTTGATGCCGAGATCGGCCGCGACCTTGGGATGGACCGGAACCTGCGGCAGGCGCAGCAGCGCATCGGCGCTCTGCGTCAGCGGCTCGGCGGGCGGCGCACCGATCGCCTTGAGGATCATTCGGATCAGCAGGTTGAAGCCCTGCCAGTTGGGTCGCACCGTCGTGTGAAATACCTGCCGCGTTCGGAAGTTTTCGAGGATGAATTCACCGATCCGGCAATCGTAAATCTCGTCCATCTTCAGCAGGCGCCGCTCTTCCAGCGTGTGGATGCGGCGGTAATTGACGATTCCGGCCTGGTCGAGTTGGCGATAGGCCTGGAACCGCGCCTCCTTGTCGGGGATCTCTCGACGCAGCCGGGCCAGAAGGCCGTCGAGAAACGGGAAGGTGAAATTGGGCGCCTCGCGCGCATAGGCCTCGCGGTCGCCCGGACCGTTCCACCCGTCGAACGGCCACTGCGAGGCGAAGCGCACCAGCGGAAACTTGATCGTTAGCGTATTCGGCCGAACCGCGTCCCTCACCGGGAAATGGTTCCATAGATCGATGTCTTGGATCAGCAAGACATCGCAATCCTCTATGTCACGGCGTGCATATTCGTAAAGGTTCGGCATCAGTTGAACGAAATGGTATTTCGTGATGTAGCTGTTGCTCAGCACATCGGTCTGGTTGAACGCCTGGCACAGCACCGAGCACTGGCAGTTGCCGATCAGCACGAGCTTTTTGCGGCCGGCAAGGTAGCCGGCGCTCCGCCGCGTTCCGGCCGGTGGGTCCCGCCGCAGATCGACACCGGAGAGGCGCAGATCGGCGCCGCCGAGATGCGACAGCGCGAGGTCGTAGGTGCGGTCGCCGGTCTCGACCGAAACGGGCGGTAAAGCGTCAAATTCGGCGACCGCCATCCCGCCCGCGAAATCCGCCGCGGTAAAATCGTGCCGCGCCTTCAGCCGTCTGCGGCCGGGCAAGAGGGTGTCGAGGCGCGACAGCGGCGCGCTCTCGAACACTTCGGCACGCAACACCGGCACGTCGGGCGCGGCCGCGGCGGCGCTCTGGCCGAGAATTTCCAACCGGTAGTGCCCCTCGCCGAGCCGTAGCGCCGGCCGTATGCCAGAGAGCAGCCGCCCCGGGACTTCGTCGGCGGCGACCGCCACGCCGCCGCCCTCGACACGGCCGATCGCCCTCTTGCGCATCCGGCCGAGCAGGCGCCAGCGCGCCGGCGCCGCGGCTTCTCCATCCTCGCCAAGCCAGCGCAACTCGACCGCCTCGATGTGCAGCGCGGAATTGCCGAAATGGTGCAGGCGGATGTCGAACGGGGCGTCGGCACCGGCCTCCAGCGCCATCGGCGTGGCGACGGTAAAATCGAGGGTTACCGGACCTGCGGCCAGCTCTTCGACGAGAAAATCGCCCCACGCCTCGCGGCTTCCGCCGGTCTGCGGCGCGCCGAGCAGCAGCTCCATCGGGTCGTCGCGGTTCCACCGGCTGCGCCCGATGATCTCGACACCGAGCACCGGCTGGCCCGGCCAACGCGCCGTGTCGGCGTGCGCGCGGATGGTCAGCCGGTATTGCCCGCGGCCGAGCCGCAGGTAGGGCCAGCCGCCATAAGCGATACAGCCGGCCGGCGAGAGCCCCCCGACCGTGATGCCGCCGTCGCTGCAGCGGCGACCGATCCACCCCTTGCGCAGGCGGCCGAGCAGCCGCCATTCGCGCGGATCGGGCGGCGACGCCTCATCGGGCAGCCGCTCGACCGCGATCGCGTCGAGCGAAAGATCGCTGTTGCCGAGGTGAAAAAAGCGAAATTCGAAACGCCCTTCGTTGCCGCCGTCGACGCTCAGCTCGGGCGGTACGTCAAACATCACGCCGCCCGAACCGTGCTCCAGCTCGGCGGCGGTGAAATCGCGCCAGGTCACCTGAAACCGGCTCAACACGATGATCTCGACGCCGAGCACCGGCTGGGCGGTCAGGCGCGCCGCCCCGGGACGACAGCGGAAGCCGAGGCGATAGCGGCCGACCGGCAGGTGCAGATAAGGCCCGTAGAGCAGGCAGCCACTCTGCTCGGAGCGGCGCACGGTTACCGCACCGCTCGGCAGACGGGTGCCGATCGTCGTCTTTTCGAGCCGGGGAATCAGATCCCACCGATCGCCGGTCGCGCCTTGGCGCTGCGGCTTCGCGGAACCCGGCTGGAGCGCGGCGTCCTCGGCGGTCAGCGAGGCCACTGATCGGAACCCGGTCGCCGTTGCATCATCGCGTCAGACATCCGCCGGTCACATAAGGTGCGGTGACCCATCGCCGGCCAACCTCTTGACCCGCCTGGGGGGCCACTGTAGCGTCCGCGCCCGCGCGCTGGCAATAGAGGCGGTAGCCGAGGTTACCAAGGCTACAACATATTGTGCGCTATGTGTTATAGCCGCAAATCATTGCGGTGCCACGATGCTGCCGAAGGAGATCGCGTCTTGCCGCCGGCGTCGATAAGCGAAGCCGAAATCCGCGACTGGTGCGTTGCCTGCCTGCAGCGGATGATCGACTTTCCCGCGGCGCCGGTCGCCCCCGATGCGACCTTTGCCGAGATGGGGCTCGATTCGGCCACCTCGGTGTATTTCGTCGTCGAACTGGAAGATTGGCTGGGCCGCGAGCTGGCGCCCGAGATCGTCGGCGATTACCCGACGATTTCGCGGCTGGCGCGCCATCTGGCCGGCGGGGCGGAGGATGACGGCGCCGGCTGAACCAAAGCCGGCATCGCTGGTCGCGTTGCTGCGGCGACACGCTGCCGCCATGCCCGACCGGCGCGCATATGTGTTTCTCGCTGATCGCGGTGGCGAGGAAGCGGCGATCAGCTTTGGCGAACTCGACCGGCGCGCCCGTGCGCTCGCGGTGCGGATCGCGGCCCAGGCGCCGCGCGGCGAGCGGGCGCTGCTGTTGTTTCCGAGCGGGATAGAGTTCGTCGTTGCGCTGTTCGGCTGCCTCTATGCCGGAATCATCGCGGTGCCGTTGATGCTGCCCCGGCGGCACGGCGCGCGTGATGCGAGCGCCGCGATCCTCACCGATTGCACGCCGCGCCTCGCGCTGTCGACCGCCGCGCTGATCGCCGGGGCGCGCGGAGATTTGACCGGGCGGTTTCCCGCCGACCGGCTGGCGTGGCTGGCGACCGACGGGGATGAACCCGTTGACCGCGTCGCGCGCGGCTTACCCGCCGACCCGGCAGCCGAGGACATCGCGATCCTGCAATACACCTCGGGCTCGACCTCGGCCCCGAAAGGGGTGGTCGTCAGCCACGCCAGCCTGCTCGCCAACCTGGCGATGATCCAGGCCGCGTTCGGCACGACGCGAACATCGACGCTGGCGACGTGGCTGCCGCATTACCACGACATGGGCCTGATCCTGCACCTGCTGCATTCGTTTTATGCCGGTGCGCCGCAGGTGCTGATGTCGCCGGTGGCCTTTCTACAGCGGCCGCTGAACTGGCTGCGCGCGATCGGCGAATACCGGGCCGATTTCTCCGGCGCGCCCAATTTCGCCTACGATTTGTGCGTGTCGCGCTATCGCCCCGAGCAAATGGAGGGGGTGGACCTGTCGGCCTGGCGGGTCGCGGTAAACGGGGCCGAGCCGGTCCGGGCCGGCACGATCGACCGGTTTGCCGAGACGTTCGCCCGGCACGGTTTTGCCCGCAGGGCGGTCACCCCGGCGTACGGCATGGCCGAGGCGGGAGTGCTGATCGCCGCCCGCACACGGGCCGACGGCCCGGTTTACCGCCGCCTCAGCCGCGACGAATTGCAGCGGAACCGAGTTGCGCCGCCACAGGGCGACGCCGATGCGCGGCTCGCCGTCGGCTGCGGCGCCCAGTTGATCGGCGAGCGGATCGCCATCGTCGAGCGGGAGACCCGGCGCCGCCTCGGTCCGGACGAGATCGGCGAAATCTGGGTGGCCGGGCCCAACATCGCCGGCGGCTATTGGAGCAATCCGCAAGCCGGCGCCGACGCCTTTGCAGCGACGATCGCCGGCGAAGAGGAGCCGGCATGGCTGCGCACCGGCGATCTCGGCTTTGTCGATGGTGCCGGCGAGCTGTTTGTCACCGGGCGGATCAAGGACGTCATCATCATCCGCGGCACCAACCACTACCCGCAGGATATCGAGCATACGGTCGAGACCGCGCATCCGGCGCTGGCGCAGCACGGCGCCGCCGCGTTCGCGACCGTCGATCCGGACGGAGACGAGCGCCTCGTCGTGGTGCAGGAGATCGAGCGCAGCTATCGGCACCGGCTCGATTCGGACGAATTGACGCGGCGGGTTCGCGAGGCGGTGGTCGCCGAACACGACATCGCGCCGTTTGCGGTAACGCTGCTGCGCCCTGGCGCCCTGCCGAAAACCACGAGCGGCAAGGTGCAGCGGGCGCTCAGCCGACAGCTGTGGCTCGACGGCGGGCTCGACCTGTTGTGAACGCGCCGCGTTTGCCCGACCGGCAATGCCGTGATACTTGAGCCAGACGTTTCCTTTTGTGCCTCATCGGTAGGAATCCATGTCGCAATCCGCGCCGCGCTCTGGGATTTGCCACTCCCTGCTGCGCTTGGCGGTGATGGCTGCGGCGCTGATCCCGGCCGCCTGCGCCCAGTTCGGCGCGACCTCGACGCCGCCGTCGGACAACCCGTTCTTCGGCGTGTGGCAGACCGCCGACCACGACGAGATCGCCTTCAACAACAGCACGGTCGAGCTGGCGCCGCCCAAGGGCAATCGGGTCCCGATCACGGCAGCGCAGTGTAACGGCGGCTATTTCTTTCGTTACGGCCGGATGACGCGGGATTCGCTGGTCGGAACCACCGCGTCGCAGCCCGATGTGCGCAACCAGCTGACGGCGATGCTCAAGGCGCCGGTCTATCCGGTCGCCGAAATGGGCTGCGACCACGGCACCAGCACCTATGTGCTGCTCGACCCCAGCCATCTCGTGGTGATCTACCGCGACCGCGATGTCGTCGGGCTCGACCGCATGGAACGTCCCTGAGCCGGCGCGGATGGAGGCGCGGCTCAAGAGCGGCATCTGGGTCAAGGCGCTGATTCGGCGCTGCGATATCTCGGCGATCGGGGTCGCGGTGACGGCGCGCGGCGATAGCGATGCCGGGGCGGTTCTGCTCAAGTTCTGCGACCGCGCCGGCGGCGCCTCGGTATTGGCGCAGGCCCGCGGCTCCGACGGCGCGCTCGGCTGGATGCGCGCGACCGGCCCCGCGCCGGTGCCCGAGGAAGAAGCCGACCGCTATATCGCCCGCCAGCGTGCCCGCGACCCGGATTTGTGGGTTGTCGAAATCGATGGCGGCACGGTCGAGGCGGTGCTCGACGAGCCGCTCATCGCGTAGCCCGGAGGAGGTCGAATGGTCGCACCGGTGCTTTCGGCCACCATCCCCGAGCATCCCGATATCGAGATCGCGCAGGTCGAGATCGGCTTCTCGCGCTTTCTGCGGGTCGATGTGGTCCGGTTCCGCCACCGGCTGTTTTCCGGCGAGTGGAGCGGCGAGCGATGCTATGACGTGTTGCGGCGCGGCGACGCGGTCGCGATCGTGCTTTACGACCCCGGCCGCGACGAACTCGTGCTCGTCGAGCAGCTGCGCCTGCCGCCGATCTATTCCGGCTGCTCGCCATGGCAGCTCGAAGTCGTCGCCGGCCTCGTCGAAGCCGGCGAGACCTACGAGGCGGTCGCCCGCCGCGAGACCCTGGAAGAAGCCGGGATCGACGTGCTCGGCGAATTGATCCCGATCCAGCGCTATCTTCCCTCGCCCGGCGCCTCGGACGAAAGCGTGATGCTGTTTTGCGGCCGTGTCGACGCGCGGCTTGCCGCCGGAATCCACGGCAAGCCGGAGGAAGAGGAAGACATCCGCGTCGTCGTCAAACCCTGGACCGAGGTTGAGGCAATGGTCGATGCCGGACAGATCGACACGGGTCACACCCTCGTCTGCCTCTATTGGCTGCTGCGGAACAGAGGGCGGGTCAGGACGGCGTGGGGGTTCGCTACCTGATCGGCAACCTCTTGAAGTGCTTCGATAGCGCCAGCCCCTGGCGTTGATACGACGAGCCGATCGCCCCGCCATAGAGCTTGTCGGGCCGCGCGATCAGCCGCTCGTAGACGAGCCGGCCGACGGTCTGCCCGTGCTCGATCAGAAACGGCACCTCGTGCGAGCGCACTTCGAGGACCGCGCGGCTGCCGCTGCCGCCGGTCTCCGCGGCGCCGAAGCCGGGGTCGAAAAACCCCGCGTAATGCACCCGGAACTCGCCGACAAACGTGTAATACGGCAGCATCTCGGCGGCGTAATCGGGCGGCACGACGACCGCCTCGCGCGACGCCAGCACATAGAAATCGTTGGGGTCGAGCACGATCCCCTCGCCGCGGAGGGAATAGACCGGCTCCCAGAAATCGCGCGGGTCGTAATGGTCGATGCGGTCGACATCGATCACATCGGTATGGCGCCGCGCCTTGTAGCCGACCGCCCCGTTGTCGCGGTCGCCCGACACGTCGACGGTAAAGGCGATGCCATCGCGGATCGCATCGGCGCTGCCGGCATCGCCCTCGGGCGTCTCGACCAGCCCGATCGCGGCGTGCAGCCGGCGGAGCGCGGTGTCGCTGAACGGCGGCGAGCCGCGGCGAATCCGCAACTGCACGAGGCGCGAGCCGGTGCGCACCAGGATGCTGAAGGCGCGCGGCGAGATTTCGGCGTAAATCGGTCCCTTGTAGCCGTCGCGCACCCGGTCGAACTCGACGGCATGGTCGGTGATGATTCGGGCGAACACGTCGAGCCGGCCGGTCGAGCTTTTCGGGTTCGCCGCCGCGGTCGTGCGGCTGCGCAGCGCCACCATCTCCAGCAGCGGCACGATATAGACGCAGTCCTTTTCGAGCACCGCGCCGCGGGTCAGGTCGATCCGGTGCATCGACAGCTGGTCGAGCTTGTCGCGCACCGTGTGCCGCAGGCCCGGCAGAAAGCTCGCCCGCACCCGATAGGCGACCTCGCCGAGCCGCAGGTCGATGCTGGCCGGCTGGATCTGGTCGTCGGCGATCGGCTCAGAGGCGAGGATTTCGTGGCCGAGCTTGACCGCGGCGCGCAGCATCTGCGACGGCAAGAGGCCGGTCGATCGCTCAGTCTCGGCGATCGGAAACAGCTGGTCCTCGGCCCTCTCTGTCATCCGGCAACACTCCGCTGGCGACGGCGACGGCCACTTCTAAGCTAAGTAAGGTGAACCGGGAAGGCGGCGCGGGCGGGGCCTAGCGTTTGCCCGCCTTACTTGGCGGGCGCCGGTATCGGAGCGCCGGCCGGCGAATGCGCGCGGCCGAAGAGGAGGCGGACTTCGTCGGCCGGTATCGCCTTTCCGAACAGGAAGCCCTGTGCCTGGGTGCATCCGGCGTTGATCAGCGTCGATCGCTGGTCGGAGTCCTCGACGCCCTCGGCCGTGACCGCCAGGCTCAATCCCGTGCCCAGCCCGATCAGCGCGCGCACGATCGCGGCTGCGTTTGGGTCGGAGGCCATGCCGTTGACAAAGCTCCGGTCGATTTTGATCTTGTCGAGGCTGAAATTGCGCAGGTGATAAAGGCTGGAATAGCCGGTGCCAAAATCGTCGAGCGCGATCCGCACCCCGGCATTCCGCATCGCACCCAGAATTTCCTGCGCCGCGGCGAGATCGCTGACCAGGGCGCTTTCGGTCACTTCCACCTCCAGCCGGTTGGGGGGAAGGCCGGTTTCTCGAAGGATGTTCAGCAGCCGGGGCGCCAGCGTGCGGTCCTTCAGCTGCACCGGCGAAATGTTGAACGACAGCTGCACCGGCTCGCTCCAGGCGACGGCATCGCGACACGCTTCACGCAGCAGAGTGTCGGTCAGCTTGCTGATCAGCCCGGTGTCATCGGCGATCGGGATAAACCGGTTAGGCTGGATTTCCCCGAGCGTCGGATGGTTCCAGCGGGCCAGCGCCTCGAACCCGATGATCTTCCCGGTCTTCAAGTCGACCAGCGGTTGGTAGAAGGGGCGAAGCGCCGGGGTGCCGATCGCGGCGCGCAGATCGCGTTCGAGCTGATCGCGCTCGCGGATGCTTTCGTCCATCTGCGGTTCGAAGAAGCGCAGCGCGCTGACCGTCTCGGTCTTCGCCCGATAGAGGGCGACATCGGCCTTGCGCAGCACCGCGGCCGCATCGTTGCCGTCCTGCGGCGAGAGCGCCAGCCCGATCCCGCCCATCATCTGGTGCGGAACCCCGCCGGCGGTGACCGGGGCCTCCAACTGCTTGATGATCCGCAACGCCAGGCCGGTGGCCGCCTCGGGCCCGGTCAAGTGGCGCGAGAGCACCGCAAATTCGTCGCCGCCCAGCCGCGCGACAAGGTCGTCTCCGCGCACCGCTTGACGCAGGCGGATTGCCACCTGGATCAGCGCTTCGTCGCCGGCAGCATGGCCGTGAACGTCGTTGATCCGCTTGAAGCCGTTGAGGTCGATCATCAGCACCGCGTGCGCTCCGCCGGCGCGCGGCGGGGCGGCAAGCGCCGCCTTTAAGGCATGGTCGAATTGGCGCCGGTTCGGCAATCCGGTCAGCGGGTCCTCGAACGCGAGCGAGCGCGCCTCTCCTTCGGCCGCCCTGCGCCAGGCGATTTCACGCCTTTGCGCCCGGAAGCGAGTCCACGCGAACAGCGCGAACCCCATCGCGGCCACGGCCAGAGCCTCATCCAGCTCCACGATGTATTCGTAGATGGGTTGGGAGGGGGCATTGGGAAAGAGGTCGATTTGCCAGGCGAACAGGAGTGCGATCAGCACCACGACCGTAATAAGGCCGGCGTCCTGAAACGTGAACCGGTGCCGAATCATGACAGATCTAGCCTGCTGCAGATAGGAACCCGGCACGGCCATTCCTCTTCGAATGGGCAGCTTTACGGATTGAAGACTTACAAACGGTTAATTGACGGCTGCTCCGCCCGAAACGCCCCCGCCACGCATGCAACGAGCCGTGCCCCTCGCCTCCGCTTGCCCGATCGCGCCCGCCGCCCGATATTGCACCCAGCGACCTGGCGTCATGCAGTTGCCCGGAGGCGAAATATGGACATCCGCGACGGCTTCATCGGCTCGATCGGCAACACGCCGTTGATCAAGTTGCGCCGCGCCTCGGAGATGACAGGCTGCACGATCCTCGGCAAGGCCGAGTTCCTCAACCCCGGCGGCTCGGTCAAGGACCGCGCGGCGCTCTACATCATCAAGGACGCCGAAGAGCGCGGCCTCTTGCGCCCGGGTGGCGTCGTCGTCGAGGGCACCGCGGGCAATACCGGCATCGGGCTGGTGCTGGTCGGCAACGCGCTCGGCTATCGCACCGTCATCGTGATGCCCGAGACCCAGAGCCAGGAAAAAAAGGACATGCTGCGGCTGTGCGGCGCCGATCTGCGCCTCGTGCCGGCGGCGCCCTACAGCAATCCCAACAATTACGTGCGCTATTCCGGCCGTCTCGCCGATGAGCTGGCCGCGACCGAGCCGAACGGCGCAATCTGGGCCAACCAGTTCGACAACCTCGCCAACCGGCGCGGCCATGCCGAGACGACCGGCCCGGAAATCTGGCGGCAGACCGACGGCAAGGTCGACGGGTTTACCTGCGCGGTCGGCACCGGCGGCACGCTGTCCGGCGTCGGCATCGCGCTCAAGCAGCGCAACCCGAATATCAAGGTCTACCTGGCCGATTGCATGGGATCGGGCATCTATAGCTGGTATGCGCGGCGGGAGTTCAAGCCGGAAGGCAACTCGATCACCGAAGGCATCGGCAACAACCGCGAGACCAAGAATCTCGAAGGCTTCCGCCCCGACGGACAGTTCCAGATCACCGACGAGGAGATGCTGCCGGTGCTGTTCGATCTGGTGCAGGAAGAAGGGCTGGTGCTCGGCGGGTCGAGCGGCATCAACATCTGCGGCGCGATCCGCCTCGCCCGTGAACTGGGGCCAGGCAAGACGATCGTCACGATCCTCGCCGATTCCGGCACGCGCTATCAGTCCAAATTGTTTAACCCGGCCTTCCTCGAGGAGAAGAACCTGCCGGTGCCGAAATGGCTTGAGGCGTAGCCGCCGAGAAGCGCGGGCGGCCGGTGCTAGTGCTGGCTGTCGCTTAGCCGCAGCGAGATAAACTGGGTATAGAGCCAGCCGGTTCCCTGCGGAGTTTCGACTTTCCAGCACGTGCATTCGCCGCCGACCTGCCCGACCGGAATGACAGGCGTGCCGCGCGGCAGCATGGCCACCATTTCGGACTCGTCGTCCTGGCCGGAGCGCAGCGCCACCGTGGCGTTGGTATAGAACTGGCCCGGGTCATGGCCCCCTCCCCCACATCCGGCCAAAAGAAGGAGGCCGGCGAAGACGGTCGCCACCGCGCCCTTGGGCAAAGACATCGTCGGTTCATCCCGGCTTGTTGCGGCAACGCTATCCATACCCCGAATCAGCCTATTTCCGATATGATCCTTGCCGATAGCCGAGGATTTGCAGATGACCGAGTTGCTGTTTCGCGACGATTCCTATCTGCGGAGCTGCGAGGCGCGCGTCGTCAGCGTCGACGAGCGCGGGATTCGCCTCGACCGCACCGTGTTCTATCCGAACGGCGGCGGCCAACCGGGAGATACCGGGGTATTGCGGCTTGCCTCGGGCGGGACGGTCGCGATCGCCGAGACAGTCAAGGGCGAGGCGCCCGACGAGGTGATCCACGTCCCGGCGCCGGGGTCGGCCGGTCTTGCGCCCGCCGGCCTTGCGCCCGCCGGCCTTGCGCCCGGCGCCGCGGTGACCGCCGAGATCGACTGGGAGCGCCGGCACCGGCTGATGCGCATGCACACCTGCCTGCACCTCTTGTGCGCGGTGGTGCCCGGCGCGGTGACCGGCGGCCAGGTTTCCGACGGGCGCGGCCGGCTCGATTTCGACGTGCCGGGGGCGAGCCTCGACAGGGACGCGATTGCCGCCGGCATCAACCGGCTGATCGCCGAGGCGCATGACGCCGCGCCACGCTGGATCGCCGACGACGAGCTGGCGGCGCACCCCGAGCTGGTGCGCACGATGTCAGTCAAGCCGCCGGCCGGCAGCGGGCGGGTGCGGCTGATGGAGATCGCCGGCGTCGACCTGCAGCCCTGCGGCGGCACCCATGTGCGCAACACCGCCGAGATCGGCCCGGTGACAATCGCCAAGATCGAGAACAAGGGCCGCCAGAACCGTCGCATCAACATCGCGTTTGCGGAATGACCGGAGAAAAGCCGATGCCCTACGCCCATCCCGAAGCCCTGGTCAGCACCGAATGGCTGGCGGCGCACCTCGCTGACCCGAACGTTCGCATTGTGGATTCGTCGTTCAAGCAGCCCGGCGTCACGCCGACCGCGCGGGCGGATTACGATGCCGGGCATATCCCGGGCGCGGTGTTTTTCGACATCGACGATGTCGCCGAGCCGGGCACCGCACTGCCCCACATGATCCCGTCGGCCGAGCGGTTTGCCGCAAAGATGGCCGAGCGCGGCATCGGCAACAGCGATCGCGTCATCGTCTACGACGCCAACGGGCTGTCGTCGGCCGGCCGGGCGTGGTGGCTGTTGCGCCTGTTCGGCCACGCCAATGTCGCACTGCTCGACGGCGGCCTGCCCACGTGGAAGCGCGAGGGCCGCCCGCTCGAGACCGCGGCCCCGAAAATCCCGGCGCGCCGATTTACCGCGCGGCTCCATCCCGAGCTGGTGCGCGACAAGGCCGCAATCATCACCAATCTGGCGAGCCACGCCGAGCTGGTCGTCGATGCACGCTCGACCGGCCGCTTCGACGGCAGTGCCGAGGAAACCTGGCCCGGTCGCCGCCGCGGCCACATCCCGGGCAGCCGCAACCTGCCGTTCGATCAAGTCACCGACCCGCAGACCAAGCAACTCAAAGGCGCCGAGGAATTGCGCGCGCTGTTTGCCGAGGCCGCGGTGCCGCTCGACGCCAGGATCGTGACGAGCTGCGGCTCGGGCGTCACGGCCTGCGCGGTCGCCTTTGCGCTGCACCTGATCGGGCATCCCGGCGCGGCGGTCTACGACGGGTCGTGGTCGGAATGGGGCCTGCCCGACGGGCCGCCGATCGCCACCGGGCCGGCATAGACGGCGCACCGCCAATGGCGCTGGTCGAGGATGTCGTCACCTATCTCGAAATGTTCGAGCGGCCGCCGACGCCGCACCTCCCGCCGCCCGCCGGCAAGCTGGCGCTGATCCGCGCCGAGCGGTGCACGGTGTCGTTCTACCGCTATCTGTACGAGACAGTGGGCACGCCGTGGGTGTGGTTCGAGCGGCGCGAGTGGGACGACGCCCGGCTGGCGGCCGAATTGGCGAAAGACACGACCGAGGTGTTCGTGCTCCATGCCGGCGGGGTACCTGCCGGTTATTTCGAGCTCGATTCGGCCGCGCCGCGCGAGACCGAATTGCGCTATTTCGGGTTGGCGCCCGAGTTCATCGGCCGGCGGCTCGGGCCATTTCTGCTGCAGGCCGCAATCGACCGCGCGTGGAGCCGCCCGCTCGACCGGTTCTGGGTGCATACCTGCACCTTCGACCATCCGCACGCCTTGCCGCTCTATCAGCGCGCCGGGTTTTCCGTCTACGCCCGGCGCACGGTGAGCTTTGCCGATCCGCGGCTGAGAGGCCTCCTGCCGCGCAGCCTCACCCACAAACTGCTGCCGCCGTTACCGGCGAAGGAACGACGCCCGTCCGGCTAATCGCCGCGGATCACCGCGTTGTGCCGCAAAACCGTGTCGCGCAGCGCGCCGGGGTCGGGGCCGGCGCCGGCGATGCCGCGCGACAGCGACGGGATCACCCGCCGGTAATGCGCACCGAAATCGCCGCGCACGTCGGCGATTGTCGCACCCTGGGCGCCGATGCCGGGCACCAGCATCAGCGCATCGGGCATGCGCGCCGCGACCGTTCGGGCTTCGCTGCCGAGCGTCGCGCCGACGACCGCGCCGAGCGGGCCGTTGTCGCCCCCATTCTCGGCGGTGATGTCGTCGGCGAGGCGCTCGGCGACCGTCCTTCCGTCGCGCATCACCGCGTGCTGCAATTCAGCTCCTTCCGGGTTCGACGAGCGAACCACGACGAACACCATCGCCTGCTCGCGCCGCGCGACGGCGACGATCGGCGCCAGCGAGCCGAAGCCGAGAAATGCGCTGGCAGTGATCGCGTCGCCACCGAACGGGCTGCCCGGGCCGAGAAAGGCTTCGCCGTAGGCCGCCGCGGTCGACGAGATGTCGCCGACCTTGGTATCGATGATGACCAGCGCACCGTGGCTCCGCGCGCGCTCGACCGTGTCGCGCAGCACCGCCATGCCGATCGGCCCGAACCGCTCGAAAAACGCGACCTGTGGCTTGATCGCGGCGACCAGCGGCGCGCAGGCATCGACCAGCGTGTCGCAAAACCGGCGCAGGCCGGCGGCGTCCAAGGTCAGCCCCCATTGCGTGAGCGCATCGGTAGACGGATCGACTCCGACGCAGAGCGGCGAGCGCGCCGCCGCCAGGGCATCAAATCGGGCTTGAAAAGCTGGGATCATGGCGTCGTCATATACCAGAGCCGCGCCGATCAAAACCACTGGCCAGGGAGAACAGCGATGCCCAAACAGCAAATCCGCTCCGACAAACTGCGCCAGCCGAGCGGTGTCTTCTCGCATGCGACCGCGATCGAGGCGAAAGGCCGGCTCGTCTTCGTCTCGGGGATGACCGCGCGCCGCGCCGACGGCTCGATCGCCGGCATCGGCGATATCGAGGCCCAGACCCGCCAAGTTTGCGAAAACATCAAGGCGGCAGTCGAGGCGGCGGGCGGCTCGATGGACGACATTTGCCGGGTCGATGTCTTTATCCGCAACATGGAGCAATTCGACACGATCCATAAGGTGCGCCGCGAATATTTCCATGAGCCGCTGCCGGCCTCGACGATGGTCGAGGTGGTCAAGATGACCCATCCCGATTACCTGATCGAGATCAACGCGATTGCGGTGGTTCCGGATTGACGGCGAGGCCGGGCTTGCCCGGCACGCGTGCAGCTTTTGCGTTTGACGCCTTTGGTTGGGATCGTTCCGCTGCAAGGAACGTTTAGCGTGCTGGCGGCAACACCGTCGCCGTATCCGGAACCGCCGCCCCGCCTTGCGGCGGTTCGGCTTCCCTACCGAGGAGAATCCCCCCATGTCTCGGTGTCTGCATTCGATCGTCATGGCGGCCGCGCTGTGCGGCCTCGCGACCGCGGCTTCGGCCAGAGAAATGTCGTATTCCTATGCCCAATCCCCCGAGGAAAACGTCTATCTCAGCAACCGCTACGACCGGCTGGTCGAGACCAACTGGGCCTTCCGCCAATACCGGATGGTAAAGGAATGCAACCCGATCGACGACGACCCGGCGTTGCGCCACGACTGCCTCGCCTCGTTCGACCAGTACGAGCCGTGGCGCGGGGGCTATCGCTGATCGGGGCCTGACCCGGCGGGCATCGAAGCCGCCGGGTTGCCGCCGGCCGGGTGGTTGCATTCGGCCGCGCGGCGGCCCACAATTTTGCGGCCCGACGACAAGGATCACGCCCGATGGAAATGCATGGCGAACGGCGCATACCGGCGCCGCGCGAACAGGTTTGGCAGCGGCTCAACGATCCCGAGACGCTGAAACAGTGCATCCCCGGGTGCGAGACGATCGAAAAGCTGTCCGACACTGAATTCACCGCCAAGGTCACGGCTCGCGTCGGGCCGGTCAAGGCGACCTTCAACGGCAAGGTCCAGCTGACCGATCTCGATCCGCCCTCGGGCTACACGATCAGCGGTGAAGGCCAGGGCGGCGTCGCCGGCTTTGCCAAGGGTGGCGCGTCTGTCGCGCTCACCGAAGACGGCGACGAAACCGTGCTGCGCTATGGGGTCCAGGCCCAGGTCGGTGGCAAGCTGGCGCAAATCGGCTCGCGCCTCGTCGATGGTGTCGCGCGCAAGATGGCCGACGAGTTCTTCACCCGCTTCGTCGCGCTGATGACGCCGCAATAGCTTCGTTATATTCAAAAAGAATTAACGCTAAGCGGTTTCACCGGCGCGGAACTGCCGCCTTGACCCGCGGCCGGTGGCGCACGAAACTCCGCCCAATCACGGCCGTGCCGGGCGGCCATCGTCGCACATAGGGAGGGGTTCGATGCAGAAAACGGTGAGCCTGACGGTCAACGGCAAGCCGGCATCGGCGACTGTCGAGGGGCGGACGCTGCTGGTGCAGCTCTTGCGCGAAACCCTCGGCCTTACCGGCACCCATGTCGGCTGCGACACGAGCCAGTGCGGCGCCTGCGTCGTGCATGTCGACGGCGAGGCGGTCAAGTCGTGCACGCTGCTCGCAGTGCAGGCCGACGGGCGCGACATCAGGACCATCGAAGGGGTTGCCGACGGCGACGAACTGCATCCGATGCAGGAGGCGTTTCGCGACAATCACGCGCTCCAGTGCGGGTTTTGCACCCCCGGCATGATCATGAGCGCGCTTGACCTGGTAAAGAACAACTCCGACCCGAGCGACCACGAAATCCGCGAATATCTCGAAGGCAATTTCTGCCGCTGCACCGGCTATCACAACATCGTGCTGGCGATCAAAGCGGGGGCTGCGGCCATGCGGGGGGCACCGGCACCGGGAGGGCACGACTGATGGCCGCGATCGGCACGCCGGTCCGGCGGCGCGAGGATTACCGGTTCCTCACCGGCCAGGGCACCTATACCGACGACATTAACCGCCCCGGCCAGCTTTACGCCTATATCCTGCGCAGCCCGCACGCGCATGCCCGCATTAACGGCATCGAGACCAAGGCGGCTGCCGGCGCACCGGGCGTCGTCGCGATCTTCACCGGCGCCGAAATGGCGGCCGAAGGGATCGGCGGCCTGCCCTGCGGCTGGCTCATCAACTCCAAGGACGGCTCGCCGATGAAAGAGCCGCCGCATCCGGTGCTGGCCGATGGCCGCGTGCGCCATGTCGGCGACCCGGTTGCCGTCATCATCGCCGATACGCTGGCCAATGCCCGCGACGCCGCCGAGAAGATCGCTGTCGATTACGCGATTGAGCCCGCGGTGGTCGATCCCGCCGCGGCCGCCAAGCCCGGCGCACCCCAGGTGTGGCCCGCCGAGGCGCCCGGCAACGTGTGCTATGACTGGTCGCTCGGCGACCTAGCGGCGACTGACGCGGCGATCGCCAAGGCCGCGCGAATTGTCAAGCTCGACCTCGTAAACAACCGGCTCATTCCCAACGCGATGGAGCCGCGCGCGGCGATCGGCGAGTTCGACCGCGCGACCGGCGAACACACGCTCTTTACGACGAGCCAGAACCCGCACGTGATCCGCCTGTTGATGGGCGCCTTCGTGCTGCACATCCCCGAGTCCAAGCTGCGCGTCGTCGCGCCCGATGTCGGCGGCGGGTTCGGCTCGAAGATCTATCATTACGCCGAGGAGGCGATCGTCACCTGGGCCGCCGGCAAAGTGCGCAAGCCGGTGAAATGGACGGCGGAGCGCTCGGAAAGCTTCATGTCCGACGCGCACGGCCGCGATCACGTCACCCATGTCGAGCTGGCGCTCGACGCCGACAACAAGTTCACCGGGCTCAAGGTATCGACGGTCGCCAACATGGGCGCCTACCTGTCGACCTTCGCGACCTGCATCCCGACCTATCTCTACGGGACGCTGCTCGCCGGCACCTACACGACGCCGGCGATCTACGTCGAGACCAAGGCCGTATTCACCCACACCGTGCCGGTCGACGCCTATCGCGGCGCCGGGCGGCCCGAGGCGACCTTTCTGCTCGAACGCATCGTCGACCTGGCGGCCGACGAACTGGGTATGGACCCGGCCGAGCTGCGCCGCAAAAACTTCATCCCGCAGAACGGTTTTCCGTACCAGACGCCGGTCGCGCTGCAATACGACAGCGGCGACTATCAAACGACGCTGGCCACGGCGATGGAGGCGGCCGACTACGCCGGGTTCGAGACGCGCCGGAGCGAGGCCGCCGCGCGCGGCAAGCTGCGCGGCATCGGCATCGCCACCTATATCGAGGCGTGCGGTATCGCCCCGTCGGCGGTCGTCGGCTCGCTCGGCGCCCGCGCCGGCCTGTTCGAAAGCGCCGAGGTGCGGGTGCATCCGACCGGCAGTATCACCGTGCTAACCGGCTCGCACAGCCACGGCCAGGGGCACGAGACGACATTCTCCCAGCTTGTCGCCGACGGGCTCGGCGTGCCGATCGAGAGCATCGAGATCGTCCACGGCGACACCAACAAGATTCCCTACGGCATGGGCACTTACGGCTCGCGCTCGCTGGCGGTCGGCGGCAGCGCCATCGTCAAGGCGATGGACAAGGTCGTCGCCAAGGGGCGCAAGATCGCCGCGCACCTGCTCGAGGCGGCCGAGGCCGATATCGAGTTCAAGGACGGCGCCTTCACCGTCGCCGGCACCGACCGCTCGAAGAGCCTCGCCGAGGTGGCGCTGACCGCCTATGTCCCGCACAATTTCCCGCACGACGAGCTGGAGCCCGGGCTCGACGAGACCGCGTTCTACGACCCGAAGAACTTCACATATCCGTCGGGCGCGCACATCGCCGAGATCGAGATCGACCCCGATACCGGCCACCTGATCGTCTGCAGCTTCACCGCCAGCGACGATTTCGGCCGCATCATCAACCCGATGATCGTCGCCGGACAGGTACATGGCGGGCTGGCGCAGGGGATCGGCCAAGCCCTGCTCGAAGGCTGCGTCTACGACAAATCGACCGGGCAGCTCTTGACCGGGTCGTACAACGACTACGCGATGCCGCGGGCCGACGATCTGCCGTCCTTCGCGTTGTCGACCAACGTCACGCTCTGCACCCACAACCCGCTCGGCGTCAAAGGCTGCGGCGAGGCCGGCGCGATCGGCGCCCCGGCGGCACTGACCAACGCGATCGTCGACGCGCTCAAGGCCTATGGCGTGCGCCACGTCGAGATGCCGGCGACGCCGGAGCGACTGTGGCGGGTGATCCACCAGCACCGCCCTGCCCAGGCCGCGGAATAACCCATTTCCGTCATGGCCGGGCTTGACCCGGCCATCTGGATCCTCGGGTCAAGCCCGAGGATGACGGACCAAAGAACGGATAAGGAGAGGCCCGATGTACGAATTCACCTATCACAAGCCCGGCAGCCTCGCCGATGCCGCTCGCCTGCTCGGCGGCGAAGAAGCCAAGCTCGTCGCTGGCGGCATGACGCTGGTACCGACGCTGAAGCAGCGCCTCGCCAAACCCTCCGACCTTGTCGATCTGGCGGCGATCGGCTCGCTGAAAGGGATCAGCGAAGAGGGCAACAACCTGGTGATCGGGGCGATGACCCGCCACATCGACGTCAACCGCTCGCCGGTGGTCAAGCGCGCGATCCCGGCGCTGTCCGCGCTTGCCGGGATGATCGGCGATCCGGCGGTGCGCAACCGCGGCACGATGGGCGGCTCGGTCGCCAACAACGATCCGGCGGCCGATTACCCGGCGGCTGTGGTCGGGCTCGGCGCGACCGTGGTGACCACCAAGCGCGAGATCGCCGGCGACGATTTCTTCACCGGAATGTTTGAGACCGCGCTCGGCCAGGACGAGATCATCACCGCGATCCGCTTTCCCAAGCTGCAAGCCGCCGCCTACCAGAAGTTCAAGAACCCGGCTTCCCGCTATGCGATCGTCGGCGTGTTCGTCGCCCGGACTGCCGGGGGCGTGCGCGTCGCGGTGACCGGCGCCGGCCCGTGCGTGTTCCGCGTGCCCGAGATGGAGACGGCGCTCGGCAAATCGTTCAGCGCCGACGCGATCAAGGACATCGCGATCCCGCAGGACGAGCTCAACTCCGACATCCACGCCAGCGCCGAATACCGCGCCCATCTGGTCGGGGTGATGGCCCGCCGCGCCGTCGCCGCCTGCGCATAGCCGCCTACGCTCCCGGCAGCCGCACGCGGCCGGCAAACCCAGGCCGCCCGGCGATCCGGGCGAATTGTCGCTCGGCGGTGACGACGACGCCGGTGGCGCAATAAAGGGCAATCGCCGGGCACAGCCATCCGCAATTCGGCTTTCTCGCCACCGCGGGCAAGTCTAAGCTGCTGGGAAATCTTCCAAAGGAGAACAGCGTTGCGCGGTCTGGCAGCAATCGTTCGGGGTGCCGTCGTCCTGTGCTTTCTGGCAGCACCGGCACTGGCCGACTCGGTCAAGTTCAGCGCCGATCTGCAGCCCACCAAGCCGGGCGATCCCGGCAAGGGCACGATGACGCTGACCCTCGACACCGTGAGCAAGAAGCTCGACTGGACGGTCGAGTATTCCGGCATCAAATCGCCACCGGAAATGGCCGGCTTCATGACGCCGCCGGCAAAGCCAGAAGCCGACCCGGACATGATCCCGGTCACGCTGCCCAGCCCGGCGGCAAGCCCGATCAAGGGCTCGATGGCGCTGACCGACCCGCAGGTCGCCAGCATCGAAACCCAGAAATGGATTTTTCTGATCGGGACAAAAGAAGCGCCGGAAATCGGCGGCGAGGTCAAGAAGGCGCCATAGCCGCGTTGCCGCGCGACAATCCGGGGTGGCGCCGCGGCGGTGGGTGAATTACATATCGGCGGCCGAGAGAGCGGGCCTCGCCCTTGCGCGGGGCCCGCTCTGTTCGTGTCCTTTGCCCGGCGAGATCGTTTCTGACATGTGCGCTGCCAGCCTCACTGCCCTGCCCGCCTCGGTCGACGACAGCCTCGCGCTGCTCGCCAGCGCCGACTACATTGCCGACCGCAGCCTGGCAACTGCCGTGCACCTCGCGCTGCACCTGAAGCGCCCGCTCTTCCTTGAAGGCGAAGCCGGGGTCGGCAAGACCGAGATCGCCAAGGTTTTGTCGATCGCGCTCAAGCGGCGCCTGATCCGCCTGCAATGCTATGAGGGGCTCGACGTCGCCTCGGCGGTCTACGAGTGGGATTACCCGCGCCAGATGATCGAAATCCGCCTCGCCGAGGCCGGCGAAGAAGGGCGCGAGGAGATCGAAAACACGATCTTTTCCGATCGCTTTCTGATCAAGCGCCCGCTGCTGCAGGCGCTCGAACCCGACCTTGCCGGCGCCCCGGTGCTGCTGATCGACGAGCTCGACCGGACCGACGAGCCGTTCGAGGCGTACCTGTTGGAACTGCTGTCGGATTTTCAGATCACCATTCCCGAGATCGGCACCATCCATGCCACGGAGCCGCCGATCGTCATCATCACCTCGAACCGCACGCGCGAAATCCACGACGCGCTGAAGCGCCGATGCTTCTACTACTGGGTCGACTACCCGACCGCCGAGCGCGAGCTTGAAATCCTCAAGCGCAAAGCCCCCGGCGCCAGTGAGCACCTGTCGCGCGAGGTCGTCGGGTTTGTCCAGCGGCTGCGCACGATGGATCTGTTCAAGCTTCCCGGCATCGCCGAGACGATCGACTGGACCGAGGCGCTGATGCAGCTCGACGTGCTGGAGCTGACCCCGACCGCGATCAACGACACGCTTGGCGTGCTGCTGAAGTACCAGGACGACATCGCCCGTATCCAGGGCAGCGACGCCGCGCGCCTGCTCGAGCAGGTCAAGGCCGAGATCGCCGCCGCGCCGCGCGAGGGGTAAGGGTGCCGCAAGCCGTCTCGACCGCGGCAGCACATCACGACGGCCGGCTCGTCGCCAACCTGATGCATTTCGCGCGCGTGCTGCGCGCCGCCGGGCTGCCGGTCGGGCCGGGCAAGGTGCTTGACGCGGTCAGCGCAGTCCAGGCGGTCGGCATCACCGACCGGCGCGATTTCTATTGGACGCTGCACGCCGTGTTCGTCAACCAGCCCGACCAACGGCTGATCTTCGACCAGGCGTTTCACGTGTTCTGGCGCAACCCCGAGCTGCTCAAGAAGATGCTTGGGCTGGTGCTGCCCGAGATCAACGTCGACCTGCCGCAGGAGCCGGGCGACGAAATGGTGCGGCGGCTCGCCGAGGCGCTCAACCCCAACCCGCAGGCGCGCGAGGTCGAAGAGACCGAGGTCGAGTTCGACGCGGCGATGACATTTTCCGACCGCGAGGAGCTGCGCGGGATGGATTTTGAAAAGATGTCGCTCGACGAATTGGCCCGCGCCAAGGCGGCGATCGCCCGGCTCCGTCTGCCGATCGCCGAGGTGCCGACGCGGCGCTACGTGCGCAACCCGCGCGGCGCCCGCGCTGACATGCGGGCGACGATGCGTGCGGCATTGCGCTCCGGCGGCATGATCGAGCTGAAGCGCAAGAGCCCGCGGCGCCGCCCGCCGCCGCTGGTGGTGCTGTGCGACATCTCCGGCTCGATGAGCCGCTACAGTCGCGTCTTTCTGCATTTCATGCACTCGATCACCAACGATCGCGACCGCGTCTTTACCTTTGTGTTCGGCACAAGGCTCACCAACATCACCCGGCACCTGCGCTATCGCGACGTCGATCTGGCGCTCGACCGCGTCGCCGAGGCGGTCGCCGATTGGTCGGGGGGCACCCGCATCGGGCAGTGCATCGGCGAGTTCAACCGGCTGTGGTCGCGCCGCGTCCTGGGGCAAGGCGCGGTCGTGCTGTTGATCACTGATGGGCTCGACCGCGACGCCGGCACCGGCCTCGCGCACGAGATGGATCGGCTGCACCGCTCGTGCCGTCAGCTGATCTGGCTCAATCCGCTGTTGCGCTACGAGGGGTTCGAGCCAAGATCATTAGGGATGAAGGCGATGCTGCCCTATGTCGACGAGTTTCGCCCGGTGCATAATCTCGAAAGCCTCGAAGCCCTGGTCAACGTGATCAGCTCTGCAGCGCACCGCCGGACCGCCGCGGAACAGGCGCGGGCCCATTACGGATTGAGGGAAGAATGAGCGATACGGCTGAAATCCTCGACCAGGCGGCGCGCTGGCGCACCGAAGGGCATGGGGTCGCGCTGGCGACCGTGGTCAAGACCTGGGGGTCGTCGCCGCGGCAGCCCGGCGCCAAGCTCGTGGTCAATGATGCGGGCGCGTTTGTCGGCTCGGTGTCCGGCGGCTGCGTCGAAGGCGCGGTGATCGGCGAGGCGCAGGAGGTGATCCGCGACGGCAAGCCGCGAATGCTCGATTTCGGCATCAGCGACGACCAGGCCTGGGAGGTCGGGCTGGCTTGCGGCGGCAAGGTCGCGATCTTTGTCGAGCGCGTCGAATGAAGGGCCGCTATCTCGACGCGGTGCTGGAAGCAGGTCGAACCGCGCGTTCGGCTGCGCTTGCCACGCTGCTGCCCGGGGGCGCCCAGCTGCTGCTGACCGACGCGGGCTTCGATGGCGAACTCGATCTCGACGAGGCCGGGCGCACGGCGATGCGCGAGACTCTGCGCACCGGGCGCACCACGACGATCGAAACCCCAGCCGGCTCGGTATTGATCGAGGTGTTCACCCCGCCGCGCCGCTGCTTTGTGATCGGCGCCGTGCATATCGCGCAGCCGCTGGTGCCGATGCTGGTCGCCACCGACTACAAGCCGATCGTGATCGACCCGCGCGGCTCGTTTGCCACCGAGGCGCGTTTCCCCGGTGTCGAGCTCTGCACCGAATGGCCCGACGAGGCACTGGAGCGGCTGAAGCCCGATCGTGCCTCGGCGGTCGTCACCCTGACGCACGACCCCAAGATCGACGACCCGGCGCTGGTCGCCGCGCTGCGCTCCGAATGCTTCTATATCGGTGCGCTGGGATCGCGGCGGACCCACGCCAAGCGGATCGAACGGCTGGGCGAGTTCGGCTTCGGCGAGAATGAGTTCGTTCGCATCCACGCCCCGATCGGGCTCAGCATCGGTGCCGTGTCGCAGGCCGAGATCGCCGTGTCGATCATCGCGGAGATGACCCAGGTCCTGCGGCGCGGCCAGGGATAAACGGGGCCGGGCGATGCAGTTCGGCGAAGTCCCGGTTGCCGAGGCCGAGGGCGCGATCCTGGCCCACAGCCTGAAGCTTGGTGGGACCGCGCTGAAGAAGGGCCGGGTCTTGTCAGCGGCCGACCTGCGCGCGATCGCCGAGGCTGGGCTGGCACGCATCGTCGTCGCCCGGCTCGATCCCGGTGACACCGGCGAGAACGAGGCCGCCGCGATGCTCGCCGCCGCCGTCGCCGGACCCGACATTACCGTCGCCGACCCGTTCACCGGACGCGCCAATTTGCACGCCTCGGCGCGCGGGCTGTTGGTGTTCGACCGCGCCCGGCTCGACCGCTTCAACCTCATCGACGAGGCGGTGACCCTCGGCACCCTGCCGGAGTACTCGATCGTCGAGCCGCGCCAGATGGTCGCGACGGTCAAGATCATCCCGTTCGGCGCACCGCGCGACGCGGTCGCGGCCTGCACGGCGATCGCCGCGGAAAGCGAGGCGCTGCTGCGCGTCGCGGCGTTCCGGGCTAGATCGGTGGTGCTGATCCAGACCCGCCTGCCCGGCCTCAAGGAATCTATCCTCGACAAGACGCACGGGGTGACCGAGGCGCGCCTCACCGCGCTCGGCTGCCGCCTGACCCACGAGGCGCGCTGCGGCCATGCCGTCGCCGAACTGGCCGATCAGATCCGCGAGGCGCTGGCCCACGGCACCGACATGGTGCTGATCCACGGCGCCTCGGCGATTCTCGACCGGCGCGACGTAATCCCCGCGGCGATCGTCGCCGCCGGCGGCGAGATCGAGCATTTCGGCATGCCGGTCGATCCCGGCAACCTGTTGCTGCTCGGCCGGGTCGGCGAGCGCCCGGTGCTCGGCCTGCCCGGCTGCGCCCGCTCGCCAAAGGTCAACGGCTTCGACTGGGTGCTCGAGCGGCTCGTCGCCGATGTGCCGGTCGGGCGCGGCGACATCATGCGCATGGGGGCCGGCGGCCTGCTGGCGGAAATTCCGACCCGACCGCAGCCGCGCGCCGGCGCCGAGGTCAAGCCGGGGCCGGGGCCGGCCGCGAAAAAGCCGCCCGGGCCACGCATCGCCGCGATCCTGCTGGCCGCCGGGCGGTCGAGCCGGATGGGCGGGCCCAACAAGATGCTCGCCGAGATCGACGGCGTGCCGATGGTGACGCGCGTTGCCCAGCGGCTGCTGTCATCGCGGGCGCGGCCGATCGTTGCCGTGCTCGGCAACCAGGCCGACGACGTCGACGCCGCGCTCGGCAAATTACCGCTCGAGCGTGTGCGCAACCCCGATTTCGCCGACGGGCTTTCGACCTCGCTGAAGCGCGGGCTGGCGGCGCTGCCCGCCGATATCGAGGGCGTGGTGGTCTGCCTCGGCGACATGCCGCAGATCACCGGGCGCGACCTCGACCGCCTGATCGCCGCGTTCAACCCGCTCGAAGGCCGCGCGATCGTCGTGCCGACGCGGCACCGCAAACGCGGCAACCCGGTCCTGTGGGCCAGCCGATTCTTTCCCGAGATGGCCGCGCTCGCCGGTGATGTCGGCGCGCGGGCGCTGATCGCCGAGCATGCCGAGCTGGTCGCCGAAATCGAGATGGACAGCGACGCGGTGCTTGTCGACATCGACACGCCCGAGGCGCTGGCCGCCCTGCGCAACAAGACCAAGCCCGCGGCATAGCCTCGCCCGGCGAGGCCGCCGCTTCCCCTGCCCGCCCCTATCGCTTGGCGTTGTGAATCAGGTAAGCCGCATAATCCGCCGGCTTGAGCTTGAGGTCGGTCCTGTCGCTGTCGCCGGCCAGCGCGCGCGCCACCAGGATGTGGTTTTCCACGCGCGTCTGGGTCAGGCGAAACACCCCGAGCGCGCCCTTGAGCTTGGGATAGAACCGCGGGTCGATCATCTTTTCCTTGGCGGCAAGGCGCTCCAGCGCCGCCGGCTCATCGAGGTTTTCGACCGGCTCGGTTTTGACGATCGTCCAGTCGCTCTCGCCGGCCCATCCTGCCGCAGCCAGAGCCTTGGGGTCCTCGTCGCCGACCCCGACCTTGTACACATGTTTGCCGAGCCCGACATCCGAGGCCCAGCGCCCCAGCTTGACGCTGCGCGCGACATAGACGACCGGCATAGGTTTTCCGCCTCCCCGATGCTCAACCACAATAACGCGACAGGTCGTCGCGGCGAAGTGACACCGGCGGCAACTTGTTGTTAGCTCCGCAGCGGACATTCTGGGGGAATGGACGCGACGGTGGCAGGGGTGATGAACCGGGGGAGTGTGCCGAGGCTCGCGGCGCTTGCGCTCGGGCTGATGCTCGCCGCCGTCGCGCCGGCGCGGGCGATGGGACTCGATCCCGCCTACCCGAACGAAACCATGCTCGGCCCCGCCAAGGCAAAGGGCGTCATCATCTGGAGCCACGGCCGCTCGATCGCGACCGAGGATTCGAAGTCGCCCACCCCACCCTATCTCGAGACGCTGCGCGCCGACGGGTGGGACGTGATGCGGTTCGACCGGCTGCGCCGCGCCGATACGTTGAGCAGCAGCACCGCAGGCCTGGTTGGCTATGTCGCTGCGCTCAAGCACCGCGGATACCGGCAGGTGGCGCTCGCCGGGCAGTCGTTCGGCGGGTTTCTGTCACTGATGGCGGCGGACGAATCGAACGAGGTCGACACGGTGATCGCCACGGCTCCGGCCGCGTTCGGCGAGTTTAACGACGGCAGCGACGCCTGGCGGCTCAACGCGGTCAGGCTTTACCCGCTGCTGCAGCAGATAAAGACCGCGCGGGTCATGCTGTTCTTTTTCCACGACGATGATTTCGATCCGGGCGGGCGCGGCGACCGGTCGCGCCAGATCCTGGCGGCGCGCGGGCTCGGCTATGCGGTGATCGACCAGCCGTTTTATCTGACCGGGCACTGGGCGGCGTCGAGCGGCCTGTTCCTTCGCCGGTTTGGCGGCTGCGTCCGCGATTTCGCCGACGATGCGGGGCTGCGGCACGCCTTCGATTGCGTGCCGCAATGGGGCATCGTCCCGAGCGCCGAGTTGAAACTGCCGCCGGCGCTGACGCGGGCGCCGCCAATCGGCGCCAAGGAATCCGGCAGTTCGCTGGCCCCCTCGGTCGATGCCGCAGACGCGCGGCTCCGCACGATGCCGGTGTGGTACGGGTTTTACCCCAACGGCCGCGAATTGCTGGTCGCGGTCCAGTCGGTCAGCGGTGACGGGGTCAAGGCAATCTATGCGGTCGGTCCCAGCATCGACAACAAATACCCATCGACCTGGAGCGAGCGGGTTGGCCGTGTCGATCGCGACGAGTACATCTTCAACGAGCGCGGCAAGAACCACCTTCGCTTTCGGGTGCGCGATGCCGGCGGGCTGGCGGTCACCTGGATATCACAGGACGGCAAGTCGAAGCTGACCGCCGATTTGCGCCGGATCGACCCGGCGATCCTGGCGCACCGCGGCGCGATCGCCAGCGCTCAGCCCCAATAGCGGCCGCTGCTGCCGATCGCCACGGTCGCCAGGCCGAGGATCAGGCCAACTGTCACGATCCAGCGGATCTGGTTGAGCTGAGCGGCGGCCACCGGATAGTCGCGCCGCCCGACCGCCGCGCGAAAGCGCCGAAACGGCGCGAAATAGACGTGGAAGAACAACAGCATCATGATGATGCCCAGGGTCATCATCAGCTGCACGTAAAGTCCGGCGCGCGCGAAGCCGCTGTACACGTCGAACACCAGCGCAAACCCGCTCGCCAGCAAGAGCACGATCGCGGCGATCACCCAGGCGAAAAACCGGCCCAGCGTCCGCGCCCATAACTCGAGGCGCGGGCCCGCTTCCAGCGGGAAAGACGCCGGCCGCAGCACGACCAGCGCGAAAAACATCCCGCCGACCCATACGACCGCAGACAGGACGTGAACGATCAGCGCGACGATCGCGATCGTGGCAACTGTTCCCATCGCTCAGGCGCCGTAGCCGGGCGATTTCCGCGCCAGCCCGCCGTAAAGATCAAGCATCCGCCCGCGCCACGCCCGCACCGGGTCGTCGGCGGCCAGCAGTTCGAAATCACTGATCGCGCGCGCCCACTGAAACGCGCCGAAAACGATGTAATCGGCATAGGAGGGCGCGGTGCCGGCGACAAAATCCTGGCGTTCGACGGTGCGGCGCAGCGGGTCGAGGCTGGCACGAAACGCCGGAAGGCGCGCTTCGCGATCCTTTACCACCTCTTCCAGCGTGGCGCCGCCAAAGCGCGCCTCGCGCGACTGGCGGAAATAGGCCTGATCGACCGGGCCGATATGGCGATGGATGTCGAGCACGACGAGCCGCACCAGCCCGACCTGCAATACCGTCTCGGTCCAGTTCTGCACAAAGCGCGTCAGCCCGCGGCCGACCTCGCCACCAAACAGCGGCGGACGATCCGGGTATTGTTTTTCGAGGTATTCCGCGATCGCCGACGAATCATGGACGACCGTGCCGCCATCGACGATGACCGGCACCCGGCCGTCATTCGGCGAGGGCAGCTTGTCCTTTTCGGTGAAGTGCCATGGCACGGTCTCGACCGCGAGCCCCTTATGGGCCAGCGCCATCCGCGCCCGCCAGCAGAACGGGCTGAACCGGCGGTCATTCTCGACCCCGGCAAGGTCGTACATCGTAATCGGCATCGTCGGTCTCCAAAGCGCGCCCGGCCGCCGCACTATGCCGCCCCGAACCCCGCGGCGCCAGCCCGCGCGCCGCGAGTGGCACACCGATTGCTGCATCGCACCTCACGCGACAGCAGAGCAATGCCCGGCCCGATGTCTCAACACGCCGAATTCACCGAAGAGCAGAAGCAATATCTCGAAGGGTTTATCTCCGGGATCGCGCGGCGGCGCGGGATCGACGTGCCCGCACAGTCGGCATCGACCGATCGCAGTGCACAATCAAGCGGCAGTCTGCCAGACGGGCGGGCCGCCGCGACCGACTGGCACACGCTGGCCCAGGACCGGGTGATCCGCGCCGGCGGCGCACTTGTCTCCGAAGAGATCGCCAAGCGCGAAAAGCATCCCTTCGACATGTGGGACGAGATCGCTGCCAACGCCGCTTCCGGGCGGTTTCCGAAGGGTCCCGACGTGTTCCGCCACAAATTTCACGGCCTGTTTTATGTCGCGCCGAACCAGGACGCCTTCATGCTGCGGCTGCGCCTGCCAGGCGGCATCCTGACAGCCGACAAGGCCGTCGGGCTCGCCGACATCGCCGAACGGTTCGGCGCAGGCGCGGTCGACGTCACGACGCGCGCTAACCTGCAGATCCGCGGCATCGGCGCGGCCTACCCGATCGACGTGTTGACCGCGCTGCAGGAGTTGGGGCTGACCTCGCGCGGTGCCGGCGCCGACAACATCCGCAACATCACCGGGAGCCCGCTCGCCGGAATCGACCCGCAGGAGCTGATCGACACCCGGTCGCTGTGCCGCAGCCTGCATCACCTGATCCTCAACCATCGCGAGCTCTACGGCCTGCCGCGCAAGTTCAACATTGCATTCGACGGCGGCGGTCGCATCGGCGTGCTCGAAGACACTAACGATATCGGGTTTGCCGCGGTCCGGGTCGGGCCGGGCAAAGCGGTCGAAGAGGGCGTCTACTTCCGCATGCTGCTCGGCGGCATCACCGGGCACGGGAGCTTCGCCGAGGATGCCGGCGTCCTGCTGCGCCCCGACGAGGTGGTGGCCGCAGGGGTCGCGATCCTGCGCCTGTTCATCGCAGAGGGCGACCGCACCGACCGCAAACGCGCGCGGCTAAGATACGTGATCGAGCGGATGGGGCTGGCCGAGACGGTCGCCGCAGCTTCCGCCTATCTGCCGTTTCCGTGGCGGTTCGCGCCGGCTGACATCGCCGAGCCGCGCGGCCCGATCGGGCGCGACCTGCATGTCGGCGTCCATCCGCAGGCCCAGCCCGGGCTGTCGTATATCGGCATCGTGGCGCCGGCGTCGCGGCTCGGCGCCGACCAGCTGCGCGCCCTCGCCTCGCTCGCCGCACGGCGCGGCTCGGGGACGATGCGGCTGACCGTGTGGCAGAACCTGCTGATTTCCGACATTCCGGATGCGGACGTTGGCGACGCGGTCGCCGAGATCGAGGCACTCGGCCTTGTGGTGTTCCCCAGCGCGATCCGCGCCGGGCTCGTCGCCTGCACCGGCAACGCCGGATGCAAGTTCGCGCTGAGCGACACCAAGCGCGATGCGCTCGCCCTCGCCCACCATCTCGAACCGCGCGTCACGCTCGACACCCCGCTCAACATCCATCTGACCGGCTGCCCCAATTCCTGCGCCCAGCATTACGTCGGCGATATCGGGCTGGTGGCGGCCAGGGTCGATGCCGGCGGCGACGACGAGGTTGAGGGCTATCACCTTGTGGTCGGCGGCGGCAGCGCTGCCGAGCGCGGGCTGGCGCGCGAGCTTTTTCAATCGATCCCGGCCGCGGAATTGCCGCAGCGTGTCGAGGCGCTGCTGCGCAGTTATCTATCGGCGCGGCGCGACGGCGAGACCTTCAACGCGTTCGCCAACCGGCACAGCGTCGCCGAGTTGGCCGCGCTGGCCGGCAGCGGAGCCGCACGATGAGCGCCGCGCAGCGTCTCCCCGACAACGCCCCGTTTTCGCCGGCGCAGCGCGCCTGGCTCGACGGATTTCTGGCGGCGCTGCTGGACGAGCCGCTAGAGCGGAAAGCTCTTGCCATCGCCTCGCCGTCCGCCCCACCGGAACCCGAGGAGTTTCCGTGGCACGACCCGGCGCTGGCGCTCGACGAGCGGCTCGGCCTGGCAGAGGGGCGCCCGCTGCCGCGCGCGCTGATGGCGGCGATGGCGCAACTCGATTGCGGCCAGTGCGGGTATCTGTGCCAGAGCTATGCCGAGGCGATCGCCGCCGGCGCCGAGACCAGCTTGTCGCGGTGCGTCCCCGGCGGCAAGGCCACCTCGCGCGCGCTGAAAGAGCTGCTCGCCACGCCCGCCGCGCCGGCTGCTGCCGCCGGCGCGCTCGCAGCCGCGTCCCCTGTGCCCGCCATTGCCCCCGGCGAGGCGTTTGTGGCGCGGCTGCGAGGGGCAACCCGGCTCAACGGTGACGGCTCGGAGCGCGACACGCGACATGTCGTGCTGGCCTCGGAAGCGGGGCCGGTCTCGTACCAGGTGGGCGACGCGATCGGCGTCCGGGCGAGCAACGCCCCGGGGCTTGTCGAGGCGATCGTCGCCGCGCTCGGCGTCTCCTGCGACCTGCCGGTGACGACGCCCGACGGCGTCGAGCGTCCGCTTGCCGAAGCGCTCGCCGGCTGGTGCGAAATCCGCCGTCCGTCTGACCAGGCGATCGAGGTGTTGGCCTCGCGGGCGCATGACCGCGACGAATCCCGGATACTGCAGGCGATGGCCGAGGGCTACCCCGGGGCCGGCCCGGAAGATGCCGACCTGCTCGACCTGCTGCACGCGTTTCCGTCAGCGCGGCCGCCGGTGCCCGAACTGATCGAGGCGCTCGACCCGCTGCAGCCGCGGCTCTATTCGATCGCCTCCTCGCCCAAGCGGCTTTCCCGCGAAATCCATCTGACCGTGGCGCCGGTGCGCTATCGCCTGCGGGCGCGGATGCGCGGCGGCGTAGCGTCGACCTATCTCTGCGACCGGGTCGAGCCCGACGGGCCGGTGACGCTGTTCGTGCGCCCGACCGAGACCTTTCGCCTCGCCGCGCCCGACGTGCCGCTGATCATGATCGGGCCGGGCACCGGCGTCGCGCCGTTCCGCGCCTTTCTGCAGGAACGCCAGGCGGTCGGTGCACGCGGCCGCAACTGGCTGTTCTTCGGCAACCCACACCGCAGCACCGATTTCTTCTACGGAGAGGAATTGCTGCGCTATCTCGACGACGGGCTGCTCACCCGGCTCGACACGGCGTTTTCGCGCGACCAGGAGCACAAAGTCTACGTCCAGCATCGGCTGCTCGATTGCGCGGCCGAGCTGTGGTCCTGGCTCGAAGACGGCGCGCATCTCTATGTCTGCGGCGACGCCGAAAGGATGGCGCGCGATGTCGATCGCGGGTTCGCCTACATCATCGCCAAGGAGGGCGGCATGGATGCCGCCGCAGCCAAAGCCTACCTCGCCCGGATGGTCACGGAAGGGCGCTATCGCAAGGACGTGTACTGAGCATTGCCCGCGCATTCGTTCCACTTCTTTCACGGGGTGCCCGATGTTTCTCGATACCGTTGACCTGTTCGCCCAGACGGCGGCCACCAAATCGGCCTATCTGCGGCGCTCGCCGGGCGGGTTCTTCGTCAGCTCGATGCTGGCTGGCGCTTATGTCGGGCTCGGGATCATCCTGATCTTCAGCATCGGCTCCAACCTCGACCCGGGTGTCCGGCCGCTGGCGATGGGCGCCTCGTTCGCGATCGCGCTGACCCTGGTGATCTTTGCCGGGTCAGACCTGTTCACCGGGCACACGATGTTCATGACCCTCGGCTGGCTGCGGCGGCAGACCGGGCCGCGCGACCTCGCGGCGAGCTGGATCATGTCGTGGACCGGCAACCTCGCCGGCTGCGTCGTCCTTGCCGTGCTGTTCGTCGCCGGCGGCGGCGGTATCGTGCTGTCGTCATCGAGCCATCTGATCGTCAATGTCGCCGCGGCCAAGATGAACGCCCCGGCGCTCGAACTGTTCGCTCGCGCGATCCTGTGCAACTGGCTGGTCTGCCTGGCGATCTGGACCTCGGCACGGATGACCAACGACACCGCCAAATGCATCGCGATCTTCTGGTGCCTCTACGCCTTTATCGCCAGCGGCTACGAACACTCGGTCGCCAACATGACGCTGCTGACGATCGCGCTGCTGGCGCCGCATCCGGCCACCGTGACCTGGGCCGGGATGGGGTGGAACCTGCTGTGGGTGACGCTCGGCAACATCGTCGGCGGCGCCGGACTGGTCGCGCTCAGCTACTGGACCGCCTCGCGCACCCCGCTTCCGGCCCCGACCACCGCGCCGGTGCCGGCGGCCGCCGAATAGGAGGCCTCGGGCGGCGGCCTCGAGCCGTCGCCGGCGCGCCGCCTCTTGCGACGCCTCGTTCCATGGTATAATCGCGGCTCCTGTCGACAGTGGAGGCGCGGGTGCCGACCGTATACATCCTCAACGGCCCCAACCTGAATCTGCTCGGCGTGCGCGAGCCGGCTACCTATGGCTACGACACGCTGGCCGATGTCGAAGACCGCTGTCTGGAACGGGCCAAGGCGCTCGATCTGACGATCGAATTTCGCCAGACCAACCACGAGGGCCTGCTCGTCGACTGGATCCAGGAGGCGCGCGACGCGGCCGATGGCATCATTCTTAACGCCGGGGCGCTGACCCACACCTCGGTCGCAGTGCTCGACGCGCTCAACGCCGCCGAGCTGCCGATCATCGAGGTGCACCTCTCCAACATCTTCCGTCGCGAGCAATTCCGCCACCATTCCTATGTCAGCCTGGCGGCGAACGGCGGGATTTTCGGGCTCGGACCGATCGGCTACGAGCTGGCGCTGGAGGCTATTGCCGCGCTGATCGACGCCGAAGCGGCAGAGGCGCCTCGGTGAGGATCGGAAATCGGCGTTCGCCGCCGGCGCCGGATGCCGAGCTGATCCGCAGTCTTGCCGCGCTGCTCGCCGAAACCGGGCTCAGCGAGATCGAATACGAAAGCGACGGGTACCGCATTCGGGTCGCCCGCGAGACCGCGCCCGCAGCTGCCGCCGCGCCGGCCCTCGCACGCCCGGCGGCCCCGCCGCCTGCCGCGCTGGAACCCGTTCCGCCCGCCGCCGGCGGCAACGGCGCCGTCCACCCCGGGGCGGTCACCGCGCCGATGGTCGGGGTCGCCTATCTCGCGGCGCAGCCCGGCACCCCGCCCTTTGTCCAGATCGGCGACACCGTGACCGAGGGCCAGACGCTCCTCATCATCGAGGCGATGAAGGTGATGAACCAGATTCGCGCGCCGCGCGACGGGCAGATCGCGCGCATCCTGATCGAGGACGCCGAGCCGGTCGAGTACGGCGCCGCGCTGATGCTGATCGAGTGACGACGCGCGGGCGGCATGTTTGAAAAGGTCCTGATCGCCAACCGCGGCGAGATCGCGCTCAGGATCCACCGCGCCTGCCGCGAGATGGGCATCAAGACCGTCGCCGTGCATTCGACCGCCGATGCCGCGGCGATGAACGTGCGCCTGGCCGACGAAAGCGTGTGCATCGGGCCGCCACCGGCGCGCGGCAGCTATCTCAACATCGCCGCGATCGTGTCGGCGGCGACGATCACCGGCGCCGATGCGATCCACCCTGGCATCGGCTTCCTCTCGGAAAACGCGGATTTCGCCGCCGTCGTCGAAGAGCACGGCTTTGTCTTTATCGGCCCGTCGGCCGAGCACATTCGCGTCATGGGCGACAAGGTCCGCGCCAAGGAGGCGGCGCAGCGCCTCGGCATCCCGACCGTGCCCGGCTCGCCGGAAGCGCTGCTCGACATCGCCGCGGCCAGCGCGGCGGCACAATCGGTCGGCTACCCGGTGCTGCTGAAAGCCTCCGCGGGCGGCGGCGGGCGCGGCATGAAGCTCGCGCACAACGAGGCCGAGCTGGCCCGGATGCTGCCGCTCGCCCAGGCCGAGGCCAAGGCCGCGTTCGCCAACGATGCGGTCTATCTCGAACGCTACCTCGACCGGCCGCGCCATATCGAGGTGCAGCTTCTTGGCGACGGCGACGGCAGCGTCATCCATCTCGGCGAGCGCGACTGCTCGCTGCAGCGCTCGCACCAGAAGGTGCTCGAAGAGACGCCGTCCCCGGCGCTCAGCGAGGCCTCGCGCCAGCGCCTGCTGTCCCTTACCGTCAACGCCCTGAAAAAGCTCGGCTACAAGAGCGCCGGCACGATCGAGTTTCTTTACCAGGACGGCGAGTTCTATTTCATCGAGATGAACACCCGGCTGCAGGTCGAGCATCCGATCAGCGAGATGGTCAGCGGCGTGGACATCGTGCGCGAGCAGATCCGCATCGCCGCCGGCGAGCCGCTCGCCCTGAGCCAGAGCGACATCCAGCTGCGGGGCCACGCGATCGAGTGCCGCATCAACGCCGAAAGCCCGGACGATTTCCGCCCCTCGCCCGGCCGGATCAGCGAATACCACGCGCCCGGCGGGCTCGGCATCCGCGTCGACAGCGGCGCCTATCAGGGCTACACGGTGCCGCCCTATTACGACAGCCTGATCGGCAAGCTGGTGGTCCACGGCGCCAATCGCGACGAATGCCTGATGCGCCTGTCGCGCGCGCTCGACGAATACGTGATCGGCGGCATCGAGACGACCTTGCCGCTGCACCAGCGCCTGATGGCGAACGCCGAATTCCGCCGCGGCGACTATCACATCCACTGGCTTGAAGAGTTTCTGGCGCGCGGCCGCTAAGGGCGTGGCGATGACCCGGCTGACCCCCGAAATCCTGCTCGACGCCTATGCCGCCGGCATCTTTCCGATGGCAGAATCGGCCGACGACCCCGAATTGTTCTGGGTCGAGCCGCGGCTGCGCGGGATCCTTCCGCTCGACCGGCTGCATGTGCCGCGGCGGCTCGCCCGAATCGTGCGGCAGGGGCGGCTGTCGGTGCGCTGCGACACCGCCTTCGCCGATACGATGCGAGGCTGCGCCGAAGCCAGCGAAAAGCGCCCGAACACCTGGATCAACGGCGAAATCCTGCGGCTTTACGGCGGCCTCTTCGACCGCGGCTACGCGCACAGCGTCGAATGCTGGCGCGGCGACAGCCTGGCCGGCGGGCTTTACGGCGTGTCGCTCGGCGGAGCGTTTTTCGGCGAGAGCATGTTCAGCCGCGTGACCGACGCGAGCAAGGTCGCCCTCGTCCATCTCGTCGCGACCCTGCGCGCCGGCGGTTACCGGCTGCTCGACGTCCAGTTCCTGACACCGCACCTGGCCCGGTTCGGCGCGATCGAGATCCCCCGCGAGCGCTATCGCCGCCTGCTCGCCGCCGCCCTCACCTATCGCGGCGATTTCGTCGCCGGCGCTGGCGCGGTTGCCGCTGCGGGCGCCGGTGCGGCTTTGCATTCGAGCACGTTGACGTCGTAGATCGGGTCTTCGAGCGCCGACAGTGCCGGGCTCGACGAAAACATCCAGCCGCTGAACACGCGGGTCTGCGGCTGTCCGGGATGCAGTTCGAAAATCTGCAGGAAGGCGGCATTTTCCGGCCGCTCGTCGGGCGGGTTCTTCTCGCATGCCCGGACCACGATCGACAGGTCGCCAAACTGCACCGGCTTGTCGAGCGCCGTCTCAAACTGCGAGACGCGTGCCGTGGTCTTGTCGAGCCCCTGCAACAGCGCCATCGGTTCGACGATCATCGGCTCGGGGATCATCGGCTCGGCGGCTAAAACGGGCGCGGCGACGGCCGCCGACAGGCCGGTCATTGCGAGAAGCCGAAGAACGCCGGTCGCCAAACGTCATTTCCGGTAAGAGTTGACGAGCCCGTCGACGATGCCGGCCAGCACCTCGCGGACCTGGCGCTCGTCGCACCCCATCAGCACCGCATCCTCCAGCGCGTCCTGCGCCAGCCCGCGCAGCTCGGCGAGGTTTTCGTTCAGCACCTTGATCTTTTCAACGCAGGAGACCGGCTCGCCCTCGGGGGTCTTCCAGATCGGAAAGTCGTCGGAATCAGGCTTCGCCATCACGCTCACTTCGGCAGGCCGGCGGTCGGGTCGGGCAGTTTCGGCGGTGCCGCCCCGCCTTCGCCCCCCGGTTTTTTCCCGCCCGGTGAGGAAAAGATCATCTGCCCGATCAGGTTTTCAAGGCTGACCGAGGATTGCGTGTATTTGATCGTGCCGCCGGGTGGGATCGTCTTGTCCGACCCGCCAGGCACCAGCGACAGGTATTTGTCGCCAAGCAGCCCGTTCGACACGATCTCGGCCACGGTGTCGTCGGGCAGTTTGATCGACGGGTTGATGCTCATCCGAATCGTCGCCAGAAAGGTCTTCGGGTCGAGCGTCTCAGACAGTACCGAGCCCACCTTGATCCCGGCGATACGCACGTCGCCGCCGTCGCGAATGCCGTCGATGCGCTGAAAATCGGCGCTGACCGAATAGCCCTCGACCGAGTGCACCTGGCTGGTGTTGTAGGCAAAGAACAGAAACACCGCGGCGACGAGCAGCACGAGTGCGCCCATCACCGCCTCGATCACATTCCCCTTCATCGCACCGCCTCGATCCCGCCGACCCAGGTGCCGATCACTGCGGCGTCCACGGCTCGTAATCGGAGGTCGTCGGGGCGCGGTGCCCGCCGCGCAGGATGGAGCCGCGCGGGTGGTACGCCTGCGGCGTGCCGGTCATGTTGGGCTGATGGTCCTGCTCCCAGGCAAACCGGGTGCGCGGCCCCGGCGCGGTATCGACCGTGTGATGCAGCCAGGCGTGCCACTCAGACGGCACCTTCGAGCCTTCCGGCTCGCCGCGATAGATCACCCAGCGCCGCTCGCGACTGAACCGCCCGCCGCCGCGCCGGGTCGGCGCGCCGCCGCGCAGGCGGTAGTACTTGTTGCCATAGGCGTCGCTGCCGACCAGTTCGCCGCGCAGCAGGGTCAACAATCGGGTCCCGAGAGTGGTCATGTCGCTGCTCCGTTGAGCGCGCCGGATATATGCACCGTGGGCTCCGCCGGGTAAAGGGCCGCAGCCTCTCACCGATTCCGGCCGCCCTCGCGGCTTTGCTGCCGAATGCCTGCGGTTGCCCGTGCCAGCGCGGCCGCTGAAATGCCCTAAACCAGACGTTGTAAGTCAAGCGCTTTTTGATTTTGACAACTTTGCAATGGCGGGCACAACATGTATCCTCAGAGGATGACCCGCACGCTACATCTAGGCGCCACACTCGGATGCGCCGTGCGGCAGGGGGGGGAAGTAAGCATGCGTATCGCTCGTCGCTTTACCACCGCGGGGGTAGACCCGTACGAAATCGTCGCGTTCCGCACGACCAGCAGTGAGATCCGCAACCCCGACGGATCGGTGGTTTTCGCGGCTGAGGGAATCGAGGTTCCGGCGAATTGGAGCCAGGTGGCGAGCGATATCCTCGCACAGAAATACCTGCGCAAGGCCGGGGTGCCGTCGCAGCTTCGGGCGGTCGATGAACCGGGGGTTCCGGCGTGGCTGTGGCGGCGCACCGCCGACGAGACGATGCTGGCGCTGCTGCCCAAGGAGGAACGCTACGGCGGCGAGACCAGCGCCAAGCAATGCTTCGACCGGCTTGCCGGCACGTGGACGTATTGGGGCTGGCACGGCGGCTATTTCGACAGCGAGGACGATGCCAGCGCGTTCTATGACGAATTGCGGCTGATGCTGGCGCGCCAGATGGGCGCGCCCAACTCGCCGCAATGGTTCAACACCGGGCTTTATTGGGCCTACGGCATCGACGGGCCGGCGCAGGGTCATTATTACGTCGACCATCGCACCGGCAAGGTGCGCGCCTCGGAAAGCGCCTACGAGCACCCGCAGCCACACGCCTGCTTCATCCAGTCGGTCGCCGACGATCTGGTCAACGAAGGCGGCATCATGGATTTGTGGGTGCGCGAGGCGCGCCTGTTCAAATATGGCTCGGGCACCGGGTCGAACTTTTCCAAGCTGCGCGGCGACGGCGAGAAACTGTCGGGCGGCGGACGCTCGTCGGGGTTGATGAGCTTTCTCAAGATCGGCGACCGCGCCGCCGGCGCGATCAAGTCGGGCGGGACGACGCGGCGCGCCGCCAAGATGGTGATCGTCGACGCCGACCATCCCGACATTGAGAAGTATATCGACTGGAAGGTGATCGAAGAACAAAAGGTCGCGGCGCTGGTCTCCGGCTCCAAGCTGGCGGCCAGGCACCTCAACCGGATCATGGCAGCCTGCCGGGTCGAGGCCGAGGACCCGTTCGACCCGGCAAAGAACCCGGCGCTGAAGGCCGAAATCCGTGCCGCGCGGCGGGTGTTGATCCCGGAAAATTATGTCCAGCGGGTCATTCAGTTCGCGCGCCAGGGTTTCGCGACGATCGATTTCCGTACCTACGACACCGACTGGGATTCCGAGGCGTACCTGACTGTCTCGGGCCAGAACTCTAACAACACGGTGCGAATCACCAATTCCTTCCTCGACCGGGTGCGCAACGACCAGCCGTGGGACCTGATCCGCCGCACCGACGGAAAGGTCGCCAAAACGCTGCCGGCGCGCGAATTGTGGGACCGCATCGGCTTTGCCGCGTGGGCCTCGGCCGATCCGGGCTTGCAGTTCGACACGACGATCAACGAGTGGCACACCTGCCCGGAAAGCGGGCGGATCAACGCCTCCAATCCGTGCTCGGAATACATGTTCCTCGACGACACGGCGTGCAACCTCGCCTCGCTCAACCTGATGGCCTATGGCCGGCCCGACGGCAGCTTTGCGGTCGATGATTTCGCGCACGCGGTGCGGCTGTGGACGCTGGTGCTGGAACTGTCGGTGATGATGGCGCAGTTTCCGTCGAAGGAGATCGCGCGGCTCAGCTACGCCTACCGCACGCTCGGCCTCGGTTACGCCAATCTCGGCGGCCTCTTGATGTCGATGGGCATCCCCTATGACAGCGATGAGGGCCGGGCGATCGGCGGCGCGATCACCGCGCTGTTGACGGGCGGCAGCTACGCCACCTCGGCCGAGATGGCGGGCGAGCTCGGCGCGTTCCCCGGTTATGCCAAGAACCGCGCGGCGATGCTGCGGGTGATCCGCAACCATCGCCGTGCCGCGCACAGCGAGCGCACCGGATACGAGGGGCTGTCGGTGCTGCCGGTGGCGCTCGACGTTGCCAACTGCCCCGATAAGCCGCTTGCCGCGGCGGCCGGCGCGGCATGGGACGAGGCGCTGGCGCTTGGCGAAAAGCACGGTTTCCGCAACGCCCAGGCCACGGTGATCGCGCCGACCGGCACGATCGGCCTCGTGATGGATTGCGACACCACCGGGATCGAGCCGGATTTCGCGCTGGTCAAGTTCAAGAAGCTGGCTGGCGGCGGATATTTCAAGATCATCAACCGCATGGTGCCGCAGGCGCTCGCGACGCTCGGCTACAGCGAGGCTGAGGCAGCGGCGATCGAGCGCTATGCGCTGGGCCACGGCACGCTCGCCGGTGCGCCCGGCATCAACCACCAGACGCTCGCCGCGCGCGGCTTCGACGCCACCGCGCTCGCCTCGATCGAGGCGGCGGTCGGCTCGGCCTTCGACATCAAGTTTGCATTCAACAAATGGACGCTCGGCGAAAACTTCTGCACCGAGCGGCTCGGCATCGACCTCGCGGTGCTCAACGAGCCCGGCTTCGACCTGCTTTCCGCACTTGGCTTCTCGCGTGCCGAGATCGAAGCGGCCAACACCCATTGCTGTGGCGCGATGACGCTCGAAGGCGCGCCGCACCTCAAGCCGCGGCACCTGGCGGTGTTTGACTGCGCCAACCCGTGCGGCCGCAACGGCACGCGCTGCCTGTCGGTCGAAAGCCATATCCGCATGATGGCGGCGGCGCAGCCGTTCATCACCGGCGCGATCTCGAAAACCATCAACATGCCCAACGCGGCGACCGTTGAGGAATGCAAGGACGCGTACCTCCTGTCCTGGCAGCTCGGCCTCAAGGCGACCGCGCTCTACCGCGACGGCTCGAAACTGTCGCAGCCGCTCGCCTCGACCCTGTTCGGCGATGACGAGGATGCCGACGACCGGTCGGCCGAGCTGATGTCCCAGTCGCCGGCCGAGCGCGTCCCGGTCGTCGCCGAGCGCATCGTCGAGCGGGTCATAGAGCGCTATGTCAGCCGCGCCGAGCGTCGCCGGCTGCCGAACCGGCGCAAGGGCTATACCCAGAAGGCGATCGTCGGCGGCCACAAGGTCTATCTGCGCACCGGCGAATGGGAGGATGGCGGCCTCGCCGAGGTGTTCATCGACATGCACAAGGAAGGTTCGGCCTTCCGCTCGCTGATGAACAATTTCGCGATCGCGATCTCGATCGGGCTGCAATACGGCGTGCCGCTCGAGGAGTTCGTCGAAGCCTTCACCTTCACCCGGTTCGAGCCGTCGGGGATGGTCGAGGGCAACGACGCGATCAAGATGGCGACCTCGATCCTCGACTATCTGTTCCGCGAGGTGGCGATCTCGTATCTCGGGCGCAGCGATCTTGCCCATGTCGAGCCGGGCGATCTGATGCCCGACACGGTCGGCAAGGGAACCGCCGCCGAATCAAACCTGCGCGAATCCGGCGACAGCGGCGCCGAGGTCGCGGCGATGATGCAAAAGGTCGCCTCGACCGGGTATGTCCGCAACAAGCTGACCGTGCTGCACGGCGGCGGCGGCAAGCGCGGCACGGCCGCGCGCGCCGAGGCGGCGGCTCCCGACATGCCGCTCTTTGCCGGCGCGCTCGCCGTCGAGACGATGTCGGTCGCCGCGCTGATGCCGGTCGAAGATCCCCGTTTCGACCGCATTCGCGAGGCGCGGATGAAGGGCTACGAGGGCGACAGCTGCGGCGAATGCGGCAACTTCACGCTGGTGCGCAACGGCACCTGCCTGAAGTGCGACACCTGCGGCTCGACCAGCGGGTGTTCGTGAGCGGGATTTGACGGGGGGCTAGCGATGTCTGCGTCTGATGAAGCGCTTTTCGTCGAACCGATGAACGAAGTGGAGCGCACCGTCCAGGAACGGCTCGAAACGAGCAAGACCGACGACTGGCACGCGAAGCTGCGCCTGATCTTCAAGCTCGAGGAAGAAACGCTGCGGCGCTGCGGCATCGTTACCACGGCCCTCAATCCGGCGCCGCGCAAGCGTTGGCGGCCTTGATCACCGCCGCTGCACATCGGTGCCGGGTGGGCATGGCTTCCGAACAAATCCTGGTGCGCCTTCCCTACGAGCTTGCGCGCCGTTTCCGCAGGGCGGTGCCGCTCCGCCAGCGAAGCAAATTCATCGAAAAGCTGCTCGATCACGCGCTGCCGGTCGAGGTGGCTGATGACGCCGACCCGCTTTTTCAAGCTGCCTTGGCGGTCGAACAGGACGAGGCGCTGGCCGCCGAAATGAGCGAGTGGGAGAACACCACCGTCGAGGACTGCCTGCGCCGTGTACTTGAATTGTAGTCGTTATCGGTGCGGCGTCAGCACTGTCACGTCCATCGCGCAGGCGCCGTCAAACGCCGCGCGGTGGCTTGACAGGCGAATCGTCAGCGGCTGATTGCCGTCTTCGTCGACCGTCAGCGGGAAATCGACATCGAGCCGTCCTTCGCGCTCCGGCCGCACGGTCGTCGCTGCCAGCTGCCGATCGCTCAGCAGCTCGACGAGGAATTCGTGCTCGGTCGCCTCCTTGGAAAACAGCAGCTTCACGCCGACTGTCCAGTTGCCGGGCGCGATCATGATTCCCGGGCCCTGCAGCAGGCATCGCGCCCGCCCGGTGATGTCGATAATCCAGCTCGCCCGCTCGTCGGGCCGGTCGCCGAGAAAGAACAGGTTGCGCGCCCACGACAGCGGCGCCACCGGCCCGCCGGCGAAACAGCCGCCATAGCCGGCGAGCGCCCCCTCGGCCCAGGCGCGCTGGTCGGCGTCGAGCGCGTCCCAGCGCGCCTGCGACGCGGCCGTGTCGGGGCCGATCCCTTGCGCCGCCAAGGCGCCGACAATGCCGGCGAGTGCGGCGCCGTCGGCATCCCGGTCGAGATGGGCGGCGATCGCGCCGGCCGTGGCTACCGGGTCGGCAGCGGCTTCGGCGGCACGCACGACAAGCGCACCGGGGGCGTTCACATACGGCACAACCGCGCCGCAACTGGAAGCGATCGTCGGGATCACCGCCGCGGCCGCCAGCGGCTCCCCGGCCAGATCGGCCAGCGCATGGCGCGGATCGTCGAGTGCGACGATGAAGCTGCGTCCGGTCTCACTCAGCGCCGCGCGCAGCCGGCTCCCGGGCCGACGGCTCGAAACGACCCCGTGCGACAGATTGGACCGCACCGCGCACTCCGCCATCTCGGACGGCGTGTCGGCGGCGATTATCGCGCCAGAGGCGGCCATTGGAGCGACCAGATGAGCGACGACCGCATCGCACCATGCGGCGAACCGACCGGGAAGCCCGACCACGAAATACAGCATGCGCCAAGCAGCTCGTTGGGACTCGGGCGATTATCTAGAACACTTTCCGCTTGCGCGGAAACCGTTACGCCGCGAGTGTGAGCGCGTCATGCGGTTTGCGGCCCGATGATTTTCTTTTCGATCGGCCTGCCGGGCCGGTTTTCACAATGGTGCGACGCGATCGTCGCCAGGCTGATCGAAAGCGCCGTCGGGCCGGTCATGCTGGCGCCGGCGCAATCCCCTGAAGTGGTCGCCTTTAGCCTGCTGCGGCTGACCGAACCGCATCTGGTGGTCACGTCGCGGCATGCGAGCGAGGGGCTGCGCGCGTTGCTCTCCGAGGCGCGCGGGCGGGTTCTCGTCGCGCTCGACGACCCACGCTTCGCACTTCGCGAGCTGGCAGCAGCGAATGGCGGCAATTTCCGCGATGCGACGCAGGAGGCCGCGCGATCCTGCGCCGCGGCGTATGTCTGCGCCGGTCTTCCCGACGTCCTGGTTATTCACGCCGGCCGCGGCGAGCACGACGCCGCCGCCACGGTTGCCACGCTCGGCGGCGCGCTGGGGATCACGCTTGGCGAGGCGGCGATCGGCGAGATCCTCGCCGCCCTCCCCTGCCCGAGCACAGCAGATGCGGCCGATGAGCTCGAAGCATGGTGGGATTCGCTCGATCCCGGCCACCGCGCGCTCGGCGGTGGTGCACTGGGCGCCTACGTGGCCAATTTTCGTGATGGCGGGTTCTACGAGATCATCTGGGATCACGCGCTGTTCTGGCGCCACGGCGAGCCTTCGTTGCCGGCCGATGAGGCGATCGACATCGGGGATGCGAGCCGGCTGCTTGTCAACGGCCCCCAGATCGACCTGCCGCCGGGCGATTGGCAGGCCACCATCACGCTGGGCGTGTCGAAGGAAGCGACCGGGATCGGCTTCGATGTCGAGATCACGGCGATGGCACCGCACGCGGTTCTTGCCCGCGGCCACATCGCGCCGGACGGCCGCGGCATCGGAACCGCCACACTGCCGTTTTCAATCGAAGCGTCCTACGGGCGCTCGATCGGCGTGACGATCGTCAATACCGGTGCTGCGCCGGGCGGCCGGCTGGCTCTCGGTCACGTGACTCTGGCGCCGCGATCGGCCGATGGCTCCGACATCCCGTCGGAGCTGACGACGGTGCTCGGCCTCTAGCGCCGTACGTTGCCGCCGGATTGCAATTTTTATAATTTGGCTGCCGCAGTCGGGCGGCGCGTCGGGGGACGGATCAGGCGATGAAGATTATGGTTACCGGCGGCGCCGGGTTCATCGGCTCGGCGGTGTGCCGTTTATTTGTCGGTGAACTCGGCGCGAGCGTGCTCAATGTCGACAAGCTGACCTACGCCGCCAACCTCGATTCGCTGCGCAGCATCGCCGACCATCCTGCCTACCGCTTCGCGCGCGCCGATATCTGCGACGGCCAGGCGATTGGCGCCCTCATGGCCTCGTTCGCGCCCGATGCGATCCTGCATCTTGCCGCCGAATCGCATGTCGACCGCTCGATCGACGGTCCCGGCGCCTTCATCAAGACCAATATCGAGGGCACCTACACGCTGCTCCAGGCGGCGCTCGCCTATTGGCGCGGGCTTCCGGCAGCGGAGGCGGCGAGATTCCGTTTCCATCACGTCTCGACCGACGAGGTGTTCGGCTCGCTCGGGGCCACCGGCGCCTTCAGCGAAACCAGCCGCTATCAGCCCAATTCGCCCTATTCCGCGTCAAAAGCGGCAGCGGACCATCTGGTGCGCGCCTGGCACGAGACCTACGGGGTGCCGACCCTGACCAGCAACTGCTCGAATAATTACGGGCCGTTTCATTTTCCCGAGAAGCTGATCCCGCTGGCAATCCTCAAGGCACTGCACGGCGAACCGATCCCGGTTTACGGCACGGGCGAGAACGTCCGCGACTGGCTGTACGTCGACGACCACGCGCGCGCGCTTCACGCGGTGCTGACAAGCGGCCGGCCGGGCGAGAGCTACATTATCGGCGGCGACGGCGAGCGCACCAATCTCGCGCTCGTCACCATGCTCTGCGCCCTGCTCGACGAACTGGTGCCGGAGTCGCCGCACCGCCCGCACGCGCGGCTCATCGAATTTGTCGGCGACCGGCCCGGCCACGATCTGCGCTATGCGATGGACTGGCGCAAATTGCGCGGCGAGCTGGGCTGGCAGCCGCGCGAAACCGTCGAGAGCGGTTTGCGCAAGACCGTGCAATGGTATCTCGACAATCGCTGGTGGTGGCAGCCGATCTGGCAGGGGCGGTATCGTGGCGACCGTCTCGGCACCGGCAGCACCGCCGCCGTTGCCGCGGGAGCCGGCGCATGAAAGGGATCATCCTCGCCGGCGGCTCGGGCACGCGACTGCATCCGGTGACGCTGGTGGTCAGCAAGCAGCTGCTGCCGGTTTACGACAAGCCGATGATCTACTACCCGCTGACCACGCTGATGCTGGCCGGCATCCGCGACATCCTGGTGATCACGACGCCCGAAGAGCGGCTGCGTTTCGAGGCGCTGCTCGGCGACGGCAGCCAGTGGGGAATCGCGATCTCCTACGCGGTACAGCCGCGGCCCGATGGGCTGGCACAGGCGTTTCTGATCGGCCGCGACTTCATCGCCGGCGAGCCGGTCGCGCTGGTGCTGGGCGACAACATCTTCTACGGGGGCGGGCTGTCGGGGGCTCTGCAGGCAGCGGCGGTGCCGCACCCCGGCGCGACGGTCTTCGCCTATAAGGTGCGCAATGCGCAGGCCTACGGGGTCGTCGAGTTCGACGCCGCCGGCACCGCCGTCTCGATCGAGGAAAAGCCGGCCCAGCCGCGCTCGCCCTGGGCGGTCACCGGGCTGTATTTCTACGACGAGGCCGCGGTCGAGATCGCCGCCGGGCTTCGGCCATCGGCGCGCGGCGAATTGGAGATCACCGACCTCAACAATGTCTATCTGCGCGCCGGCACGCTGCGCGTGCAAAAGCTGGGGCGCGGCGCGGCGTGGTTCGACACCGGCACCCACGAATCATTGATCGGGGCCGGCGAATTCGTGCGCACGGTCGAGATGCGCCAGGGGCTCAAGATCGCCTGCCCCGAGGAGGTCGCCTTTCACATGGGCTATATCGGCCCCGACCAGCTCGCCGCGGCGTCGCGCCGCTTTGGCAAGAGCGAGTACGGGCGTTACCTCGCCGCGCTGCTGGAGTAATACTCGTCGCAGCGGTGCCGGCGTCGCCCGGTGAAGGACCCGAAGGGAACAAGCTCATGAGCGGCTCCGGATTTGCCTATCCGAACCTGTTTGCCCGCAACCTGCCGGCGCCGGCGGCGCGCTTTAACGGGTATCCCAAGTACAATTTCATCGGCGGGCACAACGATCCGACGCTGATCCCGGTCGATGGGCTGATCGCGGCAGCCACCGCGGCGCTGCGCAAAGAGGGCAGCAAGCTGGCGATGTACACCGCCGCGCAGGGCTCGCAAGGCTACGTTGGCCTGCGCGAGTTCGTCAGGAACAAGGCAAAACTGCGCGGCATCGACTGCACGACCGACGACATCCTGATCACCGCCGGGTCGGGCCAGGGGATCGACCTGATCAACACGGTGCTGCTCGAACCCGGCGACACGGTGATTCTCGAAGAATTTACCTATGGCGGGGCGATCACCAAGCTGAAGCGCGAGGGGCATAAGATTGTCGCCGCGCCGCTCGACGAAGACGGCATCCGCATCGACGCGCTCGCCAACATCCTGAAAGACCTCAAGAGCAAGGGCGTCACCCCGAAATACATCTACACGATCCCCACCATCCAGAACCCGACCGGCAGCATCATGCCGCTCGACCGGCGCCTCCAGCTGGTCGCGGTCGCCCGCGAGTACGGCGTGCCGATCTTCGAGGACGAATGCTATGCCGACCTGATCTGGGGCGGCGCGCAGGTTCCGCCGGCGATCTATTCGCTCGACCCCGAGCATGTCGTGCATATCGGCTCGTTTTCGAAGACGTTGGCGCCGGCGTTGCGGCTCGGCTACTGCATCGCCGATTGGCAGTTCATGAGCCGGATGATCGCCTGCCGCACCGACAGCGGCTGCGGTGCGCTCGAACAGATGGTTGTCGCCGAATATTTCTCGGAGCATTTCGGCGAGCATGTCGACGAGCTAAGCGCGACGCTCAAAGGCAAGCTCGACACGATGGTCGAGGCGCTGGAGCGAGAGTTCGGAACCTCGGTCGAGCCGTGGATCCCGAAGGGCGGCATCTTTCTGTGGATGAAGCTGCCTGACGAGGTCGACATCATGAAGCTGGTGCAGCCGGCCGCCGCCGCCGGCATCGCGCTCAATCCCGGACCCGAATGGGCCTGCGAAGGCGCAGACTCCAAATCGCGGCTGCGGCTGTGCTTCGCGCTGACCAGCAAGGAGGAAATCCGCGCGGGCGTCGCCGAGCTGGCGCGGGTCTGCTACGAAGAGACCGGCATCCCGGTGCGCAGCGCCAACATCCAGCGCACGCCGCGCTGAGGGCATTGGCGATGACTGATTCGACCCGGATCGACGCGCTGCTCTCCGCGGCGGTCGGCCGCCGTGAGATCCCCGGCGTCGTGGCGATGGCGACGAACGAGCGCGGCCTGCTCTACGAAGGGGCGTTCGGCGTGCGGAAATTGCCGTCGGGCGCAGCGATGACGCCCGACACGGTGTTCCGCATCGCCTCGATGACCAAGGCGATCACCTCGACCGCGGCGCTCCAGCTCGTCGAGCAGGGCAAGCTCGCGCTTGACGCACCGGTTCCCGATATCGACCCGGCGCTGTCGGCACCGCAGGTACTGGACGGCTTTACCGCTGCCGGCGAGCCGATCCTGCGCCCGGCGCGGCGGGCGATAACCCTGCGCCATCTCCTCACCCACACCGCTGGGTTCAGCTATGAGGCGTGGGACCCGAACACGCTGCGCTATAACGCGGTGACCGGAATGCCGCAGCCGGCGAGCGGCCTGCGGGCCGCGCTGCGCCAGCCGCTCGCCTTCGATCCCGGCGAGCGCTGGGAGTACGGCATCAACATCGATTGGGTCGGCCGGCTCGTCGAGGAGGTCAGCGGCGAGCCGCTCGACCGCTATATGCGCCGTCACATCTTCGACCCGCTGGGCATGACCGACACCGGCTTCCGGCCTTCATCGGAGCAGCGTGCCCGCCAGGCGGTAATCCACCAGCGGGCAGCCGATGGCGGGCTCGCCGCGCAGCCGTTCGAAGAGCTGTTTATCCCGGAATTCTGGGCCGGCGGTGGCGGGCTATACTCGACCGCGGGCGATTACATCGCATTTCTACAGATGCTTCTGCACCGCGGCCGGCATAACGGCGCCGAGGTACTGCGGCCCGACACGGTGGCGCTGCTCGGCGAAAACCAGATCGGTTCGCTGCAGGCCGGGATCATGAAAACGACGACCCCGGCGCGTTCGAACGACGTCGATTTCTTCCCCGGCGCCGCGGCGCGCTGGGGCCTGGCGACGTTGCTCAATGTCGAGCCGGGACCAAACGGCCGAAGCCCGAACAGCCTGACCTGGGCCGGGTTGTTTAACACCTATTACTGGCTCGACCCGGTGCGCCGGGTTGCCGGGGTGATCCTGACCCAGATCCTGCCGTTCGCCGATCATCGCGCCGTCGCGCTGTATGGCGAATTCGAACGCGCGGTGTGCGATCTCGCGGATTCGCGGTAGCCGTATGGGTTCGATGCGAGCCGTCGCCGTCGTGGCGGCGTTGCTGCCGCTGCTGGCGGCATGTGAGCCGCCGCCCGCGCCGACGCCCGGCACCGCGGCGGTCGGCAACGTCATCGTCGTGCGCAATTTCCGCGTGACCTCCGAGACCCGGGTCGTCGTCGACACCAGCTTTGGCTTTTCGCTTTACCGCGGTCATCCCGGCGTGCCGCTGCGGCAGCGCGCCGCCGGCCTGTCGCGCGCGGCGGCGTTCGATGTTGCCGACGCGCTGACCCGGCGGCTGCGCCAGCTCGGCTACGCGGCGTACCACGCCGAGCCCGGCTCGCCCGACCCCGGCGGCAAGGCGGCGATCGTCGTCGGCACGTTACGCGAGGTCAACGAAGGGCACCGCCGGCGGGTCGGCGACGAACACGCCCGCGTTGCCGTCGACGCCGAGGTTGACGCCTGGGGGCCGGGCATTCGCCCGATCGAAGCGCTGCACGTGGATTCGGCCGAGCTTTCTGACGACGGGATGTCCGACCCGTCCGGCGGCGCCCCGGCGCTCGGCGTCGCGGCGGCAAGGGTCGGCCGCGAACTTGCCCGCTCGGTCGCCGCGGTTGCCGGGCGTATCGGAGTGACGCCGATCACACGGTGAGGCCGCCGGGCGCTACGAGCCTGGCACGGTGCCCGGCGGCAGGCTCTCGCAATAGCGGGCGATCTCGCCCGGCGTGGTGATCCACAACTCGTCGCGGTGTTCCATGATGTGGCGGACCGCGCCACGGAACGCACGCAGGCGAAACGGCTGGCCGATAATGAACGGGTGCAGCGCAACCGCAAACACCAGCGGATATTTGCGCGACTGCATCAGCATCTCGTCGAACTGATCGACGATCATCTCGGCGAATTGCCGGCCGGTGTGACGACGGAAAACCAGGCTCGGCGAGTCGTTGAGCTCGATCGGATACGGCACCGAAAGCAGCTTCCCGGCGCGGGTACGCATCCAGATCGGCTGGTCGTCGAGCGCCCAGTCCATCACATAGCGGTAGCCGGCCTCTTTCAGCAGGTCGAGCGTAACCCCGGTCTCGGCGATATAAGGCCCGAGCCAGCCCTCCGGCCGCTTGCCGGTCAGCCGCGCGACGATCTCGGTACACTCGCCGATCAGCCGCGCCTCGTCGTCCTCCCACAGCACGTCCTGGCGCTCGGAATTGGTGCGGCCGTGCCCGACATATTCGTCGCCGCGGCCGTTGAGCCGCTCGACGATGTCGGGGCACGCTTCGAGCACCGCCGAGTTGACGTTGTGCGCGCCCGGCAGCCCGAACTCGTCGAGCAGGTCGAGGTAATGCCACAGCCCGACCCGGTTGCCGTAATCGCGCCAGGCATAGTTGCGCTGCGATTGCGCCGCTGGCGCGCCGGTCGAATCGCTGCCAAGCCCGGTGCCGAACGCGAAATGCTCGATATTGTTGTTGAAGCAGACTGCGAGCCGCTTGCCCTCCGGCCAGTCGTAGACCGGCCGCTTGTGGATCGGCACATAGTCGTAGCGGTCGTGTCGCGGCAGCTTCATGGCGCCGACGGTGCCCGCCCCCCGGGCGGCGTTTCGCGCTGTACCGATATCAGCATGTCGATGTCATCCCCATTGCTGGCCAAAGGCAGGACAACAGCCTCGTAGCACCGAACCCGATTGTCGAGATGCAGATTGCGGATGTGGTGCGCGGGCATCCCGCTGTCGCAGACCGCATTCCAGGTCGTCCGCACGCGCTCGCGATATTCCGCCTCCGGAAGGTCGTCGAGCGATTTGTTCGTCAGGTCATACCCGTCGCGGGAAACGACATTGGTACCGATCAGGCGATAGCGGAAGAGCCACGGAAATTGGCTCCCGGGAGCCGCCCGCTTCGCCTCGATGATGACGACATCGCCAAGGACGTAGCGGAAGTCTATCGGGTCGAGCGCGGCGCGCGACGGATAGCGCGCGGCACCGCGCTTTCCCTGCCAATATTCGACAAAGCGTCGGATCTGCGGATCGGCGATGCCTTCTAAAATGTCCGGTTCGCTCGCGGCACCCATCAGCGGCCCTTGAACACCGGGCGACGCTTTTCCATAAAGGCCGTGCGACCCTCTGTATAGTCCTCGCTGGCAAAGCATTCTGCGACAACGCGGCGGCACAGCTCCATGTCGCGTTGCGCCTCGTCTTTCAGTGCCTCGCGCACGATCTGCTTGACCGCGCGGACGGTCAGCGGGGCGTTGCCGGCGATCGTCGCAGCCATGTTGTTGACCGTGGTTTCCAAGTCGTCGCTCGACACGACCTGGTTGACGAGGCCCATGCGCAGCGCCTCGTCGGTGTTGAACTGGCGCGCAGTATAGAAAATCTCGCGGGCATAGGCCGGGCCGACGATGTCGATCAGCTTTTTGATCCCGTCATAGGCATAGCCTAGGCCGAGCTTGGCCGCCGGTACGCCGAACCGCGAGCCCTCGGCGGCGATGCGGATGTCGCAGCCGAGCGCAGTGGCCAGCCCGCCGCCGATGCAGTAGCCGCGAATCATCGCGATCGTCGGCTTCAGCGTATCCTGCAGGCGCAGCCGGGCCTGCTCGGAAATTTTGGCATAGGCCGCCGCCGCCTCCTCGGTGGCGCGCCGCTCCTTGAACTCCGAAATGTCGGCGCCCGACACAAACGCCTTGCCGCCCGCGCCCGACAGCACGATGACGCGGATCGCATCGTCAGCCTCGAACTCGTCCATGATCTGCGCCAGCCCCTGCCACATCTCGAGCGAGACGGCGTTGTGCCGGGCCGGGTTGTTGAAGACGATGCGGCCGATCGCACCGTCTTTTTCCATCAGCATCTTGCTGGTCATCGGCTGGTCGAGCATTCGTGCTCCTTGGAACGGGCCCTCTCCCGCATTGCGGGAGAGGGAGGGACCCATGCCGCAGGCATGGGAGGATTAGGGTTGCTGTCGGCGTGAGCGGAACTCCCCCTCACCCCGACCCTCTCCCCCGATGGGGACGAGGGAGCTGAATTTTATACCACGCCGGCACCGCGCAGTTCGGCGATCGCGCCCGCGCTATAGCCGAGTTCGCGCAGGATCTCGTCGTTGTGCTCGCCGCAATCCGGGGTCGCCAGGCGCATCCGCGCCGGTTCTGGCGTCTTCGTCATGTTGATCGCCTGGCCGACAACCTGCAACTCGCCGAGGCGCGGGTGGTCCATCGGCCGTGCCATCTCGAGATGCTGCACCTGCGGGTCATTAAAGGTCTGGTCGATCGTATAGAGCGGCCCGCATGGCACGCCCACCTCGTTCAACAGCTCGATCCAGTAGGCGCTCGGCTTCTTTCGGGTGATCTCGCTGATGATCTCGTTGAGTCTCTTACGGTTTTTTGAGCGCGCCGGGCCGGTCGCGTAATCCGGGTCGGTCAGCAGATGCGGCACCTCGGCCGCCTCGCAGAACCGCTTGTAGAGGTTGTCGCCCGAGGCGGCGATGTTGATGTGCCCGTCGGCGGTCGGAAACAGCCCGGTCGGGATGCCGGTCGGGTGGTCGTTACCCGCCTGTTTGGCGACCTCGCCGGCCTGCAGCCAGCGCGACCCCTGAAAATCGAGCATGAAAATCTGCGCTTCGAGCAGCGAGGTGTGCACCCACTGCCCTTCGCCGGTCTTCTCGCGTTCGATAAGCGCCATCATCATCGCCTGCGCCAGCAGGAGACCGGCGCAGAGATCGTCGATCGGGATGCCGACGCGCACCGGCCCCTGCCCTGGAAACCCGGTAATCGACATCAGCCCGCCCATGCCCTGCGCGATCTGGTCGACGCCCGGCCGCTTGGCATAAGGGCCGGTCTGGCCGAACCCGGAGATGCTGCCGTAGACGATGCGCGGGTTGATCTTTTTGACCGACTCGTAATCGACGCCCAACCGATGCTTTACGGTCGAGCGGAAATTCTCGACGATCACATCGGCCTTTGCGGCCAATTTCATGAAGATGTCGAGACCTTCCTTGGTCTTCAGATTGATTGCCAGGCTGCGCTTATTGCGGTGCAGGTTCTGGAAGTCGAACCCCTCGCGGCGCGAGCCGGTGATGTCGGTGCCGGGGCCGCCCGGCGGCTCGATCTTGATGACATTGGCGCCCCAATCGGCGAACTGGCGCACCGCGGTCGGCCCAGCGCGGGCATGGGTCAGGTCGAGAACGGTAAACCCCGACAAGGGCAGCGATCCGATGCTCACGATGGCGATTCCTTCGAATGCGGACGCGTGACAGCGCGACCGCAACTGTCACCCGCCACTCGCCCGATCGTCAAGGAATGCCGATGCCTCACTCTCGTCGTTGCCGCCCAGGCGGAAACCCGGGGGCTAACGTTCGAGCCCCTCTAGGTCTCCGTTTTCGCGAGGACGACGATCGCGGACCAGCGCGATTAATTACCCTCCACCCCGCTTGCCCGCCGGAACCGGTTTTTCAGCAGCACCCCGTCGCGGCTCGGCAGCACCCGCGGCGGTTCGTCGGCGACGATCGCGACCCGCGCAAACAGCGTCTCGCGCCGCTCCTGCACAAGGCGGGCGAAATCGGCGAGCGTCGCCTCGTCGGCGATGTCAAACACCGCCGACAGGCCGCAGGCGCGGGCGACGCCGGGCAGCGATGTCGTCGCCTCGGTGTGGCTCGCCTGCATCCCGGTCTCGCCGTAATGGCCGTTGTCGAACACCGCGATCGCCAGATTAGGCGGGCGCCGCAGCCCGATCGTCGCCAGCGAACCGAGCCCCATCAGCATGTCGCCATCGCCGGTGACGACCAGCACCGGGCGGTCGGGCCGGGCGATGGCGAGGCCGAGGCCGACCATCGCCGCCGCCCCCATCGCGCCCCACAGATAGAAATTGCGTTCGTCGTCGCCGGTCGCGGCGGCATCGTAGGTGGTCGAGCCGAGCCCGGTTACCAGCAGCAGGTCGCCGCGCGCGGCCAGCAAGCTGCGCATCGCCGCGCGGCGGTCGAGGCGCGGCTGGTTGCTCCCGGCGCGGCTCATTTCACCCACCGCTCGAATTGGTCATGGCCGGACTCGATCCGGCCATCTTTGGTGCGCCGCAAGATCACCGGGTCAAGCCCGGTGATGACGAAACCGGGAAGTTGCGCCATTACTTCACCCACCGCTTGGCGCCGATCATCCGCTGCGACAGCAAGACGGCCGCAGCCAGGCTGCCGTTGAATGCGATGTCGAGCGCCGCCGCGACGATCTCCGCCGCTTCCTCGGTGCGCTCGGCGCGGTAGACCAGCACGTCCATCAGTTCGAGCGCCGCCTGGGTCTTCGACCCCATCGGCACCTGCCACGGGTTGAACTCGGCCCATTCGCCGCGCATCGTCACCAGTATCACCAGCGGAAAGCGGCAGGATTTGGCGAGGCCCAGCAGGTTGATGCAGTTGCCGACCCCGCTCGACTGCATCAGAAGCGCCGTGCGCTGCCCGCCGAGCCACGCGCCGGCGGCCAGCCCGATCCCCTCTTCCTCGCTGGTCAGCGAAACCGCCGCGATATCGGGATCAGTACGGCACAGATCGATCAGCCTCGCGTGTCCGGCATCGGGCACATAGCCGATCTGGCGAATATCCGCCGCCTTCAGCGCGGCGAAGATGCCGTCGCGCCAATCAAACTCGCTCACCGGTCCCCCTCGTCATATTGCCGTGCGATAATCGCGGCGCACGACAGCGAGGGCAAGACCATGAGCAAGCGCATCGACCCGAAGACGCTGCCGGTCCTTTCCGGCACCACCTACCCGCCCCCGTATGACGAGCCGTGCCGGGCGCGCCATCGCACGCGGCTGGGCGACGCGGCGGGCCTGACGCAATACGGGGTCAACCTGTTGCGGCTGGAGCCCGGCGCCTGGTCGAGCCAGCGCCATTGGCACACCGGCGGCGACGAGTTCATCTACGTGCTGGCGGGCGAACTGGTCCTGGTCACCGATGCCGGCGAAGAAATTCTGCGCGCCGGGGATGCCGCCGGTTTCAAGGCCGGCGACCCGGACGGGCACCACCTGCAAAACCGCAGCGGCGCGGACGCAACGATCCTCGAAATCGGCTCGCGGGTTCCCGGCGAAGCGGCGTACTACCCGGAGGCCGATCTCGTCGCCCACGTGCCCTCGGTCAGGCCGGGCGGCTACACCCGCCGCGACGGCACGCCTCACGCACCGGCGACGCGCCGCTGAGTCGCGCCTACCACCCGAGCGCGTAGGCGGCGCGGCGCGGGTCGGCGCCGGCTTCGAGCGTGCCGCGCTTCTTGTCGACCTTGATCGCGCATACCGCGCCGGCGAGCCAGGCCCAATCGGGCCAGCGCTCGATCGTGTGGCCGCGCCGCGCGAGGTCGGCGGCGACCGCTTCCGGGAACCGGCCTTCGAGGTTGAGCCGGCCCGGGTAATAGTCGTAGGGCGCAAACGACGACGGATACGAATAGCTCGCAAATCGCGGCTGCTCGATCGCACTCTGCACGTCCTGCCCGTGCACAAAGATGTTGAGCAGCACCTGCAGCATCGCCTGGGTCTGCACGTCGCCGCCCGGCGTGCCGAACGGCAGGAACTGGTCGCCGCCCTTGATCGCCAGCGCCGGGTTCGGCGTGAGGCGCGGCCGCTTGCCGGGCGCGACGCCGGCCGGGTGGCGCGGGTCGGGGCGCGACTGCGAGCCGCGGTTCGACGGAATGAGCCCGGTGCCCGGCACGATCGGCGAGCCGTACGAGCCGTCGCTCGGCGTCGCCGAAAACACATTGCCCCAGCGGTCGGCGGCGCAGACATAAGAGGTGTCAGGCTCGGGAAACGGATTGGGCGCGCTCGGGCTGAGATGCGGCGCCCGCCCCCCGAGATCGCCTGCCAAATCCCCTGGCGGCGGCATTTCCGGCCACGCGCGGTCCGGGTCGATCGCCCGCCGGCGCTCGGCCGCGTATTCCGACGAAATCAGGGTCGGCAGTGGCACCGTGCCGGTCGCCGGGTCGGTGTAATAGGCCTCGCGATCGGCAAAGGCGAGTTTCAGCGCCTCGGTCAGGTGGTGGACATAGCGGGCGCTATTGTGGCCGAGCGCCGCGAGATCGGTGCCTTCGAGCAGCGCCAGCGTCTGCAACAGCACCGGGCCCTGGCACCAGGCGCCGCAGGTGAAAACCTCGAGGTCGCCGAACCGACGGCTCTCGGCCGGCCCGACCGGCGAATGGTAGCCGGCCAGATCCTCGGCCGACAGCAGCCCGCCCTGCTCTTTCATAAACGCGACGATCTTCTTGGCGATATCGCCGACGTAAAACGCGTTACGCGCGGCTTCGAGCCCGGCGTCGCGGCCCCTGCCCTTTGAAGAACGGGCGGCGGCGGCTTTCTCCTCGTCGATCATGTATTGCAGCGAGGCACCGAGATCGACCTGGCGAAACACTTCGCCAGCCTCCGGCGGCCGGCCGCCGGGCAGAAACACCGCCGCGCTCGACGGCCATTGCGCATGCCGCTCGGCATGGTTCTTGAGGCTCGCGGCCATCAGTGGGTACATCGGAAATCCGTCGCGCGCGAGTCGCGTCGCCGCCGCCGCGACCTCGCCAAAGCTCATCGTGCCATAGCGCCTTAGCGCGGTGATCCACGCATCGGGCGCCGCTGGGATCACCGTGCGCAGCACCCCGACCGGAATCTTGCCGCCGTGCTCGCGCATGAACAATTCGGGGTCGAGCGCCTTGGGCCAAGTGCCGAGGCCGGCGATCGTCACCACCTCGCGCTGTTCCGCGAGGTAGATCAGGATCGGCGCCACCCCGGCGACATCGACCAGATCGCTTTGCAGCACGCCGAGCGCGATGCCGGCGGCGACCCCGGCATCGACCGCATTGCCGCCAGCCTGGAGAATGTCGAACCCGGCGGTCGCGGCAAGGTAATGCCCCGCGGCGATCGCGTGCCGGGTAACCGCGATGGTTGGACGGTGCGCATTCGTCATGACACCCCTCCGCCCGAAAAGCTCGCTAAGAGTAGCGCGTCGCTGCGCCGCTGTCGAAGAACCCGGATGCACAGCACGCCGAACCCAACTAAAAGCGCGGCGTTGCGGGTGGCGTCATTCATCCGCAGATTAGAGGGACAATCCTGATGTCGAGCAAAAACCTGAAACTCGCCGCGGCCATGATCGCGATTGGCATGATGTCATTCGCCGCCGGTACGTTCGCGCAAGGGCGGTACCCTTATATCAACCAGGCAGAGGGGGCACTGCAGAGCGCTCTCAGCACGCTGCACAGCGGCCGCAGCGTATTCGGCGGCCACAAAGTTGCCGCCGAGCGCGATATCAGCGCGGCGCTCAACGAGTTGCAGGCCGCCAAACAATTCGCCTTCTCGCGCGGCATGTAGCGCGCGGTCATCGCCGGCGGTCGGCGGCGTAGGTGTGCTCGACCGCCGGAAACTGCCCGGCGCGGACCTCCGCGGCGTAATCCTGCGCCGCGCCGCGGATTTCAGCGCCGAGTTCACGAAAGCGCTTGACGAATTTCGGGGTGAACTCGGTAAACAGGCCGAGCATGTCGTCGGTCACCAGGATCTGCCCGTCGCACGCCGCCGACGCGCCGATCCCGATCGTCGGCACCGCGACCCGGCCGGTCAGCTCGCGCCCGATGCTTTCGGCCACGCCTTCGACGACCAGCGAAAACGCGCCGGCCTCGGCGATGGCGGCCCCGTCGGCGACGATCTTGCTGTGCTCTGCCGCGGCGTGGCCGCGCGAACGATAGCCGCCGAGCATGTTCACCGATTGCGGCGTCAGCCCGACATGCCCCATCACCGGGATGCCGCGCCGGGTCAGAAAGGCCACCGTCTCGGCCATCTCCTCGCCGCCTTCGAGCTTGACTGCGGCGCAGCCGGTCTCGGACATCACCCGCGCCGCGGCGCGAAACGCCTGCTCCGGCGATTCCTGATAGCTGCCGAACGGCAGATCGACCGTGATCAGCGCGTGGCGCGTCGCCCGCACCACCGCCGCGCCGTGCGCGATCATCATGTCGAGCGTCACCGGCAGCGTGCTGTCAAAGCCGTAGACCACCATCGCCAGGCTGTCGCCGACCAGCAGCAGATCGACCTCGTCGTCGATGAGGCGCGCGACCGGGGCGGTATAGGCGGTCAGGCAGACCAGCTTGTCGCCGCCCTTGCGGGCGCGGATCTGGGTCACCGACAGGCGCTTGGTACGCGATTCGACGCTCATCGCGGCTCCGTTCCCTGGTTTGGGTCAGGCTGCCTAACAGATAAGCCGCCCGCCGCGAACCGCCAGCCGCGCGCGGCTGGTTTGCATCCTGTCACACAAATCGGGGGCCATTGCCCTCCATGCGGTCGAGCCAGTGTCGGCGCTCCGCTATTCCGCCCGGCACCGGCGATGCATAGAGTTGTCGCGACACGGCAAAGGAACCCCGCGATGCCCGAATACGACCTCGTAATCCGCAACGGCACTGTCGTCACCGCCGCCGACACGCAGCAATGCGATGTCGGGGTCAAGGACGGCGTGATCGCGACGCTCGGCCGCTCCCTCCCCGCCGGCACCCGGGAAATTGACGCCAGCGGTAAGCTGGTGCTGCCCGGCGCGATCGACAGCCATTGCCATATCGAGCAGCGCTCCGGCGCCGGCGTCATCTGCGCCGACGATTTCCACAGCGCCACGGTGTCGGCGGCGTTTGGCGGCACGACGACGGTGATCCCGTTTGCCGCCCAGCATCGCGGCCAGTCGCTGCGCGAGGTCGTCGCCGAGTACCACGCGGCGGCCCGGCCCAAGGCGGTGATCGACTATGCCTTTCACCTGATCATCACCGACCCGACCCCGCAGGTGCTGGGCCAGGAGCTGCCGGCCTTGCTCAAGGACGGCTACACCTCGTTCAAGGTCTATATGACCTACGACGCGATGCGGCTCGACGACGGCCAGATGCTCGACATCCTGGCGCTGGCGCGTGGCGAGGGCGCGCTGGTGATGATCCACGCCGAAAACCACGACATGATCAAATGGCTGACCGGCAAGCTGTTGGAGCGCGGCCTCGGCGCGCCGCGCTATCACGCCGTCGCCCACGCCCGCGTCGCCGAGGGCGAGGCGACCAACCGCGCCATCGCGCTGTCGCAACTGCTCGACGTGCCGATCCTGATCGTCCACGTCTCGGCCGCCGAGGCGATCGACGTGATCCGCGGCGCGCAGACCAAGGGCCTGAAAATCTACGGCGAGACCTGCCCGCAATATCTGTTCCTGACCGCCGACGACATCGGCATGGGCCTCGAAGGCACCAAATTCTGCTGCTCCCCGCCGCCGCGCGACAAGGCGGCGCAGGAGGCGGTGTGGCGCGGCCTGCAAAACGGCACCTTCCAGGTGTTCTCCTCCGACCACGCGCCCTATCGCTACGACGAGACCGGCAAACTCTTGAAGGGCGCCCAGACCACCTTCAAGGACACCGCCAACGGCGTCCCCGGCATCGAATTGCGCGTACCCCTGCTGTTTTCCGAAGGCGTGCGCACGGGCCGCATCGATATCAACCGCTTTGTCGCGCTGACCGCGACCAACCACGCCAAACTCTACGGCCTCTACCCGAAAAAAGGCACGATCGCCGTCGGCAGCGACGCCGACCTCGCGATCTGGGACCCCGACCGCCAGACCACGATCGCCTGGGACAAGCTGCACGACAATGTCGGCTACACGCCCTATGAGGGAAAACAGATCACCGGCTGGCCGGTCACGGTAATCTCCCGCGGCCGGGTCATCATCGAAGACGGCGCGCTCAACGCCGAACGCGGCACCGGCAATTTCCTCCCCTGCGCGCTCAGCGACATGGCCAAACCCCTCGCCCGCCCCGAACCCGAGATGGCGTTTGCGGCGGCGCGGGGCGTGGCGCTGATATGAGCGGGATTTACTGCATCGGAAGATAAGTTAGTGCACGGTCACCGTAATTCGAATTGGATCGCCGGGAAGGTTATGTTGACAAAAAGCCAAAATTTTCTCAAACTGTTGCCACGCCGGTCGCGCAACGGAGTTCACGGTGTTGTCCATCAAGTCCAAGCATTTCATTGATGCTGAGTTGCCGCCTGCACAGCGGGCGCTTATCCCGCCTGCGCTGCGTCGTGCGTATAGCGCGGTCGAGCAAGTCTACCAGCAGGAGCCGCTGTTCGCGGTGGAGAGCGCCAGGATCAACAAGGGGCATGTGATTGCCTGGGCGGTTGATCAGCAGATCGAACGCCTTCTGACCTCGCAGCAACTACCCTACGATTATCGCTGGTCCCCCTTCGAGCGCCCGACCGGGAAATTCTTGCAGATTCGGTTGCCGGCTTCGACCCTGAGCGTCAGCCAGTTGCCCTTGCCGACCGATGTGCCGAGACACGCGCATTTCCGGCAGAACCGGATTCTCAGCAATACGCCGTTTCTCGACCTAGATGGGTTCGAAGAAGAATCGGAAATCAGCGGACTTCCCCACCTGATTCTCTCACACGGCTACCAAGACCTTTCCTTCGCCCATGTCGGTGTTCTGCATCCCGAGCCGCAACAGTTCGGTTGGATCTACCGGACTCCGAATCTGCTCAAGGAGATCCACGTCGTCGAGACCGAGATGCCGGCGGAGGAAGCCGCCGACGCCGAGGCCGTCGTGACGCTGCGTGACGGCATCGCTCGGTGGATACACGAGCAAGACCGATGACCAATGTGCTGCCGCTGTTTGGGCGGTCCGCGCCGCGGCTGCTGCCGGCGCGGTTGCGCGAAGCGCGCGAGTCGAAAGAACTCAGCATGTCTGATCTCGGAGATGCGATCGGTCTCACGCGACAGGCAATTTCCTTTTATGAGTCAGGGGAGCGCGAACCCGATCCCGAGATGCTGATGAAGATAATCGGTGTCCTGGAACAGCCGATCTCGTTTTTCACGACCGACCGGCCTCGCAGTTTCGGTCGGCGTGGGACGACGTTCTTTCGGAGCTTCAAGAGCAAGACGAAGCGGACCAACCGGCGCTGCGAAGTTCTATCTGACTGGTTTGCTCAGACAGCATCGTTCCTCGACGAGTTCGTCAACTTTCCCGCGGTCGATCTCTCGGAGATCGCGCCGCCTAAACAGGGCCAATACTATTCGGACGACGAAATCGAGGCGGCGGCGGCGGCGGTGCGTCGCCATTGGGGTCTGGGCGATGGACCGATCGCGGACGTGGTGGGTCTCATGGAGAGCCGCGGCGTCATTGTCGCTCGGTCAGATTTTGGCACCGACACAGTAAGTGCATTCTCCTTCTGGGAAGGTGGTCGTCCATTCATCTTTTTGGGCGCGGATAAGGAGTCGGCGGCACGGTCGCGCTTCGATGCGGCCCATGAGTTGGCCCATCTCTGCCTCCATCGGGGTGTTGAGACCCAGGAACTCGAACTCGATCTCGATCAGGTCGAGAATGAGGCCGATCGGTTCGCCTCAGCCTTTTTGCTGCCCGCGCCGACCTATTCGCTGGAGATATTCTCGACCCGCCTGGGTGCTTTCGTAGAGCTAAAGCGACGCTGGAAGGTTTCGATCGCGGCGCAGATCTTCAGGTGCCTCGATCTCTCGATACTATCGGAGATGCAGGCTCTAAATCTTCGCAAGCAGTTGAGCGCCCATCACTGGCGCAAACATGAGCCGCTTGATGACGTGCTGCCGATTGAGAAACCGCGGGTGATGGAGAAGGCCCTTTGGCTACTGCTCGATCACAACGTGCGCACGGTTTCGGACATATTAGATGGTATCAGGCTCTCCCGACCCACTATCGAGGCACTGCTGGCGACCACGTTGCCGGCCTCTGTGGAGGGGCAATTGGCCGACATGGGACCTCGACTGCGGTAATTATGAAGTTCAAAGACCGGGAATTACGGTGACAGTACATCAAATTCCCGCTGTTCAGCGGGTTCCTGTCCCCGCAATTCCGGCTAACGCGCCGCAGCCACTTTCTCGCGAAACCCGCTATCTTCGGGCGGCTCGTAAGGCTCGACGTAATAGAAAAACCGCTCCGGTTCGGGGCGAAAGCCTAGAATCTGCGCGATCTTTCGCGTCTGCCCTTCATCCAGCTTGTATTCGCCGAGGCCATCGTCTTGCGGCTCGAATCCGGCGATCTTT
>DATLRD010000059.1:0-15124 GCA_035534855.1 Allostellaceae bacterium | reverse complement strand
AATGTCGGTGCCCTCGGCGACGGTCACGAATGTTCGCCTCAGATCGTGTGCGGATACGCTTATTCCCGCCGCCTTGGCGACCGCCGCGAGCGCACCCTTAGGTTCCTCTATGTGCCCGCTGGCGCTGTTGGCTCCGAACACCCAGCCGCCGTCGTTGCCGATCGCGCGACGGCTTATCAGGAGGTCGCGGACGAAATCCGACATCGGGAGGTCGAGCTTGCGCTTTGCCTTGGTCTTGGTGGCCGGCAGGCGCATCACGCGGGCCGCTAGGTCCACCTCGTCCCAGCGCAGCGCGGCAGCCTCGCGGCGCCTCAGGCCGGTGAACAGCAGCAACTTCAGATAGTCCGCCGCCGCGTGATTTGGCAGTGCGTCGACGGCCGTATAAAACCGGGGCAGCTCGTCGGTCCTGACCATCCTGGTCCGGGGCGGTGTGTCGAACCAGGCCCGCTTGAGGCGGCGCACCGGATTGGCCGCCAGTGTGCCGTCGCGGTCGAGCGCGAAGTTCCACATGGCCCGCAGCGCGCGCATCGTCCCGTTCGCCGCGGCCGGCCCCGCCGACTTGCCGATCGCGGCGTGCTTGTCCTCGACCATGTCGGGGGTGATCTCGCGCAGCGGCCGGTCTAACCACGGCTCTAGGTGTCGCGTCACACCGCGCCGGTATTCTTCGACGCTGCGCTCCCGCAGGTCCTTCCGGGCGGTCAGATAGCTGTCGAGCCAGTAGCGGAGCGTCCGGTCGCGGGCCGCGGCCTTGCGCCTCTCCGCCTTCGGGTCCTTTCCGTCACGCAGCCCGAGCAGCAGCGTCCCGGCCTTGCGCCGGGCGTCCTCGACCCGGTCGAACTCCCCTACCGCGCCTATGGTCAGCCGTCGGGTGCGCCCGTCCGGCAGGCGCCGCTGCACCACGTATGTCTTGGCGTCGGTCTTGCCGCTGACCAGCAGGCCAAAGCCCTTCAGGTCGGCGTCCCAGACGATCCGCTGGTTCCCGCTCGGGTCCGGCGCCGCGATCTTCTCGATGACCGCTTTGGTCAGTTTTGGGGTGGGCATCAATCCCTCCAAATAAGCGATAAATAAGCGCGGCGAACCCCGCGCCGTTTTTTAGATGCGCCTATAAATTAGGGGGTCTATGCCTATTAGTAAAGGAAAATCGGCATTTTATAGGTCGTGATCCCGAAAATAAGCACCGCCGTGCTATAGAACTAGGCGGCCCGGACCTAACTACGGATCTGGGGGTTAGGGGTTCGACTCCTCTCGGGCGCGCCACTCCCTTCCACACCTGCGACGGTCGCGCGGGGGCTGCCGCGACCGGCTTTTCCTGGCTACCGTGTGGAGGCCTGCGTTCCGTTGCCTGGGTGATCGGGCTGGATCGGGCCCCTCTGGCGCGCCCACTTTCATTGCGTGCGACCGGGTCGGCGCGGGTTTTGCCTGGCCTTCGCCGCCGTCGGGTTGCCCGGGCGGCCGCACGCGGCTTAAGCTTGATCCGGCGCGATCTTACCGGGGTATGCGAGGCGTCATGGCGGAGCGGAATTTCCGGGTTGTCGTGGCCGGCGCCGGTGTGTCGGGCCTGTTCATGGCCGAGACGCTGAAGCGCGCCGGGATCGATTTCACGGTTTACGAAAAGGCCGGCGAGGTCGGCGGCACGTGGCGCGACAACACGTTTCCCGGCCTGTTTGTCGATGTCTTGTCGCGACAATACGAGTTTCCGTTCCAGCTGATTATGCGGCTGATCAGTGAAGCCCGCGTGCGTCGCGCGGCGGTGGCGCCGACCGCCGCGGCGACCGAGAAATTCCTCGCCCGGCTCGGCGGCGCCTTTCGCAGCACGGTCTGTGGCGGCTGCAAGAACTGGTACACCAGCGACCAGCCGACCCCGGTCTTGTGGCCGCTGCCGCAGAGCGAGCACAAGGCGTTTCTAGACCGGGCGCCCACGGAGGATTTCCAGTTCATTCCGGTCGGGGCGCCGGAATGACCGCGGCGGCGATCCGCCGGGTCAGCGACACCCAGCAGCGGTAGACGCCAAGGCGCGGCGCGCGCGGCCCCGCAACCGACGACGCGGGCCGGCGAGTCGCCATTCTACCTTGAGTTAACACGACAAATCGGGAAATCCGCGCGCCGAATTTATCTGTTAGACGGGCGCCACTTATCGCGGGATAACCGGGCTGACGATCACGTGGCTGAACCGCTCGCGGCACGGTTATTTCGGCATTACCGCGGGCGCTATCCGAAGCTTTGGTCAGGGGCAGGGTGACGCGATTCGCAGCCAGGTTCGGTGGGCGGGGCTGGCGTAGCGCAGCGACCGTTCTGCTCGGGGCACTCGGCGCGATTGCGTGCGGGCGGTCGCAGGCGGCCGACCCGCAGCCCTACACCGTCGCGATGGCCGCCACCGGGGATTCCGCGCTCGACAAGGCGCTGGACGAGGCATCCCGGCTCCGCGCGCTGCGCGAGAAGGCGCCCGTGGCGCCATTCGCGCTGGTCAGCCGGGCACGCGACGATGTCGGCCGGTTCGAGACCGTGCTGCACAGCCTCGGCTATTACGACGCCAAAATCGCGATCACCATCGACGGCCACCCGCTCGACGACCCCGCCCTTGCCGAGACCCTCGCCAAGGTGCCGGAAGGCAAATCGGTAAAGGCCGCGGTCACGATCCGGCACGGGCCGCTCTACCACCTGCGCCGTATCGTCGTCGTCGGTGCGGTGCCGCCGAACGCGCGCGCCGCGCTGGGCCTCTCGCCGGGCCAGCCGGCGCGCGCTGCCGACGTGCTCGCCGGCGGCGCGCGCCTGCTCGCCGCGATGCAGGAAGACGGCTACGCCCTCGCCACGGTCGAGCCGCCCGACGCCGTCATGGACCCGCGCGACCACACGCTCGACGTGACCTTTAATGCCGCCGAGGGGCACCGCGCGGTGATCGGCGCGATCAGGCTCTCCGGGCTCTCGGCGGTGCATGAAAGTTTTGTGCGCAAGCGGCTGCTGATCCATCGGGGGCAGCTCTACCAGCCGAGCGCGATCGACCAGGCGCGACGGGATCTGGCGGCGCTCGGCGTGTTTTCCGGGGTCTCAGTGCGTGCCGGCAGTCATATCGCGCCGGATGGCACGATCCCGCTCATCTTCAATTTCCAGGAGCGGCCGCGGCATGCGGTCAGCATCACCGGCGCGTTTTCGACCGACCTCGGCGCTAGCCTGACCACGACCTGGTCCGACCGAAACCTGTTCGGCAACGCCGAGCAGCTCAACCTGTCGGCCGCCGGCACCGGGCTCGGCGGCTCGGCGACCAAGGGGCTCGGCTACAATTTCAGCGCCCAGTTCCTCAAGCCCGATTTTTTGCGGCGCGATCAGACGCTGGAACTAAACCTCGGCGCGCTGAAGCAGGACCTTGATGCCTATAATCAACGCGCGGTGACCGCCGGCGCTGTGCTGCACCGCAAGCTCTCGCCGTTGTGGCAGGTCAGCCTCGGCCTCTCGGGCGTAGCGGAGGTAATCGAGCAGCAGGGGATGACCCGCAGCTACACGCTGGTCTCGATCCCGTTCACCGCCAAATACGACAGCACGGGCCTGACCAACCCGCTCAGCGACCCGACCCACGGCATCCGCGCGGCGCTGACCGCGACGCCGACGCAATCGCTCGGCCGCAAATCGAGCACTTTCATGACCATTCAGGCCGCCGGCTCAACCTATCTCGATGTCGGCCGCTATTGGGATGCCCCGGCCGGCCGCAGCGTCCTCGCGCTGCGCGGACTGATCGGCAGCGTCACCGGCGCCGGGGTGTTCGCGCTGCCGCCCGACCAGCGCTTTTACGGCGGCGGCAGCGCGACGGTGCGTGGCTTCAGGTATCAGTCGATCGGGCCGCTGTTTCCTGACAATAGCCCGATCGGCGGCACCGCAATCGACGCCGCGACGGTCGAGTTTCGCCAGCGCCTGTTCGGCAATTTCGCCGCCGTCGCGTTTGTCGATGCCGGCCAGGTCAGCGCGCAGAGCATGCCGTTCGGCGGAACACTGCGCGTCGCGGCCGGCATCGGCGGGCGGTACTACACGCCGATCGGCCCGGTGCGGCTCGACATCGCGGTGCCGCTGAACCGGCCGCCGGGCGGCGACGCGTTCGAGATCTATATCGGGCTGGGGCAGGCCTTCTGATGCGGCGCTCCGGCAAGCTCGTCCTTGCCGCGGCGGGCCTTCTGGTGGGGCTGCCGCTGCTCGGGCTCGGCGCCGTGGTGGTCGGTGCCAACACCGCGCCTGGCCGCCACCTGATTGAGCGGCTGGTGCCGCGGCTGACCGACGGAAGGGTGACGATCGACGGGCTGTCGGGCCGTTTTCCCGATGCGCTGCGCGCTCGTCACATCGCGGTCAGCGACCCACACGGCACCTGGCTCGCGATCGACCAGGCGCGGCTCGACTGGTCGCCGTTGAGCCTGTTGCGCGGCGAGGTGCGGGTCGAGACGCTGGCCGCGTCGACGGTCGCGGTCTCGCGCCTGCCGGAAAGCTCGGGCTCGGGCACGAGTGGCGCATTCCTGCCGCCGCTACCGGTTGCGGTCGCGGATTTCCGTGTCGACCGGCTCGCCGTGGCGGCGGCGATTGCCGGCACGCCGGCGCAACTCCGCATCACCGGCACGCTCGCCCTGTCGCCGGATCAAACCGGCAGCATCGCGCTCGACGCCGAGCGGCTCGACGGCGCCGGAAGCTATCGGCTCAGCGGCACGCTGACCGCGGATGCGCTTGGCGCGCGGGTCACCGCTACGGAGCCGATGCATGGGTTGCTATCGGGAATCGCCGGCCTGCCGGAGCTGGGGTCACTCTCGCTCTCGGCCGCGCTCGACGGCCCGCTCGACGCCGAGCGGGCTCGGCTTTCGCTTTCGGCCGGGCCACTGCGCGTTCGCGGTGCTGGCACGCTCGACCTCAAGCGAAAGACGCTTGCCGTCGATCTGACCGCGGCGGCGCCGGCGATGCGCCCGCGCGCCGATCTGAGCTGGCAGTCGGCGCGGATCGAGGCACACGTTCATGGCTCCTTTGCTCGCCCCGAGGCCACTGGCCATCTCGATATCGAGGCGTTGCGCGCCGGCGGCTGGTCGCTCGCTGCGTTGACCGGCGAAATCCGCGGAGACAGCGGTTCGCTTGCGCTCGACGCCTCGCTCGCCGGGCTGCGCATCCCGGGCCCGCGTCCCGACCTCTTTGCCGGCGCGCCGCTGGCGCTGCAGGCAAATGCGACGCTCGATGCGCCGCGACGGCCGGTGATCTTCACCCTGTCGCACCCGCTGCTTTCGGCGTCGGGCGCAGTGGATACCGATGGCGCGCTGGATGGCTCGGTCACCGTGGCGCTTCCGGCGCTGGCGCCCTATGCCGCGGTCGCCGGGCTGAATGTCGAGGGTCGCGCGGCGCTGACCGCGCATTTCGCCCGGCGCGGCACGGCGCTGCACGTCGGCGTCACCGGTGCGGTGGGCGTCACCGGCGGGATGCCGGCGGCGACGGCGCTGCTCGGCGACAACGCGACGCTCGCCCTGAGCGGCGCGCTCGACCGCGGCCACGTGACGCTTGATGCGCTTCACCTTGATGGCCGTTCGGTGCAGGTCTCGGCCACCGGCAGCAACAAGGCCGGGGTGGTCGCCGTCGACTGGCAGGCGGCGCTGTCAGACCTTGCCGCGATTGGCCCGCGGGTCGCGGGCACCGTCTCGGCCCACGGCCATCTCACCGGGCTACCGGACGATCTCGCGTTGACCGCGGAAGCCGACGGCCTGGTCTCGGTTGCCGGGTCGGCGAAAGAGAAGCTGACCGTGTCGCTGCGCGCACAGGGCCTTCCGGCCGCGCCGTCGGGCACGATCACCGCGCAGGGGCGGCTCGCCGGGGCGCCGCTGCGCCTCGCCGCCGCGGTGAGCCGAAAGGCCGACGGTACGTTGGAATTGGCGCTCAACCGTCTGCAATGGAAGAGCGCCGACGGGCACGGCAAGCTGACGCTCGCGCCGGGCGCGGCGCTGCCGCTCGGGCAGATGCAGGTGCGCGTGACGCGGATCGGCGATCTTGCGCCGCTGATTGGCGTCACTGCCGGCGGCAGCGCCAGCGCGACGCTCGATACCGTGCTGGTCCGCGGCACGCCGCAAGTCCGCATCCGGGCCGAGGTGCAGCGCCTCGCGGTGGGCGGCGCGGGGGCCGACCGGGTGACCGTGGAGGCGCGGGTCGACGACCCGGCGGCTCACCCGAATCTTGCGCTGACAGCCGACGCCCAGGGTATCCGCCAGGCCGGTGTCACCGGCAGCGCCCGGCTGACCGCGAACGGTTCGCCGCAATCGCTGGCGCTCAGGCTCACCTCGCGGCTGCAGACCCCGCAGGGTCCGGCGGCGCTGTCGGCGGCGGCCACCCTGCGATTGCCGCAGCGCGAACTGCAGCTCGCCTCGCTGCAGGTCAACCACGCCGGAGAGACGACGCGGCTGCTGGCGCCGGCGCGCATTACCTTCGCCGGCGGCGTGGCAGTCGACAATCTGCGGCTCGGCGTCGGCGGCGCGGTGCTCTCGCTCGCCGGCCGGGTCACCCCGGCGCTGGCGCTGACCGTATCGGCCCGCAACCTCACGCCGACCCTCGCCAAGCCATGGCTTGGCGCGGCGCGCGGCAGCGGAGCCCTGTCGTTCGACGGCCGGCTGCGCGGCACGCTCGCGGCGCCCGAGGGCACGCTGCGCCTGACCGGTCGTGGCCTGCGCCTCACGACCGGTAGCTTTGGCGGCCTGCCGCCGGCGAATATCGACGCGACCGCGACGCTCGGGCAGGGGGTGGCGCGGCTCGACGCGCGGCTTGCGGCCGGCGCCAACATGCATTTGCGGCTGGCCGGAACGCTACCGCTCCGGCCAGCGGCGCCGGTAGACATCCGGCTCACCGGCGTCGCCGACCTGACGCTGCTCGATCCGCTGCTGACCCCCAACGGCTGGATCGCGCGCGGCCAGGTGACGCTCAATCTTGGCATTGCCGGCTCGCTCGCGGCGCCGCGAGCCACCGGTACGGTTCGCCTGGCGCGCGGCTCGATGCAGGGTTTCGTCGAGGGCGTCCATATCACCGACATGACCGGAACCATTGAGGCGGCCGGAGATTCGCTGCGCATCGCCAGTCTCAGCGGCCGCGCCGGGCCGGGGACCCTGTCGGTCGCCGGCACGATCGGGGTGTTTCAGCCGCTTGTGCCGGTGTCGCTGACCGTGACCGCCCGCAACGCGCGGCCCTTGGCGAGCGATTTGTTGAGCGCAACGATGAGCGCCGACGTGACGCTGCGCGGTCAGCTGTATGGCGCGCTTGCCGCCGCCGGCGAAATCCGCGTCGCCCGCGCCACCATCAACATTCCCGACCGGCTGCCGCAGGGCGTCGCGACACTGAATGTGCGCCGGCCCGGGGTCCGGCCGCCGCCGCCGCCCGCGCCGGGCCCGGCAGTAGCGCTCGCGCTCACGATCGCCGCGCCGCGGCAGGTCTTTGTGCGCGGACACGGGATCGACGCCGAGATGGGCGGCACGCTCAAGCTCGGCGGGACCACCGTCGCGCCGACGGTCGGCGGCGGCTTCGACCTGCGCCGCGGCGCCTACAGCCTGGCGGGGCAGACGCTCACCTTCACCTCGGGCAGGGTCACGTTCGACGGCAGCAACCTCGTCAACAAGCTCGATCCGACGATCCACTTCGTCGCCCAGAGCACCGCAAACAACCTGACCGCGACGCTGACCGTCACCGGCTATGCCGATGCCCCTAAAATCCAGCTGTCGAGCAGCCCTGAGTTGCCGCAGGATCAGATCCTCGGGCAGCTGCTGTTCGGGCAGAACCCGCAGCAGCTCAGTCCGTTTCAGCTCGCCGCCGTGGGCCAGGCGATCGCCGCGCTCGGCGGGGTCGGCATCGGCGACCCGCTGGCTGCAGTACGCACCGGCCTCGGCCTCGACCGCCTGTCGGTCAGCGGTGCGTCGAGCGGCGGGCTCGGAGCGACCTTGGAGGCGGGAAAATATGTCGCCAGCGGCGTCTATGTCGGCGCGCGGCAGGGCAGCTCGGGCGGCAGCCAGGTAAAGGTGCAGATCGACCTCACCAAGCATCTCAAGCTCGAAAGCACGCTCGGTACCGGCGGTACACCGGCCACCGGCATCACCCCGCAAAACGACCCCGGCAGCAGCATCGGGCTGACCTATCAGTTCGAATATTGACGCCGACGCGCGGCGCGCGGGTTGGGGCCGGCAAACTGTGCTTTGGCGTCGGCCCGCGCCGGGCTACGCTCGCGCCAAATTAGGTCGATAACGGAGAGGACGATGGCGAAGGCGTACTGGGTGGCGACCTACCGCTCGATTTCCAACCCCGACGCGCTGGCCGGCTATGCCAAGCTCGCCGGCCCGGCGATCCAGGCTGCCGGCGGCCGTTTCCTGGCTCGCGGCACTGCCGCTAAGGCATACGAAGCCGGGATTCTCCAGCGGGTGGTGATCGTCGAGTTCGACAGTGTCACGCAGGCGGAGGCGGCGCACGACAGCCCCGGCTACCAGGAGGCGCTCAGGGTGCTCGGCAAGGGCGCCGACCGTGATCTGCGCATCGTCGAGGGTGTGTAGCCAATCATTGGCCGCGAAGCGGCCTGTGAAATGACCACAAAGGCACAGAGACACTGAGGGATCAACCGCATGCCCGCCTCATTGCCTCCGTGTTTCTGGGGCAAAATTTATGGCGCTCCGCGCCTGCCTAATTAGGAGAACGACGATGCCCCGCCTAGGATTTGGCGCCTTTCTCGCGCCGCACCACCCGGTCGGCGAGCACCCGATGCTGCAGTTCCGCCGCGATCTCGACCTCGTCGAGCGGCTCGACCAGCTCGGCTACGACGAGTTCTGGTGCGGCGAGCATCATTCGAGCGGCTGGGAGATGATCGGCTCGCCCGAGATGTTCCTCGCCGCCGCCGGCGAGCGCTCGAAGCGCATCAAGCTCGGCACCGGCGTCGTCTCGCTGCCCTATCACCACCCGTTCAACGTCGCGCAGCGCATGGTGCAGCTCGACCACATGACCGGCGGCCGGGCGATCTTCGGCTCCGGCCCCGGCGCGCTCGCGTCCGACGCGCATACGCTCGGCATCGACCCGATGGTGCAGCGCGACCGCCAGGACGAGGCGATCGGCGTGATCCGCCGCCTGTTCAACGGCGAGCGCGTGACCGCGAAAAGCGACTGGTTCACGTTGCAGGATGGGCAGCTGCAATTGCTGCCGCTGCAGGAGGAGATGCCGTTCGCGGTCGCCTCGCAGATCAGCCCGTCGGGGATGACGCTGGCCGGCAAACACGGCTGCGGCGTCATTTCGATCGGCTCGCTCGCCGAAGAGGGGCTCAACGCGCTGCCGACGCAGTGGGGCTTTGCCGAGGCCGCCGCGAAAAAGCACGGCACGACCGTGAGCCGCAAGGACTGGCGCGTGCTGTTGTCGTGGCATATCGCCGAGACCCGCGAGAAGGCGATCGCCGAGGCGCGCCACGGCCTGATGCGGCACCACAACGAATACATCGTCGGCACGCTGCAGCGGCCCGGTGCGACCGTGTTCACCGACCCGGACGAGGCGGTCGCGAAGACCGCGTTCGGCCCCGGCGCGGCGGCGACGATCGGCACGCCTGATGATCTCGTCGCGCGGATCAAGCAGGTGTTGGAGATGAGCGGCGGGTTCGGCACCGTGGTCGGCTTCGTGCACGATTGGGCCAACCCGGAAAACACCGTCCGCAGTTGGGACATGGTCGCGCGCTATGTGGTGCCCGAGATCAACGGGTATCTTGCCAAGCTGCGGGAATCGCGCGATTTCGTCGCAACAAATCGCGGCGTCTTCGACCGTGCCAAACAGGCGATCATGGCCAAGATCTCCGAAAACGAGGCGGCGCGTGCGGCGCTCGCGGTGACCAAGGGGTCGCGGCTCGGCGAGGCGGCCTCGGGGAGCAACGCGGTCGATCTCGATGAGGCGCGCCGGCAGGCCGCCGCGGAATAAAAGGGGGAAACCATGGGCAAGCTGGACGGAAAGGTCGCGCTGATAACCGGCTCGGGCCGCAATATCGGCCGCGCGACGGCATTGAAGCTGGCCGGGGAGGGCGCGCACGTCGTCGTCAACGCCCGCACCAACCAGGAAGAGGCCGATGCGGTCGTGCGCGAGGTCCGCGCGCTTGGGGTCAAATCAATTGCGGTGCTCGCCGACATGGCGAAAAAGCACGAGGTCGAGGCGCTGGCGGCAAAGGCGCTATCCGAATTCGGCCGCGTCGACATCCTGATCAACAACGCCGCGATCCGCCCGCACATGCCGTTTGTCGAGGTCAGCGACGCGGATTGGGAGATGGTGCGCGGCGTCGTGCTCGACGGCGCGTTCTATCTGACCCGGGCGCTGATCGGAAAGATGGCCGAAAACAAATACGGAAACGTGCTGTTCTTTGTCGGCGACGGCGCCTATTCGGGCCGCGGCAAGGGGCGCGCGCATCTATCGGCGGTCAAGATGGCGCTGATCGGCCTGGCGCGCGGGCTCGCCTCGGAATTCGCGCCGCATGTCCGGGTCAATGTCGTCTCACCGGGCAGCATCGACACACGGCGCGACAACCCCGAGTGGTACGGCAACCGGCCGCCCGATGCCTCGGGCATCCCGCTCGCCCGCCAGGGCACGGTCGACGAGATCGCCGCGACCTGCCTGTTTCTGGTCACCGATGCCGGCGGCTTCATCACCGGACAGACGATCCACGTCAACGGCGGCGCCGCGTATTACTGAGCCTCCCCCATACCCGGGTATTGGGCTGTACCGTCCGTGTAGGGTGGAAAATCCTTCGGTAGCATGCGCCACTGGCAACCGGTTTGGGCGATGTAGAAAATCGCGTTCACCACCGCGCCCAAGTCTGTCGTGCGCGGCCGGCCTCGGCCCTCGTGCGGCGGCGGCAGCAACGGCGCAATCACCGCCCATTCCTGGGTCGTCGTGTCGCTTGCATAGCGCAATCCGTCCCGCCGATACTTCGGTCGAGTGATTTCAGTCCACATCTTGTGCCTTAGTCGCTGTTCGCAACGACGACCGAATCACAAGACCTGAAATCACTCAACTCACTTTCGGGTCAACCTCTTGCAGAACTACCTGAGAACATAGCGGTTATGAAACATTCTGCTCAAACCCCAAACCGCTGAAATCCCTCTCCTTTCCGCGTGCGGAATCCGAGTGCAAAATCGCCGGCTGGATGGACCGCACGGGAAGTTTTGGAAGCACCGCGACGTTCTTGAAATATTCAACCCGCACACCAACTTTTGAAGTCCAGCTTGATGAAATCCTGAACCCACTTCGCCGCTCGCGGCGGCGGATACTATCGCGGAGCAATCTTGTTCAATCGATCACCACAGTACGACGATCGCGGCAATAGTCGCGAGCAGAGCACGAGCGCGCGCCAGGCGGCTGAGGCGCTCTTTGCGCCCAAACCCCAACGCGTCGAGCCATCCCTTCGGGAAACCACCCCGGCCGGTGAGGCGGTACGCAAACCGCGCGTGCTGGCGGCGAGCCGGGCGGCGCCGGTCCTGCGTGACGAACCGAAAGCGCCGACCAGCGCCAAGCCGCCGAGGAAGCCCGGCATCCCGGCCGCGCATGTCGCCCGCATCCGCGTCTGGTTGAAGTACGGCATGACGGCGGCCCAGGTGGCCGAGATTTATGGGGTTGCCGCCGGCGAGGTCGAGCGCGTTCTCCGCACCCCCTGACGGCAGTTCGGCCCCGGTTGTTTTAGGGTGTCATTTTGAAAATTATCTGGCGCAGGATTTTGAGGATTATCTGACGCATGCGACGCCGGGTCTGTGGCTCTTTGGCCGGGGTGTCCGTAAAACGCTCGATGAGCGGTCACCCCAAATGTCCGGCAATCCTGGGGCTGAGGCGCCAAACCGGACAGAATGATAGTCGGACGGGAAAGCGGATCGGCGTGCCCAGGTCGGCGGGCGTCTCAGCGATTTGTGCCACATAGCGTTCAAAGAACGCCGCCACTCAATGTTCAAAATGACGACCATGAAAGGGTGTCGATCAGGGGGCATCCGGGCACTTCCCCGGCATCGCACCGCCGCACCGTGTCAGCCAGGACACGCTCCATCGACCGGAGGTCGGCAATCTTTGCCCGAACATCGGTAAGATGATCCGCCGCAAGCTCACGCCCCTCGGCGCAGCTCGTGCGGTCGTTGTGTTGGGAGAGCGCCAGTAGAGCGCGCACTTCGTCGAGCGTAAAACCCAGTTCGCGAGAACGGCGAATGAAAACAAGCACGCGTGTCTCGGCCGGCCCATAGACCCGCCGCCCATTCGACGTGCGCGGCGGCGCCGGTAGCATCTTGATCCGCTCGTAATAGCGGATGGTCTCGATATTGACCCCGGTCCGCCGGGACAGTTCACCGATCGGCAGCGCGAAAGGTTGCTGAGGGGCGGCTGAGGACATCAAAATTTTCTCCTTGATCCTGTAGTAACTACAGGATTTAGCATGCTGACCATGAGCGAAAAAGCACAAAATCTGCTCGAACGTGCCCGGCCTGGAATCGAACCCTCGGCGGCAACGATGAGGGCGGCGCCCGATCCGCAGAACGACGCACGCCCTGCGAGCACGCCAAGGCTTCTTGCCGCGGGTGGAATTATGGCCGCGCTCGGTGCGGCTTCATGTTGTGTGATTCCTTTTGCCCTCTTCACGTTGGGCATCAGTGGTGCCTGGATCAGCAATCTGACCGCCCTTGAACCCTATCAGCCGATCTTCGCGGCGGTCGCCCTCGGGTTCATCGGCTATGGCGCTTATCTCGTCTATTGGAAGCCAGCCTGCGCCGACGGCTCTTACTGCGCCAAGCCGGCTTCGAATCGTATCGCGAAGATTGGTCTCTGGAGCGCGGGAGTCCTCGTCGTGATCGCGATCGGTTTCCCAAAACTCATCACGTTGTTCCTCTAACCGCGGGGAGACAAACCATGATTCGCCAATTCACCATAGCCACCACCCTCACGTTCATGCTGTTGCCGTTGTCGGCGCAAGCGGCGGAAAAGTCCGTCGTTTTGGACATTAAAAACGCGGACTGCGTGCTCTGTCCGCCGATCGTCAAGCAGTCATTGATGCGCGTTCCAGGCGTCAAGGCGGTCGAGATCAAACAGGCTACAAAAATGTCGCCCTTCATGGCGACTGTCACGTTTGACGATACGGTTGCCACCCTGCCGGCACTCATCGCCGCACCGACGGATGCCGGATATCCTGCCAAACTCGCGAATTGAACGGGCATGTCAGACCGCTCGCTGATCACCAGTACCGCCATCGGCGCTGCGCTCGTCGCGCTGTGCTGCGCAACCCCGTTGCTTGCGGTCATGCTCGGAGGCATCGGCCTTACCGCCTGGCTGACCAGTGCGGCGTATATTGCTATCCCGGTGCTGCTCGTCGGCGCCGCTCTGGTGGGCCTTCGGCTTTACCGCCGGCACGTCGCGGCCAATTGGTGCGACCAGAGCGCAAAAGAGGCAAAAGGGAGGGACTGCGCATGAGCGATGGTAAAGCATACGATCTTGCCGTCATCGGCAGCGGCACGGCCGCGCAGGTCGTCAGCGCGCGGGTGCGCGCGGCGGGATGGTCGGTTGCCGTGATCGATCACCTGCCGTTCGGCGGCACCTGTGCGCTGCGCGGCTGCGATCCGAAAAAGATACTGATCAGCGGTGCCGAGGCGATCGATATGGCCCGACGCATGCGCGGCCGGGGCGTGACCGGCGATCTCGGGATTAGCTGGCCCGATCTCATCGCCTTCAAGCGCAGCTTTACCGATCCCGTGCCGCAAAAGCAGGAACAGCGTTTAGCCGAGCGCGGCATTGATGCGATTCACGGTATGGCGCGCTTCACCGGACCGGGTGCGATCGAGGTTGGCGGGCAAGCCATTCAGGCCCGGCATGTGCTCATCGCGATCGGAGCGCGGCCGGTGCCGCTTACCTTTCCCGGTGCCGAGCATCTGATTACCAGCGATCAGTTCCTTGAGTTGGCGAAGCTTCCGGCGCGCATCGTCATGGTGGGCGGCGGCTACATCGCGGCCGAGTTCTCGCATATCGCCGCGCGCGCCGGCGCAAAAGTGACGGTGCTGCAACGGGCCGATCACATGCTGACGCAGTTTGAACCCGAGCTAGTCGGCTGGCTCATGGAGAAGTTCACGGAAATCGGCGTTGCGGTGCAAACCGGCACGGAGGTTGAGGCGATCGAGCGCGACGGCAGCGGCTTTACGGTGCGCGCGCGGGCAGGAAGCCAAGAGGTCGAGGTGCGCGCCGATCTCGTCCTGCATGCCGCCGGGCGCGCGCCCGATCTCGACGCGCTCAACCTCTCCTCGGCCGGTGTCGCCGTCGAAAAGGGGCGGCTTGTCCTCAACGAATTTTTGCAGAGCGTTTCCAACCCGGCCGTCTATGCGGCCGGTGACGCGGCCCAAAAAGGGCCGCCGCTAACGCCGGTATCGAGCCATGACGGCAAGGTAGTCGCGGGCAATCTGCTCGACGGCAACCGGCACCGGCCGGACTATCGGGGCGTGCCGAGCGTCGCCTTTACGTTGCCGCCGATCGCGGCAGTGGGCCTGGGCGAGGCGGAGGCCCGCGCGGCGGGCCTCAAGTTTCAGGTCAAAAGCCAGAAGGTGCCTGACTGGTACACGGCGCGCCGGGTTGCCGAGACGGTTTACGGGTTTAAGACCCTCGTCGAAGAGGGCAGCGGGCGCATTCTCGGTGCCCATCTCGTCGGCCCGCATGCCGACGAAGTGATCAACCTCTTTGCTCTCGCGGTGCGCCACGGGCTTACCGCCGATGATCTCATGCAGACGATCTTTGCCTATCCGACCGCCGCATCGGATATCGGCTCCATGCTTTAGTTTGGAGGAAAACATTCCTGTGATGACCCCGCACGATTGCTGCGCCTCAAATGCCGAGAAGCCGAACGGACCGTACGATCTCGCCGTCATCGGCGCCGGGTCGGCTGGCTTCTCGGCGGCCATCACCGCCGCCGACCAGGGGGCGCACGTCGCGCTGATCGGGCACGGGACGATCGGCGGCACCTGCGTCAATATCGGTTGCGTGACCTTCCCCCGGTTTGGTGGACACCGGGTTATGCGGATTTCGCCTCTGCTTGATCGGGGGTGATGTATCCGATGGCGGAGTGGATCCGCTGCGGCGCCCGAGCCCGGATGCCATGCCGGCGCATCACCCGCTCGATCCG
>DATLRD010000058.1:0-3905 GCA_035534855.1 Allostellaceae bacterium | reverse complement strand
GCCGTCGAGCACCGTCTCGATAGCGTCCTGCGTCACCGCCCAGCCGAATTCGCCGGCCAACGCCAGAAAGCGCCGCTCGCCGACATGCGCCGAGCCGATCATCGCCGCCAGATCGCCACGGAAATCGCGCGGGTGGCGCACATTGGTAACGATCATTTCCATCACGTCGCGGCGCAGCTCGCCGCGATCGTAGAGCTTCAACGGGGGGATGCGGATGCCTTCCTGCCAGATGTCGGTGGCCGAGGCGTTGTAGGCGCCGTGCGTCGCGCCGCCGATATCGCTCTGGTGAGCCCGGTTGATCGCCCAGTAGCACGGCGCGCCGTCGGCAAAGATCGGTACGAATGCGGTCAGGTCGGGCAGGTGGTTGCCGCCGTGATACGGGTCGTTGAGCAGGAACACGTCGCCCCGATGGATGTCGCCGCCGAAAAACTCGCTGACCGCGCGGGCGGCGAAGGGCAGCGCGCCGACATGGATCGGCACGTGCTCGGCCTGGGCGATCAGCCTTCCGTCGAGGCCGCAGATCGCGGTCGAGAAGTCGCGGCTCGAATTGAGGATCTGCGAATAAGCGGTGCGCAGCATCGCCTCGCCCATTTCCTCGACGATCGCCAAGAGCCGGTGCTGGATGACCGAGGCGAGGATCGGATCGATCCGGTTGGGTTGTGCGGGCACGGCGGCGCCCCTTGTTGCAGCGGATCACCCAGCCTATCGCGGGTTGATCGCTTGCGGAAAGCGCAGCTTGAAGATCAAATCCATGCTGTTGCGCTGATACCACTGCGGCAGGGGCGGAAAACGGCCGACCGCGCGGACCATTTGCTCGACGCGGCGGTCGATGTCGGGATAGCCCGATCCCTGTTCGATGCTAATCCGCGCGATCGTGCCGTCGGCCAAAACCACCACCAAAAGGCTGGTTTCCCCCTGCCGGTCGCCGATCAGCGACATCGGCACCAGGTCGAAATGCTGCCTGGTCAGCGTGACGAGATAGGCAAGGTACTGGTCCTTGGTTGCGGAGGGTCCGGGCACGCGGGCCGCGTGACCGGCCGACTGCTGCTCGACGGCGCGCTGCGGCGCGGATTGCGGCGGGGTCTTGGCCGGCGCCGGCGGGGTCAACACCGGCGCCGGGATTTTCGGCAGCTTCAGCAGCACAGCCTCGTCGATCGGCGCCTCGGGTTTGGGCGGCGGCGGCGGCGGGACCAGCTTCGGTTGCGGCACCGGCTTGGGCGCGGCGGCTTTCGTGGCCTGGGTCGGCGCCTCGCCGGCTTTCGGGGTTACGACGCCTTCGTCATCCGACGACAGGCGGCCGGGCGGGCGTGCCGCCTCGGGTGCCGGAGGCGCCAATTTCGACGCCGGCTTCGGAGCCGACGGCGGCGGTTCGAGCACGAGCTGGATCGGGATCGCCTTCGGCAGATCAGGCGCGGTAAGGGCCGGCGCCAGGATCACCGCCAGCACCAGCAGGTGGATCAGCAGCGAGCCGATCGGTGCGCGGATCGGCCGGCCCTGGGCCGATGCCGATGCAACCGGCGCGTCGGGCGTGCTTTCGCCGCGCGCGGGATCGAGCCGGTCGATCTCGGCGAATTCGACGAAAAACGGCGCTGCGGCAAGCGCCGGCTCGTGCCGGTGGTCATCGGGCAGCGCGGTGCGCTCGTCGGTCAGTGTGATCGAATCGGGCAACAGGCAGGGTTGCGATTCGACGTCGCGGCGGCCCGGCCGCAAGGCCACGCCGGCGGCGCGGGTCAGGGTCAGGAAATCGGTCGGCACCCGGCCCCCCGATGCGGTCCGGTCATCCGCTGCCCTCGCCGATGCCAGCCAGTTCCAGCCACGCCGCCTCGTCGAGCGCCGTGACCCCGAGGCTCGCGGCGCGGGCCGCCTTCTGCCCGGCATCGGCGCCAATCACGACGTAGTCGGTCTTGGCCGAAACCGAGCTGGCGACATTGGCGCCCAGCGCCTCGGCGCGGGCCTTCGCCTCCGACCGGCTCATCGCTTCGAGCCCGCCGGTGAACACGATCGTCTTGCCGGCCAACGGTGAGGCCCGCTGTGCGGGCGCCGCGTAGTCGAGCACGCTCACCTCGTCCCGCAAATCGTCGAGGATGTCGCGGTTATGCGGCTCGGCGAAAAACCCGACGATGTCGGCAGCCATGTCGGCGCCGATGCCGTGCACGTCGAGTAGGGCGGCGTGGGCCGCGCCGTCGGGGTCCTGCGCCGCCTCCATCTCGCGGCGCCAATGCGCCAGCGAGCGGTAGTGCCGGGCCAGCAGCCGCGCCGTGGCCTGCCCGACCTGCGGAATGCCGAGCGCGTTGATAAAGCGGTCGAGCGTGATGCGACGGCGCTCGTCGATCGCGGCGATCAGCTTGCGGGCGCTCACTGTGCCCCAACCCTCGCGATCCGCTATCTGCTCGGCCTTGAGGCGGAAGATGTCGCCGGGCCGGCGGATCAGCCCGTCCTGCCAGAACTCGGCGATGTGTTTGGTGCCGAGCCCTTCGATGTCGAAGCAGTCGCGCGCGACAAAATGTTTGAGGCGCTCGACCGCCTGGGCCGGGCAGATCAGCCCGCCGGTGCAGCGCCGCGCAACCACGCCCTCTTCGCGCACGGCAAGGCTGCCGCAGATTGGGCAATGGCCTGGAAATTCAAAAGGTTCCGAGCCGGCGGGGCGGCGGTCGAGCACGACCGAGACGATCTGCGGGATCACGTCGCCGGCGCGCTGGATGATTACGGTGTCGCCCTTGCGCACGTCCTTGCGGGCGATTTCGTCCTCGTTGTGCAGCGTTGCGCGCTGGACGACGACGCCGCCCACGGTGATCGGCTCGAGCACCGCGACCGGGGTCAGCGAGCCCTGCCGCCCAACCTGGATCATGATGTCGTGCAGCACGGTCTGCGCCTGCTGCGCCGGGAATTTATGAGCCAGCGCCCAGCGCGGCGCACGGCTGACCATGCCGAGCCGGCGCTGCAATTCGAGGTCGTTGACCTTGTATACGACGCCGTCGATGTCATACGGCAGGTCGGCGCGCTGTTCGGCAATGCCGTGGTAAAACTCCAGCACCTCCGCGACGCCGCGGCACAGGCGCGAGCGCTCGTTGACGGTGAACCCCCAGTCGCGGAAATGCGCCAGCGCCTCGTCATGCGTCTGGGCAAACGGCGCGCTCGTCTCGCCCCAGGCATAGGCGAAGAATTTGAGCGGCCGGCGCGCCGTGACCGCCGGGTCGAGCTGGCGCAGCGAGCCGGCGGCGACGTTGCGCGGGTTGGCGAAAACCGGCGCGCCGGCGGCCTCGCGCTCGGCGTTGACCGCGAAAAACCCGTCGCGCTCCATGTAGACTTCGCCGCGCACTTCGACGATGTCGGGCCAGCCCTTGCCGTTGAGCGTCTTCGGGATGCTGGCCAGCGTGCGCAGGTTGGCGGTCACGTCTTCGCCGGTAACGCCGTCGCCGCGCGTCGCGCCGAGCACCAGCCTTCCGTGCTCATAGCGCACCGCCGCCGACAGCCCGTCGATCTTGGGCTCGGCCATGACCGCGATCGCGTCTTCGGCGACCCGCGCCAGATCCTCGGCGCGGCGGAAGAAGTTGCGGATGCCGGCAAAAAACTCGCGCACGTCGCCTTCGGCAAAGGCGTTTTCGAGCGACAGCATCGGCACCGTATGGGTGACCTTGGCAAAACCCGATGATGGCGCTGCACCGACCCGCCGCGACGGGCTGTCGCCGCGAATCAGCCCGGGAAACCGCGCCTCTATCGCCTGGTTGCGGCGCCGCAGCTCGTCGTATTCGGCATCGCTGATTTCGGGCGCGTCGTTGGCGTAATAGAGCCGGTCGTGATGCGTGATTTCGGCGGCGAGGCGGGCGAGCTCCGCTTCCGCTTCGCTCTCGCTCAGCGCCTCGACCGGGCGCGGCGTCTCCGATCTCACGGCCGCGCCCCGGCGA